>NZ_MULI01000038.1 GCF_002939385.1 Streptomyces sp. MH60 | reverse complement strand
CACGCGCGCGTGGCCGCCGCCGTGCACGCCGCCGTCGTCGCCGCGGGCGCCACCGCCCGGCCCCCGCAGGCGGGCCGCCACCTGTACGCCGACCTCGGCCCGCTGCGCGACGCGCTCGGCGCCGAGGGCGTCGGCGACGCCCAGGAACTGGAGGACTTCCTCAGCGCCCGGCTCGGCATGCCGGCCCCCGGCGGCCACCGCTTCGGGGACGACCTGCCCGCCCTGCGCGTCCGGCTCGCCACCGGGCCCCTGCTCGACGCGGGCACCGACGAGCGGCGGGCGGAATGCCTCACCTCGCCGGATCCGTTGGAACTGCCACACGTGCAACGCGCGTTGACCGGTCTGAAGTCGGTCTTCGCCGGTCTCCGCGACGCTCAGCGATGGGAGCCCCCTCGATGACGCAGCAGCCCCGGTCGACCACCAGCAGCGCCGCGTCCGCCGAGGACACCGGCGCGGCCGCCGCCCACCCGCCGCTCGCCGGGCCCCGGCCACCGGCCGAGCACCGGGTGTGGCCGCGGACCTTCCATGACCGGCTGACCGCGCCGCTGCCCGGTCTGAAGGCCTTCGCCAGATTCGCCCGCGAGGGCGCGGTCAGACCCGGCCCCGCCGGACTCGCCGACATCCCCCGGCTGCCCTACGCCCCCGGCCCGCTGCCCCGCGTGGACGCCCGCACCGTCGCCGTCACCTGGGCCGGACACGCCAGCTGGGTGGTGCGGATCGGCGGCCTCACCGTGCTCACCGACCCGGTCTGGTCCCGCCGGATCCTCGGCACCCCGCCCCGGGTCACCCCCGTCGGCGTCGCCTGGAGCGCCCTGCCCCGCGTCGACGCCGTCGTCATCAGCCACAACCACTACGACCATCTGGACGCGCCCACCCTGCGCAGGCTCCCGCGCGACACCCCCGTCCTCGTGCCCGCCGGTCTCGGCCGCTGGTTCCACCGCCGCCGCTTCACCCGGGTCACCGAGCTGGACTGGTGGGAGGCGACCGAGCTGAACGGGGTCCGGTTCGACTTCGTCCCGGCCCACCACTGGTCCAAGCGCAGCCTCACCGACACGTGCCGCACCCTGTGGGGCGGCTGGGTCCTCACCGCCCCCGACGGGCGGCGCGTCTACTTCGCCGGCGACACGGGGTACGGCCACTGGTTCTCCCGTATCGGCCGCCGCTACCCCGGCATCGACCTCGCCCTGCTCCCCATCGGCGCCTACGACCCCCGCTGGTGGCTCAGCGACGTGCACTGCGACCCGGAGGAGGCGGTGCGGGCCGCCCAGGACGTCGGCGCGCGCCACATGGCGCCGATGCACTGGGGGACGTTCGTGCTGTCCGCGGAGCCGGTCCTGGAACCCCTCACCCGCGTACGCGCCGCCTGGGAACAGGCGGGCCTGCCCCGAGAGCGCCTGTGGGACCTGCCGGTCGGCGGCTCCCGGGTGTTGGAGTAGCGACTACCACCCGGCACGGACCCTGTCCTCCCGCCACCCGGTGAGTATCGCGCCGCCCCGGGCTCCCACGACCGCCGAGCCGCCGCCCGGACCGGTACGCCTCGCCCGCCGGGGCTGACGCACGGCCGTCCGCCCCGGGCGGCCGTCCGTCACCGCCGGGCGCCAGGGGGACCGGCCCGCGTTTCCCGGGGCAACCGCCGGAGGCCCTACGCCTTCGCCGGTCCCCGGAAGTGGCGCCACAGGCCCGGGGCGGTGCTGACCAGTACGGTGAGGGCGATCGCCGCGGCGACGCCCTCCCACGGCTTGCTGAACAGGGCGCCGCTGAGGACCCCGATCAGCTGGTAGGTCAGCGCCCAGGCCAGGCAGGCCGGCAGGTTGCCGCGCGCGAAGCGGCGCAGCGGCCACTTGGCCAGCAGGCAGGCCAGCATCACCGGTATCCGGCCGGCCGGCACCAGCCGGGAGAGCACCAGCACCGCGACGTCGTGCTCGGCGAGTTTCTCCTGCGCCTGCGCCAGCCGTTCCTCCGGCGCCCGGGACCGGATCGCCTCCAGCCAGCGCGAGCCGTTCTTCGAGCCCACCCCGCGCCGGCCCAGCCAGTACAGCGCCATGTCGCCGCAGAACGCGGCCAGCGACGCCGCCGCGAACACCATCAGCATGGCGAACGGCAGCGTCTGGTGCATCGCCACCACCGCCGCCGAACTCACCAGCGCTCCCGTCGGCACCACCGGCACCAGCGCCCCGATCAGCACCAGCAGGAACAGCGACGGATAGCCGAGCGCCTGCTGCGTCGGCTCCGTCGGTATGTTCAGCGTCGCGGCCCCCAGCCAGCTCACCGCGCGACCTCCACCCGCACACTCTCGCCGTGCCCCAGCCGGTGCACCGCCACGCCCGGCGCGCGCAGCGCCGACAGGCGCACGAACTCCTCGCCCGGCGTGTGGAACTCGTGGGGGCGCACGGCGTCCATTCCGATCGGCCAGTACGTGCCGTAGTGCACCGGCACCGCCGTGCGCGGCGCCAGCCGGGCCAGTGCCTCGGCCGCCCGCCCCGCGTCCAGGTGCTCCGCACCCAGGTAGGGGCCCCAGCCGCCCACCGGCAGCAGCGCCACGTCGACCGGCCCGACCTCCGCCTCCATGCCGTCGAACAGACCCGTGTCCCCGGCGAAGTACGTCCGCGCCTCGCCCTCGACGACATAGCCGAGCGCCGGGGCGCGGTGCCGTCCGACCGGCAGCCGCCGCCCGTCGTGCCGCGCGGGGACCGCCCGTATCCGCAGGTCACCGACGGTCGTCTCGTCACCCGGCGCCACCTCGGTCAGCTCCAGGTGCCCGAGCCGGCGCAGCCCCGGCACCGCCCGTCGTGCGCCCCGGGGCACGAGCAGGCGCGTGCCCGGCGCGAGCCGCGCGAGCGACGGCACATGCAGGTGGTCGGCGTGCAGATGGGAGACCAGCGCCACGTCCGCGCGCCACGCCGCCGGCGGCGGCACCGCGCCCTGCCTGCGGCGCAGATGGGCCAGCCGGCGGACGAACAGGGGATCGGTGAGCACGCGGATGCCCGAATCCTCGACCGTGCAGGTGGCGTGACCCCACCAGGTGAGCTCCACCGGCACCTCTTTGCCTCCTTCGCGCGACTCCCCGAAGCCTACGTCCAGGAGTAGGGTCGGCGGCGAAAACGGGAGGTGACGGGAGGTGAGGGGGGACACCATGGGGCCGGTGCGGGTGACGGCGATCGCGAGTCTGACGCCACTGGAACAGCTGGACGACGACCCCTTCCTGGTCGACTCCCGCAGCCAGCACGCCATGTGCGCCCGCTGGGCCGTGGAGCACGGCTACGTCGTCGCCAGGCAGTTGCTGGTGCGTGGTCTGCGGCACGACCACGACGCCCTGTGGGACGGAGTGCGCCCCGGACAGGACCTGTTCGTGGCGCCCAGCCGCCGGGTGCTGGAGAGCGCGCTGTCCTCCGTCGACGACTTCACCGCGGAGTGCGCGCGGCGCGGCGTCCGCGTCGAGACCGTCGGCCACGCCGAACCGTCCTACGACGCCCGGATGAAGGCGTGCGTGCACCGCAGGCTCTCGATGCCGACGGCCGGGTACGACGGCCGCTGACCGCCGTCGCGCGGGTGTGAACCGGACCCAGGGGGGACAAACGGGCAGTCCGGGGCGTTGTGGCAGGGTGGGGAAGGCCCGCGCGGACGACGGGCCGGGACGTGAGGTGTGCGGAGCGTGGGTGGAGGGCGTTGGCGCCGGGTCGCCAGTCAGCTGGGGCGGAGTGTCACGGTGTGGGCCGTCTCCACCGTCACCATGCTCGTGCTCGCCGGGATCCTGCCCGACTTCCGGCTCCAGTCGCCCGACGGCGACAGCGCGACCGACATCGCCATGACGGCCGCGGTCGGCGCCGGAGCCTTCGGCCTGCTCTCGGCCCTGGTCTGGCCGCTCCTGGTCCGCCTGCTGCTCCTGGTGCCGACCCTGGTCCTCGGCCTGCTGGTCTTCTTCCTCAACGGCGGGCTGCTGCTCCTCGCGATCGACGTCAACCCGGCCGGACGCGGCGGCGTCGCCCCCGAGACGGCGGTCGTCGTGGCCGCCGTCATGTCCGCCGTCGCCTCCGCCACCGGCGGCGCCCTGGCCGTGCGCGACGACGACGCCTACCGCCGCCGCCTGTACCGCCTCGCCGACCGCCGGCGCAGATCCGGCCCGCCCTGTCCGGCAGACCCAGGCACCGTCTTCCTCCAGCTGGACGGCGTCGGCCACGACGTCCTGCTCGACGCCGTCGACCGCGGCGCCATGCCCACCATCGCCCGCTGGCTCGGCCGCGACGGCGCCTCCGCCACCCACCGGCTCGCCCCGTGGCGCACCGACTGGTCCAGCCAGACCGGCGCCAGCCAGCTGGGCATCCTGCACGGCAGCAACCACGACGTCCCCGCCTTCCGCTGGTACGAGAAGGACAGCGGCGAGGTCATGGTCTGCAACCGCCCGACCAGCGCCGCCGAACTCCAGTACCGCGCGGTCCGGCGTACCGGCGACGGCGGACTGCTCAGCCTCGACGGCGCCAGCCGCGGCAACCTGTTCGGCGGCGGCGCCGACGAACAGGCCCTCGTGCTGTCCATAGCCACCCGCCGCCGCAGCCCCGAGACCCGCTCCAGGTCCGGCTACTTCGCCTACTTCTCCGACCCCGCCAACGCCGTGCGCACCGCGATGTCCTTCGTCGCCGAGGTGTGCCGGGAGATCGGCCAGTCCACCCGCGCCCGCGTCCACAAGGTCCGCCCGCGGGTCTCGCGCGGCGGTCTCTACCCGTTCGTGCGCGCCTTCGCGACCGTCGTCGAACGCGACGTCGTCGTCGCCGCGGTCATGGGCGACATGCTCGCCGGCCGCACCGCCGTCTACGCCGACCTGGTGGCCTACGACGAGGTCGCCCACCACTCCGGGCCGGGCGGCCGGGACGCCGCCAAGGTCCTCCAGCGGCTGGACCGGTCGCTCGCCCTGATCGAGAAGGTCGCCGAGCACGCCCCCCGCCCGTACCGGATCGTGATCCTCTCCGACCACGGCCAGAGCCCCGGCGAGACCTTCCGCGCCCGCTACGGCCTGACCCTCGCCGACCTGGTGCGGGCCGGCTGCGGACTGCCCGTGCCGCGCAGTGCCCGGCGCACCCGCAGCGGCGCCGAGGCGCGCAACACCGTACGGGCCGCCCTGCACCGGCCCGTCGAGGAGGGCGCCGAGCAGCAGCGGCCCGCCGACACCCCCACCGGGCGCCGCTCCGAGCCGATCGTGCTGGCCTCCGGCAACCTGGGCCTGGTCTCCTTCCCGGACGTGCCGCACCGGATGACCCGGGAGGAGATCGACGCCCGCCACCCCGCCCTGCTGCCGACCCTCGCCAACCACCCCGGTATCGGCTTCCTGCTGGTGCGCAGCGAGGAACACGGCGGTGTCGTGCTCGGCGCGCGCGGCGTCGAGGTGCCCCTGGACCGGCTCGACGAGGACCCGGGGCCGCTCGCCCCCTTCGGTCCCGGCGCCGCCGACGCCGTACGCCGCACGCACTCCTTCCCGCACACCGCCGACATCATGGTCAACTCCTTCCACGACCCGGCCGACGGCGAGGTCCTCGCCTTCGAGGAGCAGATCGGCTCGCACGGCGGACTCGGCGGCGCTCAGTCGCGCGCCTTCCTGCTGTCGCCGGTCGTCCTGTCCGCGCCGGTCGCCGAGGGCGCGGAGATCGTCGGTGCCGAACACGTGCACCGGGTGCTGCGCCGCTGGCTGCGCGAGTCGAACGGCCCGCAGGTGCCCGTGGGCCCCGTGGACGATTCGCGGCCGAACGCCGTGGACGGCGCACCTTTTCCCGTCACAGAGGGGTTCGTACAGGACAAAAGCGCCTGATTTGGAACGGTGTGGGACCGTGCCCGACCATGGGCGCGTCCGGCGATCCCGGGCACCCGTTCCATGAGAGGCGCACCACCCCATGCACGTCACCGGGACCGTCCCCCCACCGGCTCCGGAACCGCGGGCGACCCCCGCGGCCCCCGACCACACCGGCCCCGCCGACCCCGCTCCCGGCAACGGACGGCACGCCCGCCGCTTCGGGCTCCCGGTCGCCACCGCCCTGGTCATGGGCAACATCATCGGTGGCGGCATCTTCCTGCTCCCCGCCTCCGTCGCCCCCTTCGGCACCATCAGCCTGCTCGCCTTCGGCGTCCTGACCGTCGGCGCCATCGCGCTCGCGCTGGTCTTCGGCCGCCTCGCCGCCCGCGACCCGCGCACCGGCGGCCCCTACGTCTACGCCCGCGAGGCCTTCGGCGACTTCGCCGGGTTCCTCGCGGCCTGGGCGTACTGGATCACCACCTGGGTGTCCAACGCGGCCCTGGCCGTCGCCGCCGTCGGCTACCTCGACGTCCTGATCCCGGTGAACGACCACCGCTGGACGGCATGCCTGGCCGCACTCGTCGTCCAGTGGCTGCCCGCGCTCGCCAACTTCGCCGGCACCCGCTGGGTGGGCGCCGTCCAGCTGGTCTCCACCGTGCTGAAGTTCGCGCCGCTGCTGCTCGTCGCGGTCGGCGGGCTGTTCTTCTTCGACCCGGACAACCTCGGCCCGTTCAACGCGAGCGGCTCCGGCGGCGTCGGCGCGGTCTCCGCCGCCGCCGCGATCCTGCTCTTCTCCTACCTCGGCGTGGAGTCCGCCGCCGTCAGCGCCGGCGAGGTCAAGGACCCCCGCCGCACGGTCGGCCGGGCCACGGTCATCGGCACCGCGGGCGCGGCCCTCGTCTACCTGCTGGGCACCCTCTCGGTCTTCGGCACCGTCGCCCACGACCGCCTGGTCACCTCGGACGCCCCCTTCTCGGACGCCGTGAACGCCATGTTCGGCGGCGCCTGGGGCGGCTGGGCCGTCGCACTGGCCGCCCTGGTCTCGATGACCGGCTGCCTCAACGGCTGGACCCTGCTCAGCGCCCAGACCCCCTACGCGGCGGCCAAGGACGGCCTCTTCCCGGCCGCGTTCGCGCGCAGGCGGCGCGGGGTGCCCACGGTGGGCGTCGGCGTCACCGTCGTCCTCGCCTCGCTGCTCACCGTCTACAACTACACGTCCGGCTCGGCGAAGGTCTTCGAGGTCCTGGTCCTCGTCACCACCTTCACCGCCACCGTGCCGTACCTGCTGGCCACGGCCGCCCAGATCTTCCACCTGGTCTCCGGACAGGGCGAGAAGGTCGACCGGGCACGCCTGGTGCGGGACGGCGTGATCGCGGCGGTCGCGGCGGCCTTCTCCCTGTGGCTCGTCGCGGGCGCCGGCTACGCGGCGGTCTACCAGGGCGTGCTGTTCCTGTTCGCGGGCGTGCTCGTGTACGCGGTGATGGCGGCCCGCGGGCGCCGCGCGCAGGGGTCCACCGCCGCGTGATGGGCCTGCGGCGGGGGCACCACGACCTCGCGGCCCGCTGCACCGTCGTCGAACGCTTCCCGCGGACCTGCCCGGGCCCGCTGGCAGGGCGGTCTTCCGGGTGAGCCGAGCCGTAGTGTGATCGGATGGGGGCGGGAACCCGGGCACGGGTTACCACCACCCCGGTACAGCAAGCGAATTCGAGAGGACCCGCCGTGGCAACCACGCGCTCCGCACACACCGTCTGGGAAGGCAACCTGCTCGAGGGCAACGGTGTCGTCACCTTCGACTCGTCCGGCATCGGCGAGCAGCCGGTGTCGTGGCCGTCGCGCGCCGAGCAGGCGAACGGCAAGACCAGCCCCGAAGAGCTGATCGCCGCCGCCCACTCCAGCTGCTTCTCCATGGCGCTGTCGCACGGCCTGGCCGGCGCCGGCACCCCGCCCACCAAGCTCGTCACCTCCGCCGACGTGACCTTCCAGCCGGGTGAGGGCATCAAGGGCATCCACCTCACCGTGGAGGGCACCGTCCCCGGCCTCGACAACGACGCGTTCGTCGCCGCCGCCGAGGACGCCAAGAAGAACTGCCCGGTCAGCCAGGCCCTGACCGGCACGACCATCACCCTGTCGGCCAAGCTGGCCTGACGTGGACGCCCCGCGCCCTCCGGCACGCTCAGGTCGCGTGCCGGAGGGCGCGGGCGGCCCGGCGCCGCCGCCACGTCGTCCGTGGTCCTGCCGGGGTCCCGCGACGTCAGCGCCCGCCGGTCAGCAGCAACGGGCCGGGAAGGCCCGTCGCCCCCTCCTCGTACCCGACGGCGGTGACGCCCCGCGGGGTCCAGGCCACTCCGGTCAGGTACCGGGTGCCGTCCGCACCGCCCGGCGGGACGGAGAGCACCGACCACCGGCCCCGGCGCAGCCGCATGACATACGGTGTGCCGTCCCGCTGTTCCCCGGCGACCGCCACTCCTCCCGGTGCGAGGGTCAGGTCGTTCACGCGACCGGCGTCGGCGGGCGCCGGCACCTGCTTCCAGGAGCGGCCGTTCCAGTGCGCGAGCAGCGCGTGCCCCGTGTCCTCGTCGTCGTTCAGCTTCCGGCCCGCCGCCCAGACGTCGTTCGCCCCGCGGGCCTCCAGGTCGACGAGTTCGCCGTTCACCCCGTTGTAGGGGACCGGTACACGGGACCAGGACGTGCCGTCGTAGTGCAGCATCGCCGGCTGGTCCTCGGAGGTGTAACCGGAGACCCACACGTCGTCGTCGGCGAGGGCGGTGACGGAGTTCGTCCACAGAGAGGCGGCGTCCGGTACGGGCACGAGGTGCCACGCCTCGCCGTCCCAGTGCTGGAGCATCGCCTCCGCGTGCGTCTCCTGGATCGTCCCCCCGGGCTTGTCGGGGTCGGGCACCTCGCTGTCGACGACGATGAGCCAGCCGACCGCCCACACGTCGTCGTGGGCCCGTGCCGACACGTCCAGCAGTCCGGCGCCGGCGAGTTTCGTCCCCCGGGGCGCCGGCGCGTCGACCACCCGCCACTCGGTGCCGTCCCAGTGCTGGGTGAGGAAGACGCCCCGGGGCTCCTCGTACGCACCGACCATCCAGGCGTCGTCCTGTGACACCGCGTCGATCGCGCTGATCTGGTTGGACCGGTCGGCGAACCCCCGCATCGGGATCTCCCGCCAGGACCTCTCGCCGTCGTCGCGGGCGAGCAGCAGCGGTGTCCTGGGGTGGACCTTGCCCTCCTGGCCGACCCGGACCCCGTAGACCCAGGTGGTGTCGCCGTCCACCCTGGTGACGCCGGTCAGGGCCGCGTCGCCCACGCGCGTCAGGTCCGTGGCCGACCACCGGGCCTCGGCGTGCGCCGTGGCGGCCGGCACGGTGACCGCGGCCAGGGCCAGGGCCGCGACTGCGGCTCTCGTTCGTACGCGTACTCCACTCATACTGGGTTCTCCCGCTGCGTTCTCGGTGTCCGACGCCTGCACTCCTTCTCAATGCGGTGGCGGGACCAGGACGTTGCGGCGCCCGCCGGCCCTTTTCCGCCGCCCGGTCCGACGGCCCGGACCGCAACCGGGAGGGCGGGCCACCGCACTGGAACGGTGAGACCGTCCGCGCGGGCGGGCGGGGAAAGGGGGGCGGGGTGGATCGCGGTGAGGACGCGCTGCACGACTTCGTGCGGGACAGACGCCTGGCGCTCTTCAGGAGCGCCTTCCTGATGTGCGGCAACCGCGAAGAGGCGGAGGACCTGGTGCAGACGACCCTGGTCAAGGTGGTGCTCGGCTGGCGGCGCCTGCACAGGCTGGACAACGTCGAGGCGTATGCCCGCAAGACGCTGTTCAACACCTTCATCGAGGGCAGGCGCCGGTTCTGGCGGCGTGAGCACGCGTACGGGGAGCTGCCGGAAGAGGCCGCTCCCGAGTCCGACTCGGAGACCGGGATGGTGGTGCGGTCGGCGCTGGCCCGCCTCACCCCGCGGCAGCGGGCCGTGCTGGTGCTGCGCTACTGGGAGGACCAGAGCGTCGAGGCGACCGCCGCGGTGCTCGGAATGCGGGAGAACACGGTGAAGAGCCACACCGCCCGCGGGCTGGCGGCGCTCCGCGCCGTGATGGGGAAGGAGTTCGTATGAGCGACGTCATGGACGACGAGGTGCGGGACCTGCTCGCCCGGGCCGCCGAGAGGGCCGGCGGTCCCTCGTTCGACACGGCAGTGGTGTTCGCCCGGGCGTCCCGAGTGCGCCGAAGGCGCCGCGCGGTGGTGGCCGGCGGGGCGTTGGCCGTCGTGGCCGGCGCGCTGTTCACCGTGTCCGCCGTGCCCTCGGGCGGGGCGGACCGGGCGTCGGCTGCTGCCGTCCCTTCCGGCGCCCCTCCGACGCACACCGAGCCGACTGGTGGCTCCGGGCGGGACCGGAGGCTCGCAGAACTGCTGCCCGCCGATGCCGGGGAGGCCGAGGAGATCTCCTTGGCCGTGCTGCTGAAGGACGCGGACCGGGAGACCGCCACCGGCGGGGAGTCCCAGGGCGCCCTGGACGGCTGGTACGCCCTCCGCCGGCCGGACGGCGTCGGCTACCTCGGAGTCGCCCTGCACGACCAGACGTACCTGGACGCGAAGTTTCCCGACGGGCAGGGCCCTGCCGCGGACCTCTGCGCGCGGACCGGGACCGAGCCGCCCCGCACCGACTGCGTGCGCGAGGAACTGGCCGGCGGCCGGGTGCTGACCATCTGGCGGCAGCCGCGGGAGCGGAACGAGGACGGCCTGGAGTGGGCCGAGGAACTCACCGGCCGGCTCGTGCTCCCCGACGGCCGGACCCTGTTCGTCCGCGACAGCGCCGGCTACCGCGGCCATGGACAGCTCGGCCCCCTGCTGCGGACCCCGCCCCTGACCCGTGAGCAGCTCCGCGCCCTGATGCTGAGACCGGAACCGCTGGCGGGGAGGTAGGCGGCCCGGTTCAGGAGCCCGCGCGCTCCCAGCCCCGCCGGTCCGGGCGCGGCCCCAGCTGTCTGGGGTCGCGCGACCGGTAGACCACGTACGGGCGGGTCAGGTACTGCAGGGGCGCGCTGAACATGTGCACCAGGCGGGTGTAGGGCACCAGGGCGATCAGCACCATCCCGACCACCGCGTGCACGTGGTACAGCACCGGCACGCCCGCCATCAGCTCCGTCCTCGGGTTCAGCGTGAACAGGCTGCGCGACCACGGGGCGATGGTGCTCCGGTAGTCGTAGCCGTTGCCCGAGGTGTCGGACAGCTTGGCGATCATGCCCAGGAGCAGGGCGCCGAACAGGAAGACGTACATGAGCTTGTCGTTGGCCGTGGTGGCCCGGAAGACGGGCGCGTTGGTGCGGCGGCGGTAGATCAGGAGGCCGATCCCGGCGACCGCGAGGACCCCGGAGACCGTGCCGCCGTAGAGCGAGAACAGGTGGTACGCGTGCTCGCTGATGCCGATCGACTGCGTCCAGGACGCCGGGACGAACAGGCCGATCAGGTGGCCGGCGAGTACGAACAGGATGCCGTAGTGGAAGACCGGTGAGGCGATGTTGAGGAGCTTGGACTCGTAGACCTGTGAGGAGCGGGTCGTCCAGCCGAAGCGGTCGTAGCGGTGCCGCCAGACCAGTCCCGCGATCAGCAGCGCGAAGGCGGCGTAGGGCAGGACGCCCCACAGGAAGACGTTCATCGGCGGGCTCCGGCGGGTGCGGGCGGCAGGGTGGCGCACACGGCGTCCAGGACGCACGCGTAGGGCGTGCCGAAGGCGGTGAGCCGGGTGCGCAGCTGGTCCAGGGCGGCACGGTGCTCGGTGAGCATCTCCATGTCCCCGGTGCGGGAGACGAACTCGAGGACCGCCGGCAGGAAGTCCGGCAGCTCCTCGCCGGTGAACTCCAGGCCGTGCGCGCGGTACAGCTCCTTGAAGCGGACCAGGGACATCCCGCGGTTGCGGGTGTCACCGTCGGTCCACCAGCTCAGGTAGAGGCTGTGCCGGTTCTTGAAGTCGAACACCTCCACGTAGTGCGCCTGGAGTTCGCCCTGCCCGGTCGCCGCCGCGTGGTCGGTGAAGCCGCGCAGTTGCGGCGCCGCCTCGCGCAGCAGGGGCAGCCGGGCGCGGAAGTCCTCGTCGGGATACGTCAGACAGAGCGCCGCCGCCTGGTAGAGCACCTCGAAGCCGGGCATCGGTTCAGACCTCCCTCTCGTCGTCAGCGGTCTGCCGCCTGCGCAGGATGTGGAAGTTCTCCACCGGCACCAGCGGCAGCCGCTTGCGCCCGGAGTCCTGGCCGAACGGCCCGTCGCCGCCCATGCCGGGGCCGCCGTCGGTGTCCAGGCTGCACGTGTCCGGGAGCCCCTCAAGCGCCGACGCCTCCAGCCGGTGCGCGTCCCCGACGGCCGCCGTCGGGATCACGTACCGCTCCTCGTACTTGGCGATCGCCAGCAGCCGGTACATCTCCTCGACCTCCTCGGGGCGCATGCCGACGCCCGCGCAGACGGCCGGATCGGGGTCCTCGCCGAGGTTCACCGACCGCATGTGGGCGCGCATCGCCGCCAGCTTCTCCAGCGACGCCCGCACCGGACCGGTGTCACCGGCCGTGAACAGCTCGGCCAGGTACTCCAGCGGAATGCGCAGCGTGTCGATCGCGCCGAACAGGTTGTCCGCGTCCTCGCCCTCGTGCCCCGTCTCCGTCAGCGCGTCCACCACCGGCGACAGCGGCGGGATGTACCAGACCATCGGCATCGTCCGGTACTCCGGATGCAGGGGCAGCGCGACCCGGTACCTGCTGACCAGCGCGTGCACGGGGGAGCGCCGGGCCGCCTCGATCCAGTCGAACGAGATCCCCGCCTCCTCGGCGGCCCGCCGCACCTCAGGGTCCTCCGGGTCGAGAAGGACACTCAACTGCGCCTCGTACAGGTCGCGTTCGTCCGGCGTCTCGGCGGCCTCGGTCACCTTGTCGGCGTCGTAGAGGACGACCCCGAGGTACCTCAGCCGGCCCACACAGGTCTCCGAGCAGACGGTGGGCTGGCCCGCCTCGATGCGCGGGTAGCAGAAGGTGCACTTCTCGGCCTTGCCGGTGCGGTGGTTGAAGTACACCTTCTTGTACGGGCAGCCGGTCACACACATCCGCCAGCCCCGGCAGCGGTCCTGGTCGACCAGGACGATGCCGTCCTCGACGCGCTTGTACATCGCCCCGGACGGGCACGACGCCACGCACGACGGGTTGAGGCAGTGCTCGCAGATGCGCGGCAGGTAGAACATGAACGTCTCTTCGTAGGCGAACCGCACCTTCTCCGAAGCCTGTTGACGCGTGCGCTCCACCATCGGGTCCAGGTCGCCGTAGGCGGGGGCGCCGCCCAGGCTGTCGTCCCAGTTGGAGGACCAGCCGATCTTCATCGGCTTGCCGTCGAGCTGCGAGACCGGCCGCGCGACGGGGTAGTCGGTGCCGAGCGGGGCGTCGGTGAGGTTCTTGTAGTCGTACGTCCAGGGCTCGTAGTAGTCCTTGATCTCCGGGAGCCGCGGGTTGGAGAAGATCCCGGCGAGCTTCTTGAACCGGCCGCCCGCCTTCAGCTTCAGCGCGCCGCGCCGGTTCAGCTCCCAGCCGCCCCGCCACTTCTCCTGGTCCTCGTAGCGGCGCGGGTAGCCCTGTCCCGGGCGGGTCTCCACGTTGTTGAACCAGACGTACTCCATGCCCCGCCGGTTGGTCCACGCCTGTTTGCAGGTGACCGAACAGGTGTGGCAGCCGATGCACTTGTCGAGGTTCATGACCATCGCGACCTGGGCCATCGGGCGCATCAGTACTCGACCTCCTGGGAGCGGCGCCGGATGACCGTCACCTCGTCGCGCTGGTTGCCCGTCGGGCCCAGGTAGTTGAACGCCCAGGACAACTGGGCGTAGCCGCCGATGAGATGGGTCGGTTTGAGGAGCAGGCGGGTGAGCGAGTTGTGCACGCCGCCGCGCTTGCCGGTCGTCTCGGCGAGCGGCACGTTGACCGTGCGTTCCTGGGCGTGGTGCATGAAGACCGTGCCCGGCGGCATGCGGTGCGAGACGATCGCGCGGGCCACCACCACGCCGTTGCGGTTGACCGCCTCGATCCAGTCGTCGTCCGCGACGCCGATCGCCGCGGCGTCCTCGGCGGACATCCAGATGGTCTGGCCTCCCCGGGACAGCGCCAGCATGAACAGGTTGTCCTGGTACTCGGAGTGGATGGACCACTTGTTGTGCGGGGTGAGGTAGCGGACCGTCACCTCGCGGTGCCCGTCGGAACCGAGCCGCGGTTCGCCGAACAGCCGGTGCATGTCCAGCGGCGGCCGGTACACGGGCAGCGCCTCGCCCAGCTCGTGCATCCAGTCGTGGTCGACGAAGAAGTGCTGGCGGCCGGTGAGGGTGTGCCAGGGCTTGAGGTGCTCGGTGTTGATCGTGAACGCCGTGTAGCGCCGCCCGCCCGCCTCGCTGCCCGACCACTCCGGGGAGGTGATCACCGGCACGGGCGCCGCCTGGGTGTCGGCGTAGGTGATCCGCCTGCCCTCCTGCTCGGCGGCCAGGTGGGCCATCTGCTGCCCGGTCTTCGCCTCCAGGGTGTGGAAACCCTGGGTGGCCAGGCGCCCGTTGGTGGTGCCGGACAGGGCCAGGATGGTGTTGGCCGCCTTCACCGCCGTGTCCAGCGCCGGACGCCCGTCGGCCGGGCCGCCGCGCACCGTGCTGTTCAGGTCGCGCAGCCGCGCCACCTCCTCGTCCGGCCGCAGCGTGATGCCCTTGGCGGGCAGGCCCTTGGCCTCCACCAGCGGGCCCAGCGCGGCGAACTTGGCCCCGATCGCCGTGTAGTCACGCTCCACGACGACGAGGTTCGGCATGGTCCGCCCGGGCTCCGGATCGCACTCCCCGCGCCGCCAGTCGCGTACGACACCGCCGGGCTGGGCGATCTCGCCGGGGGTGTCGTGCTGGAGCGGCGCGGCCACCAGGTCCTTGCGCACCCCGAGGTGGTCCTCGGCCAGCTCGCTCAGCTTCTCGGCGAGGAGCTTGAAGGTGTCGAAGTCGGTGCGCGCCTGCCACGGCGGGTTCACCGCCGGGGAGAAGGCGTGCACGTAGGGGTGCATGTCCGTGCTGGACAGGTCGTGCTTCTCGTACCAGGTCGCGGCGGGCAGCACCACGTCGGAGAGCAGTGTGGACGAGGTGTGCCGGAAGTCCAGCGAGAGCAGCAGGTCGAGCTTCCCCTCGGGCGCCTCCTCGTGCCAGACCACGTCCCGGGGCCGCTCGCCCGGCGACGCCTCCTCGGCGCGCAGCGAGGACTGGGTGCCCAGCAGGTGCTTGGTGAAGTACTCGGCGCCCTTGCCGGAGGAACCGAGCAGGTTGGCACGCCACAGGGTGACGATCCGCGGCCAGTTCTCCGGCGCGTCCGGGTCCTCGCCCGCGAACTTCAGGGTGCCCGCCCGCAGTTCGGCCACCGCGTTGGCCACCGGGTCGCCGAAGGTCTCGCCCAGCTCCAGGGGATTGCGGTCGAAGGTCGGGTACGAGGGCATCCAGCCCGTGCGCGCCGACAGGGCGAGGCAGTCCGCGCCCGCCATCCCGGCCAGCCGTCCCTCGCCCAGCGGTGAGGCGAGCACGTCGGCGCGGAAGCGGTCGTAGCGCCACTGGTCGGTGTGCAGGTACCAGTACCCGGTGCCGATCGCCTGGCGCGGCGGGCGCGACCAGTCCGACGCGGCGGCCAGCGACGCCCAGCCGGTCACCGGACGGCACTTCTCCTGGCCGACGTAGTGCGCCCAGCCGCCGCCGTTGCGGCCCTGGCAGCCGGTGAGCTGGAGCAGGGCGAGAAAACTCCGGTAGATCGTCTCGGAGTGGAACCAGTGGTTGGTGCCCGCGCCCATCAGGATCATGCAGCGGCCCTTGGACCGCTCCGCCGTCCGCGCGAACTCCCGGGCGATGCGTACACAGGCCGCCGCCGGGACCGAGGTGTGCGTCTCCTGCCAGGCGGGGGTCGCGGGCGCGTCCGCGTCCTCGTACGACGCCGGCCAGTCGCCCGGCAGGTCCGGCCGCCCCACGCCGTACTGGGCGAGGAGCAGATCGAAGACCGTCGTCACCAGCGGTCCGGTAGCGCCGCCCAGTCGTGTCGCCGGGACGCCCCGGCGCAGCACCTCGCCGCGCCCCTGCCCGTGCGGGCCGCCCTCGGTGTCGAAGCGGGGGAGCAGCACCTGCACGCCCGACGCCATCGGGTGGCCGTGCAGGCTCAGCCGGGGGCGTACGTCGCCCAGGTCCAGGTTCCACTTCCCCTGGTCGGCCTCGTTCCAGCGGAAGCCCAGCGAGCCGTTCGGGACGACCGCGCGGCCCGTCGCCTCGTCCAGGACGACCGTCTTCCACTGGGCGTCGTCACCGCCCTGTCCGAGGTCGGCGGCGCGCAGGAACTTGCCCGGCACGTACGCCCCGTCCCGTTCGGTCAGCGTCACCAGGAACGGCAGGTCGGTGAAGCGCCGCACGTAGGCGTCGAAGAACGGGGTGACGCGGTCGACGAAGAACTCCTTGAGCACCACGTGCCCCATCGCCATCGCCAGCGCGGCGTCCGTCCCGGGGTGCGGGTGCAGCCACTGGTCGGCGAACTTGGTGTTGTCGGCGTAGTCGGGCGAGACCACGACCACCTTCTGGCCCCGGTAGCGGGCCTCCGCCATCCAGTGCGCGTCCGGGGTGCGGGTCACCGGCACGTTCGTGCCCCACATGATCAGGTACGCGGCGTCCCACCAGTCGCCCGACTCCGGCACGTCCGTCTGGTCGCCGAAGACCTGCGGGGAGGCCACGGGAAGGTCGGCGTACCAGTCGTAGAACGACAGCATCGGGGCGCCGATCAGCGAGTGGAAGCGGGCGCCCGCCGCGTGCGACACCATCGACATCGCGGGGATGGGGGAGAAG
Source organism: Streptomyces sp. MH60 (assembly GCF_002939385.1). Classification (GTDB taxonomy): domain Bacteria; phylum Actinomycetota; class Actinomycetes; order Streptomycetales; family Streptomycetaceae; genus Streptomyces. Next base: position 51,536 of record NZ_MULI01000038.1, on the reverse strand, counting down.
CCCGCGATGCGGTCGGGGCCGTGGGCGCGGAGGGTGTGCACATGGGCGGCGGCGATCATCTCGACCGCCTCGTCCCAGCTCGCCCGGACCAGACCGCCCTTGCCGCGCGCCCGCTGGTAGCGCCCGCGGCGCTCGGGGTCGCCCTGGAGGTCGGCCCAGGCCAGCACCGGGTCCGCCCGCCGGGCCTTCGCCTCCCGGTACATCTCCAGGAGCACCCCGCGCACGTACGGGTAGCGCACCCGGGTCGGCGAGTAGGTGTACCAGGAGAACGCCGCGCCCCGGGGGCAGCCGCGCGGCTCGTACTCGGGGCGGTCGGGGCCGACCGACGGATAGTCCGTGGCCTGGGTCTCCCAGGTGATGATGCCGTCCTTGACGTACACGTTCCACCGGCACGAACCCGTGCAGTTCACCCCGTGCGTCGACGTCACGACCTTGTCGTGGCTCCAGCGGTCCCGGTAGAAGGCGTCCGACTCCCGCCCGCCGACCAGCCCGATGCTGTGCAGGTCGGGTGCCGCGGTGCCCGGCCGGAAGAACCGTCCCGCGCGCAGCAGCGCCGCGCCCGGCTCGGTGGGCGGTGTCCGCGTGTCGGTCACGTGCGCTCCCTTGCTCGCCCTGAGTCCCGAACCTAGGGCCGGGCGCGGGAGCGCACCCGTTCGCGGCGCCCGTACGGGTCAGGAGAGGGCGCCGGACGTCCGGGTCAGGGTTTGCGCGCCACCCCCGCGTACACCGGCACGATGCCCTCCGCCTGGACCGCCACGTCCTCCGGGTCCGGACGCCAGCCGGTGACCGGGATGATGCCGGGGCCCAGCAGTTCCAGGCCGTCGAAGAAGCGCGCGAACTCGGGGAGGGAGCGCGGGTGGAACGGCGTGCCGCTGCGGGCGAACAGCTCCGCGGCCTTGCCCACCGCCTCGGGATTCAGGTCGGGCGTGACCTGCGAGAGGACCAGGAAGCTGCCCGGCGCCAGCACGTCGGCGTACCGCCCGAGCAGGCCGTACACGTCGTCGCCCTCGACCGCGTCGCCGAGGTAGTGGGTGAGGGCCACCAGCGACAGGGCCAGGGGCCGGTCGAAGTCCAGGGACTCGCCCGCCAGCCGCAGGATCAGGTCCGGGTCCCGGACGTCCGCGTGGACGTAGTCGGTGGCGCCCTGAGCCGAGCCGTGCAGCAGCGCCTCGGCGTGCCTGAGGACGATCGGGTCGTTGTCGGCGTAGACGATCCGCGACTCGGGCGCCACCGCCTGGGCCACCTGGTGCAGGTTCGGCTCGGTGGGGATGCCGGTGCCTATGTCGAGGAACTGGCGGATCCCGGCCTCGGCGAGGGTGCGGACCGCCCGGTGCATGAACCGGCGGTTCGCCCGCGCCCCGCGCACCGCCGTGCTGTCCGCCGCGAGGATCCTGCGGGCCAGCTCCTCGTCCACCGGGTAGTTGTCCTTGCCGCCCAGCCACCAGTCGTAGACGCGGGCCGGGTGCGGCCGGCTGGTGTCGAGGGGCGCGGGCTCGGAACCGGTCATGCGGTGTCGTCTCCTCGGGGGCTGCGGTGGCGGGGCGTCGCGGTCAGAAGTTCTCGCGGTACGCGCGCAGGATCTTCTCGGTGCGCTGGGTCGAGGCGGCCCGCGCCGTCATGTGGTCCAGGACCTCCAGGTGCGCCGAGACCTCGGTGCGGGAGTCCAGGTACAGGGCGCCCGTCAGGTACTCGGTGAAGACCATGTCCGGCAGTTCCGGCTCCGCGAACCGGAACAGGGTGAACGGCGCGTACGTCCCCGGGTGCGGCCCGTCCTCGAACTCGGCGACCTGGAGCGTCACCCGGTCCCGGCCGGCGAACTCCAGCAGCTTGTCGAGCTGCTCGCGCATCACCCGGCCGTGGATGCTCACCGGCCGCTTCAGCACCGTCTCGTCCATCACCACCCACAGGTGGGGCGGGTCCGGGCGGTCGAGCAGCCGCTGCCGCTCCATGCGCAGGGAGACGTGGCGCTCCACCGCGTCCCCGCCCGCGTTGCCGATGGTCCCGGCCTCCAGGACCGAGCGCGCGTAGTCCTCGGTCTGGAGCAGCCCCGGGACGAAGTGCGGCTCGTAGGAGCGGACGATCCGCGCGGCGCCCTCCAGGCTCACGTACAGGCTGAACCAGTCCGGCAGCACGTCGTGGTACCGCTGCCACCAGCCCGGCTGGTTCGCCTCCTCGGCGAGCGCCACGAACGCCGCGACCTCGTCACCGGCGACTCCGTACGCCGTCAGCAGTATCTGGACGTACGGTATTTTCAGCGAGACCTCGGCCATCTCCATGCGCCGCACCGTCGCCGGGGCCACCCGGAGCACCTTGGCGGCCTCCTCGCGCTTGAGGCCCGCCGTCTCCCGCAGTTCCTGCAACCGTCTGCCGAGGACCACCTGGCCCACGGTGGGTGCGGCCCGCCGCTCGCTCACGCCACGCCTCCCCAACGCGCCCAAGTCTCACCGCAGTCTGTCATGTTCCTCTGTCAGTCTCACAGGGGTGTTCGTGGATCATTCTCGGCCCGGACGTATGACCCGCCGGGTAATCGACCGCGCCCGCGCCGGGCGGGATCGTGGAGCCACCGGGTTCCGGACCGGCGCACTCCGGCCCGGGGCCCGGCCCCCACCCCAGCATGTCCGACCCGACGGAGGCTGACTCGTCATGTCCACGCACCAGCTCGCCGCACTCGCCCGTACGGCCGAGCCGCGGCTGATGCACCGCCGCCTCCTCGCCCTCGACGCGGCGGTGACCGGCGCCAGCGCGCTCGCCCACCTCGCGCTGCTCCGGTACGGCGCCCTGAGGCGGGGTCAGGGCAGCAGCGAGTGAAGGTACGCGACCGTCGCCGGGTCGGCCGGGAGCAGCGTCTCGATGGCCAGCTCGGCGACCGTCACGTCCATCGGGGTGTTGAACGTGGAGATGGACGAGATGAACGACAGGACGCGGCCGTCGTGCTCGATCTGCATCGGCAGCGCGAAGTACGGCACCGGCTCGTCCGGCGCGGCGCCCGGCGCGGTCTCCGGCACCGGATACGCCGCCACCTCGTCGTACAGCTCCCGCAGCGGCCGCGAGCGGTGCAGGGCGATCTGCCGCTCCATCTGCTCCAGCAGGTGCCCGCGCCACTCGCGCAGATTGCGGATGCGCGGCGCCAGGCCCTCCGGGTGCAGCGTCAGCCGGATCGCGTTCAGCGGCGGCGCGAGCAGGTGCTCCGCGACGCCGTCCATCAGCATCGTGATCCCCCGGTTGGCCGCCAGCACCCGGTACGTCGCGTCGACGACCAGCGCCGGATACGGTTCGTAGCCCCGGATCAGCCGCTCCATGCCCTCACGCAGGGCACCGAGTGCGGGGTCGTCCAGGGGGGTCTCCGGGTAGCGCGGGGCGTAACCGGCCGCCAGCAGCAGCGCGTTGCGCTCCCGCACCGGGACGTCCAGGTGCTCGGCGAGGCGCAGCACCATCTCCTCGCTCGGCCTCGAACGGCCCGTCTCGACGAAGCTGATGTGGCGGGCGGAGGAATCGGCGCGCAGTGCCAGCTCCAGCTGGCTGACCCGCCGCCGCTCCCGCCAGGCCCGCAGCAGCGGGCCCACGCCCCGGTCGGTGGTGGGGGCGGTACCGGACATGAGTGCGGTCATACGCAGCACGGTAGTCGACCGCGGGCCGCGCCGGAGCGGCCGCGCTGTGGCACGCTGAAGCGGACCCGACCGTCGAGCACCATCAGCGAAGGAGCGCAGCACATGCCCGTAGAACCGCTGTCGCCACAGGAGATCGAGGAGCAGCTGGCCGCCCTGCCCGGCTGGTCACTCGACGCCGGCCGCCTCACCCGCTCCTACCGGCTCGGCTCCCACTTCGCGGCGACCGCGATGGTCGTCCACATCGCCCAGGTGCAGGAGGAACTCGACCACCACTCCGACCTGACCCTCGGCTACGACACGGTCGCCCTCGCCGTCCACACCCACAGCGCGGGCGGCGCCGTCACCGGGAAGGACGTCGAGCTCGCCCGCAGGGTGGAGGACCTGGCCGCCGGTCACGGGGCACACTGACGGTGTGCTCGACTACGACAAGGAAGCGGAGCGGTACGACGACTCCCGCGGCGGCGAGCCCCGGGCCGAGGCGGCCGCGCAGGCCGTGCTGAACCTGGTGCCGCGGCAGGCCCGCCGGCTGCTGGACGTGGCCTGCGGCACCGGCATCGTCACCCGGCGGATCGTGGCCGGACGCGACGGCCTGCGGGTGACCGGCGTCGACCTCGCCCCCGCCATGGCCCGCCGCGCCGCCGCCCGGCTGCCCGGCGCCGTCGTCCTCGCCGACAGCCGCCGACTTCCCTTCCGCGAGGGGGAGTTCGACGCCGTCAGCAGCGTGTGGCTGCTGCACCTGGCCGGCGGCGCGGAGAACGTGCGGGCGATCGTCGCCGAGTGCGCCCGCGTGCTGCGGCCCGGCGGGACGTATGTGACCACGGTCGACAAGGGCGCCTCGCACAACGTGGGCAGCGACATCGACGCCGTGCTCGCCGCCCGCCCGCCCGGCATCGCGCACGACGCCGCCCGCCTCGTCGAGGAGTACGCCCGCGAGCACGGACTGACCCCCGCGGGCCGGGCCCGCTTCACCGGCCACGGGCAGGGCCGCAGCCCCCGCCGCACGGTCGCGGACCTGCGGCGCGGCTGGTTCGTCACGCTGCCGCCGGGCGAGCCGCTCGCCGAGGAGTTCGCCGCGCGGCTGGCCGCCCTGCCGGACCAGGACCGGCCCCGGCCCGACCCGGTCTTCACCCTCGCGGCGTTCAGGAAGTCGTGGGCGAAGGGCGGCAACCCGGTTGCCCCGGGCGGCGACTGAGAGGCGGAATCCGTCCGTCCTCCAGGAGGTTCGTCCCGTGAGGCACCCCCGCACCGGCTCCCGCGTTCCCCGCACGCACCGCAGACGCCCCCTCGCCCTGGCCGCGGCCCTCGCCGCCGCCGGACTCGTGGGCGCGGGCCTGACGACGCTCGCTCCCGACACCGCCGAGGCCGCCACCGCGCGCCAGGTCGAGGCACTGGACCGGGGCGTCGTCAGCGTCCACACCGGCGACGGCAACCTGGTCGGCTGGCGCTGGCTGGGCACCGATCCGGACAACGTCTCCTTCAACGTCTACCGGGCCGGCACCAAGGTCAACTCCAGCCCGGTCACCGGCTCCACCACCTACTTCCACGCCGGCGCCCCCGCCCAGGCCGACTACACCGTCCGCGCGGTCGTGAACGGCACGGAGCAGGGCGACTCCGTCCACGCGATCCAGTTCCGGGCCGGCTACAAGGACGTACCGATCAGCCCGCCGTCCGGCGGCACCACCCCCGACGGCGTCTCCTACGGCTACGAGGCCAACGACGCCTCCGTCGGCGACCTCGACGGCGACGGCGCCCTCGACATCGTCCTCAAGTGGCAGCCGACCAACGCCAAGGACAACTCCCAGTCCGGTTACACCGGCAACACGATCGTCGACGGCATCCGGCTCGACGGCACCCGCCTGTGGCGCGTCGACCTGGGCCGCAACATCCGCTCCGGCGCCCACTACACCCAGTTCCAGGTGTACGACTACGACGGCGACGGCCAGGCCGAGGTCGCCATGAAGACCGCCGACGGCACCAAGGACGGCACCGGCGCGGTCATCGGCAGCTCCTCGGCCGACCACCGCAACTCCTCCGGCTACGTGCTGTCCGGCCCCGAGTACCTGACGATGTTCAACGGGCGGACCGGCAAGGCCATGGGCACCGTCGACTACGTCCCCGCGCGCGGCTCGGTCTCCTCCTGGGGCGACTCCTACGGCAACCGCGTCGACCGCTTCCTCGCGGGCACGGCGTACCTGGACGGCTCCCGGCCCTCCGTGATCATGGCGCGCGGCTACTACACGCGCACGGTGATCGCGGCCTGGGACTGGCGGAACGGGCAGTTCACCCGCCGCTGGACCTTCGACACCAACTCCTCCACCAACAGCGGCAAGGGCTACGACGGCCAGGGCAACCACCAGCTCTCCGTCGCGGACGTGGACGGCGACGGCAGGGACGAGATCGTCTACGGCGCGATGGCCGTCGACGACAACGGCAACGCCCTGTGGACCACGAGGAACGGCCACGGCGACGCCATGCACGTCGGCGACCTCGACCCGTCCCGCGCGGGCCTGGAGGAGTTCAAGGTGGACGAGGACGGCTCGAAGCCCTCGTCGTGGATGGCGGACGCCCGCACGGGCCAGATCCTGTGGTCCACCGGCGCGAGCGGCGACAACGGCCGCGGCGTCTCCGCCGACATCTGGCCGGGCAGCGCGGGCGCCGAGTCCTGGTCGTCCGCGGAGAGCGGCATCCGGGGTCCCAAGGGCACCGTCGTGAACAGCCGCAAGCCCTCCAGTGCCAACTTCCTGTCCTGGTGGGACGGCGACACCGTCCGCGAACTCCTCGACGGCACCCACGTCGACAAGTACGGCACCTCCGGCGACACCCGCCTCCTCACCGGCTCCGGCGTCGCCTCCAACAACGGCACCAAGGCCACCCCGGTCCTCGCCGGGGACATCCTCGGCGACTGGCGCGAGGAGGTCGTCTGGCGCACCTCGGACAACACCGCCCTGCGCATCTACTCCACCCCGTACGACACGGACACCCGCATCACGACCCTCCTCCACGACACCCAGTACCGCACCGCCCTGGCCTGGCAAAATACGGCCTACAACCAGCCCCCGCACCCGAGCTTCTTCCTCGGCGCGGGCATGCCCACGGCCCCGAGGCCGTCGGTCCACACACCCTGATCCTCACGCGCCCGCGCCACGCGGCGCGGGCGCACCGGTCACGGAGCCGGGAGGGCGCGTCGCCGGTACGCGCCCTCCCGGTCGGTCATCTCCGAGCGCAGACCTGGTCGCCCTGCTGGAACGACGCGGGTTTCGCGTTCGTACCCGAGCTGCTGCCGGTGAAGCCGAAGCTCACCGAGGCGCCGGGTGCCACCACGGCGTTCCAGCCGGCGTCCCTCGCCGTCACCGTCGTGCCGGTCCGGGTGTGTTCGGCGTTCCACATCCGGGTCACCTCCTGGTCACCGGGGAACGTCCAGTCGAGGGACCAGCCCTTCCAGGCCGACGCGCCGGTGTTGGTGAGCCGGACGTCCGCCTGGAAGCCGCCCGGCCACTGGTTGGTGACCGTGTACGTCACCTCGCAGGCACCGGGCCCCGGTCCCGGATCGGTGCCGCCGCCGGTGTCCGAGGTGTCGCCGTAGACGACACCCCGGCCGTTGGTCGACACGTACACCCGGCCGTAGACCCGCGGGTCGCCGGTGATGGCCGCGCCCGTCCAACCCCACTGGTGGGCGTCGTCGTTGACCCGGGTCCAGGTCGCCCCCTTGTCGGTGGAGCGGAAGATGCCGCGCACCCCGCCGATCTCGGCGCTGGTGAAGAGGGTCTGGTAGGAGGCGCCCGGGGCCGCCTTGCCGAAGCCGACGGTGTCGGCCGCGTCGACACCCGGCAGCTTGGCGAAGGTCTTGCCGCCGTCCGTCGAGTGCCACAGGCCGTACGGGCCGTCCGCCGCCCCGCCCGCCAGCCAGACATCGCCCGCCCCGCCCGGCAGAGCCTTGAAACGGACGCTGTCACCGGCGGGCAGCCCGGTCGCCGCCGAGGCGGTGAAGGTCGCGCCGCCGTCCGTACTCACGTAGAACGTCCCGGACTTGAAGCCGTAGAAGGTCGACGGGTCCACACGGTCGGACTCGACGACCGCGCCCGCCGGGATACCGGACGACGCCTGCCACGAGGTGCCGAAGCCCGTCGTGTACTGGACGCCCGTGCCCTCCGGGCTCCACACGAAGCGGCTGCCGTCCGCGCCCGCCGCCACCGTGCCGCCGCCGCTCACCCCCGACGGGTCGGTCCCGCCGAACCAGTTGGCGCCGTTGTCCGTGGAGAACGCGATGTGCGGGCCCGAGTCGAGGTGGCCGGCCCGGACCACCGTATCCGGGTTCTTCTCCGCGAAGTCCAGGCTCGTCGTGGTGGTGAAGTTCGGCGAGGTGTACATCATCGACGGGACCTCGGTCAGGCTGGTGTGCCGGAAGCCGCCGACGTCACCGAGCGCGCTGAGCAGCGGGGCGCCCGACGGGGGCGAGGCCAGGTCGTTGACCGCCGTCTCCTCCAGGCCCCGCACCATCGGCTCGATGCCGAAGGTGCCGCCCGCGTCGTCCCAGTCGGTCAGATCCTCCGTGCCGTAGATCGTGGCCCCCGTGCCGTACATCATCCGGTCCGAGTCGAACGGGTCGATCTCCAGCGCCTCCGTCATCCAGCCCAGCTTCGGCGTCTGCTCGGGCGGCGTGGGGTTCGCGCCCCAGGTGAGCCACGGGGACGAGGACACGTCCATCGTGTAGCGGTTCTCGCGGTTCGGGTACGACGTGTAGCTCCACGCCTGGGTCCAGGCCGCGCCGCTGTCCGTCGAGCGGAAGATCTGCGTGTCCGGCCACCACGAGCTGTACGCGGTCGCCATCACCGTCCCCGGGTGTTGCCGGTCGACGGTCAGGCCGCTGAAGCCGTAGGAGGTGTCCGCCTCCGCGACCGGGCTGATGTCCGTCCAGGTACCGGTCGCCGTCGCGTACCGGTACAGCCGGCCCTTGCCGCCGTCGTACGGGCCGCCCGTGTCGCTGTAGGCCAGGTAGAGGTAGCCGTTCTCGGCGTCCAGCACGCCCTTGTGGGCCAGATAGCCCGTCGGCTGCCCGGCGAGCCGCTGCCAGCTCGCGCCGGCGTCCGTCGAGCGGTAGACCGCGTTCTCCTTGTCGGCGACCCCGACGTAGACCGTCCTCGTCGCCGTGCCCGCGCCGCCCGTCGACTCGTCGAAGGTGACCCAGGTGATGCCCTGGTTGTCGGAGGCGTAGCCGGACGTGTCGCCCGGGTCCTGCGCGTAGTCGCCCGGGTTCGGGAAGGCCGTCACCTCGGACCAGGTGACGCCCGCGTCGGTGGACCGCCACAGGCCGTGTCCGCTGGGCGCGCCCAGGTACAGCACGTCGTTGTCGTGCGGGTCGACGGCCAGGCGCTCGCCCATGCCGCGGCCCGGCATGTTGCCGCCCAGCTTGAACGGCAGGTCCGTCTTCTCCCAGCTCGCGCCCCGGTCGGCGGAGCGCAGCACCGCGCCGTTCGTCGGGTCCCAGTCGTTGGTGTACGTGCCGACCGCCGCGTACACCCGGTCGGGGTCGACGGAGTCGGAGGCGACACTGACCACGCCGGTGTGGCCCCAGTCGTCCCAGCCGACGTGGTCGAGCAGCGGCGTCCAGGTGTGGGACGCCTCCTGCCAGCGGTAGGCGCCGCCGATGTCGGTGCGGGCGTAGGCCAGGTCCTTCTCGGCGCGGTTGAAGACGATGCCGGGGACGAAGCCGCCCCCGTCGATGCGGGCGTTCTGCCAGGTGTAGCTGTCGGCGGCGACGGCCGCCCGCGGCGCTGGACCGGCGGCCAGCGCCGTGGGCGGGCTGCCCGCGAGCAGCCCGGCCGCGAGGGCCAGGAGAACGGTGAGGATCCGGGTTCTTCGCACGGTGGGGAACCGTCCTTCCGTCAGGAACAGAACACATGCGAGGACCGGGCGGCCCCGGCGTGGTCGGGGCCGCCCGGTCGGTTGGTCCCGTCGTCCGGTGACGAGACCGATGACGCGGAGCCGTCAAGCGCCCCGCAGGGGCGCGGGGAACTGCGCGGCCAGCCACACACAGCCCGCAGCCAGAGAACCGCGCACCCCGCGGAGCGCTTCGCGGGGGCTATTCCAGTAGCTCCGCGTACGAACCCATGGCGAGGGCTATGTCCGCCTGGGCCCAGAACCGGTGGTACGTGAACGTGGGCGCGGCACCGCCCTTGAGGTAGCTCTCGATCTTCGACCAGGCCGGGTCGTCCTGGTAGAAGGAGCGGATCGAGGCGAAGGTCGACGACGCGTCGACCGTGTCGCCGTTCGGCATGGTGCCGCTCCAGCCGCTCGGGACGTAGACGCCGTCGTCGAAGCGGTTGTAGTCGGCGCGGGTCTCCGGGACGGCGATGCCGAGCGCGTCCTGGTTGTTCTCCCACATGCCGTCGAGCAGCGCCTTGGCGGTCGAGGCCGCCTCGGTGTCGCCCGAGCGGTCGGCGTAGTACGTCAGGGTCTTGGCGTAGGCCGCCGCCACACCGACGTCGTTGGTGTAGTCCGCGACCGTGACGTGCAGGCCGCCGTTGTCACCCGGGGACGAGGCGTTCCAGGTGTCGGGCTGGCCCGACCACTGGAGCGTGGACGGGATCCGGAAGGTGCCGTCCGGGTTGACGGTCGTCTCCGACAGCGCCCAGTCGACCCACTTGTCCAGGACCGCCTTGGCGTCGGCGTCACCGCTCTGCTGGTAGTACTCGGCGACCCGCTCCATGGACCACGCCTGGAAGCCGAACCACTGGTTGGACGGCGGGTCGTGGTACACCGGCTTCTCGTCGTAGTACATGCCGTAGAAGGTCGGCGTACCGGCCGGCGGCGTCGCGTACCGGCCCGCCCAGCTGTTGGTCGCGCCGCCCGCGATGGCACCCTCGTCGGACTGCAGCCAGCGGTAGAACTCCACCTGCCGGTCCAGGGACTTGGCCCAGTCCGACTGGCCCGTCGCCGACTTCGGCTTCAGGTCGGCGTCGGTGCTCAGCGCGTAGGCGGCCAGCGGGTTCTGGTAGCCGCCGTGGGTGTGGCTGGAGCCGATGCGCCAGGCCCAGCCCGCCGAGGTGTCCACCGCGCCGCCCCAGGCGTAGTACCAGGACAGCAGGTAGTGGGACGAGTCCTTGCCGCTGCCGGCCGGGCAGCTCGACGGACCGACGCAGTTGCCGATCTTCTTGAAGTACTTGTCGAACATGGCGTAGCGCAGGTAGTCGCCCATCTTCGCGGCCTTGTCGAGGGTCGCGGAGATCTCGCCGCTCCTGCCCTGCTCACCGGCCCAGATGTCCGCCCAGTACGCGGCCTGCACGGCGCGCGCGTCGGCGTCCGGGGCGTTGGTGAACTTCCACTGCTTCGCGTAGGAGGCGTCACCGGTGAACAGGTCCAGGTAGCCGTTCTTCCCGCCGTACTTGAACGCGTCGCAGGTCGGCTGCGGCACCGTCTCCCACACCGACTCCTGCGCGCCGCGCTGGAAGGTGTTGATGTAGGACGGGCCGGTGTCGGAGGGGCCCGCCTCGCACTTGCCGGGCGAGTTGCCGTAGCCGTAGGTGTTGTCGACGTCCTGGAGCCAGTGCATGCCGTAGACGTCGTCCGTGCCGTACGCCGACTTCAGCTCACCGGCGATCGGGTCCGCGCCGACCGGCACGGAGCCGTCCAGCGGCGCCGGGTACTCGTTCGGCGTGTCCAGCTCGGGCGCGTAGGTCGCCGGCTTCGAGGCGTTGTAGGAGGAGTTGGTCGGCTGGTCGGCGTGGGTGGGGATCATGTACGTCTCCATGATCTCCCAGGCGTTGTTGAACTTCGTCCAGTCGCCGGTCACCTTGCCGTACATGGCCTGGAGCCACAGCAGGTAGCTGTACGCCTCCGACGTGGTCTCGTGGCCGTGGTCCGGCGCCTCGACGATGAGGGTCTCCACCGAGTGGTACGGGATGCCCTCGGGCGAGAAGTAGCCGTTCGCCGGGTCGGTGATCTTGCCGTACAGCTCCAGGAAGCGGGCGTCGTAGTCCTTCGCCGCGGCCAGCTGGGTCACGGTGACCGCGGCCTTGCCGTGGCCGGGGGCCGTCGACTCGAAGACCGCCGACCCGCTGCCGGAGGTGTCCGCCGAGACGGTCACCCGCTGGGCGGTGTCCCAGTTCGACGGGGTGAAGGTGAGGCGCGCCCCGCCGGTCAGCGTCAGGCCCGTGTTGCCGCTCGCGCGGGAGGTCGTGACGGTCACGTTCGCCGTCGGCTGCTCAGACAGCTTGACCTCGTACGTCCCCGACTCGCCCTGCTGGACGCCCAGTTGGCTCGGCGAGGCGACCACGGTCGGTCCGGCGGCCACCGTGACGCCGACCGGGGTCGAGTCCGCGGAGGCGCCCATGCTGTCGTAGGCCTTCGCCACCAGGGAATGACTGCCCACGGTCAAGCCCGTGGCCGAGTACGTGTAGGGCGAGCTGGTGTCGGTGCCCAGCAGCTTGGTGTCGTCGTAGAACTCCACCTTGCTGATGGTGGCGCCGTCGGCCGCGGCCGCCGTGGCCGCCAGCGGCACCGCCTCGCCCTGCGAGTACACGGCGCCCGCCCCGGGGCTGGTCAGCACGGTGATCGGCGGCTGGTGCGCGCCGGTGCAGGAGGTGCCGTTGACCGCGAAGCCGGTCGGCGCGGCATTGCTGCCGCTGTACGTGAACTGCCCGCCGGTGGAGACGGCGGCCCCGGCGGCGATCCGCGTGTTGTACGAGGCGTTCTTCACGGTGACGTTCCGGCCGGACTGGGACCAGGCGCCGTTCCAGCCGTTCGTGAGCTTCTGGTTGCCCGCGTAGGAGTACGTCAGCGTCCAGCCGTCGATGGCGTCCGTGCCGTGGTTGGTCAGCGTCAGCTCCGCGGTGAAGCCGGCGCCCCAGTCGTTGGTCTTGTAGTCCACGCTGCACCGCAGTGCGGCCGCCTGGGCCGGAGTCGAACCTGTGCCCAGCATCGTGAGGGGAAGTGCGAACGCCGCCAGCGCGGCGGTCCACCAGCGCCGCGCGGTGCGGCGTCTGGGTCTGTGTCCTGAGTGCATGGTGCTGGTTCCTCCTTGCGGCTCGGGGCGGGGGAGTGGGGGAGGAGCAACAAGCCTTGAACCAGTGGGAGCGCTCCCATAGTGGGGAGGGCGCCTGGTGCGGTCAAGATGTGTGGAGAGTCGAAAAGATTCGACGGGTCCGGCGCGGAGAAAGTCGGTAACTCCTCTGTTCTTTGCCGTCACTTGGCGCTACCTTCGCTGCACCAGTGGGAGCGGTTCCATCAGTCGACGCGTCCGTCACGGCGCGTCCGAACTGCAAGGAGTCGCTCATGCGCCACCCCCCGTTCCACCCTCCGCGTTCAGGACTTTTAGCCGTTGCCGCAGCCGTGGCCGCTACCTGTCCGACGCCCTGCCGGCCGGTGCGCCGGTTCGCTCACCCCTCGGGCCGCTCCGCCGTGCCCGCGGGCCGTTCCTGACCTCCGATCACCACGGCACCCCCATGCCGATCGGCAGCGGGCCGCGCCGATGCGAGCGCGTCCCAGGACGACAGCCGCACCCCCACGAAAGAAGGAACCCGCACTCATGACCCGTACCAGAACCGCGATGCTCGCCGCCCTGACGCTGGTCGCCGGCGCCTCCGGCACGGCACTGGCCGCCCATTCCGCGAGCGCCGGAGCCGCGGCCGCCGCCTGCACCGTCGACTACAAGGTGCAGAACGACTGGGGAAGCGGATTCACCGCTGCCGTGACCGTCACCAACAACGGTGCCGCCACGTCCAGCTGGTCGCTGGGATGGACCTACGCCGGCAGCCAGAAGGTCACCAACGGCTGGAACGCGAAGGTCAGTCAGAGCGGTGCCGCCGTCACCGCGAGCAACGAGTCCTACAACGGCACCCTGTCCACCGGCGGATCGGCGAGCTTCGGCTTCCAGGCCACCTACAGCGGCAGCAACGCCGTCCCGGCCACCTTCACCCTCAACGGCGTGACCTGCAACGTGGACGGCGGGCCCACCGACCCCACCGACCCGACCGACCCCACGGACCCGACCGACCCCACCGGTCCGTCCGACCGGGTGGACAACCCCTACGCCGGCGCCAAGGGATACGTGAACCCGGAGTGGTCCGAGAAGGCGGCGGCCGAACCCGGCGGCAGCCGGATCGCCAACCAGCCCACCGGTGTCTGGCTGGACCGGATCGCGGCCATCGAGGGCGCCAACGGCGGCATGGGCCTGCGCGACCACCTCGACGAGGCGCTGAGGCAGAAGGGCTCCGACGACCTGTACATCCAGCTCGTCATCTACAACCTGCCGGGACGTGACTGCTCCGCCCTCGCCTCCAACGGCGAACTGGGCCCGACCGAGATCGACCGGTACAAGACCGAGTACATCGACCCGATCGCCGAGATCCTCTCGGACTCGAAGTACGCGGACCTCCGGATCGTCACCACGGTCGAGATCGACTCGCTGCCCAACCTCGTCACCAACGTCTCGGGCCGGCCGACCGCCACGCCCAACTGCGACGTGATGAAGGCCAACGGCAACTACCAGAAGGGCGTCGGTTACGCCCTGAACAAGCTCGGTGACATCGGCAACGTCTACAACTACATCGACGCCGGCCACCACGGCTGGCTCGGCTGGGACGACAACTTCGGTGCCTCGGCCGACATGTTCAAGACGGCGGCCACCACCGAGGGTGCGACCGTCGACGACGTCCAGGGCTTCATCGTCAACACCGCCAACTACAGCGCGCTGAAGGAGGACAACTTCAAGATCACGGACAGTGTGAACGGCACGTCCGTGCGCCAGTCCAAGTGGGTCGACTGGAACCGCTACACCGACGAGCTGTCCTACGCCCAGGCCATGCGCGACAAGCTGGTCTCGATCGGCTTCGACTCGAAGATCGGCATGCTGATCGACACCTCCCGCAACGGCTGGGGCGGCACCCAGCGGCCCACCGGTCCCGGCGCCACGACGAACGTCGACACCTACGTCAACGGCGGCCGCTACGACCGCCGCATCCACCTCGGCAACTGGTGCAACCAGTCCGGGGCGGGTCTCGGTGAACGGCCCAAGGCCAACCCCGAGCCGGGCATCGACGCCTACGTGTGGATGAAGCCGCCGGGTGAGTCGGACGGCGCGAGCAAGGAGATCCCGAACGACGAGGGCAAGGGATTCGACCGGATGTGCGACCCGACGTACACCGGTAACGCGCGCAACGGCAACAGCATGTCCGGTGCCCTCCCGGACGCCCCGCTCTCCGGGAAGTGGTTCTCCGCGCAGTTCCAGGAGCTCATGAAGAACGCCTACCCGCCCCTGTCGTGAGCGGATTCCCGCGCCCACCGCGCGGGTGAGCCGTCGGGGTCCGGTCCTTGCGGGCCGGGCCCCGGTGGCCTCCCCTTTTTTGCGGGAGCGGCAACATCTGTTGCCCCCGCCCGGTGAGTCGTCGCACCCTGACGGCACCACGAACGGGAGGCTGACCGGCATGGCGCACGACCACCATCACCACGACACCCACGGCCCCGCCCACGGGCACGCGCACGGACACACCCACGACCACGCCGACCTCGACTGGGCCGAGATGGCCCCGCACCTGGAGGCGCAGGCCGAGCTGTACACGCCGTTGTACCGGCAGGCTTTGGACTGGCTGGCCCGGGAGGTGACCGAACCCGGACTGGTCGTCGACGTCGGCAGCGGCCCCGGCGTCGTCTCCTGCCTGTTCGCCGAGACCTTCCCCGGCGCCCGCGTCGTCGCCGCCGACGGCACCGGACCGCTGCTCGAACGGGCCCGTGCCCGTGCCGGACGCCTCGGGTTCGCCGACCGCTTCGGCACCCTCGCCGGGGACCTGCCCGGCGCACTGTCCGAGCTGGACTACCCCGTCGACCTGATGTGGGCCAGCCAGAGCCTGCACCACCTGCCCGACCAGCGGGCGGCCCTCGCCGCTCTCGGCGGGCACCTCGCACCCGGCGGCACCCTGGCGATCCTGGAGGGCGGACTGCCCGCCCGCTTCCTGCCCCGCGACATCGGGATCGGGCGTCCCGGGCTCCAGGCCAGGATCCGCGCCGTGGAGGAGGACGTGTTCGCCGAGATGCGCGCGGACCTGCCGGACTCCGTGGCCGAGACCGAGGACTGGCCCGCGATGCTGACCGCCGCGGGACTGAAGCACACCGGCACCCGCAGCTTCCTCCTCGACCTGCCCGCGCCCCTCTCCGACGCCGCCCGCGACTACGTCACCACGTCACTGTCCCGGCTGCGCGAGCGGATCGGCGAGCGTCTCGACGCCGAGGACCGCGCCGCCCTGGACCGGCTGCTCGACCCCGCCGACGAGGCGGGCGTGCACCGGCGTCAGGACGTGTTCGTGCTGGTGGCGCACACCGTGTACACGGCGGTCCGGCCGGTCTGAGGCCGGGGCTTGACTTCGAGAGCACTCCAAGTGATGGACTCCCCGCTGTCCGTGAGGGAAGCACCGACAGACACAGGGGGACTCATGACCGACACACCGGTCACGCTCATCACCGGAGGCGGCAGCGGCATCGGAGCCGCTGTCGCCCGGCGCCTGCTGGACGCCGGGCAGCGGGTGGCCGTCACGGGGCGCGGGGAGGCGAGGCTGCGGGCGTTCAGCGCGGAGCTGGGTGACCCGGCGGGCCTGCTGACGATCCGGGGCAGTGCCGCCGAGCACGACCAGGTGGTCTCCGCGGTCGAGGCCACGCTGAAGGAGTTCGGCCGTCTCGACACGGTCGTCGCCAACGCTGGTTTCGCCACCCACGACTCGGTCGCCGAGGGCGACCCCGCGGGCTGGACCGAGATGGTGCTGACCAACGTGCTGGGCCCGGCCCTGCTGATCAGGGCGTCCATCGACGCGCTCAAGGAGACCCGCGGGCGGATCGTGCTGGTGGGCAGCGTCGCCGGCTTCGTGAACACGCCGGGCAACATCTACGGCGCCACCAAGTGGGCGGTGACCGGCCTCGCCGAGAACACCCGGCGCGAGGTGACGCAGTGGGGCGTGGGCGTGACCCTGATCGCGCCCGGCCGGGTGGAGACCCCGTTCTGGGACGCCACCGGCGGTCTGCCGCCCGGCGAACTGCTCACCGCCGACCAGATCGCCGACTCGGTCGTCTGGGCCATGACCCAGCCCGCCGGGGTCGACGTCAACACCGTGGTCGTACGGCCGTTGGGACAGCCCAACTGACACATGCGGGACACGGAAGAGGGGCCCGGCCCGCGAGCGAGGCCGGGCCCCTCTTCCGTGTGCGGCACCGCTCAGGAGTTGACGTCCGCCGGGTCCGAGCCGAGACGCCGGTCCTCGTTCAGCGCGCTGATCGCCGCGAGGTCCTCGGTGTCCAGGGTGAAGTCGAACACGTCGATGTTCTCCTTGATCCGGGACGGCGTCACGGACTTCGGAATCACCACGTTGCCCAGCTGGAGGTGCCAGCGCAGTACGACCTGGGCCGGGGTGCGCCCGTGCTTCTGGGCGATCGCGACGATCGCCGGGATGTCCAGGATGCCCTTGCCGGAGCCGAGCGGCGACCAGGCCTCGGTGGCGATGCCCTGCTCCGCGTGCACCTCGCGGGCGGCGTGCTGCTGGAGGTGGGGGTGCAGCTCGATCTGGTTGACGGCCGGGATCACGGAGGTCTCGGCGGTCAGCCGCTCCAGGTGCTCCGGCAGGAAGTTGGACACGCCGATGGCGCGGACCCGTCCGTCGGCCAGGAGCTTCTCGAACGCCTGGTAGGTGTCGACGTACCTCTCCTTGGCCGGCACGGGCCAGTGGATCAGGTAGAGGTCGAGGTACTCCAGACCGAGCTTCGCCATCGAGGTGTCGAAGGCGCGGAGGGTGGAGTCGTACCCCTGGTCGCTGTTCCAGAGCTTGGTGGTGACGAAGAGATCCTCGCGGGCCAGCCCGGAGGAGGCGATCGCCCTGCCGGTGCCCTCTTCATTGCCGTAGATCGCCGCTGTGTCGATGCTGCGGTACCCGGCCTCCAGCGCCTGGGCGACCGCCGTCTCGGCCTCGTCGTCCGGCACCTGCCAGACGCCGAAGCCCAGCTGGGGCATCTCGACGCCGTTGTTCAGGATGATCGGGGGGACCTTGCTGCTCACGAGCTCTTGATCCTTCGGTTGTGGTCAGGTGGTACGCATATCGTCAACGATCACGAGCCCCGACGCATTCCTGACCGTGGAACTCACGCGGTGTAAAGCGCCTCGACCTCGGTGCCGTAGGCGTTCTCGATGGCCTTGCGCTTCAGCTTCAGCGAGGGGGTCAGCAGCCCGTGCTCCTCGGTGAACGGCTGGGCGAGGATCCGGAAGGTGCGGATCGACTCGGCCTGCGACACCAGCGTGTTGGCCGCGACGACCGCGCGCCGCACCTCCGTCTCCAGGTCGGAGTCGTGCACCAGGTCGGCCGGGGACATCCGCGGCTTGTTGCGCATCGTCAGCCAGTGCTCGACCGCCTCCTGGTCGAGGGTGATGAGGGCGGCCACGTAGGGGCGGTCGTTGCCGACGACGATGCACTGGTTGACCAGCGGATGGTCGCGCACCCGCTCCTCGAGGAGCCCGGGGGAGACGCTCTTGCCGCCGGAGGTCACCAGGATCTCCTTCTTGCGGCCGGTGATGGTGAGGTAGCCGTCCTCGTCCAGGGCGCCCAGGTCTCCGGTGGCCAGCCAGCCGTCGTGCAGGGTCTCGTCGGTGGCCTTGGGGTTGTTCAGGTAGCCCTCGAAGAGGTTGTCGCCGTTGAGCCAGATCTCGCCGTCGTCCGCGATGTGCACGGTGACGCCCGGCACGGGCTGCCCCACGGTGCCGTAGCGGGTGCGCTCGGGCGGATTGGCGGTGGCGGCCGCCGTGGACTCGGTCAGGCCGTAGCCCTCGTAGATCTGCACGCCCGCGCCCGCGAAGAACAGCCCGAGGCGCCGGTCCATCGCCGAGCCGCCCGACATGGCGTTGCGGAGGCGTCCGCCCATCGCGGCGCGCACCTTGGAGTAGACGAGCTTGTCGAAGAGCTGGTGCTGCATGCGCAGGCCCGCCGACGGGCCGGGGCCGTCGCCCCAGGCCTTCGCCTCCACCGCCTCCGCGTACTTCACGGCCACGTCGACGGCCTTCTCGAAGGGGCCGGCCTTCCCCTCCTTCTCGGCCTTGCGCCGCGCCGCGTTGAACACCTTCTCGAAGATGTACGGCACCGCCAGGATGAAGGTCGGCCGGAAGGCGGCCAGGTCGGGCAGGAGGGCCGCGGCGTTGAGCTGCGGCTGGTGGCCGAAGCGGACCCGGCCGCGGATGGCCGCGACCTCCACCATCCGCCCGAAGACGTGCGCCAGCGGCAGGAACAGCAGGGTCGCCGCCTCGTCGCCCCGCTTGGAGTGGAACACCGGCTCCCAGCGCGCGATGACGGTGTCCGCCTCGTACATGAAGTTGCCGTGGGTCAGCACGCAGCCCTTGGGGCGGCCGGTGGTGCCCGAGGTGTAGATGACCGTGGCCACCGACTCCGGCGTGACCGCCTTGCGGTGCCGGTGGACCACCTCGTCGTCGAGGTGCGCGCCCGCGTCGTACAGCTCCTGCACGGCGCCGGAGTCCAGCTGCCACAGGCCGCGCAGGTGCGGCAGCCGGTCGATGACGGTGGCGATGGTCATCGCGTGGTCCTCGTGCTCCACGACCGCGGCCGTCACCTCGGCGTCGTAGAGCATCCACATGCACTGCTCGGCCGAGGAGGTGGGGTAGACGGGCACCACCTGGGCGCCGATCGTCCACAGGGCGAAGTCGAAGAGGGTCCACTCGTAGCGGGTGCGGGACATGATGGCGACCCGGTCGCCGAAGCGGATGCCCTGGGCCAGCAGCCCCTTGGCGAGGGCCAGCACCTCGTCGCGGAAGGCACCGGCGGTGACGTCCCGCCACTGCCCGGCCTCGTCCTTGCGGCCGAGCGCGATGTGCCGCGGATCCTCCTGGGCATGCTCGAAGACGACGTCGGCCAGACCGCCCACCGGCGGTGCCAACGTCAACGGAGGACTGGTGAACTCGCGCAAACCCCGCTCCCCGCTTTTCGATGACCCCCGCACAGCGCGGTGAAAGCTACCCCACCCGACGCGGGGACGGGAGGGGTGCCAAAATCGAACAGGGCTCATGTTCGCGCTGGTCAACGAGGCAAAATGCGCTCACATGGGGAAGGGTCGGACAGATTCCTGACGGTTGAGTAAGTTTCGGTGCCGTAATCTCCACCGAATCTGTACGACCCGCTTACCGCCGGTACGGGGGTGCCGGAACGGCCCCCTCCTCTTTCAGCGCGGGGTTCGCGGAATGTGTCACACCGCCATCCCCGCCGCCCCGCTCGGCCCTGACCAGGACGAGCACCAGCACCCCGGCGACCGCCGCGACCGCACCCGCGGCCACCGCCGCCGCGTTCAGTCCGGAGGCGAACGCGGCCCGCAGCGCGTGCTCGCCGAACGCGCCCCGCAGGGCCCCCGCCGCACCGCCCGCCAGACCGTGCGCCGCGTCGTGCGGCAGCGTGTCCTGCATCCGCGAGGTCAGCACCGTGCCGAACACGGCGATGCCGAGCGCGTACCCGAGCTGCCGGAAGGTGTTGACCGCGCCCCCGGCCATGCCGGACCGCTCCGCCGGGACCGCCGCCAGCGCCGCGCCCGCGATGCCGGGCGAGACCAGGCCCGTTCCGACACCCACCAGGAGCAGCCCCGGCACCAGGGCGGACGCGGTCGAGTCCGCGTCCAGGAACGCCATGCAGAACTGGCCCGCCGCGATCAGCAGCAGCCCGCCCCCGATGGTCAGCCGCGCCGGCACCCCGTGCAGCAGGCGCCCGCCCGCCGCGGCCACCAGGAACGACGCCAGCGACAGCCACACGAACACCAGACCGCCCCGCACCGGGCTCATCCCCAGCAGCGTCTGCAGCCATATGGAGGTGTACGCCATCACCCCGAACGCCGCCGCGTTGAAGGCCAGCCCGCCCAGCATCACGCCCGAGAACGCGGGCCGCAGGAACAGCCGCGGGTCGAGCAGCGGATCGGCGACCCGGTGCTCCACGGCGACGAACGCGCCCAGCGCCACCGCCGCGAGCACGAAGGAGACGAGCGTGCCGCCCTCCGTCCACCCGTGCGACCCGGCCCGCACCGCCCCGTACGTCACCGCCCCGGCGAACGCCGCGAACGTGGCCGTACCGGCCCAGTCCACGCGGCGTCCGGCCGCCCCGCGGGACTCCGGCACCACGCGCAGCGTCAGCCAGACCGCCGCCACGCTCACCGGCAGGTTCACCCAGAAGATCCAGCGCCAGCCCGGACCGTCGGTGAGCAGCCCGCCCAGCACGGGCCCCACGGCCGCCGCCGCCCCGCTGACCGCGCCCCACACCCCGAGCGCCATCGACCGCCGGCGCCCCTGGTAGACCGAGCCGAGCAGCGGCAGCGTGGTGGCGAACATCGCCGCCGCGCCCACTCCCTGCAGTCCGCGCGCGGCGACCAGCATCCCCGGCCCGGTGGCCAGCCCGCACAGCAGCGACGCCGCCGCGAACAGCACCACGCCCGCCACGTGCACCCGGCGCCGTCCCAGCACGTCGGCCGCGGCGCCCAGCCCCAGCAGCAGCGCGGCCAGCGCCAGCGCGTAGCCGTCCATCACCCACTGCAGATCGCTCAGCGACGCGTGCAGCCCCCTGGCCATGTCCGGCAGTGCAACGACCGCGATCGTCACGTCCAGCAGCAGCATGAACGTCCCCAGGCACACCGCCGTGAGCGGCCCCCATATACGCATGTTCCGTCTTCTTCCTGTGTGCTACGAGTGTCCGTGCCTCCGTACGATGGACCGACACCGGCAGTTCGACCCCGTCAACGGCGCTCGTGTGACGGAATCCGATGGGAGAGCGCATGTTGCGGATGGAATCCGACACCTTCGACGAACTCGACCTGAGCGTGCTCGCCGCGCTGGAAGTGAACGGCCGCGCCTCCTTCAGCCGCATCGGGACGGTGCTCGGCGTCTCCGACCAGACGGTCGCCCGCCGCTACCGCAGACTGTGCGCCGAGGGCGGGCTGCGGGTGGTCGCCGTCCGGGACGCCGAGCGGCTCGGCCAGGACCACTGGACGCTGCGGCTGCGCTGCGTCCCCGACAGCGCGCTCGCCATCGCGGACGCCCTCGCCAAGCGGCCCGACACCAACTGGATCGGACTGGCCGCGGGCGGCACCGAGGTGCTCTTCGGTACCCGGCCCCGCAATCCCGGCGACCGGGACGACCTGCTCCTCGGCAAGCTGCCGCGCACCCCGCGGGTCCTGGAGATCCACGCCCACCAGATCCTGCACCGCTTCTACGGCGGCCCGAGCGGCTGGCTCGGCAAGTTCGGCGTCCTCGGCGACGACCAGGTCGCGGCGCTGCGCCCGGACACCGGACCGCGCCCGCCGGGGCCGGCCCGCATCGACCCCGAGGACGAGCCGCTGCTCGACGTCCTGGAGCGCGACGGGCGCGCCGGACTCCCCGAACTCCAGCGCGCCACCGGCCGCTCCGAGTCCGCGGTCAAACGCCGTCTCGCCGCACTGCTCGGCTCCGGCGCCGTGTACATCGACGTGGAGTACCACGTGGAGATGCTCGGACATCGCACCGCCGCCGTGCTGTGGCTCACCACCAGCCCGGCCGCGCTGCACCGGGTCGGCGAGGCCCTCGCCGCACACGACGCGATCGCCCACGCCGCCGCCACCGCGGGCCCGTCCAACATCGTCGCCACCGCGGTCTTCCGCAACACCGCCGACCTCTACGCCTACCTCAGCGGTCCGCTCGGCCGCCTGGAGGGCGTCCAGCACGTGGAGGCCTCGCCGTTCCTGCGCCGGATCAAGCAGCTCATCTATCCGAGCCCCGTGCGCTGAGGCCGGTGCAGCCGGTCGCCGCCCGCCAGGATCGCCGCCGCCAGGGCGTCCGCCGCGCCCTGTGCCGAGGGACGGCGCCGGCCGTGCACCAGGACGAAGTCGACGCGGCCCAGCTCCGGCAGCCCGGCCCGGTCCGGCACCCGGACGAGACCGGGCGGGACGAGGCCGCGGGAGTGCGCCATCACGCCCAGGCCCGCGCGGGCGGCGGCGATCAGGCCGTTGAGGCTGCCGCTGGTGCACGCGACGTGCCACGCCCTGCCCTGGCGTTGCAGGGCGTCCAGGGCCAGCGCGCGGGTGATGCCCGGCGGCGGATAGACGATGAGCGGCACCGGCCGGTCCGGGTCCAGGCGCAGCCGCGGCGCTCCGATCCACACCAGCCGGTCGCTCCACACCGGCTCGCCGCGCGGGTCCTCGGGCCGCCGCTTGGCCAGCACCAGGTCCAGCTTCCCGGCCGCCAGCTGCTCGTGCAGCGTGCCCGACAGCTCCACCGTCAGCTCCAGATCGACCTCGGGGTGGTCGTGCCGGAAGGTTTCCAGGATCTCCGGCAGCCGGGTCAGCACGAAGTCCTCGGACGCGCCGAACCGCAGCCGTCCGCGCAGCCGGGTGCCCGTGAAGAAGGCCGTCGCCTGCTCGTGCACCTCCAGGATCCGGCGCGCGAACCCGAGCATCGCCTCCCCGTCCTCCGTCAGCTCCACGGAGTGCGTGTCCCGGCTGAACAGCTGCCGCCCGGTGGCGTCCTCCAGGCGCCGCACGTGCTGGCTCACCGTCGACTGGCGCAGCCCGAGCCGCCGGGAGGCTTGCGTGAAGCTCAGCGTCTGGGCCACCGACAGGAAGGTACGCAGGTGGGAGGGGTCGTACATGCCGCCAGACTAGCGTGGTCATCGGTGATCGTGATGACAGTCAGAGCGGTATACCGGATTCCCGATCGCCGGGTGGGGGAGCACGATGGAGCGGGGACCCGTGACCCCGCCGAACGAGCAGAACGAGTGAGCAGCGAGCAAGTGGAGCACCGTGAAACGCCTGCGTTGGCCGCGTTGGATGCCGATCGACCCGTACATCCTGCTGCTGCTGGGCACGGTGGGCCTCGCGGCGCTGCTGCCGGCCCGCGGCACGGGCGCGGACGTCGCCTCCGGCGCCTCGACCGGCGCGATCGCGTTCCTCTTCTTCCTCTACGGTGCCCGGCTGTCCACCCGTGAGGCGATGGACGGGGTACGGCACTGGCGGCTCCATGTCACGGTGCTGGCCTGCACCTTCGTGGTCTTCCCGCTGCTCGGCCTGGCGTCGCGCGGTCTGGTGCCGGTCTTCCTGACCGACCCCCTTTACCAGGGCCTGCTCTTCCTCACCCTGGTCCCGTCGACCATCCAGTCGTCGATCGCCTTCACCTCCATCGCCCGCGGCAACGTGCCCGCCGCCATCTGCGCCGGGTCCTTCTCCTCGCTGGTCGGCATCGTCGTCACACCGCTGCTGGCCGCCGCCCTGCTGGGCGGCGGCGGGGGCGGGTTCTCCGCCGACTCGGTCGTGGAGATCGTGCTGCAACTGCTGGTGCCGTTCGTGGCCGGGCAGCTGCTGCGCCGGTGGATCGGGGGTTTCGTCGCCCGGCACAAGAAGGTGCTCGGGCTCGTCGACCGCGGCTCGATCCTGCTGGTCGTCTACACGGCGTTCAGCGAGGGCATGGTCCAGGGCATCTGGCACCAGGTGAGCCCGGTGCGGCTGGCCGGGCTGCTGGTCGTCGAGGCGGTCCTGCTGGCCGTGATGCTGCTTCTGACCTGGTACGGGGCGAAGGGTCTCGGCTTCGGGCGGGAGGACCGGATCGCGATCCAGTTCGCCGGGTCCAAGAAGTCGCTCGCCGCCGGACTGCCCATGGCGAGCGTCCTGTTCGGCGCCCAGGCGTCCCTGGCGGTACTGCCGCTGATGCTCTTCCACCAGATGCAGCTGATGGTGTGCGCGGTGATCGCCAAGCGGCGGTCGCGCGACCCGGAGGCGGTCCCGTCGCAGGAGTCGGCCGCCCCGGCGCGCACCGCGGTGGGCACCGGCGGCCGTTCCCGCTGAGGCCCGCGCACCCGCGCGGTGCCGGTCAGCCGCCCGCGCCCGCCCCGTCCACCCGGTCCAGGGGCAGGTGCAGGACGGTGTTCCCGGTGGCGGCGGGCGGGTCGCCCGCGGCGATCTCCGCGTCCGTCAGGGCCCGGTTCCACACGTGCACGTCGTCGACGGCCCCGGTGAAGCGGGCCCGGCCGTCCATCCGTTCGCCGATGTGCACCCCGAAGGGCGAGTTCCGGCTGACCGAACCCGGCACGTCCGCCGCCTCCGCCGTCGCCGTACCGTCGACGAACAGCGTGAGCCGGCCCCCGCCGCGGCGCAGTGCCAGACGGTGCCACTGTCCGTCGTCGAGGGCCCGGTCGGTGCGCACCCACGCCGAGCGCGGGGCCGCCGCGCCGTCGCGCGCGGTGATCAGGCCCTGCACCCGCCCGTCGTCCGGCTCGGCACGCAGCCACACCTGGGGCTGCGTCGTGCCGATGCCGCCCATCCACAGCAGCGGCTGCTCCCCGCCGACGCCCGAGTACCGGAACCACAGCGACGCCGTGAGGTCCCCCTCCCCGAGCGCCAGACGCCCGTCGTAGGGCAGTCGTACGCCGTCGTCGGCGCCGTCGAACGCGAGCGCGTCGCCCACCGCGCCGTCCGCCGTCCCGGCGCCGCCGAGTACGGCCGCGGGCGCCGCACCGGGCGCGAGGTCGGGGGTGGTGGGGTCGGCGGGGCGGCGCGGCGCGAGCCAGTCCTCGGTGAAGCGGGCGAAGCGGATCTCGTCGCGGGCGTCGGACTTGCCGCCCTCGTACAGCAGGCCCACGGTGCCGTCGTCGACGGCCACCAGGTCCGAGTAGCCCGACCAGTCCCGGGTGACGACCGTGCCGCGGTCCACGCTGTCCCAGGTGGCGCCGCCGTCCCAGGAGGAGCGGACCGTCATGGTCCGGCGGCGGTCGGGGTCGGCCGGCACGGACAGCAGGGTGCGGTCGCCGAGGCGCAGCACCGCGCCCTGCACCTGCGGGGCGTACAGGTCGGGCAGGGCCCGGAAGGGAGCCGCGAAGCTGTCGCCGCCGTCGCGGCTGAGGGCCTGGGTGCGGTGGCCGAGGTCGGTGCCGTTCTCCTCCCGGCCGCTGACCAGGAGGGCGCCGTCGGCGCGTTCGGTGAGGGTCAGTTCGGAGGGCTTCTGCCGGAAGGTGCCGTCGGCGGCGACGGGCCAGGTGTCGGTGGCGCCGGTGCTCCAGTGCTCGCCGCCGTCGTCGCTGACCACGAGGGCGGCGTGGTTGGCGGTGATGCGTCCGCCGTCCCAGGTCTCGGCGTTGACGCCGACGACGAGCCGGCCCGGGTGAGTGCCGCCGGTGAGCTGGACACCGTGCACGGGGCCGGTGGCGTACCAGGAGTTCCAGTCGGGCGGCAGGAGCTCGGGGCCCAGGTCGCGGGGCGCGGACCAGGTGCGGCCGTCGTCGTCGCTGTGCTGGAGGTGCGGTGTGCGGGCGCAGGGGACCGCGCAGTTGGCGGCGTCGGTGCGGCCCGCGTTGTACGTCTCCAGCAGGAGGACGCGGCCGGTGGCCCGGTCGACGACCGGGGCCGGGTTGCCGTGGGTGTCGCCGCCGCCGTCGTTGACGACCTGGAGCGGGCCCCAGGTGCGTCCGCCGTCGGTGGAGCGCTTGAGGACGACGTCGATGTCGCCGGCGTCCCCGCAGTCGAGGACGCGGCCCTCGGCGAAGGCGAGCAGGGTGCCGTCCGTGGTGCGCACGATCGCCGGGATGCGGAAGCAGGCGTAACCGCCGGGATCGCGGGCCGCGTCGAAGAGCACCTGCTCCTCGAACCCGGCCGCGCGGCCGTCGGGTCGCGCGTGCGCCGGGGGAGGGGACAGGGCCAGCGCGCACGAGGCGGCCAGGGCGAGCCAGAGGGGGCGGAGAGGTCGGGGCGGCATGGCGCGGTCTGCCCTTCGGGCGGCTGGTGGGAGGGGGTGCTCGTCCGGACATGAGTACAAGAGGCGTCCCGTGTCCGCGGGGACCGCGCCGGTACCCGCGTGTCGGGGCGGCAGGAGCGGCTGCGGCGCTCAGGGGACGAGCACGACCTTCCCGAGGTTGCCGCGCGAGGTGACGGCCTGGTGCGCCTGCGCCGCGTCCTCCAGGGCGAAGGGCCCGTGCACGGCGGGCCGCAGCCCTTCCTCCGCGTACAGGCGCCACAGCTCGCGCCGCCAGCCGTCGTACACCTCCGGCATCTCGCGGGCGATCCGCGCCATCTGGAACCCCGTCACCGTCCTGGACCCCACCAGCAGGTCGTACGCCCGCACGGTCCCGCCGCCCGAGCTGTACGCCACCAGCCGGCCGCCCGGGGCGAGGGCGCCGACCGCCGGGGTGAGCAGGTCGCCGCCCACGCCGTCGAGGACGTAGTCGACGGGCTCGCCCCAGCCGTCGTCGCCGTAGGCCACCACCTCGTCGGCGCCGAGGGCACGCACGAAGTCCGCCTTCGCGGGGTCGGAGACGGCGCCCACGACGCGCGAGGCGCCACGGATGCGGGCGAGCCGTACGGCCAGGTGGCCGACCCCGCTCGCGGCGGCCGTCACGAGTGCCGTCTCACCGGGCGAGGGGCGGGCGGCGGTCAGCGCGCCGAGGGCCACCAGGCCGCTGCGGACCAGCGCGACCGCGTCGACGGCGCCGACCCCGTCCGGCACGGGCGAGGACATCTCCTGGCGCAGGACCGCGAAGTCGGCGTACCCGTGCCCGAAGCACAGCCCCGTCACGCGGTCGCCCACCGCGAGGCCGGTGACCTCGGCCCCGAGCGCCACGATCTCCCCGGCGACCTCCCCGCCCAGCGGTACGGGCTCGGCGGCCTCGGTGACCTTGCGGACGACGGGCAGCGTGACACCGACCGCCTCGCAGCGCACCAGGACCTCACCGGCGTCCGGCTCCGGGACGGGCGCCTCCTCCAGGAACAGCGGGCCGCCGGTGGACGTGTAACGGACACGGCGCATGGGAGCACCTCCGGGAGGTCGGGAGCCGAGGAATCTCGTTGGAGGTCCCAACGATATGCGGACAGTCATGGGGAAGTCCAACGACTTTTCGCTAGGGTGGCTCCATGGCCACCGCACCCCTGCCCGAGATCCGCTCCCTCCCCAGCTGGCTGCTGGGCCGCGCCGCCGCCCGGGGCCGGGCGCTGGTCGCCGAGGCGCTGGCGGCCGAGGGACTGAAGATGTGGCACCACGTGGTGCTCTCCGCCGTCCGCGACCTCGCCCCGGTCGCCCAGGCCGACCTGGGGCGCGGCATCGGTCTCGATCCGAAGGACCTGGTCGGCGTCCTCAACGACCTGCAGTCCGCCTCACTCCTCGTCCGGGTGCCGGACCCCGGGGACCGCCGCAAGAACGCCGTGTCGCTCACCGAGGAGGGCGGCCGGGTCCTGGCGCGCTGCGAGGAGGCGGCGCGCGTGGCCAACGACGAGCTGCTCGCGCCGCTCACCGAGGACGAGCGGGCGCGGCTGACCGACCTGGTCCGGAGGATCGCCGGCACGGAGCTGGAGGTCTGACGCGGACGGCCGGCGCGGACGGCCGGCGCGGTTGAGGCGGGGCCCCAGCGGCGCAGGGGGCGCTCCCCGCCGCCAGGGGCCCCGCCGCCGTGTCGCGGGGAGGCGGGTCAGCCCTTGACGGCCGCGGCCCGCAGGGCGACCCGGTCCTCACCCGCGTACACGTTCATGGAGCTGCCGCGCAGGAAGCCCACCAGGGTCAGCCCGGTCTCGGCGGCCAGGTCCACGGCCAGCGAGGACGGCGCCGACACCGCGGCCAGCACCGGGATGCCCGCCATCACGGCCTTCTGCGCCAGCTCGAAGGAGGCCCGGCCCGACACCAGCAGCACGGACCGGGACAACGGCAGGTCCCCGTTCTGCAGGGCGCGCCCGACCAGCTTGTCCACCGCGTTGTGCCGCCCCACGTCCTCCCGTACGTCCACCAGTTCGCCCTCCTCGGTGAACAGGGCCGCCGCGTGCAGCCCGCCGGTCCGGTCGAAGACCCGCTGGGAGGCGCGCAGCCGGTCGGGCAGGTCCGCCAGCAGTTCCGGGGTGACGCGGACCGGGGGAGTGTCGGCGATGGGCCAGCGGGCCGTCGTACGCACCGCGTCCAGGCTCGCCTTGCCGCACAGCCCGCAGGACGAGGTGGTGTAGACGTTGCGCTCCAGGGTGATGTCCGGGACGCGCACGCCGGGGGCGGTCCGCACGTCGACCACGTTGTAGGTGTTGGACCCGTCGACGGTGGCGCCCGCGCAGTACACGATGTTCTGGAGGTCGGCCTGCTCGGCGAGCACTCCCTCGCTCACCAGGAAACCCGCCGCCAGCGCGAAGTCGTCGCCGGGGGTGCGCATCGTGATGGCGAGCGGCTTGCCGTTCAGCCGGATCTCCAGCGGTTCCTCGGCGACGAGCGTGTCCGGGCGGGAGGAGACCGCCCCGTCCCTGATGCGGATGACCTTGCGTCGTTCCGTGACTCGTCCCATGTCGTGCCCCTTGTGCCGGTCAGTCCCGGTTCTGTACGTGCTGGTAGCCGAAACGGCCCTTGATGCAGAGGTTGCCGTGGGTCACCGGGTTGTCGTGCGGAGAGGTGACCTTCACGATCTCATTGTCCTGCACATGGAGCGTGAGATTGCAGCCCACTCCGCAGTAGGCGCACACCGTCGTCGTCTCGGTCTGCCGCTCCTCGTCCCAGGTGCCCGCCGCCCGCATGTCGAACTCCGACTTGAAGGACAGCGCCCCCGTGGGGCACACCTCGATGCAGTTGCCGCAGTAGACGCACGCCGAGTCGGTCAGCGGGCCGTCGTGCTCGACCGAGATCCGGGCGTCGAAGCCGCGACCGGAGACGGAGATGGCGAAGCTGTTCTGCCACTGGTCGCCACAGGCGTCCACGCACTTGTAGCAGAGGATGCACTTGCCGTAGTCGCGCACGTAGAGGTCGTTGTCGACGCGCGGTTCCTCGTCGACGCGGGCCGCGTCCGGGCCGAAACGGTCGGGCTTCGCCTCGTACTCCTTGATCCACCCGTCGGCCGAAGGGGTCGTCGAGAGGTCGACCGAGGAGGCGAGGAGTTCGAGGACGACCTTGCGGCTGTGCCGGGCGCGCTCGGTGTCCGTACGCACCACCATGCCGGGCTCCGCCCGGCGCGAGCAGGCCGGCGCGAGGGTCCTGGCGCCCTCCACGTCCACCACGCAGACCCGGCAGGCGTTCTTCGGGGTGAGCGTGTCGCCCTCGCACAGGGTCGGGACGTCCTTCCCGGCCGCCCGGCAGGCGTCGAGGATCGTCGACCCTTCCGGGACCCTGGCCTCCTGCCCGTCGAGGGTGAACTCCACCAGGCGGCGCGGCACTCCGAGCGGTATCGCGGTCATTCGTACGCCCCCAGACGGTCGATGGCGGATTCCACGGCGTTCCACGCGGTCTGCCCCAGACCGCAGATCGAGGCGTCCCGCATCGCGCGGCCGACCTCGCGCAGCAGGGTGATGTCGGAGGCGGCGTCGGCGCCCGTGCGGTCGACGATCCGGTGCAGCGCCTCCTCCTGGCGGACGGTGCCGACCCGGCACGGTACGCACTGACCGCACGACTCGTCGCGGAAGAACTCGGCGATCCGCAGCAGCAGGCGGGGGAGCGGGACCGTGTCGTCGAAGGCCATGACGACACCGGAGCCCAGGGTCGTGCCCGCCTCGCGGGTGCCTTCGAAGGTGAGCGGGATGTCCAGTTCGTCGGGGCGGACGAAGCCGCCGGCGGCACCGCCGAGCAGGACCGCGCGGAGGTTGTCGCGGACCCCGGCGAGGGTGAGCAGCTCGCCGAGCGTGGCACCGAAGGGGAGTTCGTAGACGCCGGGGCGGGCCACGGTGCCCGACACGCAGAACAGCTTCGGGCCGGTGGACGTGGGGGTGCCGATCGCGGCGTAGGCCTCGGCGCCCATCGTCAGGATGGGGAGGACGTTGACCAGGGTCTCCACGTTGTTCTCGACCGTGGGTTTGCCGAACAGGCCCTTCTCGACGGGGAACGGGGGCTTGGAGCGGGGCTCGCCCCGGTAGCCCTCGATGGAGTTGAACAGGGCCGTCTCCTCGCCGCAGATGTACGCGCCGGCGCCGCGCCGGATCTCGATGTCGAAGGCGTAGCCCTGGCCGAGGACGTCGTCGCCGAGCAGGCCGCGGGTGCGGGCCTGTTCGACGGCGTGGGTGAGGCGGGCGAGGGCGCGGGGGTACTCGCCGCGGAGGTAGAGGAAGCCCCGGTGGGCGCCGGTCGCGTAGGCCGCGATCGTCATGGCCTCGACCAGGGCGTACGGGTCGCCCTCCATGAGGACGCGGTCCTTGAAGGTGCCGGGTTCGGATTCGTCGGCGTTGCAGACCAGGTAGTGCGGGTGGTCGGGCTGGGCGGCCGTCGCCTGCCACTTGCGGCCGGTGGGGAAGGCGGCGCCGCCGCGGCCGACCAGACCGGCGTCGTGACCTCGCGGATGACGGCGGCGGGGCCGAGTGCGAAGGCGCGGCGGAGGGCGGTGTAGCCGCCGTGGGCGCGGTAGTCGTCCAGAGAGGCGGGGTCGGTGGTGCCGATGCGGTGGAGGAGGGTGAGGGTGGGGTCGCCGGTCTGGGGGACGGCGAGCGCGGGGGCGGGTTCTGCTGGGGCGGTTTCGGGGGCGGTGGCCGCAGCGACCGCCCGGTCGGGGGTCGCGGGGGCGCATACCGCCGTCGCGTGGAGGGTTTTTCGCCCCCGCCGCCCCTTCCCCTTCCCGTCCCCGGGGGCTGCCGCCCCCGGGCCCCCGCTTTCGGCCCGGACGGCCTCGTCCTCAAACGCCGGACGGGCTGGAAGGTCCCCCTGGGCCGGAAGGGCTGATTCACCCGCCCGGACCACCAAGGCCGCCGGGGCCCGTTCGCACAGGCCCAGGCACGGAGACCGCTCGACCTTCACGCCGCTCTCCGGGCCCAGGCGTGCCTCCACGGCCGTGCACAGGCCGCTCGCCCCCGCCGCCGTGCACGCCAGGTCCGTGCAGACGTGCAGGACGGTCGCCGGGCGGGGGCGGACCGAGAACATGGCGTAGAAGGTGGCCACCCCGTACGCCTCGGCCGGGGGGACGGTCAGGCGGCGGCACACGTAGTCCAGGGCGCCCTCGCTGATCCAGCCGACCCGGTCGTTGAGCGCGTGCAGGGCCGGGAGGAGCTGGTCGCGGCGGTCCCGGGCCTCTCGGCCGCCCCGGGCCCATCTGAGGTCGGCGGCGTCCGTCCCGTCGCGGGCCGCGCCCTCCCAGGACGACTCGGGCGGGCCGAGCAGGGCGTCCACGGCCTCGCGTTCCTCGTCCGTGGGTTTGCCGTCACCGAAGCGCAGGTCCACCGGTGCTCACCTTCTCGATCCGGATCGCCGAGGCCTTGAACTCCGCCGTCCCGGCGATCGGGCAGTTGGCCTCGATGGTCAGCTGGTTGGTGTCCACCTCGTCGGGAAAGTGGAAGCTCATGAACGCCAGGCCCGGACGCAGGGCCGTGTCGACCCAGACGGGGGCCAGCAACGAGCCGCGCCGTGAGGTCACCCGGACCTCCTCGCCGACCACGACCCCGTAGCGTTCGGCGTCCTCCGGGCAGAGTTCGACGGACTCGCCGCGGCGCAGCGGAGAGGCGTAACTCCCGCTCTGCACCCCCGTGTTGTAGGAGTCGAGGCGGCGTCCGGTGGTCAGCCGGATCGGGTACTGCTCGTCGGTGAGGTCCACCGGCGGGTCGTGCCGGACGATGCCGAAGGGGGCGAGGCGGCCACGGGCGGCCGGGTCCCGGGCCCACAGCCTGCCGTGCAGGTACGGCGGTTCCAGTTCCTCCGTGCTCGGGCACGGCCACTGGATGCCCTGGTGCTCCGCCAGGCGGGTGTACGTCATTCCGTGGTGGTCGGGGGAGAGGGAGCGCAGCTCGTTCCAGACCGCCTCCGCGTCGGCGTACTTCCAGTCGTGGCCGAGGCGGGCGGCGAGGTCGCACAGGATGTCGATGTCCTCGCGGGCCTCTCCGGGCGGGGTCACGGCCCGTCGCACGCGTTGGACGCGTCGTTCGCTGTTGGTGGTGGTGCCCTCGGTCTCCGCCCAGCCGGCCGTCGCCGGGAGGACCACGTCGGCCAGTTCGGCGGTCTTCGTGAGGAAGATGTCCTGGACCACCAGGAAGTCCAGTGCGCGCAGGCGGCGTATCGCCTGTTCGGCGTCCGCCTCCGACTGGGCCGGGTTCTCGCCGATGCAGTAGACGGCGCGGAGCGTGCCGTCATCCATCGCCTCGAACATCTCCGTCAGGGTGAGGCCGTGGCGCGGCTCGACCACCGTGTCCCACACCGTCTCGAACTTCCGGCGGACCTCCGGGTCGAGCACGTCCTGGAAACCCGGGAGCCGGTTGGGGATGGCGCCCATGTCGCCGCCGCCCTGCACGTTGTTCTGGCCGCGCAGCGGCTGGAGGCCGGAGCCGTAGCGGCCGACGTGGCCGGTGAGCAGGGAGAGGTTGATCAGGGCGCGGACGTTGTCCGTGCCGTTGTGGTGCTCGGTGATGCCCAGGGTCCAGCACAGCTGGGCGCGCTCGGCGCGGGCGTAGGCGTGCGCCAGCTCCCGGATGGCGGCGGCCGGTACGCCCGTCACCTTTTCGGCGAGGGAGAGGGTCCAGGGTTCGACCAGGGCCTTGTAGTCGTCGTAGCCCGTCGTCGCGCGTTCGATGAAGGCCTCGTTGGCCAGGCCCGCGTGGATGATCTCGCGGCCGACCGCGTGTGCCAGCGGGATGTCCGTGCCCACGTTCGGCCCGAGCCAGCTCTCCGCCCACTCGGCGGTGGAGGTGCGGCGCGGGTCGACGGCGTACATGCGGGCGCCGCCCCGTATGCCCTTCAGCACGTGCTGGAAGAAGATCGGGTGCGCGAAGCGGGCGTTGGAGCCCCACATCACGATGACGTCGGTGTGCTCGATCTCCTCGTAGGAGGAGGTGCCGCCGCCCGAGCCGAAGGCGGCCGACAGGCCCGCGACGCTCGGCGCGTGACAGGTGCGGTTGCAGGAGTCGACGTTGTGGGTGCCCATGACCACCCGGGCGAACTTCTGCGCCACGTAGTTCATCTCGTTGGTCGCCCGCGCGCAGGAGAACATCCCGAACGCGCCGCGCGCCGCCGCCAGGCCCCGGGCCGTGCGGTCCAGGGCCTCCTCCCAGGTCGCCCGGCGGAAGGGCTCCTCGCGCGAGTCCCGCACCAGAGGGTGGGTGAGGCGGGTGTAGGTCTTGGGGGTTCGGTCGCGTTTCGTCATGCGGCGCTCCTCGACGCGAGCAGGTCCGACAGGGCGTGCACGGTGCGCAGGGTGGGCACCGGGACCCCGGTGATCTCCGCCAGCTCGACGACCGCCGCGAGCAGGACGTCGAGTTCGAGCGGCTTGCCGCGCTCCAGGTCCTGGAGCGTGGAGGTGCGGTGGTCGCCGACCCGCTCGGCGCCCGCGAGCCGGCGTTCGATGGAGACGCCGACCTCGCAGCCGAGGGCCGCGGCGACCGCCAGCGTCTCGGTCATCATGGTCTCGATGACCTCGCGGGTGCCGCCGTGCCGGCACATCTGGCGCATGGTGGCCCGGACCAGGGCGCTGATCGGGTTGAAGGAGATGTTGCCCAGCAGCTTCAGCCAGATGTCGTTGCGCAGGTCCGGCTCGACCGGGCACTTCAGGCCGCCCGACCGCATCGCCTCGCTGAGCGCCAGGCACCGCGGCGAGACCTCCCGGCCGGGCTCGCCGATCGAGAACCGGGTGCCTTCCACATGCCGTACGACGCCCGGCTGTTCCAGTTCGGTGGCCGCGTACACGACGCAGCCGACGGCCCGTTCGGGCGCGAGCACCGCACTGACCGCGCCGGCCGGGTCCACGCTCTCCAGACGACGCCCGTCCCAGGGGCCGCCGTGCCGGTGGAAGTACCACCAGGGAATGCCGTTCTGGGCGGCCACGACCGCCGTGGTCCCGTGCAGCAGCGGCTCGATCAGCGGCCCGCACGCCGCGTACGAGTTGGCCTTCAGACCCAGGAACACATAGTCGACCGGGCCGACTTCGGCCGGGTCGTCGGTGGCGCGCGGGTGCGCGGTGAAGTCGCCGCGCGGGCTGCGCACCCGTACTCCGTACTGCCTCATGGCCGCCAGATGCGGTCCACGGGCGATGAGATGCACGTCGGCGCCCGCACGGTGGAGCGCGGCGCCGACGTAGGCGCCGATCGCCCCGGCGCCGAGGACTGCGACTTTCATGGCGGGGGAGCTCCGTTCGGTCGAGGGATACCGAGGAACTGGGAGGAGACCGGTCGGGGAAGTCTCGATGATGTCGACGAAATATTGTCTACAGTATGGAAGTTGGGGCGGCAAGGCTTTGTGCAGGAGTGGTGGTGGTCTGTAGTCGGGTGATCGGCTTCTGTAGTTGTCGGCTCAACAGTCTTCTCAAGCGCTTTCCGGATGCCTACGGTTGGGGACCCATGAGTCCCCCCGTCGCACCCCCGGGCTGGAGCCGCTGGCTCGTACCCCCGGCCGCTCTCTCGGTCCACCTCTCCATCGGCCAGGCCTACGCCTGGTCCGTGTTCAAACCGCCCCTGGAGTCCGCGCTCGGCCTCAGCGGCACGCAGAGCGCGCTGCCCTTCCAGCTCGGCATCGTCATGCTCGGTCTGTCGGCCGCGTTCGGCGGCACGCTCGTGGAACGGCACGGACCGCGCTGGGCGATGACCGTCGCCCTGGTCTGCTTCTCGTCCGGCTTCCTGCTCTCCGCGCTCGGCGCGGCGGTGGAGCAGTACTGGCTGATCGTCCTCGGCTACGGCTTCGTCGGCGGGATCGGCCTCGGCATCGGCTACATCTCGCCCGTGTCGACGCTGATCAAGTGGTTCCCCGACCGGCCCGGCATGGCCACCGGGATCGCCATCATGGGCTTCGGCGGCGGCGCCCTCATCGCCTCGCCCTGGTCGGCGCAGATGCTGGAGTCCTTCGGCACCGACAGCTCGGGGATCGCCCTCGCCTTCCTCGTCCACGGACTGACGTACGCCGTCTTCATGTTGCTCGGCGTGCTCCTGGTGCGGGTGCCGCGTCCCAGGGAGGGGGCGGACGGCCGGCCCGCCCCGCTCGAAGGGGTCCAGGTCTCGGCGCGTTCGGCCATGCGCACCCCGCAGTTCTGGCTGCTGTGGATCGTGCTCTGCATGAACGTCACGGCCGGCATCGGCATCCTGGAGAAGGCCGCGCCGATGATCACGGACTTCTTCGCCGACACCTCCACCCCGGTGTCGGCGACCGCGGCGGCCGGATTCGTGGCCCTGCTGTCGGCGGCCAACATGGCGGGCCGGATCGGCTGGTCCTCGGCCTCCGACCTGATCGGGCGCAAGAACATCTACCGCGTCTACCTCGGCGTCGGCGCGCTCATGTACACCCTGATCGCGCTGTTCGGCGACGCCTCCAAGCCGCTGTTCGTCCTGTGCGCCCTGGTCGTGCTCTCCTTCTACGGCGGCGGTTTCGCCACGGCTCCCGCCTACCTCAAGGACCTCTTCGGCACCTACCAGGTCGGCGCCATCCACGGGCGGCTGCTCACCGCCTGGTCGCTCGCCGGCGTCCTCGGGCCGCTGATCGTG
This sequence comes from Streptomyces sp. MH60, assembly GCF_002939385.1. GTDB lineage: Bacteria > Actinomycetota > Actinomycetes > Streptomycetales > Streptomycetaceae > Streptomyces. Next base: position 15,585 of record NZ_MULI01000038.1, on the reverse strand, counting down.
AACTGGATCGCCGACCACCAGGAGGAGGCGGGGCGGCACGGCTCGGCCCTGTACGGCACCTCCTTCCTCATCATGATCGGGCTGCTGGTGGTCGGCTTCGTCGCCAACGAACTCGTCCGCCCCGTCCACGCCCGGCACCACGAACCCGCGACCACCACCCCCGCGCCGAAGGAGGGCAACGATGTCACCCGACACCAGCCAGAGTCCGCCTGAGGCGGCCGAGGTGCCCGACCGGCGGCCGCTGATCGCCTTCACCTGGCTCTGGGTGGGCGCGCCGCTCGCCTACGGGCTGTACGAACTCGTGCGGAAGGCGACCCAGCTCTTCACCGGGTGAGGGCGGACGCCGGCGAGCCGGACGGCCGGGGGCGGCGGAGGATGCTGACCGAAGCCGACAAGCCGGGCCGCGGATTCCTGTCGTATCACCTGCCGTCGTACCCGTCGGTCACTGATCACACTGGTGGATCCCGTACCCCGAGGCAGCGAGGACTCCACCCATGCACCACGGCTCCCGCATCACCGCCGTCGGCCACTACCAGCCCGCCCGGATCCTCACCAACGAGGACCTGGCGGGCATGGTCGACACCAGCGACGAGTGGATCAGGAGCCGGGTGGGCATTCGTTCGCGCCGGATCGCCGGACCCGACGAGCCGGTCGACGAGCTGGCCGGCCACGCCGCCGCGAAGGCGCTCGCGGCGGCCGGGCTGACCCCCGCCGACGTGGACCTGGTCGTGGTCGCCACCTCCACCGCGATCGACCGCTCCCCGAACACCGCCGCCCGCGTCGCCGCCCGCCTCGGCATCCCCGGCCCCGCCGCGCTGGACCTCAACGTGGTGTGCGCGGGCTTCACCCACGCCCTGGCCACCGCCGACCACGCCGTACAGGCCGGCTCCTCGACCCGGGCACTGGTCGTCGGCGCGGACAAGATGACCGAGGTCGTCGACTGGACCGACCGCACCACCTGTGTACTGGTCGGCGACGGGGCGGGGGCCGCCGTCGTCGAGGCCTGCGCGCCGGGCGAGGAGGCGGGGATCGGTCCCGTGCTGTGGGGGTCGGTGCCCGAGATGGGCAACGCGGTCCGCATCGAGGGAACGCCGCCGCGGTTCGCGCAGGAGGGACAGAGCGTCTACCGCTGGGCGACCACCAAGCTGCCCGCCATCGCGCGCCGGGCCTGCGAGCGGTCCGGCCTCGAACCGGCCGACCTCGCCGCGGTCGTCCTGCACCAGGCCAACCTGCGCATCATCGAACCCCTCGCCGCGAAGATCGGTGCCGTCAACGCCGTGATCGCCCGCGATGTCGTCGAGTCCGGCAACACCTCCGCGGCGAGCATCCCGCTCGCGCTGTCCAAGCTGGTGGAGCGGGGCGAGATCACCACCGGCGACCCGGTGCTGCTCTTCGGCTTCGGCGGCAATCTCTCCTACGCCGGACAGGTCGTCCGCTGCCCCTGAGGACCCCGGCGCCCCCGATGTGACGTGGCCTACACCCCGGTCCCGCGGCCGAGCGCGCCGTAGACTGTAGACGAAAGACAATCAATACTTCGCGTACTGGTTGTGTTCCGGCCGTCGAGGGGGGACCGATGTTGTCCGCAGGACTGCCGCAGGGCGCGGTGCCCAGGCTCGAACGGCCCGGCCCGCTGCGGGACCGTGTCTACGAGGCGCTGCTCGAACTCATCACCACCCGGGCCCTGCGGCCCGGCCAGCACCTCGTCGAGAGCGAACTCGCCGGTCACCTCGGGGTGTCGCGGCAGCCGGTGCGCGAGGCGCTGCAGCGGCTCAACACCGAGGGCTGGGTCGATCTGCGCCCCGCGCAGGGGGCGTTCGTGCACGAGCCGACGGAGGAGGAGGCGGACCAGCTCCTGACGGTGCGCACGCTCCTGGAGGCCGAAGCGGCCCGGCTCGCCGCGGCCAACGCCTCCAGTGCCGGCATCGCCGCGCTGGAGGAGCTGTGCGAGGAGGGGGAGCGGGCCGTCGCCGCCGAGGACGTGGACGCCACCGTCGCCGTCAACGCCCGCTTCCACGGCAAGGTCATGGAGCTGGCGGGCAACGCGGTCCTGGCCGAACTCGCCGCGCAGGTCGACCGCCGGGTCCGCTGGTACTACACCCCGGTCGCCCGGCAGCGCGGCCGTCAGTCCTGGATCGAGCACCGCAAGCTGATCGCCGCCATCACCGAACGGGACGAACAGGCGGCGACCCGGCTGATGCGCGAGCACACCGAGCACACCCGCCGCTCGTACCACGAGCGCGGAGAGTCCTGAGGTCAGCGCCCGTTCGGGACGCGTGCACAGGCCGTCCGGCACCTTGGCCGGGCGGCCTCGCCGTGTCCGGGGCCGTCGGATACCGCGCACTTCTTTGTCCACTCAGAGGAGAAAGTTCGCAGCAATTCATGCGTGACTTCTTCCCACACCCGGCGCCCGCTGCTACGTTCCCTCCGAAAGCACGCCACGGAAGCAAGCCAGGGACGTGGCCGGAAACCGGCGGACTCAAGGCCGATTGAGGCGGGGAGGGGCTCGTGAGACGCATGACCGCACGACCCGCGAACGCCCACCAAGCGCGACTGCTCCAGCTGTTGCGCGACGGCGGGCCCAACTCCCGTGCCCAGCTGGGCGACCAGGTCGACCTCTCCAGGTCCAAACTGGCCGTCGAGGTGGACCGGCTGCTGGAGACCGGTCTCGTCGTGGCCGACGGACTCGCCGCCTCGCGCGGCGGGCGCCGCAGCCACAACGTCCGCCTCAACCCCGAACTGCGCTTCCTCGGCGTCGACATCGGCGCGACCTCGGTCGACGTCGCCGTCACCAACGCCGAGCTGGAGATCCTCGGGCACATCAACCAGCCCATGGACGTGCGCGAGGGCCCGGTCGCGGTCTTCGAGCAGGTGCTGTCCATGGCCGCCAAGCTGCGCGCCTCCGGGCTCGCGGAGGGCTTCGACGGCGCCGGCATCGGCGTCCCGGGACCGGTCCGCTTCCCCGAGGGCGTGCCGGTGGCTCCGCCGATCATGCCGGGCTGGGACGGCTTCCCCGTACGGGAGGCACTCAGCCAGGAACTCGGCTGCCCGGTCATGGTCGACAACGACGTGAACCTGATGGCGCTGGGCGAGCAGCACGCGGGCGTCGCCCGTACCCAGCACGACTTCCTCATCGTCAAGATCGGCACCGGCATCGGCTGCGGCATCGTCGTCGGCGGGGAGGTCTACCGCGGGACCACGGGCAGCGCGGGCGACATCGGACACATCCAGGCGGTGCCCGACGGACGCCAGTGCGCCTGCGGCAACCGTGGCTGCCTGGAGGCCCACTTCAGCGGCGCGGCCCTGGCCCGCGACGCCACGGAGGCCGCCCAGCAGGGTCAGTCGGCGGAGCTCGCGAACCGGCTGGAGGCGAACGGGGGCCTCAGTGCCGCCGACGTCGCCGCCGCGGCCGCCGCGGGCGACGCCACCGCGCTGGACCTGATCAGGGAGGGCGGCCGCAGCACCGGCCAGGTCATCGCCGGCCTGGTCAGCTTCTTCAACCCGGGCCTGGTGGTGATCGGCGGCGGGGTGACCGGCCTCGGCCACAACCTGCTCGCCGCGATCCGCACCCAGGTCTACCGCCAGTCGCTGCCCCTGGCGACCGGCAACCTGCCCATCGTCCTCGGGGAGCTGGGACCCACCGCCGGAGTCATCGGCGCGGCCCGGCTGATCAGCGACCACCTGTTCTCACCCGCGTAACCACCGTTCGGTTCACGAGCTCCACCCGCACAGCGCTCTGCTCAGCCCTGCCCTGCTCCGTACCGTCCTGCTCCGTCACGCCCCGTTCCGCCACGCCCTGCTCTGCCCTGACACCGGCCCGCACGCCCGCCGAGGGGACCTCACATGGCACCAGAACCACCGCTGCTCAGCATGTCCGGCATCACCAAGTCGTTCCCCGGAGTCCGGGCCCTGGACGGCGTCGACCTCGACGTCCAGGCCGGTGAGGTGCACTGCCTCCTCGGCCAGAACGGCGCCGGGAAGTCCACCCTCATCAAGGTGCTGGCCGGCGCCCACCAGCCCGACACCGGCACCATCCGCTGGCGCGGCGAGGAGGTCACCCTGCGCTCGCCCATCGCGGCCATGCGACTGGGCATCGCCACCATCTACCAGGAACTCGACCTGGTCGAGCACCTGTCGGTCGCCGAGAACGTCCACCTCGGACACGAGCCGACCGCCGCCGGCTTCGTCGTACGGGGCAGGGCGGCCAAGGCGTCGACTGCCGCGCTGCTCAAGCGGCTCGGGCACCCCGAGGTCGACCCGGGGCGGCTGGTCGGCGAACTGTCGGCCGCCCAGCAGCAGATCGTGTCCATGGCGCGGGCACTCTCGCACGACGTACGGCTGATCGTGATGGACGAGCCCTCGGCCGCGCTCGACCCGGACGAGGTCGACAACCTCTTCCGCATCGTCGCCGACCTCACCGCCGACGGAGTCGCCGTCGTCTACATCTCGCACCGCCTGGAGGAGATCCGCCGCATCGGCGACCGGGTCACCGTCCTCAAGGACGGCCGGGCGGTGGCCCGCGGCCTGCCCGCCGAGTCCACGCCCACCCGCGAGGTGGTGGCGCTGATGACGGGACGCAACGTCGAGTACGTCTTCCCGGACCGGCCCACCGCACCGCCCGCGGGCGAACCCGTGCTGAGCGTCCGGGGCCTGGCCCGGCAGGGCGAGTTCGCCCCGCTCGACCTGGAGGTGCGCCCCGGCGAGATCGTCGGACTCGCCGGACTCGTCGGCTCCGGCCGCTCCGAGATCCTGGAGACGGTCTACGGAGCCCGGAAGGCGAGCGCCGGCCAGGTCCTCGTCGACGGGCGACCGCTCAGGCCGGGCAGTGTGCGCGCCGCGGTGCGCGCCGGGCTCGGGCTCGCCCCCGAGGAACGCAAGGCCCAGGCCCTGCTGATGCTGGAGTCCGTCACCCGCAACGTGTCGGTCTCCGCCATGTCCCGCTTCTCGCGCGGCGGCTGGATCGACCGCGGCGCCGAACTCGGAGCGGCCCGCGAGGCCACCCGCGAGCTGTCGCTGCGGCCCGACAACCCGTCGGTGCCCGTGCGCACCCTCTCCGGCGGCAACCAGCAGAAGGCGGTGCTCGCCCGCTGGCTGCTGCGCGGCTGCCGGGTCCTGCTGCTCGACGAACCCACCCGCGGCGTCGACGTCGGCGCCCGCGCCGAGCTGTACGCCGTCATCCGGCGCCTGGCCGACGAGGGCCTCGCCGTCCTGCTGGTCTCCAGCGAGGTGCCCGAGGTACTGGGTCTCGCCGACCGCGTACTGGTACTGCGCGAGGGCCGCGTCGTGCACGAGGCCCCCGCCCGCGAACTCGACGAACACCGCGTACTCGACCTCGTGATGGAAGGAAGTCCGGCGTCATGACGCAGCACGTGTCCCCGCCGCGGGACGGCACCGGCAAGGCGGCACCCGTGGACGCTCCGCCCGCCTGGCGGGTCCGGTTGGGCCGCGCCGACGTCCGCACCCTCACCCTGCTCGGCGTGCTCGCCGTACTGGTCCTCATCGGCGGCATCACCCAGCCCGACTCGTTCCTCGACACCCGCAACCTCCAGCTGGTGCTCACCCAGGCGTCCGTGATCGGCGTCGTCACCGTCGGCATGACCTTCGTCATCGTCTCCGGGGGCATCGACCTGTCGGTCGGCGCCATCGTCGCCCTCGCCTCGGTGTGGGCGACCACGGTCGCCACCCAGGAGTACGGGTTCTTCGGCATCCTGTTCACCGCGATCGTGGTGGGAGTGGGCTGCGGTCTGGTCAACGGGGTGCTCATCGCCTTCGGCCAGATGGTCCCGTTCATCGCCACCCTCGCCATGCTGGCCTCGGCGCGCGGCCTCGCGCTCCAGATCACCGACGGCCGCACCCAGGTCGTCTCCGTCTCCAGCGTCCTGGACCTCGGCGAACGCGACGCCTACGTCCTCGGCATCCCGCCGCTGGTCCTGGTGTTCGCGGCCGTCACCGTCATCGGCTGGCTGGTGCTCAACCGGACCACCTTCGGACGGCGCACCGTCGCCGTCGGCGGCAACGCGGAGGCCGCCCGTCTCGCCGGCATCGACGTCCGCCGCCAGCGGCTCTACCTCTACCTGCTGTCCGGGCTGTGCTGCGGCATCGCGGCCTTCCTGCTGATCGTCCTGGCCGGCTCCGGCCAGAACACCAACGGCAACCTCTACGAACTCGACGCCATCGCCGCCGCGATCATCGGCGGAACCCTGCTGACCGGCGGCCGGGGCCACATCCTCGGCTCCGTGCTGGGCGTCCTGATCTTCACCACGATCACCAACATCTTCGCCCTGAACAACCTGCAGACCGACGTGCAGCAGATCGCCAAGGGCGCGATCATCGTCGCCGCCGTGCTGGTCCAGCGCCGTACCGCAAGCACGCATTGAGGAAAGGGTTCACCGTCATGACGAAGCTCACGAGTCGCAGAGGGCTGCTCTTCGGAGCCGCCGCCGTGTCCGCCGGTGCCGTCCTCACGGGGTGCACAAGCAACGACCCCGACGACGGCGACGACAAGGCCGCCGCGGACACCCAGCCGGCCGCGGACGACAAGCCCGGCAAGCCGATCACCATCGGCTACGCGGGACCGCAGGCCGACCACGGCTGGCTCAACGCCATCAACGACCAGGCCAAGAAGCGCGCGGAGAAGTACTCGGAGGTCACCCTCGAGGTCACCGAGGGGTCCAACGACACCGCGCAGCAGATCGGCCAGATCGAGACCCTCATCAACAAGAAGGTCGACGTCCTGGTGGTGCTGCCCGCCGACGGCAAGGCGCTCACCCAGGTCGGGCTGAAGGCGATGCGGGCCGGCATCCCCGTCATCAACCTGGACCGCATCTTCAACAGCCCCCAGGCGTACCGCTGCTGGGTCGGCGGTGACAACTACGGCATGGGCCTCAACGCCGCCCACTACATCGGCGAGAAGCTCAAGGACAAGCCGAACGCAAAGGTCATAGAACTGGCCGGCATCGACAACCTGGAACTGACCCAGCAGCGCACCCAGGGCTTCGACGACGGACTGAAGAACTACCCGAACATCAAGAAGGTGGCCCGCCAGGCCGCCGAGTTCACCGTGGAGTCCGGCCAGGCCAAGATGGCCCAGCTGCTCCAGGCCCAGTCGGACTTCGACGCCCTGTGGAACCACGACGACGACCAGGGCGTGGGCGCCCTGCGCGCCATCGAGCAGGCCGGACGCGACGACTTCCTGATGGTCGGCGGCGCGGGCGCGCTCTCCGCCTTCGAGGCCATCAAGGCCGACCGCGGCGTCCTGAAGGCGACGGTGCTCTACCCGCCCACCATGGCCGCCTCCGCGATCGACCTGGCCCGCGCGCTCGGCCAGGGCAAGGGCGTCAGCGGTCTCGCCGAGTTCGAGATCCCCTCGACCGTCACCTGCTACTCGGCCGTCGTCGACAAGGGCAACGTCGACCAGTACATGTCCACCGGCTTCAAGTGACGGGCGCCGCCCCGGCGGCGGCCTGACCAGCCGGTCCGCCGGGGCGGGGCCCACCCCCACCGCGCCACCACGACGAGGAGGACATCCGCATGGGACAGCCGCAGCAGCCCGAGGGGGCCGGCGCCGAGGAGGCAGCCGCCGGGACCGACAGCGGGACCGATACCGGGACCGACGCCGGGGCCGGGGCGGCGACGGGGGCGTCCGCGACCAGACCGCCCCTGCGCGTCGGCATGGTCGGCTACGCCTTCATGGGCGCCGCCCACTCCCAGGGCTGGCGCACCGCCGGCCGCGTCTTCGACCTGCCGCTGAACCCGGTGCTGGCCGCGATCTGCGGGCGGGACGCCGACGCCGTCCGCCTCGCGGCCGACCGGCACGGCTGGGCGAGCACCGAGACCGACTGGCGGACCCTGGTCGAACGGGACGACATCGACCTCGTCGACATCTGCACCCCCGGCGACAGCCACGCCGAGATCGCACTGGCCGCGCTCGCCGCCGGAAAACACGTCCTGTGCGAGAAGCCGCTGGCCAACACCGTCGAGGAGGCGCAGGAGATGACCCGCGCCGCCGAGGCGGCCGGGGCGCGCGGGCAGCTGGCGATGGTCGGCTTCAACTACCGCCGGGTGCCGGCCACCGCGCTGGCCCGGCGGATGGTCGCCGAGGGCCGCGTCGGCCGGCTGCGGCACCTGCGGGTGACCTACCTCCAGGACTGGCTGGTCGACCCGAAGGCCCCGCTCACCTGGCGGCTGCGCAAGGAGCTGGCCGGGTCGGGGGCGCTCGGCGACCTCGGCGCCCACATCGTCGACCTCGCCCAGTACCTGTCGGGGGAGCGGATCGCGGGCGTCTCCGCGCTCACCGAGACCTTCGTACGGGAACGCCCGCTGCCCGCCGGCGCCTCCCGGGGCCTGTCCGCGGGCTCGGCGGACGGGGTGACGGGACAGGTCACCGTGGACGACGCCGCCGTGTTCACCGGCCGCCTCACCTCCGGCGCCCTGGTCTCCTTCGAGGCCACCCGGTACGCCACCGGCCGCAAGAACGCCCTGCGCATCGAACTCAACGGCGAGCGCGGCTCCCTCGCCTTCGACCTGGAACGGCTCAACGAGCTGGAGTACCACGACGGCACCGAGCCGGGGGAGCACGCGGGCTTCCGCCGCATCCTCGTCACCGAACCCGAACACCCCTACCTGGACGCCTGGTGGCCGCCGGGCCACGGGCTCGGCTACGAGCACACCTTCGTGCACCAGGCGCGCGACCTCGTCCACGCCGCCGCCGAGGGCCGCAGCCCCGAACCCTCCTTCGCCGACGGGCTGCAGGTGCAGCGCGTGCTCGCGGCCGTGGAGGAGAGCGCCGAGAAGAACTCCGTCTACACCCCGATCATGCCCTGAGGAGGCCGGCAGCGCCATGCCACGCAACTTCACGCTCTTCACCGGACAGTGGGCGGACCTGCCGCTGGAGGAGGTCTGCCGCCTCGCCCGCGACTTCGGCTACGACGGCCTGGAACTCGCCTGCTGGGGCGACCACTTCGAGGTCGACAAGGCCCTGGCCGACCCCTCCTACGTCGCATCCAGGCACCAGCTGCTCGACAAGTACGGCCTCAAGTGCTGGGCCGTCTCCAACCACCTGGTCGGCCAGGCCGTCTGCGACGCCATCATCGACGAACGCCACGAGGCGATCCTGCCCGCGCGCATCTGGGGCGACGGCGACGCGGAGGGCGTACGGCAGCGCGCCGCGGCCGAGATCAAGGACACCGCACGTGCCGCCGCCCGCCTGGGCGTCGACACGGTCATCGGCTTCACCGGCTCGGCGATCTGGCACCTGGTGGCCATGTTCCCGCCCGCCCCCGAGTCGATGATCGAGCGCGGCTACCAGGACTTCGCGGACCGCTGGAACCCGATCCTCGACGTCTTCGACGCCGAGGGCGTGCGGTTCGCCCACGAGGTGCACCCCAGCGAGATCGCCTACGACTACTGGACCACGCAGCGCGCCCTGGAGGCGGTCGACCACCGGCCCGCGTTCGGCCTGAACTTCGACCCCTCGCACTTCGTGTGGCAGGACCTCGACCCCGTCGGGTTCCTGTGGGACTTCCGCGACCGCGTCTACCACGTCGACTGCAAGGAGGCCCGCAAGCGCCTCGACGGCCGCAACGGACGGCTCGGCTCGCACCTGCCGTGGGGCGACCCGCGGCGCGGCTGGGACTTCGTGTCGGCCGGGCACGGCGACGTCCCCTGGGAGGACGTGTTCCGCATGCTGCGCTCCATCGACTACCAGGGTCCCGTCTCCGTCGAGTGGGAGGACGCCGGCATGGACCGGCTGCAGGGCGCGCCCGAGGCCCTGAGCCGGCTCAAGGCCTTCGACTTCGAGCCGCCCAGCGCGTCCTTCGACGCCGCGTTCAACAGCTGATCCGCGCGCCCGGCGCAGGCCGGGACGGGGACCGGAGCACCGCCGGTCCCCGGTCCGGGCTGCCCGAATCCCGCTTTGTCCTGAGTTGGGTAAAAGTTAAACGGGTCCTGGCCCAAGGGGTGTTGGCCGCGGAAGAACGCGGTTACCGTCCCTGAAGTGTTCAGGACACTCACGCCTCCGGGGTGACGGCGCACCCCGGCGCCCGCATCGCACGTCTCCGCACCCATCCCGTACGGCCACCCGTTCCCGGAGGGACTTCGTGCACAGAACCAGACTCAACGGCACCACGACCGCGAGGCGCCCCAGGCTTCGCACCACCCTCGCCCTGTTCACCGGCCTCCTGCTGGCCGTGGGCACCCCGGCGACCGTCGCCGGCGCCCACCCGGGCCACCCGGAGCACGACGAGACGGCACCCGTCGCCGAGGGTCAGTTCCAGCAGGTACCGCTCGCCAAGGGCGAGCCCGAGATGGGCGAGCCGATGTCGCTCGCGGTGCTCCCGGACCGCAGCGTCCTGCACACCGCCCGCGACGGCACACTGCGCCTGACCGACCAGGGCGGCGTCACCAAGGTCGCCGGCAAGATCCCCGTCTACAACCACGACGAGGAGGGCCTGCAGGGCGTCGGCATCGACCCGGACTTCAAGAACAACCGGGCGATCTACCTCTACTACGCCCCGCCGCTCGACACCCCCGCGGGCGACGCCCCGGAGAACGGCACCGCCGAGGACTTCAAGAAGTTCGACGGCGTCAACCGCCTCTCCCGCTTCGTCCTGAACGCCAACGGCACGCTGGACATGGCCAGCGAGAAGAAGGTCCTGGACGTCGCGGCCTCCCGAGGCACCTGCTGCCACGTCGGCGGCGACATCGCCTTCGACGCCGAGGGCAACCTCTACCTCTCCACCGGCGACGACACCAACCCCTTCGCCTCCGACGGCTACACGCCGATCGACGAGCGCGCGGACCGCAACCCGGCCTTCGACGCCCGCCGCAGCGCCGGCAACACCAACGACCTGCGCGGCAAGCTGCTGCGCATCAAGGTCGCCGAGGACGGCTCGTACACCATCCCGGAGGGCAACCTCTTCGAGCCCGGCACCGAGAAGACCCGGCCCGAGATCTACGCGATGGGCTTCCGCAACCCGTTCCGGATCAGCGTCGACAAGAAGACCGGCACGGTCTACGTCGGCGACTACGGCCCCGACGCGGGCGCCGCGGACCCGAAGCGCGGCCCGGCGGGACAGGTCGAGTTCGCCAAGGTCACCAAGGCCGCCAACTTCGGCTGGCCCTTCTGCACCGGTGACAACGACCCGTACGTCGACTACGACTTCGCGACCAAGACCTCCGGCGAGACCTTCGACTGCGCGGCCCCGAAGAACACCTCCCCGCACAACACCGGTCTCACCGACCTGCCGCCCGCGCAGGCCGCGTGGATCCCGTACGACGACGACTCCGTGCCCGAGTTCGGCAGCGGCTCCGAGTCCCCGATGGGCGGCCCGGTCTACCGCTACGACCCGGACCTCGACTCCAAGGTCAAGTTCCCCGAGGAGTACGACGGCGACTTCTTCGCCGGCGAGTTCGGCCGCCGCTGGATCAAGCGGATCGAGCAGACCGAGGACGGCGCGGTCTCGAAGATCAACGACTTCCCGTGGACCGGCACCCAGATCATGGACATGGAGTTCGGCCCCGACGGCGCCCTCTACGTCCTGGACTACGGCCTGTCCTGGTTCCAGGGCGACAAGGACTCCGCCCTGTACCGGATCGAGAACGCCTCCGACGGCTTCTCCCCGATCGCCGAGGTGAGCGCCGACAAGACGTCCGGCGCGGCCGGTCTGAAGGTCGCCTTCACCGGCTCCGCCAAGGACGCCGACTCCCCGGACCTCACCTACAGCTGGGACTTCGGCGACGGCACCAAGGGCGAGGGCCTCACGCCCACCCACAAGTACAAGAAGGTCGGCACCTACTCCGCGACCTTCACGGCCACGGACCCCGAGGGCAACACCGGTCACGCCAGCGTCCGGATCGTGGTCGGCAACACCGAGCCCAAGGTGGTCATCGAGACCCCCGGCAACGGCACCCTGCTCCCCATGGGGCAGCCCATTCCCTTCAAGGTGAAGGTCACCGACCCCGAGGAGACGATCGACTGCTCCAAGGTCAAGGTCGCCTACAGCCTCGGCCACGACTCCCACGCCCACGAGCTGACCAGCGAGATGGGCTGTGAGGGCACCCTCAACCCGCCGCCGGGCGACGGCGGCCACGACCCCAACGCCAACATCTACGGCGTCGTCGGCGCCAGCTACACCGACGGCGGTGCCAACGGCCAGGAGGCCCTGACCGGAACCGCCCGCACCGTGATCCAGCCCCCGCACCGCCAGGCCGAGCACTTCACCGCCCAGCAGGGCGTGTCGCCGATCGACAAGACCGGCGCCAACGGCGGCAAGACCGTCGGCAACATCGACGACGGCGACTGGATCTCCTTCAGCCCCTACAAGTTCGACGGGCAGAAGAAGCTGACCGTACGGGCCTCCTCCGGTGGCGCCGGCGGCTACGTCGAGGTGCGCACCGGCTCGCCCACCGGCCCGCTGCACGGCTCGGCGTACATCCCGCCGACCGGCAGCTGGGAGACCTTCCAGAACGTCGACGTGCCGCTGCGGGCCCTGCCCAAGAAGACCACCGACGTCTACCTGGTCTTCCGGGGCGGCCAGGGCGCGCTGTTCGACCTCGACGACTTCGAGTTCTCCAAGGAGCCGTTCACGGCCGGCAAGAAGGTCCTGGTCTTCTCCAAGACCGCCGGCTTCCGCCACGACTCCATCCCGGCGGGCATCGCCGCCCTGAAGGAATTGGGCACCCCGGCCGGCATCTCCGTGACCGCGACCGAGGAGGCCGGGCAGTTCACCACGGCCAACCTCGCCAAGTACGACGCGGTCGCCTTCCTGTCCACCACCGGTGACGTCCTCAACGCCGACCAGCAGAAGGCGTTCGAGAACTACGTCAAGAACGGCGGCGGCTACCTGGGCATCCACGCCGCCGCCGACACCGAGTACGACTGGGAGTTCTACGGCGGCCTGGTCGGCGCCTACTTCGACTCGCACCCGGCCATCCAGAAGGCCACCGTCCGCGTCGAGGACCACGACCACCCGGCCACCGCGCACCTGGACGACGCCTGGGAGCGCACCGACGAGTGGTACAACTACCGCACCAACCCGCGTGAGCAGGCCAAGGTCCTCGCCACCCTGGACGAGACGACCTACTCCGGCGGCACCATGAAGGGCGACCACCCGATCGCCTGGTGCCAGAGCTACGGCGGCGGCCGCTCCTTCTACACCGGCATGGGCCACACCAAGGAGTCCTACGCGGACGAGGCCTTCCGCGGCCACCTGCTCGGCGGCATGCAGTACGCCACCGGCCAGGCCAAGGCCGACTGCAAGCCGGCCAAGGGCTACCGGGACATCTTCAACGGCCAGACCCTGGACGGCTGGAAGCAGGCCGGTCCCGGCAAGTTCAACGTCAAGGACGGCGTCCTGGAGTCCGAGGGCGGCATGGGCCTGCTCTGGTACCAGGCCAAGGAGCTGAAGTCGTACTCCCTCAAGCTCGACTGGAAGATGCGGGGCGACGACAACTCCGGTGTCTTCGTGGGCTTCCCGGCCTCCGACGACCCCTGGTCCGCGGTGAACAAGGGCTACGAGATCCAGATCGACGCCACGGACGCCGTGGACCGCACCACCGGTGCGATCTACACGTTCAAGGCGGCGAACATCAAGGCCCGTGACCAGGTTCTGCGGCCGCCCGGCCAGTGGAACTCCTACGAGATCAAGGTCCAGGGCGAACGCCTCCAGGTGTTCCTCAACGGAGTCAAGATCAACGACTTCACCAACAAGGACCCCGAGCGGAGCCTGACCGACGGCTACATCGGCCTCCAGAACCACGGCGCCGACGACCAGGTCTCCTTCCGCGACATCCAGCTGAAGGAACTGCCCTCCTAGGGCGGACCCGCCCCTGAGGGGGCGACCGGAACGGCGGCGGGCGGAGGACGCCGGACCTCCGCCCGCCGTCACCCCGAACGGAACACCCCCGGCTGTACCACCGCTCGTGTGTGCCCGACGCGCTCGACAAGGAGGCTGCCCATGTCCGCGTCCCCCTCTGCTTCCTCCCGTGGCTCCCGTACCGGTGTCTGGCTGATCGGAGCCCGCGGCTCCGTCGCCACCACGGTGGTGGCGGGCTGCGCCGCCGTGACCGCGGGGCTGAACCCCCCGACCGGCATGGTCACCGAGACCCCCGACTTCGCCGGCACCGCACTGCCCGCGCTCTCCTCCCTCGTCTTCGGCGGTCACGACACCGTGGACTGCCCCCTGCCCAAGCGGGCGGAGGCCCTGGCCGCGGGGGGCGTGCTGCCGCACGGACTGCCCTCGGCCGTCGGTGCCGAACTGGCCGCGGCCGACCGCGAGATCCGCCCGGGCGGCCCGCTGCCCGGCGACACCCGTGACGAGGAGACGCTGATCGCCGCGTTCGCCGCGGACATCACCGACTTCGCACGACGCGCGGGAGCGGAGCGGACCGTGGTGGTGAACGTGGCCTCCACCGAGCCCGCGCCCACCGGAGACGCCCTCCCCGCCAGCTCGCTGTACGCGGCCGCCGCCCTGCGCGCCGGCTGCCCGTACGTCAACTTCACCCCGTCGACCGGTCTGCACCACCCGGCGCTGGCCGCACCGGCAGCCGTGAGCGGCCTGCCCTACGCGGGCCGGGACGGCAAGACCGGGCAGACGCTGCTGCGCTCGGTGCTGGGCCCGATGTTCACGCAGCGGGCGCTGGCGGTGCGCGCCTGGTCGGGCACGAACCTGCTGGGCGGCGGCGACGGCGCCGCCCTCGCCGACCCGGCGGCCGCCGCGGCGAAGAACGCCGGCAAGGAACGCGTCCTCGCCGACACCCTGGGCGCCCCCGTCGAGGGCGAGGTCCACATCGACGACGTGCCCGCGCTCGGCGACTGGAAGACCGCCTGGGACCACATCGCCTTCGACGGCTTCCTCGGCGCCCGCATGATTCTCCAGACCACCTGGCAGGGCTGCGACTCGTCCCTCGCCGCGCCGCTCGTCCTCGACCTGGCCCGCCTGGTCGCCCGCGCCCACCAGCGGGGGCTGTCCGGTCCGCTGGGCGAACTGGGTTTCTTCTTCAAGGACCCGGTGGGGGACGGACCGTCGTCCCTGGCCGAGCAGTACACGGAGCTGAAACGCTTCGCCGGGCGGCTGGCGGACGATGCCGGCGCCGACTCCGCCCCCGACGCCCCCGACGCCGCCGACGCCGCCGACGAAGGCGGGGCGCGGCGATGAACCGCACCGTCGCCACCGGCGGGGAGACGACCGCACGGGAGCCCGGAGCGCGGCGGGAGGCCGGAGCGCGGCCGACGGAGGACGCCCCCGGCTCCCGGACCACCGCACCGCCCTCCGGCCGTCCCGGGCGGAGCACACCCGGCACCCGCTCCTCCCGCGCCGGCGCCTGGGCCGAACTGCTGCGCCTGCCCGCCCTGTTCACCGTCCCCGGGGACGCCCTGGCCGGCGCGGCGGCGGCCGGTGCGCGCCCCGGGCCCCGCACCCTGCTCGCCATCGGCTCCTCCCTGTGTCTGTACGAGGCCGGCATGGCCCTCAACGACTGGGCCGACCGTGCGGAGGACGCCGCGGAACGCCCCCACCGCCCCCTGCCGTCCGGCCGCATCCGCCCCGCCGCCGCGCTGACCGCCGCCGGGGCCCTCACCGGCGCCGGGCT
>NZ_MULI01000037.1 GCF_002939385.1 Streptomyces sp. MH60 | reverse complement strand
GGGGCCGCGCGTGGAGAGCGGCGGCCGGGGCACGGCCTCGGACCGGGCGACGGCGCCCGCCGCCGCGGTCACCGGCGGCGGACCGCCCGGAGCGAGCCCTTCGGCGACGTCCGCCATGGGCGGCCTGAGCGGCTCCCCCGAGCCGGGCCTCATACCCGGTCTCCCGGCCACCCCGGCCACGAGCGGCGGCCCTGCGGTCCCTCCCACCGCCACGACGGGGCCGGACGCACCCGACGGCCGCGGTCCAGCGGACGGGGAACGGGAGCGGCAGAGGGAAGGGGGGGAACAGACGGAGGACACCGGCGACCGGGCCCCGGACCCGGGGACGCCGCAGCCGTCGCGGTCCGACCGCCCCGCCCCGTCCCCCGCGCCGACCCCGCCACCGGACCGCCGCACGCCA
Source organism: Streptomyces sp. MH60 (assembly GCF_002939385.1). Classification (GTDB taxonomy): domain Bacteria; phylum Actinomycetota; class Actinomycetes; order Streptomycetales; family Streptomycetaceae; genus Streptomyces. The sequence continues at coordinate 67,986 of NZ_MULI01000037.1, read as the reverse complement.
CCGGCGTCCGATCCGGAGCCGGAACCCGACGATCCGGGCCTGTGCGTGCCGGTCATCGGCCTCTGCGTGGACCTGCTCGGCGGCTGACGGACGACAGCCGGCAGCCGTCGGCCGACGACGCCCGACGGCCGGAGCCTACGACTCCCCGCCGCCGTCCCGGCGGGTGAGCAGCCACGGCTCGACCACGCCGAGGCCGCGCACCGGACGCTGCCACATCGGCTGGAGCGCGAAGCGGTACACCGGCGGTTCCTCGCCCTCCTTCTCCGCGGCGGCGGCCTCCTCGGCCGCCGCGGCCTCCGAGGCGGGGGCGTCCCGGGTGCGGATCAGCTCCTCCGCGAAGGCGGTGTCGACGAGGACCGCGTCCTTGGGGGCTATCGAGGTGAGCCGGGAGGCCAGGTTGACGGTCGTGCCGAAGACATCGCCCATCCGGGTGGTGACCGTGCCGAAGGCGATGCCGACGCGCAGTTCCGGCATGGTCTCGTCGCTGGCCATCGTCTCGATGAGCCGCAGGGCGATCTCGGCGGCCGTACCGGCGTCGTCGGCGGCGTAGAGCACCTCGTCGCCGAGGGTCTTGACCAGCCGTCCGCCGCGCGCGGCCACCAGGTCGGCGGAGGTGGTCTCGAAGGCCTCGACCAGCTCGCCGAGCTCCTCCTCCTCCATCCGCCGGGTCAGTCGCGTGAAGCCGACCAGGTCCGCGAAGCCCACCGCGAGCCGCCGGTCCACCATCTCCTCGTCGTCCCCGGCCTGGATGACCCGGCCGGCCGAGGCGGCGAGCTGGCGCCGCCAGACGTAGACGAGGAACTCCTGCAACTCGGGAAGGAGCAGCTCGACGATCGGGTACGTCACCTCGGTGCGCGTCATCCCGGGCTCGGGGGGCTCGGTCAGGCCCTCCAGGAAGGAGTCGATCTGCCACTCGGCCAACCGGGCGGTGGTCTGCCCCGTGGACCGGGCGACCTGCACGGCCATCGCCTCGCTGAGCAGCCCCGCCTCCACCAGACCGGCCAGTCGCCGCAGGGCCAGGACGTCGGCCTCGGTGAGCGCCTTGGCCTGGCCGATGTCGGCGAAGCCCATGGCCCGCCAGAACCGGGAGGCCAGTTCCATGGAGACGCCGGCGCTGCGGGCGGCCTGGAACGGGGTGTAGCGGCGCTCGGCGCCCAGGATGAGCCCTTCGAGGCGCAGCGCGAGCGGGTCATCGCCGGGGTCGGCGGAGTCCGGGGCGGGCTCGGGGTCCACCCGGCCGTCCCCGTCCGCGCCGGATCCGGTGTCGTCGACGGTCACGCCTGTTGCCTTTCCGATCTGCCGCGGTCAGGTTCGACCGGCCCCAACTTTACGTCAGGTGTGCCCCAGCTCACTCCCGTGCGTCCCGTACTCCGAGAGTGCCCCGGGGCCGCGCTCACGCCAACCGCAGATGCACGATGTCGCCCGCTCCCACCGGCTCCTGCACCCCCGCCTCCGTCGCGAGGACCAGCCGCCCGTCGCCGTCCACGGCCACCGCCTCCCCCACGAGCGACCGGTCCCCCGGAAGTTCCGCCCGCACCATGCGCCCGAGCGTCGCGCAGCCCGCCGCGTAGGTCTCCTGCAGCCCGCTGGCCGCCGGGTCGCCGCCGGCCTCGCGCCAGCGCCCGTACCAGTCCTCCAGCGACCGCAGCACCCCGCGCAGCAGCGGGTCCCGGTCGGTGTTCACGGCCCCGGCCAGCGCCAGCGACCCGGCCCGCGCGACCGGCAGTTCGTCGGCGCGGAGCGAGACGTTGATGCCGACGCCGATGACGACGCCGTCGTCCCCGGCCCGCTCCAGGAGGATGCCGCCGGCCTTGCGTTCCTCGTCGCCGACGGTCACCAGCAGGTCGTTGGGCCACTTCAGGGCGGTGTCGACGCCCGCGACGCGGGACAGCCCGGTCGCCACGGCGACGCCGGTGAGCAGCGGCAGCCAGCCCCAGCGGGTCACGGGGATCTCGGCGGGCCGCAGCAGTACGGAGAAGAACAGCCCGGAGCGGGCGGGTGCCGTCCACTGCCGGTCCAGGCGCCCGCGCGCGGCGCTCTGCTCCTCGGCGACCAGGACGACGCCCTCCGCCAGGTCCCCCTCGGCGGCCCGGGCCACGAGGTCGGAGTTGGTGGACCCGGTGCGCTGCACGACGTCGACCTGCCGCCACAGCCCGCCGTCCCGCACCAGTCCCCGGCGCAGGGCCGTGCTGCTGAGGGGCGGCCGGTCCAGGTCGGACCACCTGTCGCGCGGGGAGCCTGGGGAGTCGGAGGAATCTCGGGGCGTCATGCAACCCACCCTAGGTGTGGGAAACACCGCACTGCCGATCGGAAGGGCCCCTACTACTCTACGAACGAGTAACCGTCCCCCCCTTTTGAGCAGGCAGGGAGCCGCATCCCGATGTCCGAGCCGGAAGAGCAGCAGCCCGACATCCACACGACCGCGGGCAAGCTCGCGGATCTCAGGCGCCGTATCGAGGAAGCGACGCACGCCGGTTCCGCACGCGCCGTCGAGAAACAGCACGCCAAGGGCAAGCTGACGGCTCGTGAGCGCATCGACCTCCTCCTCGACGAGGGCTCCTTCGTCGAGCTGGACGAGTTCGCCCGGCACCGCTCCACCAACTTCGGCCTCGACGCCAACCGCCCCTACGGCGACGGCGTCGTCACCGGTTACGGCACCGTCGACGGCCGCCCCGTCGCCGTCTTCTCCCAGGACTTCACCGTCTTCGGCGGCGCGCTGGGCGAGGTCTACGGCCAGAAGATCGTCAAGGTCATGGACTTCGCGCTGAAGACCGGCTGCCCGGTCGTCGGCATCAACGACTCCGGCGGCGCCCGCATCCAGGAGGGCGTGGCCTCCCTCGGCGCCTACGGCGAGATCTTCCGCCGCAACACCCACGCCTCCGGCGTCATCCCCCAGATCAGCCTGGTCGTCGGCCCGTGCGCGGGCGGCGCGGTGTACTCCCCCGCGATCACCGACTTCACGGTGATGGTCGACCAGACCAGCCACATGTTCATCACCGGCCCCGACGTCATCAAGACCGTCACCGGCGAGGACGTCGGCTTCGAGGAGCTGGGCGGCGCCCGCACCCACAACTCCACCTCGGGCGTGGCCCACCACATGGCGGGCGACGAGAAGGACGCCGTCGAGTACGTCAAGCAGCTCCTGTCGTACCTGCCGTCCAACAACCTCTCCGAGCCCCCCGCCTTCCCGGAGGAGGCGGACCTCGCGGTCACGGACGAGGACGCCGAGCTGGACACGATCGTCCCGGACTCGGCGAACCAGCCCTACGACATGCACACCGTCATCGAGCACGTCCTGGACGACGGCGAGTTCTTCGAGACCCAGTCGCTGTTCGCGCCGAACATCCTCACCGGCTTCGGCCGCGTCGAGGGCCGCCCGGTCGGCATCGTCGCCAACCAGCCGATGCAGTTCGCCGGGTGCCTGGACATCACCGCCTCCGAGAAGGCGGCCCGCTTCGTGCGCACCTGCGACGCCTTCAACGTCCCCGTCCTCACCTTCGTGGACGTCCCCGGCTTCCTGCCGGGCGTGGACCAGGAGCACGACGGCATCATCCGCCGCGGCGCCAAGCTGATCTTCGCCTACGCCGAGGCCACGGTCCCGCTGATCACGGTCATCACCCGCAAGGCCTTCGGCGGCGCCTACGACGTCATGGGATCCAAGCACCTGGGCGCCGACCTCAACCTGGCCTGGCCCACCGCCCAGATCGCCGTCATGGGCGCCCAGGGCGCGGTCAACATCCTGCACCGCCGCACCATCGCCGACGCCGGTGACGAGGCCGAGGCCACCCGCGCCCGCCTGATCCAGGAGTACGAGGACGCCCTGCTCAACCCCTACACGGCGGCCGAACGCGGCTACGTCGACGCGGTGATCATGCCGTCCGACACCCGCCGTCACATCGTCCGCGGCCTGCGCCAGCTGCGCACCAAGCGGGAGAACCTCCCTCCGAAGAAGCACGGCAACATCCCCCTGTAAGGAGCCGCTGTGACGATCAAGGTCGTACGGGGCAACCCCACCCCGGAAGAACTGGCCGCCGCCCTGACGGTGGTCAGGGCCCGCGCCGCGACGGCAGCCTCAGAACCCACCACCGAGCCCCCGCGGGACACCTGGTCCGACCCGTCCCGCATCGCGGCCCACCGGCTGCCCCACCCGGGCCCGACGTCGTGGGGCCGCACCTACTGGCCGAGCTGAGGACCGCCGCCACCGGGGCGCGGGGAACCGCGCACGGAAGAGGAACGCCGCGCCCCGATTTGAGTACCCGTACTCAAGTCACTCCCCCCGGCCAAGCCCCACGCTGGTGACATGCTGTGGTCCGACCCCGACAACGAGCCGCCCGAAGAACTGCGCGACACGCAGGACATGCTGCGGCGGCTGAGCGTCTTCCTGGCACTGGCCATGGTCCTCGCGATGATCGTGCTCGGTCTGGGGTGAACCGCCCCGCCCCAGGTGGCTAATGTGACCCCATGACTGCTGCTCAGCCCCGCCGCCGACTCGTCCTCGCCTCCCAGTCCCCGGCCCGGCTCGGCCTGCTGCGCCAGGCCGGACTGGCCCCCGAGGTGTTCGTGAGCGGTGTCGACGAGGAGGCCGTCACCGCCCCCACCCCCGCCGAGCTGGCGCTCGCCCTGGCCGAGGCCAAGGCGTCCGTGGTGGCCGCGAAGCCGGAGGTGCACGGCGCCCTGGTGATCGGCTGCGACTCGGTGCTCGACCTGGACGGCCGGGCGCTCGGCAAGCCGGCGGACGCCGAGGAGGCCACCGCGCGCTGGAAGGCGATGCGCGGCCGGGCGGGCACGCTGCAGACCGGCCACTGCGTCTGGGACACCGCCTCCGGCCGCCACGTCTCGGCGACCGCGTCCACGGTCGTCCGCTTCGGCGAGCCGACCGACGACGAGATCGCCGCCTACGTGGCCTCCGGGGAGCCCCTGTACGTCGCCGGGGCGTTCACCCTGGACGGCCGCTCGGCCCCGTTCATCGACGGCATCGAGGGCGACCACGGGAACGTCATCGGCCTCAGCCTGCCCCTGCTGCGGCGGCTGCTCGCCGACCTCGGGACCGGTATCACGGAGTTGTGGGCGCCGGCGGAGGGCTGACCGGGGAGCCCTCGTCGCCCTTGCCGCCCTCGGGCCGCTGACCGGCCGCGGGCTGCTCGCGGGCGTCGTACGTCATCAGCAGCAGCACGATCAGACCCAGTACGACGATCATGAAGAGGAAGGCGCCGGGCCCCACCAGTCCCCAGGAGAAGGCGCCGAGCAGCCCGTGCACCACCGCGGCGCTGATCAGCAGGACCCGGCCGAGCCCCGCGGGCGCGCGGTCGCGCAGCGCCACGAGCAGGGCGACCAGGGCGCACAGCGCGAAGTACAGCCCGAAGACGACCCCGCCGACCTTCGAGGAGAGGGACATCATGTCCGGGTCGAGCCCGGCCAGGGACATGTCCTGCCGGTCGACTACGGCCGCCAGGAACCAGTTCAGCGCCGCGACGCCGACCGCCTCCACGAAGAGCACGACGGCCACGGTCCACGCCACCGGCCTGCGCACTGTCACCGGTCCCCACCCACCTTCGACCGCTGTCGCACAGGACAGCTGTTACCCCAAGTACGTTCGAGACTCCCCGAACGCTACTAACGGGTAAACCTCGCCACAAGGGTTCCGGCACGAGCAAAGAATCATTGGGCCATTAGTAGGGACTCCACAAAGAAACCGAGTGGCCCGCAGCACGCCCTTACAGAGACCTTGACCACATCGGGGGGCTAGGGTTTCCCCCAGGAGTCCTGCGTAGCGCGGTACTACAAGGGCTTTCGCGGGTCGAGCGGGCCTCGAATCACGCTCCGTGTGGGCAAGCTCACCATTGGGGACGGGTCGAAGTGCCGTGTCGGCAGTCCCTAAACTCGGCTTGTTTCAAGGAGGGAGCCTCAATCGTGCGCAAGGTGCTCATCGCCAATCGTGGCGAAATCGCTGTCCGCGTGGCCCGGGCCTGCCGGGACGCCGGGATCGCGAGCGTGGCCGTCTACGCGGACCCGGACCGGGACGCATTGCATGTCCGCGCCGCTGATGAGGCGTTCGCCCTGGGTGGTGACACCCCCGCGACCAGCTACCTGGACATCGAGAAGGTCCTCAAAGCCGCGCGCGAGTCGGGCGCGGACGCCATCCATCCCGGCTACGGATTCCTCTCCGAGAACGCGGAGTTCGCGCAGGCGGTCCTGGACGCCTCTCTGACCTGGATCGGCCCGCCCCCGCAGGCCATCCGCGACCTGGGCGACAAGGTCGCGGCCCGGCACATCGCCCAGCGGGCCGGTGCCCCGCTGGTCGCCGGCACCCCCGACCCGGTCTCCGGCGCGGACGAGGTCGTCGCCTTCGCCAAGGAGCACGGCCTGCCGATCGCGATCAAGGCCGCCTTCGGCGGCGGCGGCCGCGGTCTCAAGGTCGCCCGCACCCTGGAGGAGGTCCCCGAGCTGTACGACTCCGCCGTCCGCGAGGCCGTGGCCGCCTTCGGCCGCGGCGAGTGCTTCGTCGAGCGCTACCTCGACAAGCCCCGCCACGTGGAGACCCAGTGCCTGGCCGACCAGCACGGCAACGTGGTCGTCGTCTCCACCCGCGACTGCTCGTTGCAGCGCCGCCACCAGAAGCTGGTCGAGGAGGCCCCGGCGCCCTTCCTCTCCGACGCCCAGCTGGAGGAGCTGTACGCGTCCTCCAAGGCGATCCTGAAGGAAGCCGGCTACGTCGGCGCCGGCACCGTGGAGTTCCTCGTCGGCATGGACGGCACGATCTCCTTCCTGGAGGTCAACACCCGCCTCCAGGTCGAGCACCCGGTCACCGAGGAAGTCGCCGGCATCGACCTGGTCCGCGAGATGTTCCGCATCGCCGACGGCGAGGAACTCGGCTACGACGACCCCGCCCTGCGGGGCCACTCCTTCGAGTTCCGCATCAACGGCGAGGACCCCGGCCGCGGTTTCCTGCCCGCCCCCGGCACCGTCACCCGCTTCGAGGGTCCCGCCGGTCCGGGCGTGCGCCTGGACGCGGGCGTCGAGTCCGGATCGGTGATCGGCCCGGCCTGGGACTCCCTCCTCGCGAAGCTGATCGTCACCGGCCGCACCCGCAAGGAGGCACTGGAGCGCGCCGCCCGTGCCCTGGACGAGTTCCAGGTCGAGGGCATGGCCACCGCCATCCCCTTCCACCGCACGGTGGTCCGGGACCCGGCCTTCGCCCCCGAACTCACCGGTTCCACCGACCCGTTCACGGTCCACACCCGCTGGATCGAGACGGAGTTCGTCAACGAGATCAAGCCCTTCACCGCCCCCGCGGACGCCGAGGCGGACGAGGAGAGCGGCCGGGAGACGGTCGTCGTCGAGGTCGGCGGCAAGCGCCTGGAGGTCTCCCTCCCCTCCTCGCTCGGCATGTCGCTGGCCCGCACCGGCCTGGCGGCCGGCGCCCGCCCCAAGCGCCGCGCGGCGAAGAAGTCCGGCCCCGCCGCCTCGGGCGACACCCTCGCCTCCCCGATGCAGGGCACGATCGTGAAGATCGCCGTCGAGGAGGGCCAGGAGGTCCAGGAGGGCGACCTCATCGTCGTCCTCGAGGCGATGAAGATGGAACAGCCCCTCAACGCCCACAAGTCCGGCACCGTCAAGGGCCTGGGCGCCGAGATCGGCGCGTCCATCACCTCCGGCGCCGCGATCTGCGAGATCAAGGACTGAGGACACCCGCAGCGCACGACAGGGGCGCCCGGCGGACCGCATCACACGGTCCGCCGGGCGCCCCTGTCACTGCCCGACGGGACCGCGGGACCCCTACCGGCGCCGCAGGTCGGCGACGCGCGCCCGCTCCGCCCCGCCGCTCTGCTCACCCAGGGCGGCGGCCGAACGCAGCCCCGCGCCCGGAACCTGACGGCGCGGCCCCGGAAGCGGCACGTCCCGACGCTGCTGACGCGCCACGGAATCACCCCCCGGGGCCCCCGATGTCCCGGTGCCGTCCGCCGGACCACCCCCTGACGCCCCGGCCACGGCGATCTGCACGCCCTGGTCGGCCAGGGCCTGGAGCTCGGTGGCGGCGCGGTCGTCGTGGCCCGGCGACTCGTCGGTGACCAGCCGGGTGATGACGTCGGTGGGCACGGTCTGGAACATGGTGTCCGTACCCAGCTTGGAGTGGTCGGCGAGGACGACGACCTCGGCGGCGGCCTGGACCAGCGCCCGGTCGACGGACGCCGACAGCATGTTGGAGGTGGACAGCCCCCGCTCGGCGGTCAGCCCGCTCCCGGACAGGAAGGCCTTGGAGACCCGCAGCCCCTGGAGGGACTGTTCGGCACCCGACCCCACCAGGGCGTAGTTCGACCCCCTGAGCGTGCCACCGGTCATCACGACCTCGACCCGGTTGGCATGGGCGAGGGCCTGGGCCACCAGCAGCGAGTTGGTGACGACGGTCAGCCCGGGTACCCGCGCGAGCCGGCGGGCCAGCTCCTGTGTCGTCGTACCCGCCCCCACCACGATGGCTTCGCCCTCTTCGACGAGGCCCGCGGCGAGATCGGCGATGGCCGTCTTCTCGGCGGTCGCGAGATGGGATTTCTGCGGAAAGCCGGACTCTCGCGTGAACCCGCCCGGCAGTACCGCACCGCCGTGCCGGCGGTCGAGGAGTCCTTCTGCCTCCAGTGCGCGCACGTCCCGCCGTACGGTCACTTCGGAGGTCTGGACGACGCGGGCGAGCTCACGGAGCGACACGGCCCCGTTCGCTCGCACCATTTCGAGGATCAATTGGCGACGTTCTGCAGCGAACACGAAACTGACAGTAACCCCAACGACCGTCTGCTTTCAGCAGTATGCGCCGAATAACAGAAGTTGTTCGCATGCCACCACTGGAAGTGGTATACGGGCCTACCCCGGCCGCCTATGCCGCCCGCAAGCGCCGCAACTCCCCGTGACCAGCGGGGAGTCATTTCCGGCCGCGCCCGCCGGACTACTGCTCCCCGCCGGCCTTCCGGGTGTGCAACTGCCGTGCCACCTCGGCGATCGACCCCGACAGCGAGGGATACACAGTGAAGGCGTTGGCGATCTGTTCGACCGTCAGGTTGTTGTCGACGGCGATCGAGATGGGATGAATCAGCTCCGAGGCACGCGGCGCGACGACGACACCGCCCACCACGATCTCGGTACCGGGCCGGCAGAAGATCTTGACGAAGCCGTCCCGGATGCCCTGCATCTTGGCGCGCGGGTTGCGCAGCAGCGGCAGCTTCACCACCCGGGCGTCGATCTTGCCCCCGTCCACGTCGGCCTGCGAGTACCCGACGGTGGCGATCTCGGGGTCGGTGAAGACGTTGGCGGAGACGGTCTTCAGGTTCAGCGGAGTCACCGCGTCGCCGAGGAAGTGGTACATGGCGATCCGCCCCTGCATCGCCGCCACCGAGGCCAGCGCGAAGACACCGGTGACGTCACCGGCGGCGTAGACACCGGGAGCCGAGGTCCGCGAGACCCGGTCGGTCTTGATGTGCCCGGAGTCCTTGAGCCGCACCCCGGCCTCCTCCAGCCCCATCCCCTCCGTGTTGGGAATGGCGCCGACGGCCATCAGACAGTGCGACCCGCCGATGACCCGCCCGTCCGACAGCGTCACCTCGACCCGGTCCCCGACCCGCTTGACGGACTGGGCCCGCGACCGCGACATGACGTTCATGCCGCGCCGCCGGAACACGTCCTCCAGCACGGCCGCCGCGTCCGGGTCCTCACCGGGCAGCACCCGGTCCCGCGACGACACGAGCGTGACCCGCGACCCCAGCGCCTGATACGCACCGGCGAACTCGGCGCCGGTGACACCCGACCCCACCACGATCAGCTCTTCGGGCAGCTCCTCCAGGTCGTACACCTGGGTCCAGTTCAGGATCCGCTCACCGTCGGGCCGCGCGTCCGGCAGCTCCCGCGGATGCCCACCTGTGGCGATGAGCACCGCGTCCGCGGTCAGCGTCTCCTCACTCCCGTCGGCGGCCCGCACCACGACCTTCCGCGAGCCGTCGAGCCCCTGCATGCCCTCCAGCCGCCCGCGCCCGCGCACGACCCGCGCGCCGGCCCGCGTCACGGAGGCGGTGATGTCGTGCGACTGCGCCAGCGCGAGCCGCTTCACCCGCCGGTTGACCTTGCCCAGATCGACGCCCACCACCCGGGCGGCCTGCTCCATGGGCGGGGTGTCGTCGGCGACGATGATCCCCAGCTCCTCGTAGGAGGAGTCGAAGGTGGTCATCACCTCAGCCGTGGCGATGAGGGTCTTGGACGGCACGCAGTCGGTCAGCACCGACGCCCCGCCCAGACCGTCGCAGTCGACGACGGTCACCTCCGCGCCGAGCTGAGCGGCCACCAGCGCCGCTTCGTATCCGCCGGGTCCGCCACCAATGATCACGATCCGAGTCACGTACCCCATTGTCCCGCACCCTTCAACGAGAGGCCGCCCGGGGCCACCACCGTTACGACAGCGATGCCCGACAGCCCTGCCGTACCCTTCCCCTCATGTCGCTCTACGCCGCTTACGCCGGCAACCTCGACGCGCGGCTGATGACCCGCCGCGCCCCGCACTCGCCGCTGCGCGCCACCGGCTGGCTGAACGGGTGGCGGCTGACCTTCGGGGGCGAGCACATGGGCTGGGAGGGCGCACTGGCGACCCTCGTGGAGGACCCGATCTCCCAGGTCTTCGTGTCCCTCTACGACATCGCCCCCATGGACGAGGACTCCCTCGACCGCTGGGAGGGCGTGGGCCTGGACATCTACCGCCGCACCCGGGTCCGCGCGCACACCCTGGAGGGCGAGGAGGGCGCCTGGACCTACGTCCTGAACGCCTACGAGGGCGGCCTGCCCTCCGCCCGCTACCTGGGCGAGGTGGCGGACGCCGCCGAATCGGCCGGCGCTCCCCACGACTACGTGATGGAACTCCGCAAGCGCCCCTGCTGAGGACCACCCTCGTCAAAACCTCCAACCCAAAAACCACCATCCCGTGACCTCCGCCATCTACGCGCGTAGCCACAAACCGGCTACCCTCTTCGGCGTGAACGCATCTCTTCTTCCGGACGACATCCAGGGCGACCCGTACGCCGCCGCCGACGCCGCCGCGGCCCGCCTGCGCGAACTCACCGGCGCCGAGACCCACGACGTCGCCCTCGTGATGGGCTCCGGCTGGGCACCGGCCGTGGACGCCCTGGGCGCCCCCGAGGCCGATCTCCAGGTCACCGACCTGCCGGGCTTCCCCAAGCCCGCAGTGGAGGGGCACGGCGGCAGGATCCGCTCGTACTCCATCGGCGACAAGCGCGCGCTGGTCTTCCTGGGCCGCACCCACTACTACGAGGGCCACGGCGTGGCGGCCGTCTCCCACGGCGTCCGCACCGCCGTGGCGGCCGGCGCCAAGACGATCATCCTGACCAACGGCTGCGGCGGCCTGCGCGAGGGCATGCGCCCCGGCCAGCCGGTCCTGATCAGCGACCACATCAACCTCACCGCCACCTCCCCCATCGTCGGCGCCAACTTCGTCGACCTCACCGACCTCTACTCCCCCCGCCTGCGCGCCCTGTGCAAGGAGGTCGACGCCACGCTGGAGGAGGGCGTCTACGCCCAGTTCCCCGGCCCGCACTACGAGACCCCGGCCGAGATCCGCATGGCCCGCGTCATCGGTGCCGACCTGGTGGGCATGTCGACGGTCCTGGAGGCGATCGCGGCCCGCGAGGCCGGGGCGGAGGTGCTGGGCATCTCCCTGGTCACCAACCTCGCCGCCGGCATGACGGGCGAGCCCCTCAACCACGAGGAGGTCCTCCAGGCGGGCCGCGACTCCGCCGCCCGCATGGGCAAGCTGCTCACGCAGGTGCTGGACCGGCTGTAACAACGCGGTTCACTGATCCGGCGTCGTACAGCTGTCCGGAGCGGGTGTGGGCGCGGGGGTGGGGAGCGCGGCCCGGCGTAGCGGGGTGCCGCCGCGCCCACCCGTGCCGCCCCAGCGGCACGACTGCCCGCAGCTGGGGCGGGAGAGCCGCGCACGGCGAGGCGGGGCCCCGGAGGGTTGGCGAGCCGCAGGCGCGTACGGCGGGAAGGGGTCGTGTCGGGGGGTGTCCGCCCGCAGCGGTTGGCGCGTCCGCGCCGGTGAGATCTGTGGCCGACCGATTCCGCGCCGTTCCGAGGACGGACACCCCCCGGCGCGGCCCCGACCCACCCACCGGACCCAAGGCGCTACGCGCACCCCCACCGAACCCGCACCGGCGCCGCAGGCACCCCACACCCCACACCACCCGACACCCGAGAGGCTGACCGACGTGCAAGACGTGCAAGACGTGCAAGACGACCTCCTCGCACGAGCCAAGGCATGGCTGGCCGAGGACCCCGACGCGGACACCCGCGCCGAACTCGCCCGCCTCATCGAGGCCGAGGACCACGCCGAGCTCACCGCACGCTTCACCGGCACCCTCCAGTTCGGCACCGCGGGCCTGCGCGGCGAACTCGGCGCCGGCCCGATGCGCATGAACCGCTCGGTCGTCATCCGCGCCGCCGCCGGCCTCGCCGCGTACCTCAAGAAGCAGGGAACCCCCCACGGGGACGACACGGCCGGCCTGGTCGTCATCGGCTACGACGCCCGCCACAAGTCCGCGGACTTCGCCCGCGACACCGCCGCCGTGATGACCGGCGCCGGCCTCCGGGCGGCCGTACTCCCCCGCCCCCTCCCCACCCCCGTCCTCGCCTTCGCGATCCGGCACCTCGGCGCCGTCGCCGGAGTGGAGGTCACCGCCAGCCACAACCCGCCCCGCGACAACGGCTACAAGGTCTACCTCGGCGACGGCTCCCAGATCGTGCCCCCCGCCGACGCCGAGATCGCCGCCGAGATCGACGCCGTGCGCACCCTCCACGACGTCCCCCGCCCCGAATCCGGCTGGCAGACCCTCGACGACGACGTCCTCGACGCCTACCTCACCCGCACGGACGCCGTCCTCGCCCCCGGCTCCCCCCGCACCGCCCGCACCGTCTACACCGCGATGCACGGCGTCGGCAAGGACACCCTCCTCGCCGCCTTCGCCCGAGCCGGCTTCCCGCGGCCCGCCCTCGTCACCGAGCAGGCCGACCCCGACCCGGACTTCCCCACCGTCGCCTTCCCCAACCCGGAGGAGCCCGGCGCGATGGACCTCGCCTTCGCGAAGGCGAGGGAGACGACCCCCGACCTGGTCATCGCCAACGACCCGGACGCGGACCGCCTCGCGGTGGCCGTACCCGACCGCACGGACGCCGCCGGCTGGCGCATGCTCCGGGGCGACGAGGTCGGCGCCCTCCTCGCCGCCCACCTGGTCACCCGCGGAGCGCACGGCACGTTCGCGGAGTCGATCGTCTCGTCGTCCCTCCTCGGCCGCATCGCCGCGAAGGCGAACCTCCCGCACGTGGAAACCCTCACCGGCTTCAAGTGGATCGCCCGGGCCGAGAACATCCGCTACGGGTACGAGGAGGCCCTCGGCTACTGCGTCGACCCGGAGGGCGTCCGCGACAAGGACGGCATCACCGCGGCCCTGCTGATCACGGAGCTGGCCTCCACCCTGAAGGAAGCCGGCCGCACCCTCCTCGACCTCCTGGACGACCTCGCCGTGGAGCACGGCCTGCACGCCACCGACCAGCTCTCGGTGCGCGTGGCGGACCTCTCCCTCATCGCCGCCGCGATGCACCGCCTGCGCGAGCAGCCCCCGACGGCCCTCGCGGACCTCCCCGTCAGCAAGGCGGAGGACCTCAGCCGGGGCACGGACACCCTCCCGCCCACCGACGGCCTGCGCTACACGCTCGACGGCGCCCGGGTGATCGTCCGCCCGAGCGGCACGGAGCCCAAGCTGAAGTGCTACCTGGAGGTGGTCGTCCCGGTGGCCACGCACGCCGCTCTCCCGGCCGCCCGGGCGAAGGCGACGGACCTGCTGACGGCGCTCAAGCGCGACTTCTCGACGGCGGCAGGCATCTAGAAAAACCGGGGGTACCTCAAAGGCACCCCCGGTTTACCCACGCGCACCGAACACGCACCCGCACGGACCCCGCACCCCACACCGCCCGGCCACGTCACCCCACCCCGAACAGCACCCCCAGCGCCACCGCCCCGGCGACCGCCGGCACGAGGATCTCGTACGCCCACCGCACCGTCACTCCGCCCTGCGAGCCCTCGGCATCCTTCCGCGCCTCCCACAGCTCACGCAGCTCGTCCATGATCTTGTCGGCCTCGGCCCGCACCGGCCCCTCCGCACCCACCGCGGCGGCCCCGGCCCCGCCGCCCCGGGAACCGAACTGCCCCATGCCACCGAGCACACTCCCCCGCCTGCCCCCGCCGCCGGCAGCTCCGGCGACCCGCCGGTCCTCCCGCCGCGCGGCCTTCTTGCGCCCGCGCAGCGAGACCGGGATGGACCACAGCTGGAACTTGGCGCCGCCCTCGGTGAAGACCTCGTTCGTGTACCCGGACCGGAACGACTCGACCCGCGCCCAGGGAAGCACGATCACGCGGAACGGATTGCGCACCCGCAGCCGGTCGTCGTTCGCGAACACGGCGGGCCGCACGGTGTACGCGGCGACCAGCGGCACGAGGAAGACCAGCGCCGCGAGCGCCTTCCAGCGGGTGTCCCCCTCGCCCGAGACCAGGGCGTCGATGCCGAGCCACAGCGCGAGGGCGAGTACCAGCACGCCGCCGGAGATGCCCGCGGGCGAGCGGTAGGCCCGGTCCTTGGACACGGGACCCGGCGGCTGCGGCGAGGATGACTGGGGCTCCGGCGTGCTCATGCTGCCGATTGTGCCCGACAGGCCGCCCGAGGCTCACATGCGGTGCCGGTACATCGGACGAGCCCGAGGGACTGTACAGACCGCTACGCGCGTAGATATGCTCATCTGGTGACCATGCCCACCACTGCACCCGCCGCAGACGGACCCGCCCAGGGCCCCGTCAACGGACCCGCTCAAGGATTCGCCGACGTCACCGCGTCCGACAGCACCCTGCGCCGCTTCCTCCACGGACTACCCGGCGTCGACACGGTCGGCCTGGAGGCGCGCGCCGCCTCCCTCGGCACCCGTTCCATCAAGACCACCGCGAAGGCGTTTGCCCTCGACCTCGCCATCTCGATGGTCGACCTGACGACGCTGGAAGGCGCGGACACCCCGGGCAAGGTCCGGGCGCTCGGCGCGAAGGCGGTCCGCCCCGACCCGACCGACCGCACGGCCCCCGCCACCGCCGCCGTCTGCGTGTACCCCGACATGGTGCCCACGGCCAGGGAAGCCGTCGCCGGCTCCGGCGTGAAGGTCGCCTCGGTCGCCACCGCCTTCCCGGCCGGCCGCGCCTCGCTGGCCGTCAAGCTGGCCGACGTGCGCGAGGCCGTGG
This sequence comes from Streptomyces sp. MH60, assembly GCF_002939385.1. Classification (GTDB taxonomy): domain Bacteria; phylum Actinomycetota; class Actinomycetes; order Streptomycetales; family Streptomycetaceae; genus Streptomyces. The sequence goes on along the minus strand of NZ_MULI01000037.1, from coordinate 52,664 downwards.
CGGCGGGCGCGGACGAGGTCGACATGGTCATCGACCGCGGCGCGTTCCTCGCCGGGCAGTACATGAAGGTGTACGACGAGATCACCGCCGTACGCGAGGCCTGCGGTACGGCCGCCCGCCTGAAGGTCATCTTCGAGACCGGCGAGCTGTCGACGTACGACAACATCCGTCGCGCGAGCTGGCTCGGCATGCTGGCCGGGGCGGACTTCATCAAGACGTCCACCGGCAAGGTCGCGGTCAACGCCACGCCCGCCAACACCCTCCTGATGCTGGAGGCGGTCCGCGACTTCCGCGCCCAGACCGGCGTCCAGGTGGGCGTGAAGCCGGCCGGCGGCATCCGCACCGCGAAGGACGCGATCAAGTTCCTGGTCCTGGTCAACGAGACGGCGGGCGAGGACTGGCTGGACCACCACTGGTTCCGCTTCGGCGCCTCCTCGCTGCTGAACGACCTGCTGATGCAGCGCCAGAAGCTGGCCACAGGCCGTTACTCCGGCCCCGACTACGTGACGGTGGACTGATCACCATGGCACCCGCACCCGCACCCTCATCCGCGTTCGAGTACGCCCCGGCGCCCGAGTCCCGCGCGGTCGTCGACATCGCCCCCTCCTACGGCCTGTTCATCGACGGTGAGTTCACCGAGGCGGCCGACGGCAAGGTCTTCAAGACCGTCTCCCCCGCCACCGAAGAGGTCCTCTCCGAGGTCGCCGAGGCCGGCGAGGCGGACGTCGACCGCGCCGTGAAGGCCGCCCGCAAGGCCTTCGAGAAGTGGTCGGCGCTGCCCGGCGCGGAGCGCGCGAAGTACCTCTTCCGCATCGCCCGCATCATCCAGGAACGCAGCCGCGAGCTGGCCGTCCTGGAGACCCTGGACAACGGCAAGCCGATCCGGGAGACCCGGGACGCGGACCTCCCCCTGGTGGCGGCGCACTTCTTCTACTACGCGGGCTGGGCCGACAAGCTCGACCACGCCGGGTACGGCACGGCCCCCCGCCCCCTGGGCGTGGCGGGCCAGGTCATCCCCTGGAACTTCCCGCTCCTGATGCTGGCGTGGAAGATCGCCCCGGCGCTCGCCACCGGCAACACGGTGGTGCTGAAGCCCGCCGAGACGACCCCCCTGTCCGCCCTGTTCTTCGCGGACATCTGCCGCCAGGCCGGGCTGCCCAAGGGCGTCGTCAACATCATCACCGGCGACGGCCGTGCCGGAGCGGCGCTGACCGCCCACCCCGACGTGAACAAGGTCGCCTTCACCGGCTCCACGGCCGTCGGCAAGCAGATCGCGCGCACGGTCGCGGGCACCCGCAAGAAGCTCACCCTGGAGCTGGGCGGCAAGGGCGCCAACATCGTCTTCGACGACGCCCCGATCGACCAGGCCGTCGAGGGCATCGTCAACGGCATCTTCTTCAACCAGGGCCAGGTCTGCTGCGCGGGCTCCCGCCTCCTGGTGCAGGAGTCGATCCACGACGAGCTGCTCGACTCCCTGAAGCGGCGGCTCACCACCCTCCGCCTGGGCGACCCCCTGGACAAGAACACGGACATCGGCGCGATCAACTCCGCCGAGCAGCTGGCCCGTATCACCGCCCTCGCCGACCAGGGCGAGGCGGAGGGCGCCGAACGCTGGTCCCCGGCCTGCGAACTCCCCTCCTCCGGCTACTGGTTCGCCCCGACGCTCTTCACCAACGTCACCCAGGCGCACACGGTCGCCCGCGACGAGATCTTCGGCCCGGTCCTGTCCGTCCTCACCTTCCGCACCCCGGACGAGGCGGTCGCCAAGGCCAACAACACCCCGTACGGCCTGTCGGCGGGCATCTGGACGGAGAAGGGCTCGCGCATCCTGGCGGTCGCGAACAAGCTCCGCGCGGGCGTGATCTGGTCCAACACGTTCAACAAGTTCGACCCGACGTCGCCGTTCGGCGGCTACAAGGAGTCGGGCTTCGGCCGCGAGGGCGGCCGCCACGGCCTGGAGGCATACCTCGATGTCTGAGCGACTCAGTGTCCTGAAGACCTACAAGCTGTACGTCGGCGGGAAGTTCCCGCGTTCCGAGAGCGGCCGGGTGTACGAGGTGACCGACGCAAAGGGCAAGTGGCTGGCGAACGCCCCCCTCTCCTCCCGCAAGGACGCCCGTGACGCGGTGGTCGCCGCGCGCAAGGCGTTCGGCGGCTGGTCCGGCGCGACGGCGTACAACCGCGGCCAGATCCTCTACCGCGTCGCGGAGATGCTGGAGGGCCGCCGCGACCAGTACGTCGCGGAGGTCGCCGACGCGGAGGGCCTGTCGAAGTCGAAGGCGGCGGCGCAGGTGGACGCCGCGATCGACCGCTGGGTCTGGTACGCGGGCTGGACCGACAAGATCGCCCAGGTGGTCGGCGGCGGCAACCCGGTCGCGGGCCCCTTCTTCAACCTCTCCTCCCCGGAGCCGACCGGCGTCGTCGCCGTCCTGGCCCCGCAGGAGTCGTCCTTCCTGGGCCTGGTCTCCGTGATCGCCCCGGTCATCGCGACCGGCAACACGGCGGTCGTGGTGGCGTCGGAGCAGTCCCCCCTGCCCGCCCTCTCCCTGGGCGAGGTCCTGGCCACCTCCGACCTCCCCGGCGGCGTGGTCAACATCCTCTCCGGCCGTACGGCCGAGATCGCCGCCCCGCTCGCCGCCCACCAGGACGTCAACGCGATCGACCTCGCGGGCGCCGACGAGACGCTGGCTAAGGAGCTGGAGATCGCGGCGGCGGACAACCTGAAGCGCGTCCTGCGTCCACAGCCTGTGGACAACGCCGACTGGTCGGCGACCCCGGGCACCGACCGCATGACGGCGTTCCTGGAGACCAAGACGGTCTGGCACCCGACGGGCGCGCTGGGCGCGTCGGGTTCGTCGTACTGACCGACTTGCACCTTCACTCAACGTCGACGTCGACGTCGACGCAGACCGGGCCGCGGCTCCTCCCCGTCCGGAGGAACCGCGGCCCTCACTCGACCGAGCACGGCCTCAGCTCCGGTTTGCTCGGCGCGGTCTTCCGTCCCGTCAGCGGGGACAGGTCCTTCATGTACATCTCCGACCACTCCTTGCCGGCCAGGATCTCCCGGAGCCCCGAGCAGACCTTGCTCTTCAGGAGAGGGTCGTCCTGCCGCATCGCCACCCCGTAGGGCTCCGTGCCCGCGCCGCTGGGCAGCAATTTCAGATGCGCCGGATCGTTCTGGGCGTACCCGGCGAGAAGGACGTCGTCCGAGGCGACCGCGTACACGCTTGAACGCTTGTCCAGCAGTCTCTCCACGCACTCCTTGTAGGTGTCGGGCTGCCACTTCCCCGTGGTGTATCCGTCCTCCTTCAACCGGTCCGCGTACGTGGAGTCCCGCGCCGTGCACACCTCGACTTGGTTCCTCTTCACGTCGACGGTTTCATCGAGGTCGTACTTCGCGGAGTTCTTGCGCACGAGGAGGCTGCTGCCCGCCTTGTAGTACGGGCCGACGAAGTTGATGCCGTCCCGCTTCTCCCGGGCGGGCGTCATGCTGTACGAGGCGATGACCAGATCCACTTCCCCGTTCTTCAGCTTGCTCGCCCGGTTGGCCGTGGTCACCCCGTAGAAGTCCACCTGTTCCTTGCCGTAACCCAGTTCATGGGCGAGGGCGTAGGCGATGTCGATGTCGAACCCGCTCCACACTCCGGTGCCCTTGTCGTAGAAGCTCAGTCCGGGCTGATCCTCCTTGGCACCGATCGTCAGCCTTTTCCTGGCGCTCTTCCACTGCTCCCACGCCTTCTCGGCGTCACCCCCGGCGGCGCCTCCGCCCTGTTGCCCGGAGGCGTCGTCCTGCTTGCCCCCGGAGACACCCTGCGAGACGAGCCAGCCTCCCCCGGCCAGCAGGGCGACACACGCCGCGGCCGCCGCCACCTTCCAGCCCCGGAACCGGCCGCGGCCGCCGCGCGACGCCGCCGGTGACGACTCGGAACGGAGGGCTTCGGAAGGGACGCCTTCGGCGGAAGGCGCGGCAGGCGCCGGTGCGGCCACCGTCGGCGTGGGCCGTGAGACGGGCGGCGCGGGCCGGGCCGTGGGCGGGTGTGGGGGTGTGGCGCCCCGGGCGGGGGCCGGCGCGCCCGGGTCCGCGAGGACTTCCTGGAGCATCGCCTCCGTCGAGGCCGCGTCCAGGCGCCTGTCCGGGTCCGTGGCCAACAACCCCTGGATGACGGGGCCGAGGGGTCCCGCGTACCGGAGAACGGGGTCGGGCGACTGCTGGATGCTGGCCTGCACCTCCCAGACCTCGTTGCCCCCGAAGGGCAGCCGTCCCTCGACCATCTCGTACAAGGTGACGCCCAAGGCCCACAGGTCGGAGGCGGACGTGGGACCGGGGGAGGCCGGGGCGAAGAGTTCGGGCGCCAGGTAGGGGGGTGTGCCGATGACCCCGCCGTACCTGGTGACGCGGTCCGCGCCCGCGAAGGTGGCGATGCCGAAGTCCACCAGAACCACCTGGCCGCTGTCCCGCACCAGTACGTTGCCCGGCTTGACGTCGCGGTGCAGGACCGACGCCTCGTGGACCGCCCGCAGGCCCTGGGCCATCCCGAGACCGATGGCCGCGGCCCTGGGCACGCCGAGCACCCCGTCACGGCTCAACAAGTCGGCCAGCGAGCGCCCTTCGAGCAGCTTCATCACGATCCAGACCTGGTCGGCGGTCTCGATCTGGTCGTGGACCGTCACCACGTTCTGGTGCTCGATCTTGGCGAGGGCCTCCGCCTCGCGACGGGCCCGCTGCATCGCGGCCTTCTGCGTGTCCGGGGTCATGGCCCTGCGGTCGAGGAGCCCCTTGACGGCGACGAACCGGCGCAGCCGCCTGTCGTGGGCCTTCCAGACCTCGCCCATGCCGCCGCTGCCGATGGGCTCCAGCAGCTCGTAACGGCCCTCGATCACGGTGTGCGGGACGGAACCGCCGTCAGCCCCGTTGAATCCGTCGTCGTTGTGCACCCGGCCCCCTTGCACGTCCTGCGCGAAACGTGGATCACCACAGATTAGACGGCCACCCTGGGAGATCCCGCGTGACGAAGGCTCGGGCAGACCACGCGATACCGTCCACGGCGGATCGACCGCGGGCGCGTGGCCGCCCTGCTCGGTTCGGTTCCGTACGGATCGACCGACGTCCGACGACTGCGCATCGATGAGTACCGAGTTCTGTACGTCATCCACCATGACGTCGTTCGCGTCCTGATGACCCACCTCGGCCGGACGGCCTGAACCACCCGCGTCAACGGAAGGGCCGCGACCTCCCCATCGGAGAATCGCGGCCCGGCGTGCGCGGAGTGCGTCAGCGCAGCGCCTCCGTCGCCTGCCCCACCACCGGCACGGACCCGAGGGACTGGGCCTGGGCGACCGGGCCGGTCAGGGCCGTCGAGGTCAGCGGCTGGAAGTCGGCGACCTTGGTGCCGACGCCGTTGTCCAGCGGGTCGACTCCGGTGCCGGCCAGCGGGTTCGGCTTGAGGTCGGCGACCGGGCCGGTGACATAGCCGACAATGCCGGTCACCGCCTGGACGCCCGCCTGCGGGTCGATGTTGCCCAGCGAGGTGGGGCGGGTGTGGGCCAGGCCGGCGATCGTCTCGCCGCTGTCCGCGGAAGCCGTCGCCGCTCCGGCCGCCAGGGCGGCCCCGGCGGTCGCGAGGGCGACCAGGGCGCGCTGGGCGTGCGGGGTGCGGGGGGACGCGTGTCGGGCCATCGGTGCTGCCACCTCTTGGTGTGGATTGCCAGGGACTGCCCTGATAACAGTGCGGACCGTGATCAGGTCACCGCGCAGCGCCATCGAGATGTGACGAGCGCTGCAAAGTCCACCCGCGGGGTCGTACAGCGGCCGTTCGATGCCTCAGACTGGTGTCCCGTGAGCTCCCATCCGCCCATACCGACGCGAGTCGTGCTGCTCTGCGGCCCTTCCGGCTCCGGCAAGTCCCTCCTCGCCGCGCACTCCGGCCTCCCGGTGCTGCGCCTCGACGACTTCTACAAGGAGGGCACCGACCCGACACTGCCGACGGTCCCGCTCAGTTCCGACATCGACTGGGACCATCCGGCGTCGTGGGACGCGGACGCGGCGGTCGCCGCCATCGGGGAGCTGTGCCGCACGGGGCGTACCGGCGTGCCCGTCTACGACATCTCGCTGAGTGCCCGCACCGGCGAGACGACGGTCGACATCGGCCGGACGCCGCTGTTCCTCGCGGAGGGCATCTTCGCCGCCGAACTGGTGGACCGCTGCCGGGAGCTGGGCGTGCTGGCCGACGCGCTGTGCCTGAGCCGGGGCCCGCTGACGACGTTCCGCCGCCGGTTCCTGCGGGACCTGCGCGAGGGCCGCAAGTCCGTGCCGTTCCTGCTGCGCAGGGGCTGGCGGCTGATGCGGCAGGAGCGGTCGGTCATCGCCCGGCAGACGGCCCTGGGCGCCCACGCCTGCGACCGGGACGAGGCGATGGGCCGGCTGGCGGCCGCGGCGGCGGGCCGGTGCGCCACCAGCCGTACGGTGGTGTAACGCCTCCTCACGCACGCGGAAGCGGGACTGGATGGACCCCCCGGCCCTCCAGTCCCGCTTCCTTTCCACTCCCCCGTGGATCCCCCGTGATCCCCGGCCCCCGTGGTCCCCCGTTGTTCCCCCGTGGTGCTTCCCCGTGAGTAAGAGCCCGGTCCTCTCCCCCTGATACACCCGGCTCGAAAACTTTTTTCACGGGGCCCCGCCCCCTCGGACCGGTCGACCCGGCCCGTACCTTCAGGCGACCAGTTCGCCGAAGGCGTCCTCCTGGTCACGGCCGAAGCTGAGGACCTCGTCCTCGCGCAGCCGGCGCAGCGAGCGCCAGATGCTGGACTTCACCGTGCCGACACTGATGTCGAGGATGTCCGCGATCTCCGGGTCCGTACGGCCCTCGTAGTAGCGCAGGACCAGCATGGTGCGCTGGAGTTCGGGCAGCCGGGCCAGCGCCTGCCACAGGACCGTGCGCAGCTCGGTGCCACGCATCGCGTCCATGTCGCCGGGCGTCTCCGGCAGTTCCTCGGTCGGGTACTCGTTGAGCTTGCGGCGCCGCCAGGCGCTGATGTGCAGGTTGGTCATGGTGCGGCGGAGGTATCCGCCGACCGCCGCCTTGTCACTGATCCGGTCCCACGCCCGGTAGGTCGAGAACAGCGCGCTCTGCAGCAGGTCCTCGGCCTCGAAGCGGTCGCCGGTGAGGTGGTAGGCCGTCGCGTACAGGGCGGAGCGGCGTTCCCGGACGTAGGCGGTGAACTCCGCCTCCGACAGGGAACGGTGCTCCCCCTGGTCCCCCGTGTTCCCCGTTTCCCCCGTGTTCGCGTCAACCACCGCCATGTACACGGTGTGCTGACGCCCGGTGCCGCGAGCGCACCCCCGCCCGCTCACGGCACCGGACTTCTCGGAACCCCGGTGTGCGTGCACGTCGTGCAGACGCGTGACCACTGCGCTGGTGTTGGTGCCCTTCAGCGTGTTCATCTCGCGCCCCCCGTCGTGGACTGCCGGTTGCTTGTGACGAAAAGCTTCCCGCGGTGACTTCATGGCCGTGTCCGCCGACTGTCACAGAGCTGTCACAGGGGTCCGTCACGTCTGCGGCACCCTTCCTTCACAGGGTCCGGCGGCGTCCTGGGACCTCAACCGCACCCGCAGGTCGAACACCCACCCCCTCATGGGCCAGAATGAGCGCGTGCCTTCCCTGTTGCTGATCGAGGACGACGACGCCATCCGCACGGCCCTGGAGCTCTCCCTGACCCGCCAGGGCCACCGGGTGGCCACCGCTGCCAGTGGTGAGGACGGTCTGAAGCTGTTGCGCGAGCAGCGGCCGGACCTGATCGTGCTGGACGTGATGCTGCCCGGCATCGACGGTTTCGAGGTGTGCCGCCGCATCCGGCGCACCGACCAGCTGCCGATCATCCTGCTGACCGCGCGCAACGACGACATCGACGTGGTCGTCGGTCTTGAGTCGGGCGCCGACGACTACGTCGTCAAACCCGTCCAGGGCCGGGTGCTCGACGCCCGGATCCGGGCCGTGCTGCGGCGCGGGGAACGGGAGTCCACCGACTCGGCGAGCTTCGGCAGCCTGGTCATCGACCGCTCCGCGATGACCGTGACGAAGAACGGCGAGGACCTCCAGCTGACGCCGACCGAGCTGCGCCTGCTCCTCGAACTGAGCCGGCGGCCGGGACAGGCGCTGTCCCGGCAGCAGTTGCTGCGCCTGGTGTGGGAGCACGACTACCTCGGTGACTCCCGGCTGGTGGACGCGTGCGTGCAGCGGCTGCGCGCCAAGATCGAGGACGTGCCGTCGTCCCCGACCCTGATCCGTACCGTGCGCGGTGTCGGCTACCGGCTGGATCCGCCTCAGTGACACGGGAACACCAGGGGGGGACCCACGGCCTGGCCGCGGCTCGCAAGGGATTCTGGTCCGGGCTGCGCTTCACCAGCCTGCGCCTGCGGCTGGTCCTCGTCTTCGGCCTGGTCGCGCTCACCGCCGCCGTGTCCGCGTCCGGCATCGCGTACTGGCTGAACCGGGAGGCGGTGCTGACCCGTACCCAGGACGCCGTGCTGCGCGACTTCGAGCAGGAGATGCAGAACCGGGCGGGCGCGCTGCCCGAGCACCCCACGCAGGACGAGTTGCAGCACACCGCCGGTCAGATGGCCAACAGCAGCCAGCGGTTCGGCGTGCTGCTGGTCGCCGAGGACGCCGACGGCGGTGCCGTGTACGGCAGTTCGGGCGGTCTGGGCGGCTTCGAGCTGTCCGACGTGCCCGAGTCGCTGCGCACGGCGGTGAACAAGGAGCAGAAGGTCACCTCGGCCAACAAGCACCCGTACCACCTGTACTGGCAGCGGATCACCGACGACGACACCCCGTACCTGGTGGCCGGCACGAGGGTGATCGGCGGCGGACCGACCGGTTACATGCTCAAGTCGCTGGAGCCGGAGGCCAAGGACCTGAACTCGCTCGCCTGGTCGCTGGGGATCGCCACCGCGCTCGCCCTGCTCGGTTCCGCGCTGCTCGCGCAGGCCCTGGCGACGACCGTGCTGAAGCCCGTGCACCGGCTCGGGGTCGCGGCGCGGCGGCTGGGCGAGGGGAAGCTGGACACCCGGCTGCGGGTGTCCGGCACCGACGAACTGGCCGACCTGTCCCGGACGTTCAACAGCGCCGCCGAGAACCTGGAGAAGCGGGTCGCGGACATGGCCGGCCGCGAGCAGGCCTCCCGGCGCTTCGTCGCGGACATGAGCCATGAGCTGCGTACGCCGCTGACGGCGCTCACCGCGGTGACGGAGGTGCTGGAGGAGGAGCTGGAGTTCGCCGGCGAGGGCGAGGGCGGGAGTTTCGACCCGATGGTCGAGCCCGCCGTACGGCTGGTGGTGAGCGAGACGCGGCGGCTGAACGACCTGGTGGAGAACCTGATGGAGGTCACCCGCTTCGACGCGGGCACCGCCCGCCTGGTCCTGGACGACGTGGACGTCGCCGACCAGATCACCGCCTGCATCGACGCCCGGGCCTGGCTGGACGCCGTCGAGCTGGAAGCCGAGCGCGGCATCCACGCCCGGCTGGACCCGCGCCGCCTGGACGTCATCCTGGCCAACCTGATCGGCAACGCGCTCAAGCACGGCGGTTCGCCGGTGCGGGTGTCCGTGTCGCGGGCGGACGACGAGGTCGTCATCCGGGTGCGGGACAACGGTCCCGGCATCCCCGAGGACGTCCTGCCGCACGTCTTCGACCGTTTCTACAAGGCGAGCGCCTCCCGGCCGCGCTCCGAGGGCAGCGGCCTCGGCCTGTCCATCGCCCTGGAGAACGCGCACATCCACGGTGGCGGGATCACCGCCGAGAACGCCCCGGAGGGTGGTGCGGTGTTCACGCTGCGGCTGCCGCAGGACCCGTCCCCGCCCGCCGACGAGGAGGCCGAGGACACGGCGGGGGCCGCGGGCGACGGGAGCAAGGGCAAGGACGCGAAGGGACAGGTCTGATGACCGTACGCCGGCTGCCGGCCCTCTCCGGGCTCCTGGTACTGGCCGTGCTGCTGACCGGGTGCGGCATCCGCGCCACCGAGGTGCCCACGGACTACGGTCCCGCGCCCTCGCGGGTGCGCTGCTCGCTCGCCGAGCCGGACGCGTCGACGTCGGCCACGCCCGGTCTGTCCGCGCAGGTGTTCCTGCTGTGCGGTTCGTCGCTGGTGGCCGTGGACCGCACGGTGCGGGTGCCGGACGGCGCAGCGGACTCGGGGCGGCGCGTGCTGGTGGCCCAGGGGCTGCTGAACGAGCTGGCGGCGCAGCCGTCGGCCGCGGAGAAGGAGGCCGGGTACACCTCGGACGTGCGCCGCGGGATCACGGTGACGGGACCGCGCTCGGGCGACCCCGAGGACACGCTGCGGCTGAGCACCGCTCCCGACGACCTCACCTCGTACGCCCTCGCCCAGGTGGTGTGCACGTTCTCCGACTCGGCCGCGGCCGAGGGCGACGGCGCGGTGATCCTGGCCGGGCCCGCCGACCGGTCCGCCCGCCGCTACTCCTGCACGGACGAGGTCCGGGCCCGGCCGGGCAGCAACGAACCGCCGGCCGACGAGGTCACGGGCGACTGACGGACGGCCCCGCGCGGCACGACGCGGCGCGGGGGCGCGTGCCCCGTGGAGCCCCCGCGGAGCCCCCCGCGGGGCCATGTGGCGCAGGCCTCACCCTTGCGGGTGGGAGCCCGGAACCGCGCGCGGCGGGGGACGCGTCTAGGGGGACGTGCAGCGTCATGGGTTCCTCGGCGGCAGCGCCGCGCTCCGCATCCGTGCGACAGGAAGTGTTCTCCTGGTCGCACATCTCGCGTTCGTCGCCTGGTTCGCGCTGCGGCCGCTGGACGTCCCCTGGGTGCTGCCGCCGAACGTGCGGCCCTTCGCGGGGATCCGCGCCGACCTGGCGCTGGGCGGGCCCGCGGCGGCTCGTTCGCTGGGCGGGGCGCTGGTCCTGCTGGCACCGCTCGGCGTCCTGCTGCCGATGGCCGGCGGGCGGCTGCACGTCTCGCCGCTGGCGTCCCTGCTGCGCACCACGGCCGCGGCCGCCCTGCTGTCGGTGGGCATCGAGCTGCTGCAGACCGGGGTGCCCGGTCAGGTCGTCGACATCGACTCGGTGCTGCTGAACACGGTGGGGGTGGCTCTGGCGCACCTCGCCGTGGTCCCGGCGGGCCGGGCTCGGATCCGTCGCTGGTACCGGCAGGCCGGGCGGGAGGGTGTCCCCCAGGAGGAGCCCGCTCAGGGTCGGACCCCGACGATTCCCAGGGTCGGTATCGCCCCGTAGAGCGACGCTTTGTGCCGTTCGTCTCCGTAGCGTGGAGGGCAGATGAAGGGGAAGCCGGAAGGCGGCCCCACCCACACGCTCACGAAGGAGCCGCGATGTCCCGCCTCGCCCGCCCCACCCACGGCCGCATGATCGGCGGAGTGTGCGCCGCGCTGGCCCGGCGCTTCGGCACCTCCAACGGCACGATGCGGGTGATCTTCCTGGTCTCCTGCCTGCTGCCCGGCCCGCAGTTCCTGCTCTACCTGGCCCTGTGGATCCTGCTCCCGTCCGAGGAGAAGGCCGCCCGCACGGCCTGGTGAGGCAGGTACCTCCCTCTGGTACGCCGACGGGGCGCACCCGGCGACACCGGGTGCGCCCCGTCGGCGCGTGGGCGGGAGGCGGGTCAGCCGCCCAGCGGCAGGCCGTTGACCGGCAGGCCCTGGGTGGGCAGCCCCTTCAGCGGCACTCCGCCGAGCAGCTTGGCGACCGGCTCGGTCGGGCCCTCGGCGAGCTGCTCGGCGACCACCTGCTCGACGACCGGCTGCGCGGCGGTCAGACCGGTGTGGGAGACCTTGCGGCCCTGCTCCAGCACGTTGCCCGCGCCGGGCGCCACCTGGGAGACGGTCTCCGCGGGGAGGGTGCGGGCGACGGAGTCCACCGTCTGCGCGGTGTCGGGGAGCCCGGGGGCCGCGGTGGCCGCGCCCGCGCCGGCGGCGGCGAAGGCGGCACCGAGGGCGGCGACACCGAGGGTCTTGGCAGCAGACTGCTTCATGGAAATGCGTCCTCGCGATGGGGTGACGGGGATGTGAGCGGTGCTCGACCGTAAACACGCTTCACCCCCGGCGGCAAACATCGAAATGCGGACGGATTGTGAAAGCCCGCCCGCGTTTCCGTAATACCGTCACCCCGCACTCAGCCCTCGGATGCCGAAGAACCGCTGGTCGAAGCCGTCTGCTGGAACAGCCATTCGGACTTCAGCTCCGCATATCCGGGCTTGATGACGTCATTGATCATGGCCAGTCGTTCATCGAAAGGAATGAACGCTGATTTCATCGCATTGACGGAGAACCACTGCATGTCGTCGAGCGTGTAACCGAATGCCTCGACCAGGTGCTCGAATTCCCGGCTCATGCTGGTGTGGGACATCAGCCGGTTGTCGGTGTTGACGGTGGCCCGGAAGTGCAGTCGGCGCAGCAGCCCGATGGGGTGCTCGGCGTAGGAGTCGGCGGCGCCGGTCTGGAGGTTGGAGCTGGGGCACAGCTCCAGCGGGATCCGCTTGTCCCGGACGTAGGAGGCGAGCCGGCCGAGCTTGACCGAGCCGTCCTCGTGGACCTGGATGTCGTCGATGATGCGCACCCCGTGCCCGAGCCGGTCGGCGCCGCACCACTGCAGGGCCTGCCAGATGGACGGCAGCCCGAAGGCCTCACCGGCGTGGATGGTGAAGTGGTTGTTCTCCCGCTTCAGGTACTCGAAGGCGTCCAGGTGCCGGGTGGGCGGGTAGCCGGCCTCTGCGCCCGCGATGTCGAATCCGACCACGCCGAGGTCGCGGTAGCGGTTGGCGAGTTCGGCGATCTCCAGGGAGCGGGCCGCGTGCCGCATGGCGGTGAGCAGGGCGCCGACCCGGATGCGGTGGCCGTTGTCCCGCGCCCGGCGCTCGCCCTCCCGGAAGCCCTCGTTCACGGCCTCCACGACCTCTTCGAGACTGAGCCCGCCCTCCAGGTGCTGCTCGGGCGCGTACCGCACCTCGGCGTAGACGACGCCGTCCTCGGCGAGGTCCTCCGCGCACTCGGCGGCGACCCGGACCAGGGCGTCGCGGGTCTGCATGACGCCGACGGTGTGGGAGAAGGTCTCCAGGTACCGCTCCAGGGACCCGGAGTCGGCGGCCTGCCGGAACCAGGTGCCGAGCAGGCCGGCGTCGGTTTCGGGGAGGTCCGGGTAGCCGGTCTCGCGGGCGAGTTCGACGACCGTGCCGGGACGCAGCCCGCCGTCGAGGTGGTCGTGCAGCAGAACCTTCGGTGCCCGGCGGATCCGGTCGGGCGACGGTGTCTTGGAGACCGTCGCGGTGTTCGCCGCGGCGCTCTTCCCGGTGCTTTGGCTCGTCATTTCCGCACTCTAACTCCTACGCGCGTAGAACGCCGGGCGAACGCCGGGACCCGACGCGGTGTACGGACTCCCCGATATGTAACGGTGACTGCGCGGACGGGTTCCGTACACCCGGTCTTCTGAGAATCTTCTGCCATGGCACAGCAAGCGACGCCGGTCCGTCGGGCCCGGCTGGGGCGGACGCTCGGTCCGGAGGGGACGGCGGTGAGCGGTGTGGTGCTGCTGCTCCCCGGGGGCGACGAGATGTCCGACCGCAGGCCCTCCGCGCTGCTCGCGGCCGCGTCCGTACGCGCGTTGGGGCGCAGGCTGGCCCGCGCGGGCCGGGAGGAGGGGCTGGCCGCGCATGTCGTGCACTACCGCTACCGCGGCTGGAACGGCGCCGAGGCGCACCTCGCGCGGGACGCCGAATGGGCCGCCGACGAGGCCGTACGGCGCTACGGCGACGTGTCGGTCTGCCTGGCGGGCGTCGGCATGGGCGGACGGGCGGCGCTGCGGGCGGCCGGGCACGAGGCGGTCAACTCGGCGCTGGCGATCGCCCCGTGGCTGCCGGAGGACGACGTGGCCGCGCCACCCGAACCGGTGAAGCAGCTCGCCGGACGCCAGGTGCTGATCGTGCACGGCACCAACGACGGGCGCAGCGACCCGGAGTTGTCGTTCCGGCTCGCCTCCCGGGCGAAGAAGGCGAACCGCGCCGTGTGCCGGTTCGAGGTGCACTCCGACGGCCACGGACTGCGCCAGTACCGGGACGAGGTCGCGGCGCTGGCCGAGGACTTCGTGATGGGCGCGCTGTTCGGGCAGTCCTTCTCGCGTCCGGTGGAGGACGCCCTGGCCGCTCCCCCGCCGCTGGGCCTGCGGATGCCGCTGGCGGCGGGGTTCGGGAAGTCGTTGCGGCGGTAGCGCGTCAGCGGCCCGGCGGCCGCCGGGCCGGCCGGTGCGCCGTGCTGCCGCCGTGGCGCAGCAGGACGGTGAGGGCGTAGACCGGGAAGAGCAGCAGGGCCAGGTTCGGGATCCACCACGTCGGGGACCAGTCGCCGCGCAGCGCCCAGAAGGCGACGGCCTGCAGTCCGGCCGTGCTGGTGAGGGTGAGCGAGACGAGCATCAGGGGCAGCCAGAGCGGGCGGTGCCGGCGGGCGCGGTCCCCGAGTGCGCCCCGGGAGAGCGCCAGGGAGAGCAGGCCGGTGACGCTGGCGGCGATGTCGAGGGGCAGGAAGGAGTAGTTCCAGTCGCTCATCACCGGGTCGTCGTAGTCCTTGTAGGCGCATTCCGCCGGGATGAGCGCGAGCAGGGCCACCGACCAATACAGCAGGAAGCCCAGGTCGGTCACCAGCATCGCCGCCTTGATGCCGGACAGGCAGGGGGTGTGGGTGGCGGAATCGGTGTCGGTCCCGGCGCTCATCCGTGCTCGACGCCCCCGCCCAGGTACATCACGGCGACTCCGCCGACGATCAACGCCATGCCGACCAGGGTCGCCGTGCGCAGCTGCTCGCCGAACAGGACGACGCCGCCGACGAAGGCCCCGACGGTCCCCACGCCGGACCACACGGCGTACACCGGCCCCACGTTCAGCGATTTGAGCGCCTGGGCCAGCAGGACGAAGGCGGCCGCGTAGCCGGCGACCACGAGGAGGCTCGGGGCGAGGCGGGTCAGTCCGTGCGAGGCGCGCAGCGCGAGGGTCGCGGCCACCTCGGAGACGATCGCCCCGGCCACCAGCAGGAATCCCATCAACCGTCCCCCTGATCCTGTCGTGTCGTCAGTTCGTCCACCAACGCCCGCAGCCGGCGGTGCTCTTCGCCGCGCGGCGGGGCCAGGCCGAGCAGCCGCGCGGTCCACCAGCCGTCCACGGCCATGCGGACCAGCGTCGCCACGCCGGGTGCCAGCCCGTCCTCGTCGAGCCGGCGCTGCCAGGCGTCGTAGCGCTCGCGGAGGATGTCGAGGACCTCGGGTCCGCCCGCCGCGGCGAGCAGGGCCACCGGCACGGCGGAGGCGGCCGGTTCACCGTCCTCGGAGACCTCCGGTGGGATGGAGGCGTCGAGCCACGCCTTCGCGAAGGCCCCGGGCGGCGCGTCCGACCCCGGGAGCACGGCCTCGAACCGGTCGACCAGCCGGGTGACCACGCCCTCGACGAGCGCGCGCTTCGAGGGGAAGTGGTGGAGCAGGCCGCCCTTGCTCACCCGGGCCTCCGCGGCCGCGGCGTCCAGCCGGACCGCGTCCACCCCGCCCCTGACCAGCAGTCGTTCCACGGCGTCGAGGATTCGGTCGCGCACGTACTCATCCGTTTCCGATAGGGCTTACCAGCATTCCCGACCGTCTGGACGGTCGAATGAACCGTACCACATGCAACAAGCCCTGACCTGCGGCATCGAGAAGGTCGGAATCATGAATTCCGTGCAATATCCGCCGACTCAAAAGGATTTCGTTGACACGCTTGACGGAGAACGGTTATGTTCGCCGTCGCCTGCCCAGACCGGCCGGCGCATACGATCATTCGGGGGATTACATGATCGAATCGAGCGCTTAGCAAACCTCGCGGGCCCCGTTGTCCACGGCGCTGCCCGCCCTTCTCCGCCACACCTTCTGTCGCCCTCGGTCAACGATGACCCACTCCGGGCGAGACGGCATCCTGCCCTGGCCGCATGCGCTCATCCGCGCCCTTCGGCATTCCTGCACGCCCTTTAGTGACTTGAATTCAACAAAGGGAAAGTACGTGACAGCTGAACTCGGCACCAAAACCGGAACCGTGAAATCCCCGCCCGACATATACTCCCGGTTCGCCGCTTTCACAGCGGCCGACGACCTGATCGCGGCCGGGCTCTATCCCTATTTCCAGGCCCTCGAAAGCGGTGAGGGCAGCACGGTGCGCACCGGCAGCCGTGACCTGGTCATGTGCGGCTCCAACAACTACCTGGGGCTGACCGGCGACCCCCGCGTCCTGGCCGCCGCCCGCACCGCCGCCGAGCGGTACGGCAGCTCCAGCACCGGATCGCGGTTCCTCAACGGGAACACCGAACTGCACGAGGAGCTGGAGACGGAGCTGGCCGCGTTCCTCGGCAAGCCCGCGGCGCTGGTCATGTCGACCGGCTACCAGACCAACCTCGGCGTCCTCGCCGCCCTGCTCACCCCGCGCGACTACGTGCTCATCGACCACGACGCCCACGCCTCCCTGGTCGACGGCTGCCGGCTGAGCGGCGCCCGGATGCGCAAGTTCCCGCACAACGACGCCACCGGGCTGCGACGCGTGCTGGAGCGCCTGCCCGACGACGCCGGGCGCCTCGTCGTGGTGGACGGCGTCTACTCGATGGAGGGCGACATCTGCGACCTCCCCGCCGTCACCCACGTCTGCGCCGAGTACGGAGCGCGTCTGCTCGTGGACGACGCGCACGGCCTCGGCGTGCTGGCGGGCGGCCGGGGCACCGCCGCGCACTTCGGGCTGACCGACCGGGTCGACCTGATCACCGTCACGTTCAGCAAGTCGCTCGCGTCGCTGGGCGGCGCCGTGCTCGGCAGTCACGAGGCCATCCACTACCTCAAGCACCACGCGCGCAGCCTGATGTTCAGCGCCTCCATGACGCCGTCCAACACCGCGGCCGCCCTGGCCGCGCTGCGGATCCTGCGGGCCGAACCGGAGCTGTCGGCGACCGCGCTCGCCAACGCCGACCACGTGCGGCGCGGCCTGAGCGGCGCCGGAGTGCTGGCCGGGGAGAGCAGCACCCCGATCATCCCCCTGCCGACCGCCGGGGCGACCGACACCGTCCGGATCTGGCAGCGCCTGGTACAGCGTGGCGTGTACGTCAACCCGGTCCTGCCGCCCGCCGCCTCGCCGCGGCTGCGCACCAGTTACACCGCGGCCCACACCGTCACGCAGCTCGACCGGGTCGTCGACGCCTTCGCCGCCGAGGTCGCACCGCACCAGCGGGCGCTCCGGCCGACCGCGTCGACCCGCGTGGCATGACCGGCGTGGACACCGGCGCCGCCCCGGGGCCCGTCGTCGCCCGCGCCGGGGCGGCCTCGGCGCTGGCCGCGGCCGGGCTCGCGCTCGGGGTCAGCGCGGCGGCCCAAGTGGTCCGGCACGACGCGCTGGTGACGTCGGCACTGCTCCTGTTCGCGTTCCTCCTCACCGCCGGCGCGGCACACGCCCTGGGTGGCACACCGCCCCGGTCACTGCCGCCCGCGCTGCTCGCCCTGGGCCCGGCGGTCGCGTGTCCGGGCGGACGGTGGGGTCTGCTGCTGGGCGGGGTGTGCTGCGCGATGGCGACGGGCATCGTGGCCGCCACACTGATGGACCCCGCGAACCGGGACGGGCCGCGTTCGGGTTCGGGTTCGGGCTCGGCCCCGGGCGCGGGCTCGGCCCCCGGCTCCGGCTCCAGCTCCGGCTCCAGCTCCGGCTCCGGCTCCGGCTCCGGCTCCGGCGTGTCGGTGCGGGCCGCGGTGCTGCTGCTGTGTCTGGGCGTCGTCCTCGGTTGTGTGGCCGCGGCCGTCCGGCTGCCGGAGGCGCGCGCCGCCGCGAGTGCGCTGGCCTGCTGCTGCGGTCTGCTCCAACTGACCCGCACGCCCGTCCCCGTGACGGGCCCCGCACACCGACAGGTGCGCCGCTGATCCCGCTGACCTCTCCGCCGCGCCGGCCGTCCCCATGTTCTCGTTCCCTCACCTCCCCTCGCCTTCCTGCCCACGCTCTGTCTCCGAAGGAGTCCGCATGTCACGCATAGGCCTCGCCGTCCGCGCGCTGCGCCTCGCCGCCACCAAGGCGCACGCCGATCCCACGGCCGACTACGACGCCGCCAGCGACGACTACGACACGTTCTTCAGCCCGGTGATGGGCGGGCACTCCGTCGCCGCCCTCGACGACGTGCCGATCTCCCCGGGCGACACGGTCGTCGAACTCGCCTGCGGGACCGGCCACCTGACCGCCGAGATCACCCGTCGGCTGCGCGGCCGCGGCACCGTACTCGCCGTCGACAAGTCACCCGGCATGCTCGGCGTCGCGAAGCGGAAGGTGCTTCCGCTCGCCCAGGACGCGCCCGACCTGCGGGTGGAACTCTCCGAGAGGGACATGGACGGGTTCGTGCGGGGCATCCCCTCGGGCCGTGCCGATGTCGTCGTGGTGGGGTGGGCGATCTGCTACACGAAGCCGCCGCGTCTGCTCGCCGAGATCAACCGGATCCTCCGGCCGGGCGGACACGTCGTCGTCATCGAGACCCGGGCCGACGCGCACCACGCGCTCACCGGTGCCCTCGAGCGCGTCTTCGCCGACGATCCGTCCCTGCTCACCGGCCTGATCAGGGTCTCGCTGCCGAAGGACGCGGCGACGGTGGCACGCTGGTTCGCCAAGGCCGGGCTGACCGTGCGCACCCAGCGGGACGGCGCCCAGACGATCCCGGCGCACACCCCGGCCGCCGTCATGGAGTGGGTCCAGCGTTCCGGCGCCGCGGCCGGTTTCAAGACCGCCGTCGACAGCGACCGGGAGCAGCTGGTGCTCAGCCGCATCGAGAACGGACTGGCCGAACTGCTGGAGCGGCAGGGCACCCTGGACATCGAGCACACCTTCGTCGTGGTCACCGGCGCCAAGCCCGCCGACGCCCGCGCGGGGCGCGCCGACCGCCCGGACGGGGTCGTGCCGGTATGACGGACACGCCGACCACCTCGGGCGCGACCGGGACGGTGCGCGTGCCGTCCCCGCCCGCCCCCTCCACCGGGCCACCGGCACGGTCCCCGGTGCAGCGCGCCCTGTTCCGGCTCGCCGAGGGCCTCGCCCGCCGCCCGAAGACGGTGATCGCGGTGTGGGCCGTGCTCATCGCCCTGTGCACCCCGGTGGCGGGACAGCTGCACTCGGTCCTCGACGACCAGGGCGCCTCCAAGGTGGTGCCCGGCACCACCAGTGCCCGCGCCGACGAACTCACCAAGCGGGCCTTCCCGCAGCGCTCGGAGCGCGAGGTCACGGTGGTGGCCGAGGCCACCGAGGCCCACGGCCCCGAACTGCGCGGACTGCTGGCCGGTCTGGACGCGCGGCTGGCCGGCCCCCTGCGCAGCGGCGAGGTCCGGAGCACGGCCTCCGCGTTCACGCTGTACCGGGACGCGACCGCCGCGCTGCTGGGCGGAGTGCGCGAGCAGGCACGGGAGCGGGGCGACACCGCCGCGGAGCGCCGCGCGTACGTGGACGCCGAGGTGGCCGCCGGGCGCGTCCCGGCCGCCCTCGCGTCCACCGCGCGTACGGCGGTCGAGGCCGCTTCCCGCCAGGAACTCACGCGGCTGGCGGGCGACTTCACCGTCGCCACCGACTGGCGCGACTTCCCCGTGGCCGTGCCCGGGGGCGCGGCGGCCCGGCTGCTCTCCCAGGACGGCGGCACGGCGCTGGTGTCGGTCGCCTACGCGGCCGACGGCCACGGCGACCCGGACGTGGAGGGGCTGCGGACGTCGGTGCGCGAACTGGCCGGCGACCGCGACGGCGTCACGGTGCACGTGACCGGGGAACTGGCGCTCATCCACGACACGTACGCCAAGGCCGAGGCGGACAACGCCCTCATGGAGTCGGTGGCGTACGTCATCATCTTCGTGGTCCTGCTGGTCTTCTTCCGGGCCCTGGTGCCGGCGATCCTCACGCTGGCGGTCGTGGGTCTGTCCATGAGCGTCAGTCAGGCCGCGCTGTACGGACTGGGCCAGCAGGTGACGCTCACCCAGTTCACGGTGACCATCATGCAGTTCGTGATGCTGGGCGCCGGTGTCGACTACAGCATGCTGCTGTCGTCCCGCTACCGGCAGGAACGGCTCGCGGGGCGTCCTCCGCGCGAGGCCGCGGTGCACGCCACGGTGCACGCCGGTGAGAGCATGCTGCTGGCCGCGGTCGCGGTGGCCCTCGCGTTCGGCGCCACGCTGCTGTCCCCGGTGGACTGGATCCCGCCGCTCGGCTACGGCGGGCTCCTCGGCATCCCCATCGTGCTCGCCGCCGCGCTGACCCTCACCCCCTGTCTGCTGGTGCTGCTCGGCGACCGGTTCTTCGCGCTGGGGCGCGGCGCGCTGACCGATCTGGAGCACGAGGGCGCGATGGGCCGGCACCTGCTGCGCATGGCGCACTTCGCACGCCGCCGGAAGGTGGCGATCGTCGTCGTGTTCCTCGTGGTGACGGCTCCGCTCGCCCTGCTCGTGGCGGGCAACCGCTCCACCTCCGACCCGGTCGCATTGAGCCCGGTCACCGACGCCCGGCAGGGCTTCGAGACGCTGGCCGGTGAGTGGGGCGACAGCGCCGCGCTGCCCACCACGGTGCTCGGTCCCGCCGCGCCCGGCGTCGTGCGGGACGGTGCGCTGACCGACGAGGGGCGGGCCGCGGTCGCGCGGTTCACCGAGCGGCTCGCCGCCACCGACGGGGTGGCCTCCGTGGACTCGGCGACGCAGCCCTTCGGGACGCCCTGGACCGGCGGACAGGCCGCCGCCGGGCAGGCCTTCCTCACCGACCACGTGGCTCGCGACGGCACCCTGCGGTTCGTCGTGGTCCTGGCCGACGACCCCTACTCGGCCGCCGCGGCCGACACCCTGGACCGGCTGCGCGACACGGTCCGGGAGACGGACGCGGGCGTCGGGGACCTGGTGGTCGGCGGGGCGACGGAGGTGGACCTCCAGTACGGGGCCGCGCTGCGGTCCAGCTTCTGGCAGATGGTGGCCCTGGTCAGCCTCGGGGTCTTCGTGATGCTCGTGATCACGCTGCGGTCGCTGTTCGTCCCCGTCCGGCTGATCGCCACGATCATGCTGAGCAACGTCTGGGCGATCGGGCTCACCGTCCTGATCTTCCACCACTGGCGCGGCGAGGTGGTCATCGACGACCTGCCGATCTTCCTCACGGTCCTGATGATGGGCCTGGGCATGGACTACGAGATCTTCCTGGTCACCCGGGTCCGCGACCTCGCCCGCGCGGGCGCCTCCCAGGAGGAGGCCACCGTGAACGCGGTCGTGGACACCGGCCGGGTCATCAACGCGGCCGGCCTGGTCATGGCCGGCAGCCTCGGCACGATGGCGCTGTCGTCCACGCTGATGCTCCAGGAGTACGGCGCGGGCCTCGGGCTCGCCGTCCTGCTCGACGCGACGGTGATCCGGATGCTGTTCGTGCCGGCCACGCTGCTGCTCCTGGGCCGCTACAACTGGTGGCTGCCCAGCCTGCGCCGCCGGGGCGGCAAGCGCCGTACGGCGGACGCGCGGTGAGCGGCCTGCCCGCGCCCGCCCACCGGGGCCCGGGGCTGCGCGGCCGGGTGTCCGCGGCCCCGGTGGCCTCGGCCGGTGCCCTCTTCGCGCTGCTCGCCGCGGTGCGGATCGGCGGCGCCTTCAGCGTGCCGGTGATGGTCCTGGCGGTGGCCCTGAGCGCCGCCGCCCTGGGACTGGTGCCGCGCACGCGGTGGGCCGACGCGGGGATACGGGGCTTCAGCGGGTGGGCGCCGCTGCTGTGGTGCACCGCCATGGTGGCCGTGGTCTACGCCCAGACGTTCCTCGCCACCCGCGCCGCGTTCGGCACGGACGAGGACAACTGGACGCGGTGGGTGCCCAAGCTGTTCGAGGGCCTGGTGCCCGGCGCGCCCTGGGCGGACGTCGTGGCGATGCTCCTCGCCATGGGCGTGCTGGTGCCGCTGGTGGAGGAGGTCTGCTACCGCGGTGTCCTCTTCCGCGCGGTGGAACGGCCCTGGGGCACCCGCGCCGCGGTGGTGCTCACGGCCGCCGGGTGGGCCCTGGTCCACCTCGGCGACTACGGGCTGCGGCCCTTCAACCCCCAGGTGATCTGCGGCGTGCTCCCGTCCGTCTTCCTCATGGGTCTCGCCCTGGGCGTGTGCCGCGCGGTCACCGGCTCCGCGGTGGCCTGCGCGGTGGCGCAGGGCGTGTGCAACCTGCTGCTGCTCGGTGCCGTACACCTCTGGCTCTGACCGGCCTTCTCCTCCGGCCTTCTCGTCCGGCCTTCTCGTCCTCCCGATCCCGACAGACAGGAACCCGTCATGCCCAGCCGCCTGTTCACGTCCGAATCCGTCACCGAGGGCCACCCCGACAAGATCGCCGACCAGATCAGCGACACGATCCTCGACGCCCTGCTCCGCGACGACCCGTCCGCCCGCGTGGCGGTGGAGACGCTGATCACGACCGGCCAGGTCCATGTGGCCGGCGAGGTCTCCACCACGGCCTGGGCCGACATACCGGGGCTCGTGCGGGCCAAGATCCTGGAGATCGGGTACGACTCGTCGGCCAAGGGGTTCGACGGCGCCTCCTGCGGCGTCAACGTCTCCCTCGGCACCCAGTCCCCGGACATCGCCCTCGGTGTGGACGTCTCGGGCGAGGACGGCGACCCGCTCGACGGGCAGGGCGCGGGCGACCAGGGCCTGATGTTCGGCTACGCGACCGACGAGACGCCGCAACTGATGCCGGTGCCCATCCAGTTGGCGCACCGGCTCGCCGAACGCCTCACCGAGGTACGGCGCGACGGCACGCTGCCCTACCTCCGTCCCGACGGCAAGACCCAGGTCACCGTCGAGTACCTGGGCGCCCGCGCGGTACGCCTGGACACCGTGGTGGTCTCCGGCCAGCACGCGCCCGGCGTGAGCGCGGACGGCCTGCTCGGGCCCGACATCCGCAAGCACGTCGTCGACCAGGTGCTGGCCGACGCACGCGAGTCGGGGCTCGACCTGGCCGCCGACGACTACCGCCTGCTCGTCAATCCCACCGGCCGGTTCGAGACCGGCGGGCCCATGGGGGACGCGGGTCTGACCGGCCGCAAGATCATCATCGACACCTACGGGGGCATGGCCCGGCACGGCGGCGGGGCCTTCTCCGGGAAGGACCCCTCCAAGGTGGACCGCTCCGCCGCCTACGCGATGCGCTGGGTCGCCAAGAACGTCGTCGCGGCCGGCCTCGCCCGGCGCTGCGAGACCCAGGTCGCCTACGCCATCGGGGTGGCCCGCCCCGTGGGTCTGTTCCTGGAGACCTTCGGCACCGCCGCGGTTCCGGTCGCCCGGATCGAGCACGCCGTGCGGGAGGTCTTCGACCTGCGTCCCGCCGCTCTCGTCCGGGACCTCGACCTGCTGCGGCCCCGCTACGCGCGCACCGCCGCCTACGGCCACTTCGGCCGTGAGCTGCCCGGGTTCACCTGGGAACGCACGGACCGGGTGGACGCCCTGCGCTCGGCCGCCGGACTGTGAGGGGCCACGGCATGCGCATCGCCGTCACGGGCTCCATCGCCACCGACCACCTCATGACCTTCCCCGGCCGGTTCACCGAGCAACTCGTCGCCGACCGGCTCGACACCGTCGCGCTGTCCTTCCTCGTCGACGATCTGACCGTGCGCGACGGCGGGGTCGCGGCCAACATCGCCTACGGGCTCGGCCGGCTGGGCATCGGCGCGCTCCTGGTCGGCGCGGCCGGCGCGGACTTCGACGGCCCGGCGCGGCGGCTGCGGGCGGTGGGCGTCGACACGTCCGCGGTGACGATCAGCGCCACCCGGCACACCGCCCGTTTCGTGTGCACCACGGACCTGGACCAGAACCAGATCGCCACCTTCTACGCCGGCGCGATGGCGGAGGCGGAGGCGATCGACCTCGCGGCGGTCGCACGCCGCCACGGCCCCTTCGACCTGGTGCTGGTGGGCGCCGACGCCCCGGCCGCGATGGTGCGGCACACCCGTGCCTGCCGCTCCGGCTCCATCCCGTTCGCGGCGGACCCGTCCCAGCAACTGGCCCGGCTCGGCCGCGCCGAGACCCGCGAGCTGGTGACGGGCGCCCGGTTCCTGTTCACCAACGCCTACGAGGCGGCCCTGTTGCGGGAGCGCACCGGCTGGACCGAGGCCGAGGTGCTGGCGCGGGTCGGGGCGTGGGTGACGACCCGGGGCGGGGACGGCGTCGGCATCGCCCGCCGCGGCACGCCGACGCTGAGCGTCCCGGCCGTGCCCGTCGCCGAGGTGGTCGACCCCACCGGCGGGGGCGACGCCTTCCGGGCCGGCTTCCTCGCGGGGCTCGCCCACGATCTGCCCCTCGACCGGGCGGCCCGGCTGGGCTGCGCCGTGGCGGCACGGGCACTGGGCTGCGCGGGCACCCAGGAGTACACGCTCGACCCGGCGAGTCTGCCGCCGTTCGCCGGGTGGGGCGCGCTTCCTACGCCGGCAGCAGACTTCCCCGCCGCGACAGCAGGAACTTCTTGAACGCCGCCACCGGCGGGGTGTCCGTGCGGCCCGCCAGCCAGGCCACGCCGATCTCACGGGCGGCGCGCGGGGCGGTGACCGTCAGTTCGACCACGCCGGGGCGGGGCACGGCGGGCGGTGGCAGCAGGGCGACGCCGAGTCCGGCCGCGACCAGGCCGCGCAGTGTCTCGGCCTCCTCCCCCTCGAAGGCCACCTTGGGCCGGAAACCGGCCTCCTTGCACAGGGCGTCGGTGATGCGGCGCAGCCCGTAGCCGGGTTCCAGGGTCACGAAGTTCTCGTCGGCCGCCTCGGCGAGGCGGATGCGCCTGCGGCCGGCCAGGGCGTGGTCGGCCGGGACGACCAGGCGCAGCTTCTGCTCGTCGAGGCGGCGGGCGACCAGGTCGGGTGCGTCGGGCACCGGGGAGGTCAGGCACAGGTCCAGCTCCCCCGCGCGCAGCCGCTCCAGCATGGCCTCGCCGTAGTTCTGCACGAGGCTGAAGCGGACCCGGGGGTGATCGGCGCGGAAGGCGTGCAGCAGGCCGGGGACGGTCTCGGCGCCCATGGTGTGCAGGAAGCCGAAGGCGACCTTGCCGGTGGCCGGGTCGGCGTCGCCGCGAACCTCGTCGGCGGCGCGCTCGACCTCGGCGAGGGCGCGTTCGACGGAGCCGAGGAAGGTGCGCCCGGCGACGGTCAGCGCGAGGGTGCGGCCGCGGCGCACGAACAGGTCGACGCCGAGGTCCTCCTCCAGGCGGACGAGGGCGCGGGAGAGGGTCGACTGGGGGACGTTCATCTCCTGGGCGGCCCGGGTGACGTGCTCGGTGCGGGCCACGCCGGCGAAGTGCGCGAGGCGGGGCGCGAGCAGCGCGACGATGTCTTCTGTGTCACCGGACGGTGACAGGCGGGGCCGTGAGCTTTGCTGATGCACCATGGGAACGATTATGGCCATTCCATGCATTGGACGGATGAGTAAGGGGCTTCGTACCTTCGTGGCATGACTCCCGCCGATACCGGGGCGTCCACGGTCGTGGACGCCGCATCCGCCGCCGCCACGGCCCCCGCCGCCTCAGGCCCCTGCGACTCGCGCATGACACCGGGCGGTCCCGGCTACCGCCGGATGAGTTTCGCGCTGTTCCTGGCGGGCGTCGCGACCTTCGCGCTGCTGTACTCCACCCAGGCCCTGCTGCCGCTGATCTCGGGCGACCTGGGCGTCACGGCGAGCGACGCGAGCTGGACGGTGGCTGCCGCGACCGGTGGCCTCGCGGTGTTCGTCCTGCCGATGAGCGCCCTGTCGGAGCGGTTCGGACGGCGTACGGTCATGACGGCGTCGCTGGCGGTCGCGGTGACCGTCGGACTGCTGGTGCCCTTCGCCCCGTCGCTGCCGGCGCTGGTCGCGCTGCGGGCGGTGCAGGGCGCGGCGCTGGCCGGGCTGCCGGCCTCGGCGACGGCGTACCTCGCGGAGGAGGTGCGACCGCGGGCGCTGGTCACCGCGATCGGCCTGTTCGTGGCGGGCAACAGCGTCGGCGGCATGAGCGGCCGGGTCATCACCGGCTGGGTCGCCCAGGAATGGGGCTGGCGGGTCGCCGTCGGGGTCATCGGCCTCGTCGCGGTGGCGTGCGCGGTGGCCTTCCGGCTGCTGCTCCCGGCGCCGAAGCACTTCACGCCGGGCTCGCTGCGCCCCCGGGTCCTGGTCCGCACGGTCCGCGACCACCTCGCCGACCCGCTGCTGCGCCGCCTGTACGCGATCGGCGCCCTTTTCATGACGGTGTTCGGCGGCGTCTACACGGTGATCGGCTACCGCCTGACGGAAGCGCCGTTCTCCCTTCCGCAGGGCCTGATCGGCTCGATCTTCCTGGTCTACCTGGTCGGTACGGTCTCGGCCTCGACGGCGGGACGTCTGGTGGGCCGCCTCGGCCGCCGCGGGGCGCTCTACCTGGGCGCGGGCACGACGGCGGCGGGCCTGCTGCTGTCCCTGGCTCCGTCGCTGCCGCTGGTCCTGCTGGGCCTGGTGCTGATCACGGCGGGCTTCTTCGCCGGGCACGCGGTGGCCTCCTCGGCGGTCGGCAAGACCGCCCAGCACGGCCGCGCCCAGGCCTCGGCGCTCTACCAGTCCGCCTACTACGTGGGCTCCAGCGCGGGCAGCACGGTCGGCGCCGTGGCCTTCCACTCCGGCGGCTGGTCCGGCACGGTCGGCGTCGGGTTCCTCGCGGTGCTGGGCGTCGTGGTGATCACGGTCTCCGGATCGCTGGCCGCCCGCCGACAGGCCGGCGACGCCCCGGTGAAGACGCTGAGCCTGTCCCGCTGAGGATTCCACCCCCTCCCCGACCTGCGCTTTCATTGACTGCACAGGCCATTGTCAGTCCCCTGCGGTAGCTTCCGAAGTGCGAGGCGCGAAGACGCGCACGACGGGACGCCACAGGGGTGGGTGGACGATGACCAACGGCACCGTGACGACGGAGCTGGACTCCGCGCTGGAGAAGCACCGGCCCGAGCTGACGGGGTACTGCTACCGGATGCTCGGTTCCTCCTTCGAGGCCGAGGACGCGGTGCAGGACACGCTGGTCCGCGCCTGGCGGAGCTACGACAAGTTCGAGGGCCGCTCCAGCCTGCGCTCGTGGCTGTACCGGATCGCGACCAACGTCTGCCTGGACATGCTGACCGCGGGCAACAAGCGGGCGCGTCCGATGGACCTGACGGAGGCGACGCCGCTCGCCCAGGCCGCCCTGTCCCCCCGCCCGGACCACACCTGGCTGGAGCCGATGCCGGACGCCCGCGTACTGCCGCAGACCGCCGACCCGGCCGAGGCCGCGGTCGCCAAGGAGTCCGTGCGGCTCGCCTTCATGGCCGCCCTCCAGCAGCTGCCGCCCAAGCAGCGGGCGGTGCTGATCCTGCGCGAGGTGCTGGCGTGGAAGGCGAGCGAGGTCGCCGAGCTGCTCGGCACGTCGGTCGCCTCGGTCAACAGCGCCCTGCAACGCGCCCGCGCGACACTCGCCGAGCGGTCGGACCGGGGGGCCGACGCGGCGGTGTCGGACCCGCTGGACGAGGAGCAGCAGAAGCTCCTGGAGCGCTATGTCGCGGCCTTCGAGGGCTACGACATGACGGCGCTGACGGCGCTGCTGCACGAGGACGCGGTGATGACGATGCCGCCGTTCGACCTGTGGCTGGCCGGTCCGTCGGACATCACCGGTTTCATGAGCACGCTCGGCGCCGCGTGCGCCGGTTCCCGGCTGCTGCGGGTGGAGGCCAACGGGCTGCCGGCCTTCGCGCACTACAAGCCGGACCCGGAGGCGGGCGGCTTCGCGCCGTGGGCGGTCCAGGTGCTGGAGATCTCAGACGGCCGCATCACCGGGTTCCACTGCTTCCTCGACACCAAGCGGTGGTTCCCGCTGTTCGACCTGCCGCTCCGTCTCGAAGCGGAGGCCGACGAGGTCCAGTAGGGCGTGCAGGGCCGGATCGGGGTCGCGCAGCCGTATCCGGCCCCCGGCCCGCCGGGCGGTGAGTTCCAGCCGGGCCAGCAGGTCGACGACGGCGAGCCCCGGCGGTCCGAGACCGCCGACGTCGCAGACGACCACCCCGGCCCGGGTGGTTTCCAGCAGCGCGCGCACCTCGTCGCAGAACCGGGGCGTCTCCCCTCGGGAGACGGGCCCCGGCAGCACGAGTACGGCGGGTGTCACGGCGTCCACGTGCGGTAGACCCGGCCGACCGGCGGAACTCATCGGTGCGGGGCCCGTCGTGGATCACATTGACCTGCGCGGGCCCTCCCACAGAGGGTTCGCTGTATGGCCCACATACCCCGTCCCGCCTCCGCGCCGCCCGGCACCCGCGTCTCCGTCCGGAAGGGGGCGCCGTGCAGGGGGTGCTGACCGGGTTCGCGGTCATCGCGGTGGTGATCGGGGTCGGCTATGTGCTCGGCCTGCGCGGCCACCTGGGTCCGCAGGGCCGCGAGGTGCTGACCAAGCTCGCCTTCCACGTGGCCTCCCCCGCCCTGCTGTTCACCACGCTGGCGACGGCCGACCTGTCGGTGGTCTTCTCCGCCCGGCTCCTGGTGACGGCGCTGTCCACGGTGGCGGTGGCCGGTGCGTTCGTCGCGGTGGGCGTCGCCCGCGGCTGGGGCGTGGGCCGTACGACGATCGGCGCGCTCTGCTCCGGCTACGTCAACTCCGGCAACCTCGGCATTCCGATCGCCGTGTACGTCCTGGGCGACGCCTCACTGGTGGCGCCGGTGCTGCTGTTCCAGCTGGTGCTGGTGACGCCGGTGGCGGTGACGATCCTGGACCTGTCGCGCGGGGGCGCCGGGGGCACGCTGTGGCGGCGGCTGCTGACGCCGCTGCGCAATCCGATCGCGCTGGGTTCGCTCGCCGGGGTCGCGGTGGCCGCGAGCGGTCTTCGGGTCCCGGACGCGGTGATGGACCCGGTGACGCTGATCGGCAACATGTCCGTCCCGGCGGTGCTGCTGGCCTTCGGCATCGGCCTGTGCGGCTCCACGATGCCGCTGCGGGGCGTGGAACGGCGGCCGGTGCTGCTCGCGGTCGCGCTGAAGGCGGTGGGCCAGCCCGCGGTGGCCTGGGCGCTGGCGTCGGGGGTCTTCGGCCTGCGGGGCCCCCAACTCCTCGACGTGGTGGTGACGTCGGCACTGCCGGCCGCGCAGAACCTGTACACGTACGCGTCAACCTATGGGGTGGGCGAACGCCTGGCCCGGGACGCGATCCTCGTGTCGACGGTGCTGTCGGTGCCGGTGCTGGTGGGGGTGGCGACGGTGCTGGGGTGAGTCAGGCCTCGGGGAACTCGCCGGTGTCGGAAGTGGGGACGGACCTTGGACACTGGTCCGAGATGGCCTGCTCATGACCTTCTTTCCTCACACAGACCATCTACTTGGGTGGAGCGACTTCGTGTCGCACTGGCGGTTCTCCTATCGGTGCGTCACCGATCCCAGCATGCCGAACGGGACCGGCACTGGTCTACCGATCCCGTTCACCCGAATGGGCTGTGACATCAGCGGCCTCCGGCCGCGGGCGCAGGTCAGGCGATACGTTCCCGCACCACCGGCGAGGCGGTGAAGGCCGTGCCCGCCGGGGCCACGTCGTACGCGCCCTCCACCGCCGCGAGGGCGTAGTCGAAGCGGTCCGGGGTGTCCGTGTGGAGGGTGAGGAGGGGCTGGCCCGCGGTGACCGTGTCGCCGGGCTTGGCGTGGAGTTCGACGCCGGCGCCGGCCTGCACCGGGTCCTCCTTGCGGGCGCGGCCCGCGCCCAGGCGCCAGGCGGCGACGCCGATGTCGTAGGCGTCGAGGCGGGTCAGGACGCCGGAGGAGGCGGCCTTCACCACGTGCTGCTCCTTCGACGTGGGCAGCGCGGCGTCCGGGTCGCCGCCCTGGGCCGCGATCATGCGGCGCCAGACGTCCATCGCGGAGCCGTCGGCCAGGGCCTTCGCCGGGTCGGCGTCCTTCAGGCCCGCCGCGTCGAGCATCTCGCGGGCCAGGGCGAGGGTCAGCTCGACCACGTCGGAGGGGCCGCCCCCGGCCAGCACCTCGACCGACTCGCGGACCTCCAGGGCGTTGCCCGCGGTGAGGCCGAGGGGCGTCGACATGTCCGTGAGGAGCGCGACGGTCTTCACCCCGTGGTCGGTGCCGAGGCCGACCATCGTGGACGCCAGCTCACGGGCGTCCTCGATGGTCTTCATGAAGGCGCCGGAGCCCACCTTCACGTCGAGGACCAGCGAGCCGGTGCCCTCCGCGATCTTCTTCGACATGATGGAGGAGGCGATCAGCGGGATCGCCTCGACCGTGCCGGTGACGTCGCGCAGCGCGTACAGCTTCTTGTCGGCGGGCGCCAGGCCGTCGCCCGCCGCGCAGATCACCGCGCCGGTGGTGTCCAGGACGTCCAGCATCTCCTCGTTGGACAGGAGGGCGCGCCAGCCCGGGATGGACTCCAGCTTGTCCAGCGTGCCGCCGGTGTGGCCGAGGCCGCGGCCGGAGAGCTGCGGGACGGCCGCGCCGCACGCCGCCACCAGGGGCGCGAGCGGCAGGGTGATCTTGTCGCCGACGCCGCCCGTGGAGTGCTTGTCGGCGGTCGGGCGGGACAGGGACGAGAAGTCCATGCGCTCGCCCGAGGCGATCATCGCGGCCGTCCAGCGGGCGATCTCGCCGCGGTTCATGCCGTTGAGCAGGATCGCCATCGCGAGCGAGGACATCTGCTCGTCGGCCACCTCGCCGCGCGTGTAGGCGTCGATGACCCAGTCGATCTGCTCGTCGCCGAGTTCGCCGCGGTCCCGCTTGGTGCGGATGACGGAGATGACGTCCATGGCCATGTCTGGCTGTCCTTACTTCGTGAGGTGGTCGGGGCCGAAGGCCTGCGGGAGCATCCGGGACAGCGGGAGGATCCCCTCCGGGGTCTCCAGCAGCAGCTCCGGGCCGCCGAACTCGTACAGCAGCTGCCGGCAGCGGCCGCAGGGGACGAGTACCTCGCCCTGGCCGTCGACGCAGACGAAGTGCGTCAGCCGGCCCCCGCCGGTCACCTGGAGCTGCGAGACGAGACCGCACTCGGCGCACAGGCCGATGCCGTAGCTGGCGTTCTCCACGTTGCAGCCGGTGACGGTGCGGCCGTCGTCGACCAGGGCGGCGGCGCCCACGGCGTACCCGGAGTAGGGGGCGTACGCCCGGGACATGGCGTCCCGGGCCGCCGTGCGCAGCTCCTCCCACGCGGCCCCGGTCACTTGCCCTGGCCCTTGCGGTACTGCATGCCGTCCGCCTTGGGCATCCGCAGCCGTTGCGCGGACAGGGCGAGGACGACGAGCGTGACGACGTACGGCGTGGCGGAGACGACCTGGTTGGGGACCTCGTTGGTGCCGGCGTACCAGGCGAAGACCAGGGCGCCGACGACGAAGGTGATCGCGGCCTTGACGTACTTCTTGCGGATCACCAGCCAGATGGCGCCGGCGACCAGCAGCAGGGCGCCGAGCAGCAGCAGGGCGTGCACGTTGGCGGAGCCGCCGCGCAGGTTGAGGCTGTCGGTGTAGCCGAAGAGGCCGGCGCCGATGGCGAGGCCGCCCGGCATCCAGTTGCCGAAGATCATCGCCGCGAGGCCGATGTAGCCGCGGCCGCTGGTCTGGCCCTCCAGGTAGAAGGGGTTGGCCACGATGGAGAGGAAGACACCGCCGAGACCGGCCAGTCCACCGGAGATGATCACGGCGAGGTACTTGTACTTGTAGACGTTCACGCCGAGGGACTCGGCGGCGATCGGGTTCTCGCCGCAGGAGCGCAGCCGCAGGCCGAACGGGGTGCGCCACAGGACCCACCAGGTGGCGGGGACCAGGGCGACCGCGAGCAGGGTGAGCCAGGAGACGTCGGTGACCAGGCCGCCGAGCAGGCCCGCGATGTCCGAGACGAAGAACCAGTGCTGGTCGTTGAGGCTGTCCAGCCAGCCGGACAGGCCCGGGATCGAGAAGTGGCCGAGGGAGTCGACCGGCGGGGACTGCTTGGCCGAGCCGCCCTGGTGGCCCTCGAAGGCGAGCGGGGCCAGGTAGCGGGTGGCGCCCAGGGCGAGGATGTTGATGGCCACACCGGAGACGATGTGGTTGACGTTGAAGGTGATCGTCACGATGGCGTGCAGCAGGCCGCCGAGGCAGCCGCCGACGATGCCGACCAGGACGCCGGTCCACGGGCCCCACTGGAAGCCGGCCCAGGCACCGAACCAGGTGCCGAGGATCATCATGCCTTCGAGGCCGATGTTGACGACGCCCGCGCGCTCGGCCCACAGACCGCCGAGACCGGCGAGGCCGATCGGCACGGCGAGCTGGAGCGCGGTGGACATCTGGCTGACGTTGGTGATGCCGTTGGCGCCGGTGATCAGGCGGACGATCGAGGTCAGCGCCAGGGCACCGGCGATGACCAGGAGCAGCACGGGCCACGACATGCGGCGGCCGGTCGGTGGTGCGTGCTCCAGCGACGGCTGGTTGACGTCGGTCGCTGTGGTCGGAGCGGTCATCGGCCGGCCACCTCCTTCTTCGAGTTGTCGGTGGCGCCGAGGACGTGACCGGCGGCCAGCTCCGCGCCGACCCGGCGCTGCTGGCGGCGCAGGCCCCACTCACGGACGGCCTCGTAGGAGACGACGACCGAGAGGACGATCAGGCCCTGCATGATGACCGCGATCTCCTTGTCGTACCCGTGGAAGTCCAGCTCGGGCGAGGCCTTGTCGAGCCAGGCCCACAGCAGGGCGGCGAAGGCGATGCCGACCGGGCTGTTGCGGCCGAGCAGGGCGATGCCGATGCCGAGGAAGCCGATGCCGGTGGGGAAGTTGAGGCTGTAGGTGTGGGTGTCGCCGAGCAGGATCGGCAGGCCCGCGAGACCGGCGAGGCCGCCGGAGATGAGCATCGCGGTGAGCACCATGCGCTTGGGGTCGACACCGCTGGCCGCGGCGGCGGACTCGGAGGCGCCGGAGGCGCGCAGGTCGAAGCCGAAGCGGGTGCGGTTGAGGACCAGCCAGTAGCCGATGCCGAGCAGTACGGCGAGGATGACCAGGCCGTAGATCTCGCCGGCCGCGCCCATGTCGATGCCGGGGATCCAGCCGGACTCGTGCATCTCGCCGGTGGTGTTGTTGTTGCCGATCTTGACGCCGAAGACGTCGGGCAGCCACAGGTAGCCGATGACGGCGGTGGCGATGGAGTTGAGCATGATCGTCGCGACGACCTCGCTGACGCCCCGGGTGATCTTCAGGACACCGGCGATGCCGGACCAGAAGGCGCCGGTGAGGACGGCGGTCAGGAGCAGCAGCGGGACCTGGAGGCCGGCCGGCAGGCTGGCGTGGGCGCCGACGATCGCGGCCATCATGGCGGCGAGCTGGTACTGGCCGTCGACGCCGATGTTGAACAGGTTCATCCGGAAGCCGATGGCCACCGCGAGGGCCGCGATGTAGTACATCGACGCCTGGTTGATGATCAGGACCTGGATGTCGGAGAACCCGGCCTGCTCGAACATGAGGGCGAACGGTTCGACCGGGTTCTTGCCCGAGGCGATCAGGACGATCGCGCTGAGCACGAAGGCCACGGCGAGCGCGATGACCGGTCCGGCCACCGCGAGGAGCACGCGCTCCTTGTCGAACTTCTTCATCAGCGGGCCTCGTCTTCCGGAGACTCGGGGGACTCAGGGGCCTCGGGGGACTTGAGCGACTCGGTCGGCTTGGTCGGCCTGGGAGTGCCCGGGGACTGCGGGGACTCCGGGGACTCCGGGGACTCCGGGGACTCCGGGGACTCCGAGGACTCCGGGGACTCCGGGGACTTCGACACGCCCGCCGGGGCGGCCGGGGCCTTGGCGGTCTCCTCGTCCTCCAGGTGTCCGGAGGCGGCGCCGGTCATCGCCGAGCCGAGCGCCTCGGGGGTGATGGTGGCCGGGTCGGCGTCCGCGACCAGCTTGCCGTCGTAGATCACGCGGAGGGTGTCGGACAGGCCGATCAGCTCGTCCAGGTCGGCGGAGATCAGCAGCACCGCCAGGCCCTCACGACGGGCCTCGCGGATGTGGTCCCAGATCGCGGCCTGCGCTCCCACGTCCACTCCGCGGGTGGGGTGGGCGGCGATCAGGAAGCGCGGCTTGTGGCTCATCTCGCGGCCGACGATCAGCTTCTGCTGGTTGCCGCCGGACAGCGAGGCGGCGGTGACGTCGATGCCGGGGGTGCGGACGTCGTACGTCTCGACGATGCGGCGGGTGTCCTGCTGGGCGCTCTTGAGGTCCAGCCAGACGCCCTTGCTGTTGGGCTTCTCGGTGACGTGGCCGAGGATGCGGTTCTCCCAGAGGGGCGCCTCCAGGAGCAGCCCGTGGCGGTGGCGGTCCTCGGGGATGTAGCCGACGCCCTGCTCGCGGCGCTTGCGGGTGGGCAGCGCGGTGATGTCCTGGTCGAGGAAGCGGATGCTGCCGGAGTCGGCCTGGCGCAGCCCGATGAGCGCGTCGACCAGCTCGGTCTGGCCGTTGCCCTCGACGCCGGCGATGCCGAGGATCTCACCGGCGTGGATGGTGAAGGAGATGTCGTTCAGCAGGGCCTTGCCGCCGGGCGCCGCGAGGCGCAGCGTGTCGACGGTGAGGACCGCGCGGTCGGTGACCGTGGACTCCGCCGTCTCCGGGGTGGGCAGCTCGCTGCCGACCATCAGCTCGGCGAGCTGACGGGGCGTGGTCTCCGCGGGGACGGCCGTGCCGACCGTGGTGCCGCGGCGGATGACGGTGATCTCGTCGGCGACCGAGAGGACCTCGCCCAGCTTGTGGGAGATGAAGATGACGGACAGGCCCTCGGCCTTCAGCTCGCGCAGGTTGTCGAAGAGGGCGTCCACCTCCTGCGGCACCAGGACGGCCGTGGGCTCGTCGAGGATCAGCGTGCGGGCGCCGCGGTAGAGGACCTTGAGGATCTCCACGCGCTGGCGGGCGGCGACACCCAGCTCCTCGACGAGGACGTCGGGGCGCACCCCGAGGCCGTACCGCTCGGAGATCTCCTTGATCTTCCGGCGGGCCCTGGCGCCGATGCCGTAGAGCTTCTCGCTGCCGAGGACCACGTTCTCCAGGACCGTGAGGTTGTCGGCGAGCATGAAGTGCTGGTGGACCATGCCGATGCCGCGCACGATGGCGTCGGCGGGCGAGGAGAAGGCCACCTTCTCGCCGTCGACCGCGATGGTGCCCTCGTCCGGCTTCTGCATGCCGTAGAGGATCTTCATCAGGGTCGACTTGCCGGCGCCGTTCTCACCGACGAGGGCGTGGACGGTGCCCTTGCGGACGGTGAGGTGGATGTCGTGGTTGGCCACGACGCCGGGGAAACGCTTGGTGATCCCGGCGAGTTCGACGGCGGTCACCGGTTCGTTGACCGCCGCTCCGGCCGGAGGGCTGCTGGACGCGTTGATGGCGCACTCTCCTGGGGACGGGGGCCGTCTACGCGCGTAGCGCCCCTACGGCATCTAAAAGCGGCGGCGGCACATCGACGCGACGGGGTACGGGGAGGGCGACTTCGAGGACGCTCTCCCCGTACCCCGCCGTGCGGCCGGGCCGGCGCGGTTACACGCTGTTCGAGGTACTGCTGGTGCTACTCAGCCGTTCAGCTGCTCTTGACCTTGATCTCGCCGCTGATGATCTTCTCCTTGGCCGTCTTGATGGCTGCCTGGAGCTCGGCGTCGTCCGCGAACTTCGGGTTGGAGTCCGAGAGACCGACCTCGCCGGACTTCAGATCGCCCCGAACGATACCGGTCTCCGGCTTGCCGTCCTCGACCGACTTCGCGAGGCTGTAGACCGCCTTGGCGACGTCCTTGGTGGCCGAAGTCAGGATGGAGTCCTTGTACTTCGCGAGGGCTTCCTGCTTGTACTGGTCGGAGTCGACGCCGATCGCCCAGACCTTGTTGGCGGCGGCGGCCTCGATCACGCCCTGACCGGAGAGACCGGCCGCCGCGTACACGACGTCGGCCTTCTTCTCGATCTGGCCCTCGGCGGCGGTCTTGCCCTTGTCGGGGCTGGAGAAGCCGCCCTCCTCCGCGGTCTGCGTGAGGTACTGCGAGATGACCTTGACCTTGGGGTCGGTGTCCTTGACGCCCTGCTCGTAGCCGGCCTGGAACTTGTGGATCAGCGGGACGTCCACACCGCCCACGAAGCCGACCGTGTTGGTCTTTGTACTCTTGGCGGCGGCGACACCGGCGAGGTAGGACGCCTCCTGCTCGTTGAAGACCAGGTCCGCGACGTTCTTCGCCTCGATCGTGGCGTCGTCGACGATGCCGAAGGTGGTGTCCGGGTACTTCTCGGCGACGTTCTTCATGGCGGACGCGTAGGCGTAGCCGATGCCGACGACCGGGTTGTACCCCTGCTTCGCCAGCGAGGACAGCCGCTGCTCCTTGTCGGCGTCCGTCTCGCCGTCGGTGGGCTCGACGTCGGCCGTCTCGTAGCCGAACTCCTTCTTGGCCTGCTCCAGACCGGCGTACGCGGCGTCGTTGAAGGACTGGTCGCCCTTGCCGCCGACGTCGTACGCGATGGCGAGGCCCTTGTCCCCCTTGGACTCCGAACCGGAGTCGGTCGAGGTACCACCGCAGGCGGCGAGGGCGAGGGCCAGGGAGGCGGTCGCTGCGCCTGCGACCGTGATCCGGGAAATCCGGCGCATGTCTGGTGCTCCTGTCGTACAAGCGCCGGGGACGGTTCGGCTGCGGCGCTGCTTTCGCCGCAGATTAACGCGCGTAGACCTGCCTGAAAACCCCTTCTGTCCACCTTGTTATCCGCCCGTGAGCAAGGCGACGCGTATGGGGGTACGGGGCTCGCCGGACGCAGACGGAAGGTGGCGGAGGGTGACGCCCGGCCCGGGGGCCGCGGCACGCGGAAGCGGACGGGCACCGGGGGCGCCCGTCCGCTTCGTCGGGTTGCGTGCCGTGCCGTCGCGGCTACTCCGTGGCGACCTTGATGGAGCCGTCGACGATGCCCGCCTTGGCCTTCTCCACGGCCTCCTTGGCGCCGGGGACCTCGGCGAACTTCGGGTTGCTGTCGGACAGGCCCACGCCGTCGGACTTCAGGTCGAAGGTGTGGGTGCCGGTCAGCGGCTTGTCGTCCTCGACGGACTTGGCCAGGGCGAAGACCGCGCCGTTGATGTCCTTGAGGGCGGAGGTCAGGATGGAGTCCTTGTAGGCCGCCAGGGCCTCCTGCTGGTACTGGTCCGAGTCGACGCCGATCGCCCAGATCTTCGCCTTCGCGGCGGCCTCGATCACGCCCTGACCGGAGAGGCCGGCCGCCGCGTACACCACGTCGGCCTTCTTCTCGATCTGGCCCTCGGCTGCGGCCTTGCCCTTGTCGGGGCTGGAGAAGCCGCCCTCCTCCGCGGTCTGCGTCAGGTACTGCGAGAGCACCTTGACCTTGGGGTCGGTGTCCTTGACGCCCTGCGCGAACCCGGCCTCGAACTTGTGGATCAGCGGGACGTCCACACCGCCCACGAAGCCGACGGTCTTGGACTTCGTGGCCTTGGCCGCGGCGACGCCGGCCAGGTAGGAGGCCTCGTTCTCGGCGAAGACGAGGGAGGCGACGTTCTTGCCCTCGACCACGGAGTCGACGATGCCGAAGGTGGTGTCCGGGTATTTGGCGGCGACGGCCTTCATCGCCGGGCCGTAGGCGAAGCCGACGCCGATCACCGGGTTGTAGCCCTGCTTGGCCAGGGAGGTCAGGCGCTGTTCCTTGTCGGCGTCCGTCTCGCCGTCGGTGGGCTCGATGTCGGCGGTCTTGTAGCCGAACTCCTTCTGGGCCCGCTGCAGACCGGCGTACGCGGCGTCGTTGAAGGACTGGTCGCCCTTGCCGCCGACGTCGTAGGCGATGGCGAGGCCCTTGTCGTCACCGCCGTCGTCGCCGCTTTCGCCGCTGGTGCCGCCGCAGGCCGTGGCGGCGAGTGCGAGCGACGCGACCCCCACCGCGACGCGGGTCAGTCTCGATATCCGACGCATCTGAAGTTCCCCATTCTCCAAAGCCCCGCAGCGGGTGCTCGGTTCGGCGCACATTAACGCGCGTAGAACCTCCTGGGAACGGGATTGCGCGGCGCCGTTATCCATTCGTGCCGCTGGCCGGTTACCGCCGGTGCGGCTACTGCACGGCGTCGATCAGCGCCGCCGCGGTGAACATCTCCACGCCGACCGTGATGGCGTGCTCGTCCACGTCGAAGTCGCCCTGGTGGAGGTCGCGGACGGTGCGCTCGCCGGGCGGGCGGACGCCGAGGCGGGCCATGGCGCCGGGCACGTGCTCCAGGTACCAGGAGAAGTCCTCGCCGCCCAGGCTCTGCTCGGTGCCCTCGACGGCGTCGGTGCCGCGCCGGGCGACCATGGCGGCCTGGAGCAGTTCGGTGCTGGTGACCTCGTTGACGACCGGGGGCACGCCGCGGACGTAGGTGATCTCGGACTTGGCCCGGTACAGGTCGGCGATCTCGTCGATGGCGCCCATCACCAGGTCGGGTGCCTGCCGCCAGGCGTCGAGGTCGAGGCAGCGCACGGTCCCGGCGAGTTCGGCGTGCTGCGGGATGACGTTCGGGGCGTGGCCGGATTCGATCCGCCCCCAGGTCAGCGCAAGCCCGCTGCGGCTGTCCACGCGCCGGGCGACGAGCGGGGGCACGTCGGTGACCACGCGGGCGGCGGCGGTGACCAGGTCGGTGGTGAGGTGCGGGCGGGCGGTGTGGCCGCCGGGGCCGTTCAGGGCGATCTCCAGCCGGTCGCAGGCGGAGGTGATGGGACCGACCCTGAGGCCGATCTTCCCGGCGTCCACCCGGGGGTCGCAGTGCACGGCCAGGATGCGGCGCACCCCGTCGAGCGCACCGCCCTCGATGGCGTCGGCGGCGCCGCCGGGCAGCACCTCCTCGGCCGGCTGGAAGACCAGCCGCACGGGCCGGGGCAGCAGGCCCTGCTCGTGCAGGGCGGCGAGCAGGAGCCCGGTGCCGAGGACGACGGTGGTGTGCACGTCGTGCCCGCAGGCGTGGGCGCGGTCCGGCACCTGGGAGCGGTACGCGCACTCGGTCTTGGTGTCGGGGATGGGCAGGGCGTCGATGTCGGCCCGCAGGGCGAGCATGCGGGGCCCGCCGGACCACTGTCCCGAGTCGGTGCCGGTGCCGATGTCGCAGACGAGCCCGGTGCCGATGGGCAGCACGCGGGGCTTGAGTCCGGCCCGCTCCAGCCGTTCCTTGATCGCGGCGGTGGTGCGGAACTCCTGATTGCCCAGCTCGGGGTGCATGTGCAGATCGCGGCGGAAGGCCACGAGCTCCGCGCGCAGCGTGTCCGGCAAGGTGCCGGGCAGCGCGGCTTCACCAGGAGTGTCGGCCTCGGACTCTGGGGACATCAACACGTTCACCCTTTGCAGCGTAGGGCTCCCGGGCGATCGATGGACCCACGATCAACAAAATTCAGCCCGTTAGGGGAAGAAAACTCGGCCGCCCTACGCATAGCCATCATCTCGCTTGGGTAAACTTGGCCGCCTTTCCGACCGAGCCGATCATGAGATCACCGTGAGCGGCCCGACCGCTCCACGGCACCCGTCCTCTTCCCCACGGTTACCACGCGTGGCCCGCTCCACGCGCCCTACCCCGCGCTCACCACCGCCGACAGCCGGTGCACGTCCCGGGCCGAGCCGGTGACGCCGCTCAGGAATCCGCGGGCCCGCGGTGAGGCCGTCTCGGTGAGCCAGGCGGGGTCGATGTCGCAGACGGCGACCCGGACCTCGGTGCCGGTGAGGGCCAGCGGCAGGGTGTGGACGACGGTGGACGGGAAGCTGAGGACGGTGCGGCCGATCGGGCCGCGGCGGGCGATCAGCTCCAGGGGGAGGTCGGGGCGGACGATCTGCAGGCCCGTCTCCACGGCCAGCCGGTGCAGCTTCTCGGCGCCCTCCCGGCGGTGGGCGAAGTAGCGGGCGGCCCCGTGGGTTTTCGCCAGGGCGTGTACGGCGGCCACGTAGCGGTCGGCGTCGACGACGCCGGTCTCCACCAGGGAGGTGCCGACCATGTCGGCGCCCTTGGTGATGCGGGGCGGACCGAAGCGGGCCCTGGTCCAGGAGAAGTCGTTCGCGGCGACGGTGACGCCTTCGGGGACGTCCTCGATGGGCATGGAGGAGAAGACCGAGACCTGCCGGTCGGGGGTCGGGGTGAGGCGGTGGCGGGCCGACCGGGAGACCGGGGCGAAGAGCAGGTCGCGCGGGCCGGGGCGGCTGCCCTTGCGGTGCCAGCGGACCAGGCGCTCGCCGTGGGCCAGCTGGGTGACGAACTCCATCGTGGCGGTGCCGTCGTCGACGACGACCAGGTCGTGGGCGCGGGTGATGGTGAGGAGGAGCTGCACGTAGCGGGAGAACGGGTCGCCCATGACGACCCGGTCCGCCTGGCGCAGTGCGGTGGTCAGGCCGCCGACCGTGCGGAAGGGGGCGGTGGCACCGCCGCGCGCCTCCTCCCAGCGGATCTCGTGACCCTCCTTGCGGGCCAGTTCCGCCATGCGGCGCAGCTGGCCGCGGGTCATCGGGTCGACGGGCGAGAGGACCACGAGGGTGAGCTCCGCGCCGGGGGCGCGGGTGTGCGCCCACTCCAGCACGTTCAGCAGTTGTACCGGGCTCTCGACGAAGGCGAGAGTGCGGGGGCCGGCGTTCCCGGCGCGGGGGCTCATCGGTGGGGTCCGTCCCGTGGTGAGTGACTCGGTGGCCGGTGGTCAGACGGTGACGGGCTCGCCCGCGGCGGCGGCGATCTCCGCCTCGGCGACGACGCCGGTGACGCGGCGCAGCTTCTTCATCGGGCCCAGCTCGGAGTCGTAGACCTTCTTGACGCCGTCGCCGAGGGAGGCCTCGATGGTGCGGATGTCGCGCACCAGGCGGGTCAGGCCCTGCGGCTCGACGGAGGCGGCCTGGTCGGAGCCCCACATGGCGCGGTCGAGGGTGATGTGGCGCTCGACGAAGGTGGCGCCGAGGGCCACGGCGGCCAGCGTGGTCTGCAGGCCGGTCTCGTGTCCCGAGTAGCCGATCGGGACGTTCGGGAACTCCTGCTGGAGGGTGTTGATGACGCGGAGGTTCAGCTCCTCGGCCTGCGCCGGGTAGGTGGAGGTGGCGTGGCACATGAGGATGTTGTCGCTGCCCAGGACCTCGACCGCGTGGCGGATCTGCTTCGGGGTGGACATGCCGGTGGAGAGGATGACCGTCTTGCCGGTGGCGCGCAGGGCGCGCAGCAGCTCGTCGTCGGTGAGGGAGGCGGAGGCGACCTTGTGGGCGGGGACGTCGAACTTCTCCAGGAAGGCGACGGCCTCGGTGTCCCACGGGGAGGCGAACCAGTCGATGTTCTTGGTCTTGCAGTACTCGTCGATCTGGCGGTACTCGTCCTCGCCGAACTCCACGCGGTGGCGGTAGTCGATGTACGTCATGCGGCCCCAGGGGGTGTCCCGCTCGATGTCCCACTGGTCGCGCGGGGTGCAGATCTCCGGGGTGCGCTTCTGGAACTTGACGGCGTCGCAGCCGGCCTCGGCGGCGGCGTCGATCAGCTTGAAGGCGTTCTCCAGCTCACCGTTGTGGTTGATGCCGATCTCGCCGGTGATGTAGACGGGGCGGCCGGGGCCGGCCTCGCGGGTGCCGAAGGTGCGGATGCGGGAGTTGGTGCTCATGGCAGGGGGTTCCTTACTTGGACTGGGTGAGCGTGGGGGCTTCGAGAGGGTCGGGGGTGTTCAATGAGGGGCCCAGGAGCCAGGCCGCGATCTCCCGTACGGCGCCTTCGCCGCCGGGGACGGTGGTGACCGCGCGGGCCGCGCCGCGTACCGCGTCGTGGGCGCTCGCGACCGCCACGGGCCAGCCGACGAGGGCGAAGCACGGGAGGTCGTTGACGTCGTTGCCGACGTAGAGCACGCGTTCGGGCGCGATGCCCTGTTCCTCGCACCACTGCTTGAGGGCGAGGTCCTTGCGGTC
Organism: Streptomyces sp. MH60; assembly: GCF_002939385.1. Classification (GTDB taxonomy): domain Bacteria; phylum Actinomycetota; class Actinomycetes; order Streptomycetales; family Streptomycetaceae; genus Streptomyces. Next base: position 10,826 of record NZ_MULI01000037.1, on the reverse strand, counting down.
GATGCCGTGCAGCACGGGCAGCTTGAGCTTGCGCGCGCGGGCGGCGACGACCGGGTTCACCTCCGTGGACAGGATCAGCATCGTCAGGCCGCTGCGGCGCAGGGCGGCGATGCCGAGTCCGTCGCCGCGGTGCACGGAGACGAACTCCCGTCCGTCGGAGTCGATCAGCACCCGGTCGTCGGTCTGGGTGCCGTCGAAGTCGAGGACCACGGCGTCGATGTCGGCCGCGGTCGGCAGGGCGCCGGGCCGGGCCGCGTCGAAGTGCGGGGCCAGGGCCCGGGCGCGGGCCAGGTCGTGCGGGTCGTCGATCTCCAGGACGCGGGCCGGGTCGGTGCGGACCAGTTCGGTGCGGCCGAAGAAGCGGTGCTGGTGCTTGCGGAAGCCGGGGGCGGCCATGGCGTAGGCGGCGCCGGTCTCCAGCAGGTCCTGGGGGCGGTCCTGGCGGCGGGGGCGGTACGCCTTGTCGTGGTTGACGCCGTGGCCGCCGTCGGCCCCGCCCGTCTCGTCGGTGCCGTCCCGCCAGACGAAGCCGTGGAACGGGGCGACGGTGACGGCGGTGTCCGCGCCGTCCTCGGCGACCGCGCCGGCCACCCCGTCGACGTCCTCGCGGACCAGGAAGGGGCTGGTGCACTGCACGAGCAGGACCACGTCGACGGCGGCGCCGTGCAGGGCCTCGTGGGTGTCCATCGCGTGCAGCACGGCGGCCTCGGAGGTGGCCGTGTCCCCGGCGATGGCGGCGGGCCGCAGCACGACCTCGGCCCCGGCCTCGCGGGCCGCCGCGGCGATGGCCTGGTCGTCGGTGGAGACCACGACGTCCGTCACGAGGCGGGCCGCCAGGCACTCGCGCACCGCGCGGACCACCAGCGGGACGCCGCCGACGGGGGCGAGGTTCTTCGCGGGCACTCCCTTGGAGCCGCCGCGGGCGGGGATGACGGCGAGCACCCGGCGCACCGAAGCGCCCTGGCCCGCTTCCGGGTTGGACATGGGATCTGCTCCTTGCGCAGGTGTCGCGGGGCCCGCGGACGTGGGCGCAACCGCGGAGGTCTCGGGTATCGGGGCGGGCCCGGGCGCCGGGGCGGTCACAGCTCCCCCATCCGGCGGATCACCGGGGCGACCCGCTGGACGCCGTGCCGGTAGGCGCCGCGGGCCGCACGCCGCACGACCTGCCGCACGGGGCCGGGCGCCCGGTCGGCGGCCGGCGCGCCGGGCAGCGGGGTGCCGTCGGGGGCGAGGTGGTGGCGGGCGAGGATGCCGGGGAGGTAGCCGGGCGCGGTGACGAGGGTGTAGTAGGGGGCGAGCGGCGGCAGTCCGCCGGGCCGGGACAGCAGGGCGGCGATGCGCCCACGGGCCTCGTCGAAGGCGGTCTCGTAGCCGCCGTCCGCCGCCACGCCCTGCCGGGCGACCCACTCGGGGTCGGGGGCCGGGCGGTGGCCCGCGTCGAGCTGGTCCCAGGAGGCGAGGCAGCCGGAGCCCACGAAGTGGTGGTTGCCGAGCGCCTCGCGCACGCCCAGGTCGGTCAGGACGACCGTGGGGATGCGGCGGTGCAGGGATTCCAGGGCGGCCGTGGAGCTGACGGTGACCAGCAGGTCGGTGCGGTCCAGGACCTCGCCCATGTGCCCGTAGACCAGGCGGAAGTTGGCCGGCGGGTCGGCCCGCTGCACCAGCTTCTGGTAGGGCAGTTCCTCGATGTGCGTGGTGTGTTCGCCGGGCTTGGAGCGCAGCTTGAGCAGCACCTCGCGCTCGGGATGGAGGCGGGCGTGCCCGATCAGCCGTTCGAGGAGGTACGTACGGTCCCGGCGGCTGTCCGGCACCGAGGGCTGGGCGGCGAAGACCACCGTGTAGGGGCGGTCGTCCCGGCCCGGCTCACCGGCGTAGGCGGCCCCGCCCAGGAAGGGCAGGGCGACCTCGGTCACCGCGGCGGCGTCGGCGCCGACCCCCTCGTACACCGCGCGGAAACGGTCCGCGTCCTGACGGGAGTTGGCGAGGACGAGGTCGGCGCCGTGGCGCAGCAGCAGGCCGTCGGCGAGCTTCTCGTAGACGACGCCGACGTAGCCGGTGACGACCACGGGCCGCTCGGCGTCGTGCTGCCAGACGCGGCCGAGCCCGTGCAGCATCGCCTGGACACCGCCGCCGACCAGGGCGAGGACGAGGACGTCGTAGGAGTCCTCGCCCCGTGCCCCGGCCATGGCGCGCAGGAACTCGACGGCGGTCACCTCGCGGAGCGAGTCCGCGCTGACGCCGACCTCCTGGAGCTGGCGGGCGGTGGGGGTGGCTCGGCCGCGCAGGAGGTACCCGTCGAGGTGGATCTCCGTGTCCGGGGGGCAGACGCGGGTCGCGGTGAGCGCGCCCCATTTCCACCGGGTGTCGGAGTCCGCCAGGACGGCGACTCTGAGGGCCTTCGTTGCACTTGCTGGCACGCCCCAGACGCTAGGAAGCCATTCCTAGGAACCGCCCAACCGGAATCCAACAAAGGGTGAACAGCACATCGCCGAATGGGGATCCGGCCCGCCCGGACCTCGGAAAAGCGTCCGCTTCACCGCTTCGCCACGCCGCGTTCACCGGGAATCAAGAAACCGGTAAAGCCGCATGCCGGACCGTCGCATAACGTCGCTCACGTGCCCAAGCTCTCCGTCATCGTGCCGTTCTACAACGTGCGGCAATACGCCCCAGACACTCTGCGGAGTCTGCGCGCCAACGCGCGGGACGACTTCGAGTTCATTCTCGTCGACGACTGCTCCACCGACGGGACCGTGGACCTCCTCGCGCGCGCGGAGCGCGAGCTGCCGGGGGCGGTGCTGGTCATACACGAGCACAACGGCGGCCTGGCGACGGCCCGCAACACCGGCATCGACCGGGCGCGCGGCGAGTACCTCGCCTTCCTGGACGGCGACGACTGGCTGGCGCCGGGCCACTGCGCCGATCTGGTGGCCGCGATCGAGCGGCTGGACGTCGACTTCGTGCGCACCGACCACGTGCAGTGCACGGGACGCAACCGCACCCTGCACCGGGTCCCGCACGGCCGCCGCAACACGGCCCTGCGCCCGCGCGACGCGATCCTGCCCGCGCACCGCACCACCTCCGTGGACTACGCCTACGCGTGGGCGGGCGTCTACCACCGCCGGCTGGCCGAGCGCGGCCTGCTGCACTTCACCGACGGGCTGCGCACGGCCGAGGACCGGCCGTGGATCTGGAAGCTGCACCGGGAGGCGGAGTCCTTCGCGGTGACCGGACTGCTCGGCGTGTTCTACCGGCGCGGGGTGGCGTCCTCGCTCACCCAGATCGGTGATGTGCGCCAGCTCGACTTCATCCGCGCGTTCGACGAGGTGCTCGCGGGGGCGGCCGGGGACGCGGACGCCGCGCGGCTGGTGCCGAAGGCGGTCCGCACGTACTGCGCGATCATCTCCCACCACCTCGGCTCCATCGAGCGGTTCGAGCCCGCCGTGGCCCGGATACTGAGGGAGCGGAGCGCGGCGGCGCTGCGGCGGATGCCGCAGGAGGCGCTCGACGAGGTGCTCGACACGATGGACGCCGAGCGCGCCACGCGGTTGCGGCGGCTGCGCCGTCGCGCGGCCTCGGGCGGCCCGGCCGAGGGGGCGGCGGCATGACCACACAGATCTTCCTGGCGTCGACGCTGTACGGCACGGCCACGCTCGCCGCGGCCCTGGACTCCGGCTGCTTCGACGCGGCCGACCGGCGGATCCTGCTGGTCACCAACAACGCGGCGACGCCCGAGACGACACCGCCCCTGGACGCCTCGCCGGGGTTCGCGCGGCTGCGGGGCCGGTTCGACGACGTGGTGTCGTGGAACGAGGCGATCTGCCCCTTCCACCCCGGGGACTGGTCGCCGCGGGCCGGGGACGTGCCGTTGTGGGAGCGGCACCTGCGGCTGGCCTGGGGGCTGGGCGACGACGACGTGGCGCTGGCCGTGGAGTCGGTCCACGTGCCGCCGGCGCTCGGCGTGGCGCAGATCTTCACCGACGCGCCCCTGACCGTCTACGCGGACGGCCTGATGAGCTACGGGCCCACCCGCACCAAGCTCGCCCCGCTGGTCGGCACGCGCGTGGAGCGGCTGCTCCACCTGGACCTGGTGCCGGGGCTCGCGCCGCTGCTGCTGACCGAGTTCGGCGTGGAGCCCGAGGTGGTGCCGTCCGCGGCGTTCACCAAGGTGCTGGCCGAACTGGCGGACACCGGCGACGGGCTGCCGGACGTGGAACGGCCCGCGGTGCTGCTCGGCCAGTACCTGTCGGCGCTGGGCATCCTCTCCGCCGAGGAGGAGGAAGACCTGCACGTGCGGATGCTGACCGGCGTCGCCGCGCTCGGGCACCCGCGCGTGGTGTTCAAGACGCACCCGACGGCCCCGGCCCGCTTCACCCGGGTCCTGGAGGAGGAGGCCGGTCGGCTGGGGGTCGACCTCACCGTGGTGGAGGCGCCGGTGCCGGCCGAGGTGCTGTTCCAGCGGATGCGTCCGGCGCTGGTGGTCGGCTGCTTCTCCACGGCGCTGCTCACCGCGTCCGCGCTGTACGGCCTGCCGGTCGCCCGGGCCGGCACCGAGACGCTGCTCGACCGGCTGACGCCGTACGAGAACAGCAACCGGGTGCCCGCCACCCTCGTGGACGCGCTGCTGCCGGACCTGTCGGACCCGGCCGCCGTCGCCGGGGGGCGGCGGGAGATGGACACCGAGGAACTGGCCGGGCTGGTGCGGGCCGTCGGGTTCGCGATGCAGCCGAAGGTCCTGCCGGAGCTGCGCCCGGCGGCGGAGGCGTATCTGCGCGCCCACCTGGACGCCCGCTCCTGGCGGTACTTCAAGAAGCGCAGGCTCACCTCCCTGGGCCTGCCGGGCGGCATCCCGGCCCGGCTGGGGTTCCTGCCGCACAACTCCACGGCACGCAGGGTGGTGCGCCGGGCACGGTCGATCCGGCGCTCGATCGGGCGGTGACGGCCCGGCCGCCAAGAATTCACTTCCGCTGCGAACGGAGTTCGCCTTTCGGTGCCCGCCGGGTCACCTTCGGATCCGGGCGCGTCGCTAGCCTGTTCCAATCTCCCCTCGTCTCTTTCCCCGTCTCTTTCCTCGTCTCCGACTTCATCTCTCCCCTCCTCGAACGTGAGAGGCCCGCGTGCCGAAACTGTCCGTCGTCGTTCCCATGCACAATGTGGAATCCTTCGCCGAGAGCACTCTGAGAAGTCTCGCCAACAACGCGGACCCGGACTTCGAATTCCTGCTCGTCGACGACTGCTCCACGGATTCCACGTCGTGGCAGATCGAACGCTGGGCGGACCGGCGCACCGACACCCGGGTGATCCGGCACGAGACGAACCGGGGTATCGCGCAGGCACGCAACAGCGGTATCGACGCGGCCCGCGGCGACTACGTCACGTTCCTCGACGGCGACGACTGGTACGGGCCGGGCTACCTCACCGAACTGGTGCGCTGGGTGGAGGAGTTGGGCTGCGACTTCGCCCGCACCGACCATGTGCAGGCCACCGGCACCGAGCGGGTGATCCGGCGGCCCCCGGCCCCGGCGCGCAACGTCGTGATGGACCCGCGCGACGGCATCGCGCCGCCCCACATGGAGACGATGGTCGACTACCCCTTCGTCTGGGCGGGCATCTACCGGCGCCACCTCTTCGACGACGGCGGGATGCGCTTCGCGACCGAACTGCGCACCGCCGAGGACCGGTTGTGGATCTGGCGCCTGCACCTGAAGGCCGCGACGTACGCGTCGGTGGGACTGCACGGGGTCTTCTACCGGCGGGGGGTGGCCACCTCGCTCACCCAGATAAAGGACTCCCGGCAGCTGGACTTCATCCCGGCCTACGACATGCTTTTGAAGGACCTGCTCGCGGACCCGGAGGCAGAACGTTTCCTCCCCAAGGCCGTACGGACCTACTGCGCCATGATCGCCTTCCACCTGGGCAAGGTGGGCGAGTACGAGACCTCGGCGGCGCAGCGGCTGCGCCGGGAGGCGCGGGACGCGCTGCACCGCATGCCCCAGCACGTACTGGAGGAGACCCTCCGGACCATCGACAGGACTCGCAGCAGGTTGCTCGGCCGCCTGCGTGACGGGCGGAAGGCTGCCTGATCCATGCCCCACAAGACCCAGATATTCCAGGTCTCCACCCTCTACGGAGCCGCCACCCTCGCCGCGGCCCTCGACGCGGGCCTGTTCGGACCGCGCGGCGAGGCCCGGCGCGTCCTGCTGGTGTCCAACAACGCGGCGATACCGGAGACCGCACTGCGCCTGGACGAGATGCACGGGTACGGGCGAATATCCGGCCGGTTCGACTCCGTGGTCAGCTGGAACGAGGCGATCCGTCCGCACCACCCCAGCGCCTGGGGCCCCCGGGGCAACGACGTGTCCCTGTGGCAGAAGGCGTTCCGGCTCGCCTGGGGCATCGGCGAGCGGGACCTGATCGAGCTGGCCGTCGAGTCGATCCAGGTCAACCCGGCCCGCGCACTGGCCGCGATCTTCTCCGAGGCGAGCCTCCACGTGTACGCCGACGGCCTGATGAGCTACGGCCCCACCCGCGACAAGCTGCCGCTGACCCTCGCGCGCCGCATCCGCCGCCTGCTCCACCTCGACCTGATCCCGGGCCTCAGGCCGATGCTGCTGTCCGAGTACGGCGTCGAGCCCGAGGTCGTCCCCGACGCGGCGTTCCGCGCGGTGCTCGACGAGGTCTCCCGGGAAGCGGCCGACGGCCCCGAACTGGCCCCCGTGGTACGGGAGAAGCCGACGGCCGTGCTGCTCGGCCAGTACCTGGCGGCGATCAACATCCTGACCGCGCAGGAGGAGGAGGACCTCCACGTCCGCATGCTGACCGGGGCCGCGCGGGCCGGGCACCGCTCCGTGGTCTTCAAGCCCCACCCGACGGCGCCCGCCGGCTACACGGCGGCCCTGAGCAAGGCGGCGGCGGACGCGGGCGTGCGGCTCACCGTGCTGGACGCGCCCCTGCTGGCCGAGACCCTGTACGACCACTGCTCCCCCGAACTCGTCGTCGGCTGCTTCTCGACGGCGATGGTGACCGCCTCCGCCTACTACGAGGTGCCCGTGGCCCGGGTCGGGACGGCGCTGGTGATGGAGCGGCTCACGCCCTACCCGAACAGCAACCGGGTGCCGCTGGCCGTCGTGGACCACCTGGTGCCCGACCTGGAGGGCCCGGACGACCCGGCGCTCGTCGGCACGGCGCCCGCGTCCCTGTCCCCGCTGGTCCGGGCGATCGGCTTCTGCATGCAGCCCAAGACCTACCCGGAGCTGCGCAGACCGACGGAGGAATGGCTGCGCGGCCATCTCTCCGGCACCCCCGGCTACTACTTCCCGGAGCTGCGGCTGACCGAGCTGGGCCTGCCTGGCAGCCGCCCGCAGCTGCGGGCGAAGCTCCAGGTGCGGCGGGCCAGGCGCGTGGTGCGCAGGGCGGTGCGGCGCGGCACCGGGGGGAAGTGAGAGGGCCGGACCGCGACGACGCCGGAGCCCCCACCGCACGGGTGGGGGCTCCGGCGTCTCGGCGCCGTCCGGCTCAGCCCAGCCAGCGGCCCAGCCGCAGCCGGGTCCACAGCAGGGCGGCGGCGAACGACAGCGCGACCGTGACGGCCGTCAGACCGGCGAGAGCACCTGCGGCGCCCGCCCAGCCCGCGTCCGCCGACACCAGCCGCGGGGCCAGCGCCTCCAGGAACAGCAGGTGGACCAGGTAGGCGCCGAAGGAGGCCCCGGCGAGCCTGCCGAGGAGCGGCCGGAACCGCTCGGGCACCCTGATCCGGTCGAGCGCCATCAGCAGGGTTCCGGCGAGCAGCGCCACCACCACGGAGGCGTACGGGCTCGGGAAGTGCACCCGGTGCTCGTAGACGGCGACCGCGGCCCACGCGCACAGCCCTCCGGCCAGCCACAGCAGGCGGCGGCGCCGGCCCGCGACCGCTGACCCGGGCAGCGAGAGCAGGACGGCCCCGGCGACGGCGTACGCGATCTGGTAGACGCCGAACTGCCAGGCGAAGGTGGGCACCCGCACGTCGAGGAGACGCCCGAGGTCGCCCAGGAGGGTCGGGGCGAGCGCCAGGCCGAGCAGCGCGGCGCCCGCGCCCCAGGGCCGCTTGCCGTTCCTGACCAGCACGGTCACCGACAGCAGCAGGATCACCGGAACGTAGGCGTACAGGTACCAGAGGTGGAAGGCGGGCCGCACGGAGGCGAACACCGCGTCCCGGGCGAGCCGCGCGGTGGGTTCGGTGTTGGCGTCCCGGGCCCAGTCCCACAGCAGGTAGACGGCGGTCCACACGGCCAGCGGCACGACGATGCGGGTCAGCCGTTTGCGGACCTGCCGGCCGTCGCGGGGCGGGGCCCCGGAGAGGACGACCCAGCCGGCGATCGCGAAGAACAGCGGCACGGCGCAGCGGCTCAGCGCGTCCCCGGTGAGCGCGGTCCAGTAGACGGGCCCGCCCTGCGCGGGATCGCGGTCGACGGCCTTCATCAGTTCGCCGGCGGCATGGCAGACGATGACCCCGACCGAGGCCAGAACCCGGACGAGGTCGACGTCGTACCGGTGCTCCCCGCGGGGACGCGGCACCTGCGCCCGGTCGGCGACGGCGGCGGGGCGGACGGACTCGGTGGTGGTCAGGGGCTCGGCGGCGATGGGGGGTCACTCCCGGGTTGGACGCGCGGGCCCGGCGGTGTGGGCCGGGCGGGGGATCGGCATGCCGCGTCGCGCGCGCTCGCAGCCGCGGCGCCGCGCGGCGCACGTCGGTGCAGGCTATGAGAGGGCCGTGAGCGCCGGAAAGCGCCGCCGGATGAACATCGGCGACCTGTGCGTGACCCCTCGGTGAACGCCGGGAGCCGCCATCGTCCGGCCATCCGGCGTTCCGCAGAAGTTCGCCCCATGGTCCGTTCCGAGAGCTGCGTTTCGGGTGCCGGACGTCCCTAGTCTGGCCTCACCCACCCCACTGGCGTTCCACGCACCCACGTTCACTTCCGTGACGGATAGAGGTCGTTGACCCATGAACAGCCGTACCCTGCTCCGCAGTTCCGCCGGCCGGCGCCTGCTGCGTCCCGTCGCCGATCTCATCGACCAGCGCATCGAGCGGCGGATCCGCGCCGCGGAGTCCCGCAGACCTCCGGTGCCCGACCCCGAGGTGACCCAGAAGCAGCAGCTCACCTTCGAGCTGCTGGTCGGCTCCTCCGGTCGCGGCATCTCCCGGACGGTGGCCGAGGGGTCCCTGGAACGGCTGCACCGCGAGGTCGCGGCCCTGGCCGGGGACCGGGTGGCGGCCGAGCGCAACGTGGCCACCGCGTACCGGCTCCTGATCGCGCTGGAGTCGCTGGGCGTGGGCCGGGTCGCGGGCGGCACCATGAACATCTGCGGCAAGCTCGCCTCGATCCCGCTGCTCGGCCCGCCGAACGACGAGGTCCTGGAGATAGGCACGCTGTACGGCATGTTCTCCGCCGGTCTGGTGCGGATGCTGGAGCGCGACGGGCGCAGCCCGGCCCTGACCATCGTGGACCCGTTCGCCGGTGTGCAGCTCCAGCCCGGCACCACCGTGCGCCCCGACCCGACGGGCACGCCGGTGGACGAGCACGCGGTGCGCACCAACCTCGCCCTGGCCGGTCCGGCCGGTGCGGCGGCCCGCATCCGGCAGGGGTTCTCCGAGGACCCCGAGACCCGTGCGGCCGTCTCCGACCGCTCCTACGGCGTGATCGTCGTCGACGGCGACCACTCGGCGAAGGGGGTGCGCCAGGACCTCCAGTGGGCCGAGGAGATCGCCGCGCCCGGCGCGATCGTCGTGCTGGACGACTTCGGCGACCCGAGCTGGCCGGGCATCAAGGAGGCCCTCGACGAGCACCTGAAGGACGACACCCGGTTCACCTACCTCGGGAAGGCCGCCCACTCCGCCTTCCTGCGGGCTTCCTGAGGGCTTCCCTGAGGGCTTCCCTGAGGCTTCCCGAGCGGGCTGCGCAGGGTGGCGACCGGGACACATTGAGCGATACGTGCGATTTTCTGACCGTCGGATCGCGCGTGCCGACTCCTTTTCCGGCATCGAGGATGCATCCTCGCCTCATGGCCACTGCGCAAGAGACGCACGAGTACCCCGGTGAGCTGAACGACGTCCCCGGCTGGTTCTGGCCGCTCGACCAGGTGCTGTTCTCCTGGTTCCTGGAGCGGCAGGAGCGGCTGGACACCCGCGGCGACCTGCTGGAACTGGGCGCCTACCTGGGCAAGAGCGCGATCCTGCTCGGGCACCGGCTGCGGGACGGCGAGACGCTCACCGTCTGCGACCTGTTCGGGGCCGAGCCCCCGGACGCGGCCAACCGGGCGGAGGCGGCGAAGTCGTACTCCTCGCTCACCCGCCAGGCCTTCGAACGCAACTACCTCTCCTTCCACGCCACCCTGCCGACGATCATCCAGGCGCCCAGTTCCGCGGTCGTGGACGAGGTCGCGCCGGGCAGCTGCCGCTTCGTCCACATCGACGCCTCGCACCTGTACGAGCACGTCGAGGGCGACATCGGCGCGGCCAAGGAGCTGCTGGGGCCCGACGGCATCGTCGTCCTGGACGACTTCCGCAGCGAGCACACCCCGGGCGTCGCCGTCGCGGCCTGGGAGGCGGTGCTCAACCGCGGGCTGCGCCCGGTCTGCCTGAGCAGCCAGAAGCTGTACGGCACCTGGGGCGACCCGGAGCCCGTGCAGGAGGAGCTGCTGGCGGCACTGCGCGGGCGCGACGACATCGCCGTGACCGTGGAGCGGGCCGCAGGGCACCGGCTGGTGCGGACCCGCGCCAGGGGCAAGCGGCTGCGGCCGCCCTCGCTGCCGTCCTCGCGGCACCCGGCGCCCGCACCCCCGGCGGCCACCCC
>NZ_MULI01000036.1 GCF_002939385.1 Streptomyces sp. MH60 | reverse complement strand
GGGTGCGCCGCCGCCGGGGGAGCACTGGGAGCGCGCGCTGGTCCGGGTGCCGCCGGGGCGCGGGGCGGCGCTGGCCGGTGCGCTGAAGGCCGCCCAGGCGGCGCGGACGGCACGCGGGAGCGACACGGCGGTGTGGGTGCGGATCGATCCGCCCGACATCGGGTGAGGGGCGTACACGCCGCGGCCCTCCGTCTCCCGGGGGGGCGGGGAGGGGCGGAGGGCCGGTACGAGGTCGCGGCTCGGCCGGTGCGGGCGGCCGGTGCGGATCAGTCGGTGCGGGTCGGCAGTGGGGTCAGCCGTTGCGCGGGGCGGGGAAGGCGGTCGGGCGGACCTCGTCGCGCAGGGACGGGCTGCCCGACGTCGGCTGGGTCGGCATGGAGCGGGCCGCCGGGACCGTGGGCACCGGGGGGAGGCCCGAGCCCACGTTGACCGGGTGCGTGCCCGTCGGCTCCGGAGTGTGCTCGGTGGTCTCGGCGGCGGGGGCCGTCTGGGCCGCGGCGCGCCGGGAGCCGTAGCGCCGGTGCACCGCCTGCTTGGTGACGCCGAGCGCCGAGCCCACCGCGTCCCACGAGAAGCCGAGTGAACGGTCGAAGTCCACGGCTGCCGTGACCAGGGTCTCGACACTGTCCCGCAGTTCCTGGGCGAGACGGACCGTCGGGGCGGGGGCGCGTCCGTAGACGACGAAGCCCGCGGAGGGGCCGGAGCGGCGCGGGCGGTAGACGTTGCCCAACTGGGCGGTGAGGGTGCGCAGTGCGTCCACCTGCCGGCGGACCCGCTCGATGTCCCGCACCAGCAAGTGCAGGCTGGCCCGAGCCTGGGCGTCGTGGGTTGCGTGGTCGGCCATGAACAAGCCTCTCGAACCGGCGTTGAAAGGAATCGGGCCGCGCGGGCGGCCCGGTCAACTCTTCCTTGACCAACGTGTGGGTGCGGGGGTTGGTCACGGGTGGGGGGCGTGGGCGGTGAGGCGTGCGCCCCCTCGGCCTTGGGCCTCGGGGGTCTCCCGCCCGCGCACCACCCGCGTACCACCCGTTTCCAGTCGGTCGAGAGGCTGAGCTCTCCCGTGGGGGGCGCCGCGCCGTCGGCGGCTTCCCGTGATCCGAGGGCTCGTAGACTGGTGCGTCGCCCGCCAACGTTCCCGCCCGAGAGGCCCGTCCCACCCATGAAGCTCGTCTTCGCCGGTACCCCCGAGGTCGCCGTCCCCGCCCTGGACGCCCTGATCGCCTCCGGGCGTCACGAGGTGGCCGCCGTCGTCACGCGGCCCGACGCGCCGGCCGGGCGCGGGCGCCGGCTGGTCGCCTCGCCCGTGGCCGAGCGGGCCGAGGAGGCGGGCATCGAGGTGCTCAAGCCCGCGAAGCCGCGCGACCCCGACTTCCTGGACCGGCTGCGCGAGATCGCGCCCGACTGCTGCCCCGTCGTCGCCTACGGCGCCCTGCTGCCCCGCGTCGCCCTGGACGTGCCCGCGCGCGGCTGGGTCAACCTGCACTTCTCGCTGCTGCCCGCCTGGCGCGGCGCGGCCCCCGTGCAGCACGCGCTGATGGCGGGCGACGAGATCACCGGCGCGTCCACCTTCCTGATCGAGGAGGGCCTGGACTCCGGCCCGGTGTACGGGACGGTCACCGAGACCATCCGCCCCACCGACACCAGCGGCGACCTGCTGACCCGGCTGGCCTTCGCCGGTGCCGGCCTGCTCGCGGCCACCATGGACGGCATCGAGGACGGCAGCCTGAAGGCGGTACCGCAGCCGGACGAGGGCGTCACCCTCGCCCCGAAGATCACCGTCGAGGACGCCCGGGTCGACTGGACCGCCCCGGCGCTGCGCGTGGACCGGGTGGTGCGCGGCTGCACCCCGGCCCCCGGCGCCTGGACCACCTTCCGCGGCGAGCGGCTCAAGCTCGTGCAGGCCGTCCCCCTGCCCGACCGGACCGACCTCGCCCCGGGGCGGCTCGCCGCCGGGAAGAACAACGTGTACGTCGGCACCGGCTCGCACGCCGTCGAGCTGCTGTGGGTGCAGGCGCAGGGCAAGAAGCCGATGCGGGCTGCGGACTGGGCGCGCGGCGCGCGGATCACCGAGGGCGAGCGCGTCGGCGACTGACCCGCGCCCCCGCCCCACCGTTCACCGGCCCGGCGTACGCTGGTGAGCGCACTTCATCCCACACCCGGAGCACCTTTTTCGTGAGCGAGCAGCCCCGCCGTCCCCGCAAGCCCGGCAAGCCCTACCGCAGGCCGCAGAAGGACCCCGTCCGCATCCTCGCCTTCGAGGCGCTCCGGGCCGTGGACGAGCGGGACGCGTACGCCAACCTCGTCCTGCCGCCGCTGCTGCGCAAGGCGCGGGAGAAGGAGGGCCCCGAGAAGTTCGACGCCCGGGACGCGGCGCTCGCGACCGAGCTGGTGTACGGGACGCTGCGCCGGCAGGGGACGTACGACGCGATCATCGCGGACTGCGTGGACCGGCCGCTGCGCGAGGTCGATCCGCCGGTCCTCGACGTCCTCAGCCTGGGCGTCCACCAGCTGCTGGGGACGCGGATCCCGAGCCACGCCGCCGTCTCCGCCTCCGTGGAGCTGGCGCGGGTCGTGCTCGGGGACGGCCGGGCCAAGTTCGTCAACGCCGTGCTGCGCAAGGTGGCCCGGGACGACCTCGACGGGTGGCTGGAGCGGGTCGCCCCGCCCTACGACGAGGACCCCGAGGACCACCTGGCCGTCGTGCACTCGCACCCGCGCTGGGTGGTCTCCGCGCTGTGGGACTCGCTGGGCGGCGGCCGCGCCGGCATCGAGGAACTGCTGGCCGCCGACAACGAACGCCCCGAGGTCACCCTCGTCGCGCGGCCGGGCCGGGCCACCCCCGAGGAACTGCTCGGCGAGGAGGCCGCCGTACCGGGGCGCTGGTCGCCGTACGCGGTGCGGCTGAGCGAGGGCGGTGAACCCGGGGCCGTCGAGGCCGTGCGGGAGGGCCGCGCCGGTGTGCAGGACGAGGGCAGCCAGCTGGTCGCCCTGGCCCTCGCCAACGCGCCGGTGGACGGGCCGGACCGGCGCTGGCTGGACGGGTGCGCGGGGCCCGGCGGCAAGGCCGCGCTCCTCGCCGCGCTCGCCGCCGAGCGGGGTGCCTTCCTGCTGGCCTCCGAGAAGCAGCCGCACCGCGCCGGGCTCGTGGCCAGGGCGCTGGACGGCAATCCCGGCCCCTACCAGGTGATCGCCGCCGACGGGACCCGCCCGGCGTGGCGGCCCGGGAGCTTCGACCGCGTCCTGGTCGACGTGCCGTGCACGGGGCTCGGTGCCCTGCGGCGCCGGCCCGAAGCGCGCTGGCGGCGCCGCCCCGAGGACCTGGACGGCTTCGCCCCGCTCCAGCGCGGGCTGCTGCGCGGCGCCCTGGAGGCCGTGCGGGTCGGGGGCGTCGTCGCCTACGCGACCTGCTCGCCGCACCTCGCGGAGACCCGCGCCGTCGTCACGGACGTCCGCAAGCAGTTCCCCGGCACCGACCTCATCGACGCCCGCCCGCTGCTGCCCGACGTCCCCACCCTCGGCGAGGGCCCCGACATCCAGCTGTGGCCCCACCTCCACGGCACGGACGCCATGTACCTGGCCCTGATCCGCCGCACCGCATAGCGCCCCTGAGGGGCGCGGGGCTGTGACACTTCGCGGCTCCGCCGCGTGGGCGCGGGCAACCGCCACCGGCCCGGCGGCCGGACGAACAACCGCCACCGGTCCGGTGGCCGGACGAACAGCCGCCACCCCGGGGGACCCCTGCCGCCCACCCCCGGAGGGCATGGCACGCTTAGGAGCATGGCCGCGCAGATCAACCCCAGCATCCTGTCCGCCGACTTCGCCCGCCTCGCGGACGAGGCCAAGGCGGTCGAGGGAGCCGACTGGCTCCACGTCGACGTCATGGACAACCACTTCGTCCCGAACCTCACGCTCGGCGTGCCGGTGGTCGAGTCGCTGGCCCGCGCGACCGGCACCCCGCTGGACTGCCACCTCATGATCGAGGCCCCCGACCGCTGGGCGCCGCAGTACGTCGAGGCGGGCGCCGGTTCCGTCACCTTCCACGTCGAGGCGGCCGCCGCGCCGGTGCGGCTGGCGCGGGAGATCCGGGCCAAGGGCGCCCGCGCGTCCATGGCACTGAAGCCCGCGACGCCGATCGAGCCGTACGAGGACCTGCTCCCCGAACTCGACATGCTGCTGATCATGACGGTTGAACCCGGCTTCGGCGGGCAGGCGTTCCTGGACATCATGCTTCCCAAGATCCGGCGCACCCGTGAGCTGATCAAGAAGCACGGTCTGGAGCTGTGGCTCCAGGTCGACGGCGGGGTCTCGGCGTCGACGATCGAGCGGTGCGCCGACGCCGGCGCCGACGTCTTCGTCGCGGGTTCCGCCGTGTACGGGGCGTCCGACCCGGCCGAGGCGGTACGTGCACTGCGCACGCAGGCAGACGCGACGACCGCCAAGGCGTCCTGGTCCTGCGACCACTGAGGAACAGAAAGTGAACGGCTCCCATCAGGGCTGATCAACAGCGCCGGATCTGCAAGGATGAACGGCGTATCCAGAGTGTGAACAGCAGTGAGGAGATCGCCGTGTCGGGTATGTCGGCGGGCCGTTCAGCCATGCGGATGGGACCCGCTGAGCTGGTCCAGGCGGCGGCCATGGCCCGCCGCTTCTACCTCGAGGGCAAGTCCAAGATCCAGATCGCGGAGGAGTTCGGCGTCAGCCGCTTCAAGGTGGCCAGGGTTCTCGAGACCGCCCTCGAGCGGGACCTTGTACGCATCGAGATCCGGGTGCCGGCCGAGCTGGACGCCGAGCGTTCCGACGCCCTGCGGGCCCGCTACGGCCTCAGGCACGCCGTCGTGGTGGAGTCCCCGGCCGACGCCGAGGAGACACCCGACCCGGAGAACCTGGGCGAGGTGGCCGCCGACCTGCTCGGTGAGCTGGTCAACGAGGGCGACGTGCTGGGCCTGGCCTGGGGCCGGTCCACCATCCACATGGCGGCGGCGCTGGACCGGCTGCCGCCGTGCACCGTGGTCCAGCTGACGGGTGTGTACGACGCCGGGACCGCCGAGCGCGGCTCGGTGGAGGCCGTCCGCCGCGCCGCCCAGGTGTCGGGCGGCGACGCCCACCCCATCTACGCGCCGATGCTGCTGCCGGACGCGGCCACCGCGCAGGCGCTGCGGCACCAGACCGGGATCGCCCGGGCCTTCGAGTACTTCGACAAGGTCACGGTCGCCTGCGTCTCCATCGGCTCCTGGGAGCCCGGCATCTCGACGGTGCACGACATGCTCAGCGACGAGGAGCGCGCGCACTACGCCTCGCTCGGCGTCGCCGCCGAGATGTCCGCGCACCTCTTCGACGCCGAGGGCCGCCGGGTCGGGCGGGACCTGGGGGAGCGGTGCATCACGGTCAAGGCCGACCAGCTGCGCCGTATCCCCGAGGTGGTGGCGATCGCGGGCGGGCAGCGCAAGGCCGCGGCCATCGACGCGGTGCTGCGCTCCGGCCTCGTCACCAGCCTGGTGACGGACACCTCGGCCGCGGACTACCTGATGACGGTGGGCTCGGCACCCAAGTCGACGCTCAACCGGACCGACCCCGACGGGATCTGACGAGCGGTCAGCACCGCAGGAGCAGGAAGAAGGGCGCGACATGACCGAGGACTCCGCGGGGCGGCTCGTGGTCACGCTGGACCTCGGCGGGGTCACGGACAAGGCGGGCCTGATGGACCGCTGCGTCCGTGACCTGGCGCTGCCCGACTGGTTCGGCCGCAACTGGGACGCGCTCGCCGACTCCCTCGCCGACCCCTCCGTCTGGCCCGAGGGGGCGGCGGACCAGGGGCTGGTGCTCGTGGTGGAGGGCTGGCGGGCGTACGCCGAGGCGCGGCCGGACGAATGGGCCGTCGCCGAGGAGATCTTCGCCGAGGCCACCGACCGCGGTCCGGGGCTGTTCGTCACCCTCGGCCCTGGAGGTTCCTCCAAGGACTCCGCCGACCAGCCTGGATGATCTGCCCGGGGGTGATCGGCCACCCGCCATGGGACAATGAAGTACGTGCTCTTTCCCCCTGGCTGACCTGTCCGGGGGCCACCTCTGATCGACTGGGATGTGCAGCACGTGCGTTTCCTGAATGACATCCAGCCCTCGTACGACCTGACGTACGACGACGTGTTCATGGTGCCGAGCCGCAGCGCCGTCGGCTCCCGGCAGGGCGTGGACCTCGGCTCCCCGGACGGCACGGGCACCACGATCCCGCTCGTCGTCGCCAACATGACCGCCATCGCGGGCCGGCGGATGGCCGAGACGGTGGCCCGGCGCGGCGGGCTCGTGGTCATCCCGCAGGACATCCCGATCGAGGTCGTCACCGACGTCGTCTCCTGGGTGAAGAGCCGCCACCACGTCCTGGACACCCCGATCGTGCTCGCCCCGCACCAGACCGTCGCCGACGCGCTGTCCCTGCTGCCCAAGCGCGCGCACAACGCCGGTGTCGTCGTGGACGAGGACAACAGGCCCGTCGGCGTGGTCACCGACACCGACCTGTCCGGCGTCGACCGCTTCACCCAGCTCGAAGAGGTCATGTCCAAGGACCTGATCCTCATCGACGCGAACCTGGACCCGCGCGAGGCGTTCAACACCCTCGACGCCGCCAACCGCCGCTACGCGCCCGCCGTGGACGAGGACGGCCGCCTCGCCGGCATCCTCACCCGCAAGGGCGCCCTGCGCGCCACCCTCTACACCCCGGCCGTCGACGCGAAGGGCAGGCTCCGTATCGCCGCCGCCGTCGGCATCAACGGCGACGTGGCCGGCAAGGCCAAGCAGCTCCTCGACGCGGGCGTGGACACCCTCGTCATCGACACCGCGCACGGTCACCAGGAGTCGATGATCAGCGCCGTCAAGGTGGTGCGCGAGCTCGACCCGCAGGTGCCGATCGTCGCCGGCAACATCGTCTCCGCCGAGGGTGTGCGCGACCTGATCGAGGCGGGCGCCGACATCGTCAAGGTCGGCGTGGGGCCCGGTGCCATGTGCACCACCCGCATGATGACCGGCGTGGGCCGGCCGCAGTTCTCCGCCGTCCTGGAGTGCGCCGCCGAGGCGAAGAAGTACGGCAAGCACGTGTGGGCCGACGGCGGTGTCCGCCACCCGCGCGACGTGGCGATGGCCCTCGCGGCCGGCGCGTCCAACGTGATGGTCGGCTCCTGGTTCGCCGGGACCTACGAGTCCCCGGGCGACCTGCAGCACGACGCCAACGGCCGCGCCTACAAGGAGTCCTTCGGCATGGCCTCCGCGCGCGCGGTGCGCAACCGCACCTCGGAGGAGTCGGCGTACGACCGGGCCCGCAAGGCGCTGTTCGAGGAGGGCATCTCCACGTCGCGCATGTTCCTCGACCCGGCCCGCCCCGGCGTCGAGGACCTGATCGACTCGATCATCGCCGGTGTCCGCTCGTCCTGCACCTACGCCGGTGCCGGCTCCCTGGAGGAGTTCGCGCAGAAGGCCATCGTCGGCATCCAGAGCGCCGCCGGCTACGCCGAGGGCAAGCCGCTGCACGCCAGCTGGATGTGATCCGCGGCCGGATCGGGACGGTACTCGCACCCGTACGTGTCAGGTCTGCTTGACGTCAAGCAGGCCTGACGCGACGCTGGGCGCATGACGACACCGCAGAGCATCGAGCCGCAGCACACCCTGCTGACCGCCGTGGCCCGCCTCGACGAACTGCGCGCCCGCGAGTCTCTCGCCGGGTTCGGCAGCGACGACGAGGCCCTGGACCGCCCCCAGCTCCTCGAACTGCTCGCGCTGAGCGAGGTGGTCGCCCGCAAGGCCGCCTACGGGCGCCAGCTCACCGTCCGCGCCGCCCGCGAGGCGGGGGCCTCCTGGTCGCAGATCGGGGCCGCCCTCGGCACCAGCAAGCAGGCCGCCTGGGAGGCGCACATGCGCTGGATCGACGCCCAGGAGGAGGCCCGGGACCGGCCGGGACAGATCGGTTTCGACGCCGCGGACGCGGCCGAGGCACGGGCCGTCGCGGGCGAGCCGGACGGCCGCTGACCGGCTTCCGGGGTGTCGTGCCGGGCGGTGCCGGGCCCTGCCGGGCCGCGCCGCCAGGCCGCCGTCCCTCGCTCCGGTGCGGTCGCCGACCAGCCGCGATCCGCTGTCCACGGACCCCGGGCGCAACGAACACCCGCGCTGCTCCGTGGAACGCAACGATCGTGCTCGAACGCGCAAGGTTGCTGCATGACCGGGGCACCACCCCGCTCGTAGTGTTCTGCGCTGTACGTGGCGTGGCGGGGACCCCGCTCGGTGGGTTCCCGTTCTGCACGAGCGCGCCCGCCGGTCCCCGCCGCTCCCAGGCCCGCCGAGAGCGACTCCGCCCACCCGGGCGGCGCGACCGGCAGCGACAAAGGAGTCAACGCGTGCTCGACCAAGGCGCACCCCCGCACCACGACGCATCGGCCACCCCCTCGTCCCCGGGCTTGGCCGCGCGCCTCATGCGCCGCAAGCCCGTGGAACGCCTGGTCGCCGAGGGCGGCCAGGGCGAGGGCGGCAGCCTCCGCCGCTCCCTCGGCCTCTGGCAGCTCACGATGATCAGCATCGGCGCCACCCTGGGCACCGGCATCTTCGTCGTCCTCGGCGAGGCCGTCCCCAAGGCGGGCCCGGCTGTCACGCTCTCCTTCGTCATCGCGGGCCTCACGGCGCTCTTCTCGGCCCTGTCCTACGCCGAACTGGCCGGCACCATCCCGGTCGCCGGGTCCTCCTACTCGTACGCCTACGCCACCATGGGCGAGCTGGTCGCCTGGGTCTGCGGCTGGTGCCTGGTCCTGGAGTACGGCGTGTCCGTGGCCGCCGTCGCCGTCGGCTGGGGCGAGTACCTGAACGAGCTGCTCGACGGCACCATCGGCGTCACCCTCCCCGCGGTCCTGTCCGCCCCGCCCGGCGACGGCGGGATCTTCAACCTGCCCGCGCTGATCGTCGTACTGCTGGCCATGACGTTCCTGCTCGGCGGCGCCCGCGAGTCCGCCCGCGCCAACACGATCATGGTTGTCGTCAAGATCGCGGCCCTGGTGCTCTTCTGCGCGATCGGCGTGCAGGGTTTCCGCTCCGGCAACTACGAGCACTTCATGCCGCTCGGCATGGCCGGGGTGAGCGCGGCCGGCGCGACCCTCTTCTTCTCCTACATCGGCTTCGACGCCGCCTCCACCGCCGGTGAGGAGGCGAAGAACGCCCAGCGCGACCTGCCCCGCGCGATCATGCTGTCCCTGGTCGTCGTCACGGTGCTGTACGTCCTGGTCGCGGCCGTCGCCGTCGGCGCCAAGCCCTGGCGGACCTTCACCGACTCCGAGGCCTCCCTCGCGCAGATCATGAGCGACGTCACCGGGCAGAGCTTCTGGGGCACCCTGCTGGCCTTCTGCGCGGTCGTCGCCATCGCCAGCGTCGTGCTGACCGTCCTCTACGGCCAGACCCGCGTCCTGTTCGCCATGTCCCGCGACGGGCTGGTGCCCAAGGTCTTCTCCAAGGTCCACCCGAAGACCGGCGCGCCCCGCGCCAACACGCTGATCGTCTCCCTGTTCTGCGGCGTTCTGGCCGCCGCCGTCCCGCTCGGCCAGCTCGCCGACGCCACCAGCATCGGCACCCTCTTCGCCTTCGCCCTCGTCAACATCGCCGTCGTGGTGCTGCGCCGGACCCGTCCCGACATGCGCCGCACCTTCCGGGTCCCGCTGTCGCCGGTCCTGCCCGCCCTCGGCTTCGGGCTCTGCGTCTGGATGATGGGCAGCCTGTCCACCGTCACCTGGGTGGTCTTCGGTGTCTGGATGGCGGTCGGGCTCGTGTTCTACTTCGGGTACGGCCACCGCCGCTCCCGACTCGCCGCACCGGACCCGTCCGAGGGCCGGACGCACCAGAAGTGAAGTGAACGACCCGCAGTGCTGAACGATCTCGACGAACGCATCGTGCACGCCCTCGCCGAGGACGCCCGCCGCTCCTACGCGGACATCGGGCAGTCGGTCGGCCTCTCCGCGCCCGCCGTGAAACGGCGCGTGGACCGGCTGCGCGCCACCGGAGCCATCACCGGCTTCACCGTACGGGTTGACCCCGCCGCGCTCGGCTGGGAGACGGAGGGGTTCGTCGAGATCCACTGCCGCCGCAACACCTCGCCCGAGACCATCCAGCGGGGCCTGGAGCGCTACCAGGAGGTCGTGGCCGCGTCCACCGTCACCGGGGACGCGGACGCGGTCGCCCAGGTCTTCGCCTCCGACATGCGGCACTTCGAGCGGGTTCTGGAGCGGATCGCCGGGGAACCGTTCGTGGAGCGCACCAAGTCCGTGCTGGTGCTCTCGCCGCTGCTGCGGCGCTTCTCGTCGGGCTCGCCCGCGTAATCCGATGGGCGGGGCGTCGCCTGCCGTCTAGCATCGGTGCCATGACCTGGCGACATTGATCCACCCGCGCCACCCGTAGCGCCTCCTCCCGAGGGCCGCCCCGGACGCCGTACCTCCGGTGTCCGATCCGCCCCCTCGGGAAGGCCTCATGACCGTCTCACCTCCGCCCGGGCGTGCCGCCACCGCGCCCGCCGGCACCCGCCGGCTCGTGCGCACGCTGTACGCCTCCGCGTTCTGCGACGAGTTCGTCCTGCTCTACCCGGTGTACGCGCTGTTGTTCAGCGACACCGGTCTGTCCGTCTGGCAGACGGCCTCGCTCTTCGCCCTGTGGTCGCTGACCGGCGTCCTGCTGGAGGTGCCCTCCGGCGCCTGGGCCGACGCCGTCTCCCGGCGGCTGCCGCTGATCCTCGGCCCGCTGCTCACCGCCGCCGGCTTCGCCCTGTGGGTGCTCCTGCCCTCCTACGGCGCCTTCGCGCTCGGCTTCGTGCTGTGGGGCGCCGGCGGCGCGCTCGGCTCGGGCGCCCTGGAGGCGCTGGTCTACGACGAGCTGGACCGGGCCGGCGCGGCCCACCAGTACGCCCGCGTCATGGGCCGGGCCCGGGCGATCGGCATCGCCGCGACCATGTCCGCCATGGGCCTGGCCGGTCCGGTGTTCGCCTGGGGCGGTTACGACGCGGTGGGCGCGGCGAGCGTGCTCGCCTGTCTGACCGGGGCGGCGGTGGCGACCCGGTTCCCCGAGCACCGCACACCCGCCGGCGGCGGCGAACGCCGGTCCGCGACGCTGCGGGCCGGACTCGCCGACGCCCGCGCCGACCGGTCCGTGCGCGGCGCGCTGCTCCTCGTACCGGCCGTGACCGCGGTGTGGGGCGCGCTCGACGAGTACACCCCGCTGCTGGCGCGCGACACCGGGGTGGCGCCCGAGACTGTGCCCTGGCTGCTGCTGGTGATCTGGGCCGGTGCCACGGCCGGCGGCCTGCTGGCCGGAGCGGCGGAGCGCCTGACCGCCAACGGGTTCGCCGCCCTGCTCACCGGCTCGGCGCTCGCCCTGGCCGCGGGCGGCCTGGCCGGGACACCGGCCGCCCTCGTCCTGGTGGCGCTCGCCTTCGGCGGCTTCCAGCTCGCGACCGTGCTGGCCGACGCCCGCCTCCAGCAGCGCATCGACGACACCGGGCGGGCCACCCTGACCTCGGTCGCGGGCCTCGGCACCGAGCTGGGCAACCTCGCCACCTACGGCGCCTACGCGGCGGCGGCCACGGCGTGGGGCCACGGCACCGCCTTCGCGCTGTCCGCGGTGCCCTACCTCCTGACGGCGCTGCTGCTGGCCGGTGCCGTCCGGGCCGCGGCCGCGGCTGCCGGGGCACGGCGCCGAAGTCGCCGGTCCCCTTCCTGATCCCCCGCCGGAGGGAGCGCAACGAATCGCCGTCCGGTGCCCGACGCACGCAACGATCCACTCACCGGCGCGCAACAGGTCCGTCTTGTCCGGCCGAGTCCGCCGACCGTACCGTCTATCTGGCCCCCGACCCCCTGCCTTCCGGTGAGGAACACGCATGCGCACCGCCCTGCTCCAGAGCTCCGGCCGCCCCGGTTCCACCGCCGAGAACCTCAAGGTCCTCGACGAGGCCGCGGGCCGCGCCGCCGCCGCGGGCGCCGCGCTGCTCGTCACCTCCGAGCTGTTCCTGACCGGGTACGCCATAGGCGACGACATCGGCGTCCTCGCCGAGCCCGCCGACGGCGACTCGGCCGACGCCGTCGCGGAGATCACCAGGCGCCACGGCCTCGCGATCGCCTACGGCTACCCGGAGCGGGAGGGCGAGAGCGTCTTCAACTCCGTGCAGCTGATCTCCGCCGACGGCACCCGCCTGGCCGGCTACCGCAAGACCCACCTCTTCGGCTGCTTCGAGCGCGACCACTTCACACCGGGGGAGCGGCCCGTCGTACAGGCGCGGCTCGACGGCCTCACCGTCGGCCTGATGATCTGCTACGACGTCGAGTTCCCGGAGAACGTCCGCGCCCACGCCCTGGCCGGCACCGACCTGCTGCTCGTCCCGACCGCGCAGATGCACCCGTTCCAGTTCGTCGCCGAGTCCGTCGTGCCGGTGCGGGCCTTCGAGAACCAGATGTACGTCGCGTACGTCAACCGCGTCGGCTGCGAGGGCGAGTTCGAGTTCGTCGGCCTGTCCACCCTCGCGGGGCCCGACGGCATCGCCCGCGCGCGTGCCGGGCGAGCCGAGGAACTGCTCCTCGCCGACGCCGACCCCGCCCTGCTGGCCGCCTCGCGCGAGGCCAACCCGTACCTCGAGGACCGCCGCCCCGGCCTCTACGGCACCCTCGCCTGAGCCCGAACCGCGCGCCCCGCCCCCCCCCGTTCCACCCGTGCAAGGAGTCCGTACCCCATGACGTCCACCGTGCCCAACGCGATCGAGCACGCAGACGAGCAGCAGCCGCCGATCACCATGTTCGGGCCGGACTTCCCGTACGCGTACGACGACTTCCTCGCCCACCCCGCCGGACTCGGCCAGATACCCGCGACCGGGCACGGCACCGAGGTCGCGGTCATCGGCGGCGGCCTGTCCGGCATCGTGGCCGCCTACGAGCTGATGAAGATGGGCCTGAGGCCCGTCGTCTACGAGGCCGACCGGATCGGCGGACGCCTGCGCACCGTCGGTTTCGACGGCTGCGACCCCTCGCTGACCGCCGAGATGGGTGCGATGCGCTTCCCGCCGTCCTCCACCGCCCTCCAGCACTACATCGACCTGGTGGGCCTTCGGACCCGGGCCTTCCCCAACCCGCTGGCCGAGGCGACCCCCTCGACGGTCGTCGACCTCAAGGGCGAGTCGCACTACGCCGAGACGCTCGACGACCTGCCGCAGGTCTACCGGGACGTCGCCGACGCCTGGGCGAAGTGCCTCGAAGAGGGCGCCGACTTCTCCGACATGAACCGCGCCCTGCGCGAGCGCGACGTCCCCCGCATCCGCGAGATCTGGGCGAAGCTGGTCGAGAAGCTCGACAACCAGACCTTCTACGGCTTCCTGTGCGACTCCGAGGCCTTCAAGTCCTTCCGGCACCGCGAGATCTTCGGCCAGGTCGGCTTCGGCACCGGCGGCTGGGACACCGACTTCCCCAACTCCATCCTGGAGATCCTCCGCGTCGTCTACACCGAGGCCGACGACCACCACCGCGGCATCGTCGGCGGCTCCCAGCAACTGCCGCTCAGGCTCTGGGAGCGCGAGCCCGAGAAGATCGTCCACTGGCCGCACGGCACCTCGCTGAAGTCCCTGCACGTGGACGGCGAACCCCGCCCGGCCGTGACCCGGCTGAACCGCACCGCCGGCAACCGCATCACCGTGACCGACGCCGACGGCGACATCCGCACCTACCGGGCGGCGATCTTCACCGCCCAGTCCTGGATGCTGCTCTCGAAGATCGCCTGCGACGACTCGCTCTTCCCGATCGACCACTGGACCGCGATCGAGCGCACCCACTACATGGAGTCCAGCAAGCTCTTCGTGCCCGTGGACCGGCCCTTCTGGCTCGACAAGGACGAGGCCACCGGCCGGGATGTCATGTCGATGACGCTCACCGACCGCATGACCCGCGGCACCTACCTGCTCGACGACGGCCCGGACCGGCCCGCCGTCATCTGCCTCTCCTACACCTGGTGCGACGACAGCCTGAAGTGGCTGCCGCTGTCCGCGAACGAGCGGATGGAGGTCATGCTGAAGTCACTCGGCGAGATCTACCCGAAGGTCGACATCAGGAAGCACATCATCGGCAACCCGGTGACGGTCTCCTGGGAGAACGAGCCCTACTTCATGGGCGCGTTCAAGGCCAACCTGCCGGGCCACTACCGCTACCAGCGCCGCCTGTTCACCCACTTCGTGCAGGACCGGCTGCCCGAGGACAAGCGGGGCATCTTCCTCGCCGGCGACGACATCTCCTGGACGGCCGGCTGGGCGGAGGGCGCCGTCCAGACCGCGCTGAACGCGGTCTGGGGCGTCATGCACCACCTCGGCGGCGAGACCGACCCGACCAACCCGGGCCCGGGCGACCTGTACGAGGAGATCGCGCCGGTGGAGCTGCCCGAGGACTAGAGGGCGCTTGGGGCCCTAGACCCCGGCCGCCCTCGCCTTCTCGTAGACCTGGGCGGCGACGTCCTTGAGTTCCCCGGCGTCGCGCGTGGTGCTCTGCACGTCGATGAGGATCTCGTCGAAACCGATCTCGGCGTGCGCGGCCAGGTCCTCGACGATCTGGTCGACGCCGCCCTGGAAGGGGCGGCGGTCGGAGCCCTCGTGGTTCGCGGCGCTGTAGCGGGTGTTGACCCGCAGCACCGTGCGGATGGGCTTCGTGCGGCCCCGCTCGGCGGCCAGTTCCCGCAGTTCCCGCAGCTGCGCGGCGACGGTCTCGGCGCCGATGCCGGTCGGCAGCCAGCCGTCGGCGTGGTCGACCAGGCGGCGCCGGGCCCGCCCGCTGTCGCCCGCCGCCAGCAGGATCGGGATCGGCCGGGCGGGTTTGGGGCCGACCACGGCGGACGCGATCTTCGTGATCTCCCCGTCGTACACCACCGGATCGGGTCCCCATACCGCGCGGCACACCCCGATCAGCTCGTCGAGGGCGGCGCCGCGCTCGGCGAACGGCCGTACGGACGCCGCCGCGTACTCGTCGTGCGACCAGCCGGTGCCGAAGCCCGCCACCACCCGGCCGCCGCTCGCCGCGTCCAGCGTGGCCAGCGACTTGGCCAGCTGGAAGGGGACGTGCAGCGGGGCGACCAGCACGCTCGTGCCCAGCCGGACCCGCTCCGTGACCGCGGCGGCGAGGGCGAGGGTGACCAGCGGTTCCGCCACGCTCCGGTACGTGTCCGGCCAGGGCAGGCCCTCGATGCCGTAGAGCCCCTGGGTCGCGGGCTCCGGGAACAGGGCGCGCTCGAACACCCACAGGCTCTCGTAGCCCATCCGCTCCGCCGCGCGCGCCACGTCGGGGACGTCCTTGCCGATGTCGTACTGCCGCATCTGGGGAAGGCCGAGTCCGAGCCGGGTCGTCATACCGGGGTACTCCTTCGCAGTCGGGGTGCGATGGCGCCCATGGTTTTCACCAGATGGCCCATAGGACCCACCAGGCGGCCCATGGGGCCCACCGGTTTCAACGTACAGCGATCGCACGGGAGTTCCGGGAGCGCGCGCCGTGGCAACCCGCCGGTCAGTCCGGCAGGGGCGTCAGCAGCATGCGGCCCGCGAAGCCCACCGCGGCGTCCAGCCGTACGGTGAACTCCCCGGCGACGTCCGGCAGCCGACGCAGCGCCCACAGCGCGCGGGCCGCCGCCCAGGTGGCCTCGCGGGCGCGCTCCAGGCTCCAGGAGCCGAGCAGATGGGTCAGCGGGTCGGCGATCTGGAGGAGGTCGGGACCCGGCATCAGCTCGTCGCGGATGCGCTCCTCCAGCGAGACGAGGAGATCGCCCACGCGGTCGAACTCGTCCTCCAGCTCGACGGGTTCGCAGCCGAGCGTACGACAGGTGTCCACCACGGCCAGCGCGAGGTCGTGGCCGATGTGCGCGTTGATGCCCGCCAGCGCGAACTGCAGCGGCCGTACCCCGGGATGGCGGCGGAACTGGAACACGGGACGCCAGCACGCGGGCGGACGGCGGCCCTCCTCCGCCGCGTCCACGGCGGCCAGGTAGCGCTCCGCGAACCGCACGTCCAGCGCGGTCGCGGCCGAGGCGTCCGAGAACCGGCCGCCGTCGATGTGCCGGTCGACGGCCTCCGTGACGGCCAGGTAGACGCGGTTGAACACCGCGATCCCGTCCCGGGCCGGCAGCGCCGTGTCGAGGGCGCGCATCCGGGACAGCACGGTGTCCACCGTCAGGGCGGCCGTCGGGACTTGCTCGCAGTGCGCCATGGCGGCAGCGTCGCAGCTTTAGGCTGACGGCTGTGCCGGCGGGCCCGACGCTTCCCCAGAACGGGGGAACGCGCCCGCCGCGCGGGGGAGGGGGATCGTACGTGTCAGGCCGTCGTGCCCGGCGTCGGACCGCCCGCAGGTCCGTGCGCGGGCGTGCCGCCGGCCGCGGTGCGATGGTCGCCGCGGCGTCCGTCGTCGTCGCGGTGGGGACCGTCGCCGGTATGCTCACCGCGCTCGGCGGCGAGGACCACGGCGGTGTCGGCACCGCCCGCCCGCGGGTGACCCACTCGGTGCGGCTGGACGCCCTGCCCGTCTCGCCGTCCCCGTCCCCGTCGGTGTCGCCGTCGCGCACCGCGTCGCCGACTTCGACCGCCGGGAAGCCGACTCCCGGCCCTTCGCCGAAGCGGACCTCCGCGAAGAGGGAACCCCGGAACCCGGGGGCCGCCACCCGGATCTACCGGCACCCCGAGTCGCAGGTCCTCGACTGGGTCCGGGCCCACCCGGGCGACCCGCGCCAGGACGTCATCGCCTCCCGGATAGCCGGGCACCCGGCCGCCGTCTGGTTCACCGATCCCGCACCGGCCACCCTCACCTCCCGGGTCCGCGCCGTCACCTCCGCGGGCGCCGCCCAGGGCCGGGTGCCGGTCCTCGTGCCGTACGCGATACCCGACCGCGACTGCGGCGGTCACTCCGAGGGCGGCGCGCCCGACCTCGACGCCTACGACGCCTGGATCGACCGGTTCGCCGCCGGGCTGGGCTCCGGCGAGGTGATCGTCGTACTGGAACCCGACTCGGTCGCCCAGTCCGCGTGCCTGTCCGCCGCCGAGCGCGCCGACCGCTTCGCCTCCCTGGCCCGGGCGGGCCGGGTGATGAAGGACGCCGATCCCCGCGCCCGGGTCTACTTCGACGCGGGCCACTCCGGCTGGCACGCGCCCGCCGAGCAGGCGGCATGGCTGAAGCAGGCCGGTGCCGCCTCGGCCGCCTCCTCCGACGGCGTCTTCAGCAACGTCTCCAACTTCCACGCCACCGCCGACGAGGTCGCCTACGACCGCGCGGTCCTGGACGCGCTGGGCGGCCCGGCGAGCCTCGGCGCCGTCATCGACACCAGCCGCAACGGCAACGGCGCCCCGCCCGACGGGGAGTGGTGCGACCCGGCCGGCCGCAAGCTCGGCCGCCCGCCGACCCTCACCACCGGCATGGGGCGCATCGACGCCTACCTCTGGGTCAAGCTGCCGGGGGAGTCGGACGGCTGCCGGGGCGAGCCGGGGACGTTCACGCCCTCGTACGCCTACGACCTGGCGCGCTGAGCCCCGCCGTCACCGTCGTCGTCGCCGCCGGCGCTCCCGTCCTCGGACTTCGCGTCGTACGACGACGTGCCCTCGTCGAGCAGCGGCTGCTGCGTCTTGAGGTGGGCCGGGGCGAAGGCGCGCAGCGCGTGGTAGCCGGTGATGACGACCAGGGTGCCGAGCGCGATGCCGCTCAGGGAGAAGGTGTCGGTGAACTCCATGCTGACGTTGCCGACGCCGATGATGATGCCCGCGGCGGCCGGTACCAGGTTCAGCGGGTTGCGCAGGTCCACCCCGGCGTTGATCCAGATCTGGGCGCCGAGCAGGCCGATCATGCCGTAGAGGATGACGGTGATGCCGCCGAGCACGCCGCCGGGGATCGCGGCGACGACCGCGCCGAACTTCGGGCAGAGGCCGAAGAGCAGGGCGAAGCCCGCCGCGGCCCAGTAGGCGGCCGTCGAGTAGACCCGGGTCGCGGCCATCACGCCGATGTTCTCGGAGTACGTGGTGTTGGGCGGACCGCCGACGGCGGTGGAGAGCACCGAGCCGATGCCGTCGGCGGAGATCGCCGTGCCGAGCCTGTCGTCCAGGTTGTCGCCGGTCATCTCGCCGACCGCCTTGACGTGCCCGGCGTTCTCCGCGATCAGGGCGATGACGACCGGCAGGGCGACCAGGATCGCCGACCACTCGAAGCTCGGCCCGTGGAAGGTCGGCAGTCCGATCCAGTCGGCCCGGCCCACGGCGGAGAGGTCCAGCCGCCAGTGGTCGGTGAGCTTGCCGCCGCCGTCCACCGAGTGGATCTTCCCGAAGATCCGGTCCAGCGCCCAGGACAGGGCGTACCCGAAGACCAGCCCCAGGAAGATCGCGATCCGGGACCAGAAGCCGCGCAGGCACACCACGGCCAGACCGGTGAAGAGCATCACCAGGAGCGCCGTCCACTGGTCCTGTGGCCAGTAGGTGGACGCGGTCACGGGGGCCAGGTTGAAGCCGATCAGCATCACCACGGCGCCGGTGACCACCGGCGGCATCGCGGCGTGGATGATCCGCGCCCCGAACCGCTGCACGGCGAGTCCCACCAGGAACAGCGCGACTCCGACGACGAGGACCGCGCCGGTGACCGTGGCACTGGTGCCGCCCTGTGCCCGGATCACCGCGGCGACGCCGACGAAGGAGAGCGAGCAGCCGAGGTAGCTGGGCACCCGGCCGCGGGTGGCGAGCAGGAAGATGACGGTCGCCACGCCCGACATCATGATGGCGAGGTTGGGGTCCAGGCCCATCAGGACCGGAGCCACGAACGACGCCCCGAACATGGCCACCACGTGCTGGGCGCCCAGGCCGGCCGTGCGGGGCCACGAGAGTCGTTCGTCGGGGCGGACCACCGCTCCGGGGGCGGGCACCTTGCCGTCCCCGTGCAGCTTCCAACGCACGCCGAGGTCCATGGTGAGGTTTCGCTTTCTCTGTACCGAGGTCTGACCTGACCATTGTCAGGGGTGCCCGGCCATGCGGTTGACCTGCACCCTTCCCCGACGGGTCTGCTGAGCGTCCGCTTAGGATGAGGGGGAACCGCCGTACCGAGCACACCCGAGCACGACCAGGAGCCCCGCCCGTGACCGCCGAAGCCCCCACCGCCCCCGCCCTGTCCCACGGCCGGCTCGTCCCCGTCACCGTCCACTTCGACGACCTGGACGCGCTCGGACTGCTGCACAACGCCCGCTACCCGGTGCTGGTCGAGCGGGCCTGGACGGAGCTGTGGGCCGGGTACGGCGTCCGGTTCGAGGGTGACTGGGCGGCGGCCGGCGACGCCTGCAACGCGGTCAGGGAACTGACGATCGGCTACGAGGCGCCGGTCACCCGGCCCGGCACGTACGCCGTCCACCTGTGGCTGGACCGGCTCGGCACCACCGGGCTGACCTACGGCTTCCGGTTCTGCTCGGCGGACGGCGCCACCACCTACGCCCGCGGCACCCGGGTGCTGGTCCGGCTGGACTCCCGGACGCTGCGCCCGGCGCCGTGGAGCGAGGCGTTCAGGACTGCCGGTCGGGCACTTCTGCGACCGGCGGACTGATCTTCGGGCGGTTCCGGTCCCCGGACCGCAGCACCCGCGCGAACACCACCAGGCAGCAGGCCAGCAGGGTCACCAGACCGAACGACACCACCAGGCTGGTCGCCTGGGCCAGACCGCCGATCGCGCTCGGCGCGACCAGGCCCGAGGTGTACGTGATGGTGGCGACGCCCGCGATGGCCAGACTCGGGTTGGAGCCGGCCCGGCCGGCCGCGGCGAAGCACAGCGGGACGACCACGGCGATGCCGAGGCCCATCAGCGCGAAGCCGGACATCGCCACCGCCGGATGGCCGCCGACCACGACGAGCAGACCGCCGAGGGTGGCCAGCACGCCGCTCACCCGGACGGTGCGCACCGCGCCGAACCGGTCCACCACCTTGTCGCCGGCGAGCCGGGCCAGCGCCATCGTCAGCGTGAAGCCCGTCGTGCAGGCCGCCGCCAGTCCGGCCGAGGTCTCCAGCTCGCCCCGCAGGTAGACCGCGGACCAGTCCAGGCTGGCGCCCTCCGCGAACACCGCGCAGAACCCGACCGCGCCGATCAGCAGCGCCGACCTGGGCGGCAGCGCGAAGCGCGGCGGCGGGTCCTCGTCCTCGGCGGGCTGGAGGTCCAGCACCCAGGTGCAGGCGACCAGGCCCGCCACGGTCAGCACCGCGGCGGCCAGGATGTGGTGCGTCCGGGCGTCCGTGCCCAGGTGGGCGGCGAGCGTGCCGGCCGCCGAACCGATCAGCGCGCCCGTGCTCCACATGCCGTGCAACCCGGACATGATCGACTTGTCGAGACGGTTCTCGATCTCGACGCCCAGGGCGTTCATCGCCACGTCCGACATGCCCGCCGTGGCGCCGTAGACGAACAGCGCGAGGCAGAGGGTGAGCAGGTTCGGGGCGAGGGAGGGCAGGACCAGCGCCAGTGTCCACAGGGCCAGCAGACCGCGCAGGGCGGTACGGGCGCCGAAGCGGTGGCTGACGCTCCCGGCCAGCGGCATGGCGAGGGACGCGCCGAGTGCCGGGAAGGCGAGCGCCAGCCCCAACTGGCCCGCGCTCACGCCGGCGTGGTCCTGGATCCACGGCACACGGGTCGCGAAAGAGCCGGTGACGGAGCCGTGCACGGCGAAGACGGCCGCGACGGCGTACCGGGCGTGCTTCACCTCGCGTCGCCCGTAGGTCGCTGTGCTCATGGTCCACCCCTTCGTGTGCTTCAGTCCGCGGCGTAAACTATCAGGGAGCCTGCCTGATAGATAGTGGATTACCGGCGTGGGCCCCCGCGCCGCCGATCTGGAAGGATCCCGGCATGCCCGCATCCCCGAGCACCGCCCGGGCCATCAACGACCGGCTCGCCCTGCACCTGCTCCAGCGGGAAGGACCGTTGACGGCAGGGCAGTTGAAGCAGCTGACCGGCCTGTCCCGGCCCACCGTCGCCGACCTCGTCGAACGCCTCACCGCCTCCGGACTGATCGAGGTGGCGGGGGAGTCCGGCGAGCAGCGCCGCGGCCCCAACGCCAAGCTGTACGGGATCGTCGCCGAGCGCGCGTACCTCGCCGCCCTCGACGTACGCACCGGGGGCGTCGCCGTACTCGTCTCCGACCTGCTCGGCCGGGTCCTCGCCGAGGGCTCCGTGCCGATCGACGACCACTCCGGCACCGGTCCCGCGGTGGAGCAGGCGGTGAGCCTGGTCGAGCGCGCGGTGAAGGAGGCCGGCGCCGACCGGCTGCACACCGTCGGGATCGGCGCGCCCGGCCTGATCGACCCGGTCGGCGGCGAACTCCGGGATTCCAGCGGGCTGCCCGAGTGGCACCGCCGGCTGATGGCCGCGCTCCAGGAGAAGTTCCCCGAGGCGCGGGTCGGCGTCGAGAACGAGACCAACCTCGCCGCCCTGGCCGAACAGCGCGACGGTGCCGCCCGGGACCGCGAGACCTTCGTCCTGCTCTGGCTGGGCCTCGGCATCGGCGCCGCCGTCGTCCTGGACGGCACCCTGCGCCGGGGCGTCTCCGGAGGCGCGGGCGAGATCGGCTTCATGCCGGTGCCGGGCACCGCGGGCCTGCCCTCCGCCACCGACTGCGACGGCGGCTTCCACTCCGTGGCGGGCTCGGCGGCGGTCACCGCCCTCGCGGCGGAGCACGGCGTGACGGCACCGCCCACCGGGCCCGGGCCGCACGCCGCCGCGCTGGTCCGGGAGGCGGTCCGCCGCTCGGCGTCCGGTGACGACCCGGGCGCCGAGCGGTTCCTCGACGCGCTCGCCGACCGGGTCGTCCTCGGCGCCGCCGCCGTCGTCTCCGTCCTCGACCCCGGCTGCCTGGTCCTCGCCGGTGAGATCGGCCAGGCCGGCGCCGCCGCCCTCGCCGACCGCGTCCAGCACCGCCTCACCCGGATGTCCCCGCTGGCCACGGAGGTACGGCCGAGCGCCCTGGGCGGCGGCGCGGTACTGCGCGGCGCCCTGCTGACCGCCCGCGACCGCGCCCAGGACGAACTCTTCGCACCGCCGGAACGCTAGGTTCTGCCGTTTGGATCTTGCCGGAGTCGCGGGAAGGAACCTTGGCGGGCGACCGGCTGCCCGGGGCGCGACGGCGCTCGTCTCGGCGGAGCGGCGTGCAGGGGTGTGACACCGGGGCGGTCACCGCCGTCGACGGCCGGGCAGGGGTGTGCTCAGGAAGCCGGCCGTCGTCCTGCGGGGGCCGGCTCGTGGAACGCCGAGCGGTCCGCCGCCAGCCACACCAGTGCCGCCGGGAGCAGCACCGCCGTCCCCAGCAGGGCCGTGAAGCCCGCGGCGCTCGCCGCCGACAGGGGCGCCAGGTGCCGGGCGTGGAACAGGAGATGGGCGACGGAGGAGACCAGGTAGGCCACCAGGGCCGTCAGTACCAGGCGGCGCTCCATCGTCGCCACCGCCGCGCACAGCACCACGGCGAGCGCGAGGCTCGCCCCGCCGAAGTCCCGGAGCAGGTGTGCGTTGTAGGGCGGCAGGTGCGACACCCACGGCCACTTCCAGAACAGCTCGGGCAGCAGCAGGACCCACAGCCCCAGCACCACCTGGCCGCCCGCGAGCACGGCCGGCCCCGCCCGCAGCCCCGTCCGTCTGCTCATCCGCGCCGCCCGCCCTCCCCGCCGCCGAACCGCACCGCCAGGTACTCCTCGAACGTGCCCTCGCCGACCGCGTGCTCGGGTGCGAGGTGGCCGCCCGCGCGGAACGCGCGGTAAGTCTTCCCCGCGAGCGGCACGTTCACCACGGCCCGTCGCTGTCCCGTCGCGCGCAGACAGGCACGGGCCAACGACTCGAAGGTGCGCACCTCGGGACCGCCCAGATCCGGCACCCGCCCGGCGGGCGCGCCCACGGCCAGTGCGGCGAGCCGGTCCGCGACCTCCGCCACCTCCACCGGCTGGTCCGGGACACGGGCCGGCAGCACCACGACCGGGGCCTTGGCCAGGGCCTGGAGCACCTGCACCACCAGGTCGTGGAACTGGGTGGCCCGCAGCACCGTCCACCCGAGCCCCGACTCCTCCACCAGCTTCTCGACGGCGAGCTTGGTCCGGTAGTAGCCGAGCGGCACCCGGTCGACACCGACGATCGAGATGTAGACCAGGTGCGCGACCCCGGCCCGCCGCGCCGCCACGATCAGGTTCGCGGCCGACCGCTCGTCCCCGCCGCGCTGCGTGGTCGCACAGTGCACGACCGTGTCGACACCGGCGAGCGCCGTGTCCAGGCCGCTGCCGTCTTCGCGCAGGTCGACGGCGTACGGCTCGCTGTGCCGGCTGAGCACCCGCACCTCGTGCCCGCCGGCCCGCAGCCGTTCGGTGACGAGCCGGCCGAGCGTGCCGGTGCCGCCGGTCACCAGGATCGTGGTCATGCTGTCGGCCCCCTGCCGGACGTGGCGTGCGGTTCGCCCCTCACACCGTCGCGCAGCCCCGACGACCGCGCACCCTGCCGGAGCCCGGCAGGGTGCGTCGGGGGACCCGGCGGCGGGCAAGGGCCTTCGTCACCGCCGCCGGGCCCGTTCGGGTGGGGTCAGCAGGCGCCGAGGTCCTGCCAGACACCCCATTCGCCGGTGGTTCCGGGCTCCTCGCCCTTCGTCCACCACTTGGACTTCCACGTGTGCCCCCGGTGGGACACCGCGATGCCACCGCCGTACGACGCGGCCGCGTCCCAGGCCGGGGCGGCGCACTGCCCGGTGCCGTCCGTCGGGCTGGGGCTCGGCCCCGGGGACTGGGTGCCCGTCGGCGTCGGCGTCGGTGTGGGGGTCGGCGTCTGCGTCCCCGGGTCCACCACGGTCGTGCCCCGGGCGAGGTCGCCGGCCAGGGCGTACGCCGTGCCGCCGATCGTCACCGTCCAGTTCGACGGGGTCGACACGGGCAGGTAGTAGTTGAACGACAGGTCGACGGTCGCGCCCGGCGCCAGCGACTGCCACGCCGGCAGCTTCAGCGACACCCGGTGGAAGTCACCCTTCAGCCCGCCCACGTTGCCGCCCGTGTGGTCGCTCCTGATGACCTTGGTGCCGAAACCGGACTGGTCGGAGGCGTTCCCCGGGGCGGAGGTCCCGTAGTCGAACTGGAACTCCGTGCCGCCCGGCAGCGCGGTCTTCGTGTGGTTCGTGATCCGCAGCTTGGGCGTGATCGGGTAGTTGGAGTCGCCCAGCTTGAAGTCCGTGAACTCCACGTCCACGTTCACGGCCTGCGCCGGCAGGTCCGCGTTCGACTTCTTCGCCCCGTACGGCGCGGCCGACTTGAACGTGTCGTACATCAGAGAGGTGAGGGTGTCGCCCGGCTCGTACTGGCCCTTGGCGGCGTTCCAGCCGTAGTCACCGGCCAGCTCCCAGATCATCGTGCCGCCGATGCCGCGGTCCGCCACGTAGTCGGCCTTGGCCCCGACCGACTGCTCGTCCTCGGTGGAGAGGAAGACCTTCTTCTCGGCGTTCCACAGCCAGGGGGCGACCAGCGTCGCGTCGTACTTGCGGGCGTAGGTGCCCGTCAGCTTCGTGTCCGCCGGGAAGCCGTAGTCGGTGACGTAGTCGCCGACGATGCCCTTCTCCAGGTTCTTGGCGTGCCACATCGGGTTGGAGCCCGCCGGGGACTCCTTGCCGTTGGTGTCGAGGTCGTGCCAGAGGTTGTCGATGCCGACGGCGCCGTCCCCGCACTTGGCCAGGCCGGAGCCCGCCGGACAGGAGGAGGCGGACGCCCTGCCCCACAGGCCGTCGGTCCCGCCCTGGACGTTCTTGTGGCCGCGGGTGTAGTACGGCAGGCCGATGTTGATGCGGCCGGCCGGCAGGGAGCCGCGGAAGTAGTGGTAGGCCCAGTCGGTGTTGAGGTAGCCGACGCCGCCGTACTGGGCGCTGCCGTAGACGCCCGCGGCGGCCAGCTCGGCGTCCCTGCCGTCGTCGAAGAGCGAGGCGTTCGGGCCGACGTACTCGTTCCAGGCGCCGTGCAGGTCGTACGACATGATGTTGACGTAGTCCAGGTACTTCTGGACCTGGAAGGTCTCCATGCCGCGCAGCAGGTACCCGGAGGACGGCGCGGCGACGGAGAGGAGGTAGTGCCTGCCGTCCGCGGCGCCCGCGCGGTCGAGCTTCTCGCGCAGCGTCTTCATCAGCGCCGCGTAGCCCTTGACCAGACCGGCCCGGCGGCCGTTCGCGAAGGACCAGTCGAGCGGGTTGCCCGCGTCCTTCATCGTCGTCGGGTACTCGTAGTCGATGTCGACGCCGTTGAAGCCGTACTTCCTGACGAAGTCGACCGCCGAGTCCGCGAAGGTGTCGATGCCGGCCTGGTTGACGGAGCCGTCCGCCTTGGTGGCCATCGAGTAGAAGCCGCCCGAGTCCACGCGCGAGCCGTCGTCCGCGAAGTAGCCGCCCGTCTCGGCCCAGCCGCCCACCGAGATCATCGTCTTGACGTCCGGGTGCTGCTTCTTGAACTTGTTGAGCAGGTTGAAGTGGCCCTTGTAGGGGAGGCCCGGGTCCATCTCGGCGCCCGCGACCCCGGGCCAGGTCATGCCGGTCGCCGCGTTCTTCTCGCCGTCCGGGCCGACGGAGAGCCTGTTGCCGCCGTCGACGTGCGCGAAGGCGTAGTTGATGTGGGTGATCTTGTCCCACGGGATGTCCGAGGCGAGGTACGCCGGCTTGCCGTCCTTGCCCGTGCGCCAGCCGGTGAAGTACCCGATCACCCGGCGCGGGTGGTCGGCGCCCATCCTCTCCCGGCCCGCGGAGTCGTAGACCGAGCAGTAGGGGACGTCGGCACCGGGAGTCTGGTAGAGACCGTCGGGGCGGCAGGACTCCTGGTCGGCGGCCTGCGAGGCGGTCGCCGGGAGGCCGGCGAGCAGCAGGCCGGCGACGGCGGCGACGGCGGCGAACAGGGCCGGCCCCGCTCTGTGGCGGGATCTGGAGCGTGACGGGGAAGGCACAGTCGGTTCCTCTCCACGGAAGTTGCGCAGACCCTAGAGAGGACTAGACCAGTGAGTCGATAGGTATGGACCAATCTCAATGCGGGGGGATGGCGGCCCAGTTGGGGCGGTCCTGGGCGGGGGTCCCGGTCCGGACGGAGCGTTCTGTGAGCCACTCCACACACTCCGTCCGCATGGACGGGGATCAGTCGTGGCACACTGGCCGTGTACCAGAAGCAGCGCACTCCGGGGTCGGTGAAAGTCCGAACCGGCGGTTACAGTCCGCGACCCGGTCGCCTCCAGCGACCGGTTGACCAGGTGAAATTCCTGGACCGACGGTTAAAGTCCGGATGGGAGGCAGTGCGCGGCGGGCGAGCATACGTGCGCGCCGCCGATTTCTGGGCGTACCCGTCAGGGGTGCGTCCGGTCCGGCGTCGCTCCCGGTGTCCTCGTTCGTGACTCTGTCGTTCCGACAGCCCCGGAGTCCGTGCCCGAAGAGGCAGGAGGACCCGGGAAGTGTTCACCGGAATCGTCGAAGAGCTGGGCGAGATCACCGCCGTCGAGACCCTCGACGACGCCTGTCGCTTCCGCCTGCGCGGCCCCGCGGTCACCGAAGGGGCCCGGCACGGCGACTCCATCGCCGTCAACGGCGTCTGCCTCACGGTCGTCGACCACGAGGGCGACGAGTTCACCGCCGACGTGATGGCCGAGACCCTGAACCGCTCCAGCCTCGGCGCCCTCGCCGTCGGCTCCCGGGTCAACCTGGAGCGCCCCACCGCCGTCGGCGCCCGGCTCGGCGGCCACATCGTGCAGGGCCACGTCGACGGCACCGGCGAGATCCTGGAGCGCAAGCCCTCCGAGCACTGGGAGATCGTCAAGATCTCGCTGCCCGCCGATCTCGCCCGCTACGTCGTGGAGAAGGGCTCCATCACCGTCGACGGCATCAGCCTCACCGTCGTCGACGCGGGACCCGACTTCTTCACCGTCAGCCTCATCCCCACCACCCTCGCCCTGACCACGCTGGGCATCAAGCAGCCCGGCGACCCGGTCAACCTCGAGGTCGACGTCATCGCGAAGTACGTCGAGCGGCTGCTCGGCGGGCACGTCGAACGGGGAGACGCCCGGTGAACTGGCTCAACTCCGAGGCGTTCACGCTCTTCGACCAGCACATCAAGTGGTCCGACATGATCGGCAACGTGATCGGTCTGCTCGGCCTCGCCCTCGGCTGGCGGTGCTCCATCTGGACCTGGCCCGTGCAGTTCGTCTCCGGGCTCGTCCTCTTCGCGGCCTTCGCCACCGCCCACCTCTCGGGCAGTGCGGGCAAGCAGATCGTCGTCATGGTCGTCGCCGCCTGGGGCTTCTGGCAGTGGAACCGCGGCCGGCAACAGACCCAGGACGGCTCCGTCGCCGTACGGTTCGCCACCTGGCGCGAGCGCGGCGCACTGGTCGCCGCGGCCGCCGTCGGCACCGTCGCGGTGGGCGCCCTGTTCACCGCCTACCCCACCCTGTCGTGGGACCCCTGGCCGGACGCGTACATCTTCGTGGGCACCGTCGTCGCCATGTACGCCCAGGCCCGCGGCATGGTCGAGTTCTGGTTCGCCTGGTTGCTGGTCGACCTCGTCGGCGTCCCGCTGAACTTCGCCAACGGCTTCGCCTTCTCCGGCTTCGTCTACGTCCTCTACGGCGCGCTCGTCCTGTGGGGCCTGCGCGACTGGTGGCTGCGCTCGCGCAACGCGGCCCGCCCCCTTCCCGAAGGAGCGCCCGCATGACTTCGGCACCCATCCTCTACAGCCCCGACGACATCGACGACCTCTCCCTCGACCCGGTCGAGCGGGCCGTCGCGGACATCGCCGCGGGCCGCCCCGTCGTGGTCGTCGACGACGAGAACCGCGAGAACGAGGGCGACCTCGTCATCGCCGCCGAGAAGGCGACCGAGGAGATCGTCGCCTTCATGATGACCGAGTGCCGCGGCCTGATCTGCGCGCCCATGGAGGGCGGGGAACTGGACCGGCTCCGCCTCCCGCAGATGGTCGACGACAACACCGAGTCGATGAAGACCGCCTTCACCGTCTCCGTGGACGCCACCGCCGCCCACGGCGTCAGCACCGGCATCTCCGCCTCGGACCGCGCCACCACCCTCCAACTCCTGGCGAGCGGCACCGCCGAACCCGCCGACCTGGTCCGCCCCGGGCACATCTTCCCGCTGCGCGCCCGCCCCGGCGGCGTGCTCGTCCGAGGCGGCCACACCGAGGCCGCCGTCGACCTCGCCCGCCTCGCCGGACTGCGCCCGGCCGGCGCCATCGTGGAGATCGCCGGCGAGGACGGGCGCATGCTGCGGCTGCCCGAGCTGATCCCGTTCGCCCGCAAGCACGGCCTGACGATCATCTCCATCGAGGACCTCGTCGCCTACCGGCGCAGCGAGGAGCCCACCGTCCGCCGCGAGGCCGAGGTCCGACTGCCCACCCGGCACGGCGAGTTCACGGCGTACGGCTACCGCTCCACGGTCGACGGCGTCGAGCACATCGCCCTGGTGCACGGCGACCTCGGCGACGGCGAGGACGTCCTGGTCCGCGTCCACTCCGAGTGCCTCACCGGAGACGTCTTCGGCTCCCAGCGCTGCGACTGCGGACCCCAGCTCGACGCCTCCCTGGACCGCATCCAGGCCGAGGG
This sequence comes from Streptomyces sp. MH60, assembly GCF_002939385.1. Lineage (GTDB taxonomy): Bacteria > Actinomycetota > Actinomycetes > Streptomycetales > Streptomycetaceae > Streptomyces. Next base: position 41,089 of record NZ_MULI01000036.1, on the reverse strand, counting down.
CCGGGGCGTGGTCGTCTATCTGCGCGGCCACGAGGGACGCGGCATCGGCCTGATGTCCAAGCTGCGCGCCTACGAACTCCAGGAACGCGGCCGGGACACCCTCGACGCCAACCTGGAACTCGGCCTGCCCGCCGACGCCCGCGACTACGGCGCCGGCGCCCAGATCCTCCGGGACCTCGGGGTACGCGCCGTCCGCCTGATGACCAACAACCCGGACAAGAGCGAGGCCCTGGAACGGCACGGCGTCACGGTCAGCGGCCGCGAACCCATGCCCGTCCAGGCCGGCGAGCACAACCTCCGCTACCTGCGCACCAAGCGGGACCGGATGGGACACGACCTGCCCTGGCTGGACACGACCCCCGTGTCCACCTGCGGCAACCAGTAAGCAAGCACGACGAGGAGACACGTGAGCGGCAAGGGTGCACCGGAACTGTCCGTACGCAACGTCGGGGACCTCAGGGTCGCCGTGATCGCGTCGCAGTGGCACGACAAGGTGATGGACGGACTGGTGGACGGCGCCCTGCGCGCCCTGCACGAGCTGGGGATCGACGAGCCGACCCTGCTCAGGGTCCCCGGCAGCTTCGAGCTGCCGGTGGTCGCCAAGGTCCTCGCGGGCCGCGGCTACGACGCGATCGTCGCCCTCGGCGTCGTCATCCGCGGCGGCACTCCGCACTTCGACTACGTGTGCCAGGGCGTCACCCAGGGCCTGGTCCAGGTGTCCGTCGAGACCGGAGTCCCCGTCGGCTTCGGCGTCCTCACCTGCGACACCGAGGAGCAGGCCCTGGACCGGGCCGGCATCGAGGGCTCCAGCGAGGACAAGGGACACGAGGCGGTGACCGCGGCCGTCGCCACGGCGGCCACGCTCCGCTCGGTATCCGAACCGTGGCGTTAGGCCGGTCGGCACTACGCGTAAAGTGGGCGCCACCATGTCCAAGAAGACTTTCGAGGAGCTCTTCACCGAGCTCCAGCACAAGGCCGCCAACGGCGACCCCGCCACCTCCCGCACCGCCGAACTGGTGGACAAGGGGGTCCATGCCATCGGCAAGAAGGTCGTCGAGGAGGCCGCCGAGGTCTGGATGGCCGCCGAGTACGAGGGCAAGGACGCCGCCGCGGAGGAGATCTCCCAGCTGCTGTACCACGTCCAGGTGATGATGGTCGCCCGCGGCATCTCCCTGGACGACGTCTACGCCCACCTGTAAGCCACCGCACCCCCTTTCCCCACCCCTTCACGCAAAGGAAGCCGACCTCATGCTGCGCATCGCCGTCCCCAACAAGGGTTCCCTGTCAGGCCCCGCGGGGGAGATGCTGCATGAGGCCGGCTACCAGCAGCGCCGCGAGGCCAAGGAACTGCGGATCGTCGACCCGACCAACGAGGTCGAGTTCTTCTACCTCCGCCCCCGCGACATCGCGATCTACGTCTCCTCCGGCAAGCTCGACATCGGCATCACCGGCCGCGACCTGCTGATCGACTCCGGCGCCGACGCCGAGGAGATCCTCCCGCTCGGCTTCGCCCGCTCCACCTTCCGCTTCGCCGGCAAGCCGGGCACCGCCAACGGCGTCACGGACCTCAAGGGCCGCACCGTCGCCACCTCCTACGAGGGCATCGTCGCCGCCCACCTCGCCGAGCAGGGCGTCGACGCCTCCGTCGTCCACCTGGACGGCGCCGTCGAGACCGCCATCGAACTCGGCGTCGCCGAGGTCATCGCGGACGTCGTCGAGACTGGCACCTCCCTGCGCAACGCGGGCCTGGAGGTCTTCGGCGAGCCCATCATGAAGTCCGAGGCCATCGTCATCCGCCGCTCGAACGCGGAGCCCGACGACACCACCGAGCCCAAGGTCCAGCAGTTCCTGCGCCGACTCCAGGGCGTCCTGGTGGCCCGGACGTACGTGATGATGGACTACGACTGCCGGGTGGAGCAGCTGGAGAAGGCCGTCGCCCTCACCCCCGGCCTGGAGTCGCCGACCGTGTCCCCGCTGCACAACGAGGGCTGGGTCGCCGTCCGCGCGATGGTCCCGGCCAAGGAGGCCCAGCGGATCATGGACGACCTGTACGAGATCGGCGCCCGGGCCATCCTGACCACGGCCATCCACGCCTGCCGGCTCTGACCCCCTCGCCCCCCGGAGCACGACCCGGAGCCACACCATGCCCGACACCACGCCGGACGACCTGCCGGCCCTGCCCGTCACCTTCCGTCCGGGCCGCACCCGTGCCGTCCTGATCGTCCTCGCGGTCCTCGCCTTCGCGACCATCACGGCGGTCGGGATGGTGCTGGACGGCCTCGGCCCCGGCGAGCGCCTCAGCTTCGTGTTCACCGCCCTCGTCCTGGCCGCCGTGCTGCTCCTGCTGGCCCGGCCCCGGGTCGTCGCCGACGAGACGGGCGTGACCGTGGTCAACCTGACCGCCAGGCGTCACCTCGCCTGGCCCGAGATCCTCCGGGTCAACCTCCGCCAGGGCGACCCCTGGGTCTTCCTCGACCTCAGCGACGGCACCAGCCTGCCCGCGCTCGGCATCCAGCCGGGTATCGCCAGGCAGCGCGCCCTCGCCGACGCACGCGCCCTGCGCGACCTCGTGGAGGCCCGTTCCGTCGCCCTCCCCGAGGCTCCACGTGACTGACGCGGCGCCGCCGACCCTGCCGCGGGCACCCTTTTCGTGATTAATCTGGGAACGCGGACGCGGCCGTCGCGTCCCCGCCCCCGTAGCTCCGCCCGGTGCGCGGGGTTCCTGCTACCCGAGGAGTGACTCCCTCCGGCGATGGACGGATCGTCCTGCAGTACTTGCGCCGCCCCCTGCTGTGACACCCCACAGGCGGCGGCATCATGACCACCCCCCTGCTGCTCCTGGCAGCCGCGTTCCTGCTGATCCTCGCCAACGGCTTCTTCGTCGCGGCCGAGTTCGGCCTGGTGACCGTCGAACGGCCCGACGCCGAGCAGGCCGCCGCGGCCGGCGACCGGCGCGCCCACCGGGTCGTCGAGTCCCTCAAGGAGCTGTCCTTCCAGCTCTCCGGCACCCAGCTCGGGATCACCATCACCTCCCTCGTCGTCGGCATGCTCGCCGAACCGGCGCTCGCCCGGCTGCTCGACGGCCCGTTCACGGCGATCGGCGTCCCCGACGGGGCCGTGTCCGGTGTGTCGGTCGTCGTCGGCATGCTGCTGGCCTCCGCGGTCCAGATGGTCATCGGCGAGCTGGTGCCCAAGAACTGGGCGGTGTCCAAGCCGCTCCAGGTCGCGCGCTTCGTCGCCGGCCCCCAGCACGCCTTCGCCCGGCTCTTCCACCCGGTGATCGCCGCGCTCAACACCGTGGCCAACCGCCTGGTCCGCGCCCTGGGCGTCGAACCCGCCGAGGAACTGGCCTCCGCCCGCACCCCCGGCGAACTGGTCTCCCTGGCCCGGCACTCTGCCCGGGCCGGCGCCCTGGAACAGGACACCGCCGACCTCTTCGTACGGACCCTCTCCCTCGGCGAACTGACCGCCCAGCACGTCATGACCCCCCGGGTGAAGGTCAGCGCCCTGCACTCCTCCGCCACCGCCGAGGACGTCGTCAACCTGACCCGCGCCACCGGTCTGTCCCGCTTCCCCGTCTACCGGGAGAAGATCGACGAGATCGTCGGCATGGTGCACCTCAAGGACGCCCTCGCGGTTCCCGTGCACGACCGGCTGCGCACCCCGGCCGGCCGGATCGCCCGCCCCGCTCTGCTCGTCCCCGAGTCCCTGCCCGTACGGCCACTGCTCACCCGCCTGCGCAGCGAGCAGCCCATCGCGGTCGTGGTCGACGAGTACGGCGGCACGGCCGGCGTCGTCACCCTGGAGGACATCGTCGAGGAGATCGTCGGCGAGGTCCGCGACGAGCACGACGGCCTCGACGTGCCCGAACTCGCCCCCGCTCCGCCCGAGGAGGGACGCCCCGCCTGGGACGTCGACGGCAGCTGCCGGGTGGACGCCCTGCGCCGCGTCGGCCTGGAGGCGCCCGAGGGCCCGTACGAGACGGTGGCCGGGCTCGTCGCCGACCTGCTCGGCCGCATCCCGGCCGTCGGGGACCGCGCGGAGCTGCCCGGCTGGCGGCTCTCCGTCCGCCAGGTCGGCCACTACCGCGCCGAGCGGATACGACTGGTGCGCACCGCCGCGGTCTCCGCCCTGGAGGCCGTCCGATGAGCGTCCTGCAACTCCTCTTCGCCGCGCTGCTCGTGCTCGCCAACGGCTTCTTCGTCGGCGCCGAGTTCGCCCTCGTCTCCGTGCGCCGCAGCCAGATCGAACCCCTCGGCACCACCCGCGCCCGACAAGTGCTGTACGGCCTGGAACGGCTGCCGCAGATGATGGCCGCCGCCCAGTTCGGCATCACCGTCTGCTCGCTGACCCTCGGCGCCGTCGCCGAACCGACCGTCGCCCACCTGCTGGAGCCGGTCTTCGAGTGGATCCACCTGCCGCACGGCATGATCCACCCGCTCGGCTACGTCATCGCGCTGGCCGTCGTGGTCTTCTGCCACCTCGTCATCGGCGAGATGGTCCCGAAGAACCTCGCGATGGCCGCCCCCGAGAAGGCCGCGCTGTGGCTCAGCCCCGGCCTCGTCGCCTTCGCCCGCGTGTGCAGGCCCCTCACCGTGGCGCTCGGCGCCTGCGCCCAGGGCATCCTGCGGCTCTTCCACGTCGAGCCCAAGGACGAGGTCGAGGCCGTCTTCACCAGCGAGCAGCTCAACCGCCTGGTGGAGGACGCCGGCCAGGCGGGACTCCTCGACCCGGAGGAACAGGAACGCCTGGAGGACGCCCTGGAACTGGGCTCCCGCCCGGTCACCGACGTCCTCCTCCCACGCGAGTCCCTGGTGACGGTCAGCCCGTCGGTCACGCCCGGGGAGATCGTCGCGCTCACCGCCCGCACCGGGTACTCGCGCTTCCCGATAGCGGCGGACCAGGGCGCCTTCATGGGCTACCTGCACGTCAAGGACGTCCTCGACCTGGAGGAGTCCGACCGCGCCGTCCCCCAGCACCTGTGGCGCCCGATGACCACGCTGCGCCCCGAACTCCCCCTGGACGACGCCCTCACGGTGATGCGCCGCGCGGCGACCCACCTGGCCCAGGTGACGGACGCGTCCGGGAAGGTGCTCGGCCTGGTCGCGCTGGAGGACGTCCTGGAACTCCTGGTCGGCGAGGTCAGGGACCCGGCCCACCGAGAGGTGACGCTGGCGACCTAGCCATGGCTGCGGGCAGTCGTGCGGCCGGGGGACTACATGGCGGACGGTTCCCCCGGCCCCCGCCCCGACAGGACTTCCCCGTACGCCTGCATCAGATCCGGCAGCCGCAACGTCGCCAGGTCGTCCCGGGTCAGCGCCCCGGGATACCCGGACAGCCGCAGATCCCGGTACGCACAGCTCTTCTCGTACAGCGTCCGAAGGAACCGCCCGTTCCCCAGCTCGTCGATCCATCCCTGGTCCACCACGTGCCCGGCGATCGACCGCAGCTCGTCCAGCGCCTCCTCGTCCCACCCGTCCCCGTTCTCCGCCGCGAGCACCTCACCGATCGAGGTCAGCTCCAGCGGCCGGTACGACGGGAAGTCGACCCGGGTGGTGAAGCGGGAGGACAGCCCCGGGTTGGCGCTCAGCAGCCGGTCCATGCCCTCCGGATAGCCGGCCAGGATCACCACCAGGTGGTCCCGGTTGTCCTCGGCCCGCTTCAGCAGCACCTGGAGCGCCTCGTCGCCGTACGCGTCGCCCTTGCCGTACCCGGAGTTGGACAGGGAGTACGCCTCGTCGACGAAGAGGACACCGCCGAGCGCGGAGTCGATCAGCTCGTTCGCCTTCACGGCGGTCTGGCCCAGGTACTCGCCGACCAGATCGGCCCGCTGCGCCTCCACCAGGTGGTCGCCGCCGAGCAGTCCGAGGGCGTAGAAGACCCGGCCCAGGATGCGGGCCACGGTGGTCTTGCCGGTGCCGGAGGGGCCGGAGAAGACGAAGTGACGTTTGGGCGGCTGCACGGGCAGCCCCTGCCCGGCCCGCAGCCGCGCCATGTTCAGCTGCGCGGACAGCGCCTTGACCTGCCGCTTCACCGGTTCGAGGCCCACCATCCGCTCCAGCTCGGCGAGCGCCTCCTCCAGCAGGGCGGGATCGGTGGGCCCACTGGGCAGGGAGGGGTCGGGCCCGCCCGCCTTCTCGCGCACCGACGGTCCACCGAGCGGGGGCAGCGGGGCGGACAGCGGGGGCTCGGGCACGGAGAGCTTGACGTCGCGCTCCTCGGTGCCGAAGAGGGGGCCGAGCCCGTCCAGGCCCTCCGTCCCCGCTCCCGCCTGCGCGAGTCCCGCGAAGTCGGTCGCGTCGTCGTAACCGTCGCCCTCGGCGATCGCGGCCAGCCGGGCCGAGGTGTCCATGAACGCGGGATCGACGCGGTGCACCGCCCGGTACAGCGGGAGCGCGGCGGCGCTGCGCCCGGTGCCCTCGTGGGCCCGCGCCAGCCAGTAGCGCAGTTCCTTGCGCTGCGGCTGCTCGCTGCGGCACCGCATCAGGGCCGCCGACAGGAGCGGCTCGGCCTGCCCGTACATCTCCAGGCGGACCCGGGCCATGCCGCTGAACAGGCCGGCCTCGATGCCCAGTAAGGGGTCGCCGAGCAGGGGGTCGGTGTGCCGGACCAGTTGCTCCCAGTCCTTGACGAGGTAGGCGCGGCACGCGTGCAGGAAACGGACCTGCGGGTCGGAGTCCACCGGAGGCAGCCCGGCCAGGGCCCGGTCCAGCTCCGGGACGTGCCGGCCGTCCAGCCAGTGCGAGGCGTGCGCCAGCAGCAGATCACGCGGGTTCTCCAGCACCGGCTGCACCCACCAGCCGAGCCAGTACCAGGAGTTGAGCGTCCGGCGATGGCGGGCCCGCTGCTCGCCGAAGCGGTCGCGGTTGCGGAACATTCGCAGGAGCGCGTTCGTGGTGTCGACGCGCAACGCGTGCAGTCCCAGCCAGCCGTCGGCCATCGTGGGATCGATGCGCACCGCCGCCCGGAACTCCTCCTCCGCCTGCGGGTAGGCACCCATGGTGTAGGCGTCCACGCCGCGCAGCCAGGCGAGTTCGGCCGGGGCCTGTGGGCCCTGCGTGCCGAAGTCCATCACGTCCCCCACCTACGTGCCCCCGTCGGTATGCCGCCGAGCCGTCGCTCGTCGGCCGCCTCGGCCAACGGCTGTACCGCGGGCCGGAGTTGCAGGTGCGTGCGGCAATCTCCCGTAGGTCGCACCGAGGGCATCGTACCCGCGGCGGTCTTTCCTCCGAAGGGTGCGGTAGGGGTTGTTCCACGAGGTGGGAGCGGGTGGGGCGCGCGGCCGCGAAGGTGACTGAGGGTGAGCGTGCGGCGTCGCGGAGCAGCCGGAAAACGGGCTCAGGGCAGAACGAAGCCCCCGATCACGGGGGAACAACCGGGGGCTTCGCGTCTGTCGGCGGCTTCGAACTGCCGCACATTCAGAACGTAAGACCTGTACGGCCCCCGGGTCAAGCGAAGTTGGGGCACCTCGGCGGGTCGTCGGTGCGCGATCTTCACGAGTTCAACATATTGCGGAAGGCCCGTCACCCTGTGTGAGGAAGTGGGCTCCGGAGTCGGTTCCCGCGGGCCCCGGCAGCACCTCGTACCCCTGTTCGCACTGCCGCACCAGAAGGTGCGCGAAGGGGCGCGAGGGATCATCGGCGAAGTGCCGGCGCTCGGCCGGGATCCACCCGTCCCAGAACGTCCGCTGCTCCGCTCCGTCGCGCGCCCGTCCGCGGGCCCACGCCCGCTCCCGGGGCAGGTCCATCCAGAGCAGCCCGGCCAGGTGGGGCCGCAGCGCCTCGCGGCCGGCGCCGACGCCCTCGACCAGGATCACGGGAGCGGGCGGCAGTGGACGCGGTGCGCCGAAACGCCGGGCCCGCCAGTCGTAGGGGGCGTAGTGGGCCGTGTCACCGCGCCGCAGGGGCTCGATCACCTGGTCGAGCAGTCGTGCGGTCCAGTCGAACAGCTCCTCGTGACTGGCGATGTCGTCGAGGTGCAGCACCGGCGCACCGCCCAGCTCGGCCGCCAGGTGTCCGGCGAACGTGGACTTCCCGGACCCGGCGTACCCGTCGACACCGATCAGACGCACGGGGCCGCAGGAGGGGGGAAGCCGGCGGAGCCGGGCTGCTAGGTCGAGGATGGCGGATCCTGTGGGCGGGAGGGGCGGACGCGTTCACCCGCACTCTAACCAGTGGTCGACACCAATATTGGTGGCGTGGCGTGCGTGGAAGTGCTGGCAGGAGCGGGCGGCTGCGGCCATAGTTGGCGCACGACCGTGCAACGACGGACCCGCCCGACCCGGACACCTGGGGGTCTCCCGCCCATGAGCAGAGTCGAACAGCCGTCCCGCAGAGCCCTCCTGGCCGCGGCCGTCGCGGCGGCCGCCGTGGCGGGCGGCGCGATCCCGGCCGCAGCCCAGTCCGCGCCCGGCGCGGGTACCGGCGCCGGCGGCGGGGCGGACCCCGACCGTGCCGGTGCCCGGCCGGTGGAGTACCACGCCTGGACCACGTACGCCGACTGGCGGCGCGGGACCGTGCGCGGGGCCCGTCCCGTCGCGGGCGCCCGCCCCGGCGTGGTGATCGGCGCCCCGGCCGGCACCACCGACTACACCGACCCGCACACCGGCACCACCGCCGCCTGGGAGTACGCGACCTGGACCTCCCCCGTCCACCGGCTCACCATGCCCGCGACGGAGGTCATCGCCTCCTGGAACGCGCACACGCCGGCCGGCACCTGGATCCAGGTCGAGCTGAAGGGCACCTACTCCGACGGCACGGACACGCCCTGGTACGTGATGGGCCGCTGGGCGGCGGGCGACGGCGAGCGCGACATCCGGCGGACCTCGGTCGACGACCAGAGCGACGGCAAGAGCAGCATCTGGACCGACACCTTCTCCGTCGACGACGCCTCCACCGGCCTGCGCCTGGTCTCCTACCGGCTCAGGCTCACCCTCCACCGCCGCCCGGGCACCCGCACCACGCCCACCGTCTGGCGGCTCGGCGCGATGGGCTCCGACGTCCCCGACCGCTTCACCGTGCCGGTCTCCGCCCCGGGCCACGCCGGGGAACTGCGCGTCCCGCGCTACTCGCAGGAGATCCACAAGGGCCAGTACCCCGAGTACGACAACGGCGGCGAGGCCTGGTGCAGCCCCACCTCCTCGCAGATGATCGTCGAGTACTGGGGCGGGCGCCTCACCGAGGAGCAGCTCGCCTGGGTCGACCCCTCCTACGCCGACCCGCAGGTCTGCCACGCCGCCCGGTACACGTACGACCACCAGTACGCCGGCTGCGGCAACTGGCCCTTCAACGCCGCCTACGCCGCCACCTTCGAGGGCCTCCAGGGCGTGGTCACCCGCCTCGGCTCCCTCACCGACCTGGAGACGCTGATCGCGGCCGGCATCCCGGCCATAACGTCCCAGTCGTTCCTGGCGGAGGAGCTGACCGGGGCGGGCTACGGCACCTCGGGTCACCTGATGACCGTGATCGGCTTCACCGCCGACGGCGACGTGATCGCCAACGACCCGGCCTCGGACGACAACGACGCCGTGCGCCGCGTCTACCGGCGGCGCGAGTGGGAGAACATCTGGCTCAGGACGAAGCGGTACAACGCCAGTGGCAAGGTCGTCTCCGGCACCGGCGGCGTCTGCTACCTGTACTTCCCGGCCCACCCCAGCCCGCGTCAGCGCAAGGCCCTCGCGGCGGTGGGCGTGCGCTGAGCGGACGCCCCCCCCACCGCTGTGACCAAGCTCTCGGCCGCAAAAGCCGCTCACGGTGGCAAGGTGGACACCGTGAGCGGGGGGAATCCGCCGAAGCCGCACCCGAGATCAGCGAGACGCCATGACCGCACACACCGCAGCCGCCACCCGTGTCCGCACCGGCGGCCCCAAGGACGACGACGGCCCCAAGACCCTGGAACACGTCATGGGCTGGACGCTCGTCGTGGTGGTCGCGATGCTCGTGGTTCAGCTGGGCCTTCTGTGACGTGACCCGGGTGTGACCTGCCCCACGACCCGACCTGCCATACTGCGGAGGTCCCGCCGCCCGTAGGAGACCAGGGTCGAAATTGAATATCAGTCAACAAGGTGCCGACGTCCGTCCCCGGGCGCGCGGCACCGAGCGTTCGATGGCACGCCGCGCCGAACTCATCGCCATCGGGCGGAGGTTGTTCGCCGACACGTCGTACGACGCGCTCTCGATGGACGACATCGCCCGCCAGGCGCATGTCGCCAAAGGGCTGATCTACTACTACTTCCAGTCCAAGCGGGGCTACTACCTGGCGATCATCCAGGACTCCGTCGCCGACCTGGTCACCACCGCGGCGCGCGGCACCGAACTGCCGCAGGTGGACCGCGTCCACCGCACCATCGACGGCTACCTGCGCTACGCCGAGCACAACCAGGCCGCCTACCGCACCATCGTCAGCGGCGGAGTCGGCTTCGACGCCGAGGTGCACGCCATCCGGGACGGGGTGCGCGAGGCGATCGTCGTCACCATCGCCGAAGGGGCGTACGGGCGCTCGGACATCGGGCCGCTGGCCCGCATGGGCCTGCTCGCCTGGGTGTGCGGCGTCGAGGGCGCCACCCTGGACTGGATCGGCCGCCCGGAACTGCCCCGCGAGAGCATGCGCGAGCTGCTGGTGAGGTCGCTCGGCGGCACACTGCGCGCGATCGAGGAGCTGGACCCCGCCTGCCCGGCCCCCGCCCCGGCCCGCCGGGACAACGCCTGAGGACGCCCGGCGAAGCGTGACGAAGGGGCGGAGACCCGAGCCGGTCTCCGCCCCTCCGCCCCCGTGGGCGCCGGGTGGTTCAGTCGATCGCCTTGATCAGCTCACCGTTCGCGGTGTCGCCGCTCAGCTCCCAGAAGAAGGTGCCGCCGAGACCCTGCTCGTTCTTGTACGACATCTTGGTGGCGATGGTCTGCGGAGTGTCGTAACTCCACCAGTCGTCGCCGCACTTGGCGTACGCGGTGCCGCCCACGGTGCCGGTCGCCGGGCAACTGGTCTTCAGCACCTTGTAGTCCTCGATGCCGTTCTCGTACGTGCCCTTCGCCGGGCCGGTCGCGGTGCCGCCCGGTTCCGACTGGGTGACACCGGTCCAGCCCCGGCCGTAGAAGCCGAGCCCGAGCAGGAGCTTCGAGGACGGAATGCCGAGCCCCTTGAGCTTCGCGATCGTCGCCGAGGTGTGGAAGTCCTCCTTCGGGATGCCCGGGTAGGAGGTCAGCGGCGAGTGCGGAGCGGTCGGCCCGGTGGCGTCCCAGGCGCCGAAGAAGTCGTACGTCATCGGGTTGTACCAGTCGACGTACTGCGCGGCGCCCGCGTAGTCCGCCGCGTCGATCTTGCCGCCGGCCGTGGCGTCGGCCGTGATCGCCGCGGTGACCAGGTAGTCCTGGCCGAACTTGGCGCGCAGGGCGCTCATCAGCTTCGGGAAGGCCTCACGGCCGCTGGTGTCGCAGCTCAGGCCACAGGCGTTCGGGTACTCCCAGTCGATGTCGATGCCGTCGAAGACGTCGGCCCACTTGGAGTTCTCGACCAGGTCGTAGCAGGACTGGGCGAACGCCTCCGGGTTCTGCGCGGCCTGCGCGAAGCCGCCGGACCAGGTCCAGCCGCCGAACGACCAGAGGATCTTCAGGTCGGGGTGCTTCTTCTTCAGCTTGAGCAGCTGGTTGAAGTTGCCGCGCAGCGGCTGGTCCCAGGTGTCGGCGACGCCGTCCACGGAGTCGGCGGCGGTGTAGGCCCGGTCGGTCGCCGCGTAGGCGTCGCCCATGGCGCACTTGCCGCCGGTGACGTTGCCGAACGAGTAGTTGATGTGGGTGAGTTGGCCGGCGGAGCCCGACGACTCGATGTTCTTGACGTGGTAGTTGCGGTCGTAGACGCCCCATTCGGTGAAGTAGCCGACGACCTTGGATCCGGCCGCGGCCTGCGTGGCGGGTGCCTCGGCCTGCGCGGCGGTGGCCGTGGCGGGGCCGGCCCCGGCCAGCAGGCCGGCGCCGAGGGCGACGGTGCACAGGGCGGAGAACAGCGTCCGGATGGGGCGGACGCGGGGGAGGTGCGGGACGTGCATCGGGTGTCTCCTCGTGGGGGGATGAGGGAAACGCGCGCCGATTGGCATGAACGCGGAAATGCGCTCGGTCCGTCACCGTAGGAGGACTAGACCAGTGTGGTCAATGGTTCGGACCATCCTTGATTTCCGAAGCCGGAATCCAGCCGGAATCCCGTCCCCCGCCGGCCCGGCCGGGATCATTCCCGGAATTCTTTGAGTAAGCGGTCGTTAACTGGTGACTCCGTGCGTCCGATCGGGCATACTCACAGCGCACAGCCGCTGGTCAGCCGCTTCCGCGACCCGGGAGTGCGAGCATCGGCCAGGCCCGAACCCCCGGCGGAGCCGCCTCCACCCAAGGCGCACGTCCGCCGATGTGCCCGACAGGGAGGAGAGCGTCGCCATGCCCGACCGCGCCCCGCAGCCGGTGGACCGGCAACTGCCCACGGACGAGGCACGGGACCTGATCTCGCTCGTCCGCGACATCGCGCAGCGTGAGATCGCCCCGAGCGCGGCCGAGGAGGAGGACGCCGGACGCTTCCCGCGCGAGGTCTTCACCCTCCTGTCCGACTCCGGCCTGCTCGGACTGCCCTACGACGCCGAGTTCGGCGGCGGCGAGCAGCCCTACGAGGTCTACCTCCAGGTCCTCGAGGAACTGGCCGCGGCCCGGCTCACCGTCGGCCTCGGTGTCAGCGTGCACACGCTCGCCTCCTACGCGCTGGCCGCGCACGGCACCAAGGAGCAGCAGGCCGAACACCTGCCCGCGATGCTCGGCGGCGGCCTGCTCGGCGCCTACTGCCTCTCCGAACCGACCTCCGGCTCCGACGCCGCCTCGCTGCGCACCAAGGCCGTGCGCGAGAACGGCGGAGACTGGGTGATCACCGGCACCAAGGCGTGGATCACGCACGGCGGCATCGCCGACTTCTACACCGTCATGGCCCGTACCGGAGAGGACGGACCGCGCGGCATCACCGCCTTCCTGGTGCCCGGCGACGCCGAGGGGCTGAGCCCCGCGGTGCCGGAGAAGAAGATGGGGCTCAAGGGCTCGCCCACCGCGCAGCTCCACCTCGACGGCGTACGGGTCCCCGACACCCGCCGCCTCGGCGACGAGGGACAGGGCTTCGCGATCGCCCTGTCCGCGCTCGACTCCGGCCGGCTCGGCATCGCCGCCTGCGCGATCGGCGTGGCCCAGGCGGCACTGGATGCGGCGGTGTCCTACGCGACCGAGCGGCGGCAGTTCGGCAAGCCGATCGCCGACTTCCAGGGGCTGCGCTTCATGCTCGCCGACATGGCGACGCAGATCGAGGCCGGCCGCGCCCTGTACCTGACGGCGGCACGGCTGCGCGACGCCGGACTGCCGTTCGCCAAGCAGGCGGCCATGGCCAAGCTGCACTGCACCGACACGGCGATGCGGGTCACCACCGACGCCGTGCAGATCCTCGGCGGGTACGGCTACACCGCCGACTTCCCGGCCGAGCGGTACATGCGCGAGGCCAAGGTGCTCCAGATCGTCGAGGGCACCAATCAGATCCAGCGGATGGTCATCGCCCGTCACCTCGCGGGTCCCGAGGAGCGCTGAAGTCGGCGGTGACGGTGAAGTCGCCGCTGACGCGGAAGTCGCCGGTGGTGAAGAAGTCACCCGTGGCGAAGAAGTCGCCGAGCCCGCGCGGGGGTTCCGCCAGCCGGACCCACTCCGGGTCGTGCCGCCCCGGCAGGGTGCGGCCGCCGTCGGCCCAGGTCCGCATCAGCTCACGGTAGATCGGCGGGTCGGGGATCTGCGGGGCCGGGGGAACCGGTCCCGCGGACACCGGTACGAACACGCGGCGCCGACTCCCGGTCGACGAGTACGTGGGGGTCATACCCGGGCAACGCGACGACGTGCGGACAGGTCACCGGCGGACGCAATCGAGAGTGAGTTCGTGCGCGTCCGCCACCGACCCGCGCCACGGCGTCCTGCGAGCCGTGGCGCGGATCGGGGTGACGGGACGAGTGGGCGAGCCCCGTGAGCCGGGCGCTCGCGCTCCTCAGGCCGCTTCGCGCCGCATCGTCGGCACCCGCATCGGGCGCGAGCCCGGGCCGCCGACGTGGGAGAAGGGCTGGGTCCGCCAGTCTAGGCCCCGGGGGAGCGTCAACAGCAGGGCGGTGTCCTGCTCGTGGGGCTGGAACGACTCGTCGGCGGGGCGGGCCTCGGTGGCCCGGCGGCCGGTGCCGGCGCAGACCGTGAGCCCGAACGGGTTCCACGGCGAGGCGCACAGCGCGTGCTCCGGCAGCGTCTCCTCGTCCGCCAGCAGGGCGATGGGCTGCGCGCAGTCCGGGCAGAACACCCGGTACATCTCGAAGGTGTCGTAGGCGTCGAGTTCCTCTTCGTCGAAGGCGTCGGGTTCGACGCCCTCCGATACGGGCTCGACGACCGGCTGCTGCCGCTTGGGCGCGGTGCGACCAGGGCGCTTAAGACTCTGCATGGGATTCTCCCCCTCGGGCTGGGTCGTGACGGCACTGCGGCCTCGACCACAGCAAGCACTTCCCGTCCCCCCTCCGGGGTAATCACGGGAACATCACGGAGAACGTTCAACCAGTGTGGTGTTCGTCACATGCCGCTCGCAGATGCCCCGTGCGGCCCGTTTGTCCCCGCCCGGTCGTCGTCCGACACCCCGTCACATCACGAACGGGGCATGACCCGGACTGCTCAGGTATCCGAGGAGATCAACCGCACTGTAGGTTCTTGCGCCATGGAGGAGCTGGACCGACAGATCGTGCAGCTGCTCGTCAAGGACGGGCGGATGAGCTACACCGACCTGGGCAAGGCCACGGGCCTGTCCACGTCGGCCGTGCACCAGCGGGTGCGGCGGCTGGAACAGCGCGGCGTCGTCCGCGGTTACGCCGCGGTCGTCGACCCGGAGGCCGTCGGGCTGCCGATGACCGCGTTCATCTCGGTGAAACCGTTCGACCCCAGCGCCCCCGACGACATCGCGGACCGCCTCGCCGGGGTCCCCGAGATCGAGGCCTGCCACAGCGTCGCGGGCGACGAGAACTACATCCTCAAGGTCCGGGTGGCCACCCCGCACGAGCTGGAGGAACTGCTCGCGCGGGTCCGCTCGCTGGCGGGTGTGTCGACCCGTACCACCGTCGTCCTCTCGACCCCCTACGAGTCCCGGCCGCCGCGGATCTGACGGCGCCCGCGCGGGAGCGGGAGCCACGGGCGGCTGCCGGGCCGCCCCGGCTGCCGGACGGCGCCCGCGAGGGGCGAGACTGGTGTCCATGAGTGAGTCCACCACCCCGTCCTCGACCGTCCTGCTGCGCCGCGGCGAGGTCCACAGTCCCGCCGACCCCTTCGCGACGGCCATGGTCGTCGAACGCGGCCAAGTCGCCTGGGTCGGCTCGGAGGGCGCCGCGGACGCCTTCGCGGACGGGGTCGACGAGGTGATCGACCTCGACGGCGCGCTCGTCACCCCGGCGTTCACCGACGCACACGTGCACACCACCGCCACGGGCCTCGCCCTCACCGGACTCGATCTCTCCGGCGCCCCGAGCCGTGAGGCGGCCCTCGCCCTCGTACGGGACTTCGCCGCCGCCCGTCCGGACGACCGGGTGCTCCTGGGGCACGGCTGGGACGCCGCCCGCTGGCCGGACGGACAGCCCCCGACGCGCGCCGAACTGGACGCGGCGACCGGCGGTCGTCCGCTCTATCTCAGTCGTATCGACGTCCACTCGGCCGTCGTCAGCACCGCCCTGCTCGACCTGGCACCCGGTGGCCCCGCACGCGGGGACGGCCCGCTCACCGGCGACGCCCACCACGCCGTGCGCGCCGCGGCGCTCGGGGCGGTCACCCCCGCCCAGCGCGCCGGGGCCCAGCGCGCCGCCCTCGCGCACGCCGCCTCCCTCGGGATCGGAACCGTTCACGAATGCGCAGGCCCGGAGATCTCCTCCGAGGACGACCTCACCGGCCTGCTGCGCCTGTCCGCCGCGGAGCCCGGACCGCGGGTGATCGGCTACTGGGCCGAGCAGGACGTCGACAAGGCGCGGGAGCTGGGCGCCGTCGGGGCCGCCGGTGACCTCTTCGTCGACGGCTCCCTCGGCTCGCACACCGCCTGCCTGCACCAGCCCTACGCCGACGCCGGGCACACCGGCACCGCCCACCTGGACGCCGCCGCCATCGCCGCGCACGTGGTCGCCTGCACCGAGGCCGGTCTCCAGGCGGGCTTCCACGCCATCGGCGACGCCGCCGTGAGCGCCGTGGTGGAGGGGGTGCGCGCCGCCGCCGACAAGACCGGCCTCGCCCGCGTGCGCGCCGCCCGCCACCGGATCGAGCACGCCGAGATGCTCACGCCCGAGACGGTCGCGGCCTTGGCCGAGCTGGGTCTGACCGCCTCCGTACAGCCCGCCTTCGACGCGCTCTGGGGCGGCGGGGACGGCATGTACGCGGGGCGGCTGGGCGCCGAGCGGGCCCGCACGCTCAACCCCTTCGCGGCCCTGCTGCGCGCCGGCGTGCCGCTCGCCTTCGGCTCCGACAGTCCGGTCACACCCCTCGACCCGTGGGGCACCGTCCGGGCCGCCGCCTTCCACCGCACTCCGGAGCACCGGGTCTCCGTCCGCGCCGCGTTCACGGCGCACACGCGCGGCGGCTGGCGGGCGATCGGCCGCGACGACGCGGGTGTCCTGGTGCCGGGCGTGCCCGCGGACTACGCCGTGTGGCGCACCGGCGAACTGGTGGTCCAGACCCCGGACGACCGGGTGGCGCGCTGGTCGACCGACCCGCGCTCCGGCACCCCCGGGCTGCCCGACCTCACCCCCGGCCGGGACCTGCCCGTCTGCCTGCGTACCGTGGTGGGCGGCCGGACCGTCTTCGTACGGCCGGGCGAGTGATCTCCACCGCCGACGGGGCGATGATCTTCGCGCGGCCGCGACCTGCTCCTCCTCCGCGCTGACCTGCGCGTTGACATCAAAGGTGCAGGTGGCACGACTGTTGACAGGCGACGGCGGGGGGCCGGTAGGTTCGGCCGAGTCCACCACCGGACGCCCGACCGGCGAACCTTCCGCACACGCGTCGCGGCGCCGCTGAGTCAGGGACGGTGTGCCGCACCGGGGCACCGCCACTGGGAGCCAGGCTCAGTGCCCGCACCGCGACGAGGGAACGTTCCGGCCGGTCGGGAGGTGTGACCCGGGTGGGGCCCGGGCGCTCAGTAGACAACGGCCTGGGTCGACCCGCAGCCGGCGGGTCCCGGGCCGGCCCGAAGGGCGCCGGGCCCCCATCCGTCGCACAAACGGCCCGAATCGGCCATCCCTACCCCGGTTTCGGGGAAACGACACCACCGTACGACCGTCCTGGCACGTCTGCGCAGGCCGTGGCGATTATGGTGGTCCTTTGTGTACGGACACGAAGGGGCAGTGGTGAACGACGGCGACGGGACGCCCGCGGCTGCGGGGCGGGAGAGGCGGTTCGGCCCGCTGGGCACGGCCCTGGTGATCATCCCGACCTACAACGAGGCGGAGAACATCAAGGCGATCGTCACGCGCGTGCGCGAGGCCGTCCCCGAGGCGCACGTTCTCGTGGCCGACGACAACAGCCCCGACGGCACCGGCGGGATCGCCGACGAACTGGCGGCCGGGGACGACCACGTCCAGGTCATGCACCGCAAGGGCAAGGAAGGGCTGGGTGCCGCCTACCTCGCCGGCTTCCGCTGGGGCCTGGAGCACGGCTACGGCGTGCTGATCGAGATGGACGCCGACGGCTCCCACCAGCCCGAGGAACTGCCCCGGCTGCTGACCGCCCTCAAGGGCGCCGACCTCGTGCTCGGCTCCCGCTGGGTGCCCGGCGGCCGGGTGGTGAACTGGCCCAAGTCCCGCGAGATCATCTCGCGCGGCGGCAGCATGTACTCGCGGATCGCGCTCGATCTGCCGCTGCGCGACATCACCGGCGGCTACCGCGCCTTCCGCCGCGAGACCCTGGAGGGGCTCGGCCTCGAAGAGGTCGCCTCCCAGGGGTACTGCTTCCAGGTCGACCTCGCCCGCCGCGCGATCAAGGCCGGCTACCACGTCGTGGAGGTGCCGATCACGTTCGTCGAGCGCGAACTCGGCGACTCCAAGATGAGCCGCGACATCCTGGTGGAGGCCCTGTGGCGGGTCACCACGTGGGGCGTGGGGGAGAGGGTCGGCAAGGTCCTGGGCCGCGACCGGCGGCCCGGCACGGCGGCCGACGCGCAGGCGGCTTCCAGCGGCGAGTCCGCGCGGGCCGGTGACGGGTCGGAGAGGTCCGGTGACGCGTCCGCGAGGTCCGGTGACGCGTCGGCGAAGGCGTCCGACACCAAGGCCTGACCGCCCTCTTATGCCGCACTGAGCCGGGGCCAGGCACACTGGGAGTATGACGACTGGCGCCCAGACCCCCAGGTCCCCCGCCCGGCCCCCGCGCTCCCGCCTGCGCACGTTCCTGCCGCTGGGCCTCGCCGCGTGGCTGGTGCTGGAGATCTGGCTGCTGACCGTGGTCGCGGGGGCGTCCAGCGGCTTCGCGGTCTTCCTGCTGCTGGTCGCCGGCGTGGTCCTCGGCTCCGTGGTCATCAAGGCGGCGGGCCGCCGCGCCTTCCGCAACCTCACGGAGACGCTCAACCAGCAGCAGTCGGCCATGCGGTCGGGCATACCGCCCGAGGCCGTCCGCCCGAACAGCGAGGGCAACGGCCTGATGATGCTGGGCGGTCTGCTCCTGATCCTGCCCGGCCTGATCTCGGACGCGCTCGGCCTGCTCATGCTGCTGCCCCCGGTGCAGAAGGCCGTCAGCCGGTACGCCCAGCGGACGGTCGAGCGCAAGCTCCGGGACGCCGGTCCCGGCACCCTGGGCGACGCCTTCCGCCAGGCCCGGATGCACCGCCCCGACGGCAACGTCGTCCAGGGCGAGGTCATACGGGACGACCCGGACGACGCCCCGCAGGGCCCCCGCCCCCCGCTGACGCGCTGAGCACGACAAAACCGCGGGTGCCGTACATGAAGCTCATGTACGGCACCCGCGGTTGTTCGGTTGTATCGCCTAGGGTTTCCCGCTACGCACTCTTGCGGCTGTCTCGCGGATGGACCGCGATGTTCATCGCGCCGGAGCGCAGAACGGCCAGCCGCTCCTCGAGGACCTCTTCGAGTTCCTCGCGGGTGCGTCGCTCCATCAGCATGTCCCAGTGCGTACGCGCGGGCTTGGCCTTCTTCTCCTCAGGGCCGTCGCCGTCAACCAGGAGTGCCTGGGCCCCGCAGACCTTGCACTCCCACTCCGGCGGGATCTCCGCCTCGACCGAGAAGGGCATCTCGAATCGATGCCCCTTCTCGCATGCGTACTCCACGGCCTGGCGCGGGGCCAGGTCGATGCCGCGGTCCGTCTCGTAGCTGGTCACCACGAGGCGCGTGCCGCGAAGAGCTCGCTCACTCATGAATCGTGCCTCCCGGGCTTGTCGCCCACAGGACAGGTGTCGCTGTCGTCGTCATCCGGTCAACGTCCGGGCGGCGGTAAAGATTCCCGTCCCGACTCCCGATCCGGGCCCTGCGTCGCCGTCGCAGCCGCAGCCTTGCAACCAGTGCAGTACCCGCCGACGTCCGGTTTGTCACCTCTGCTGACAGACGTGACATAGCGATTCGGCACCTTTGACGCGCAGTAACGGTACGCCTGGCAGGCCAAACGCGTACACTACAGCGCTTTCGCGCTGAGTGCTAAATCCTTTCGGGTACCGGATTGCCCGCGTCGCCGATCGCCCGCCGCACCGGGACCCGCGCGAGCAGCACGAACCCGATGACGAAGAACGCCACCAGCGAGATGATCGCGTCCCGGTAGCTCCCGGTCAGCTGGTAGGTCAGCCCGAAGAGCAAGGGCCCCAGCCAGCTCATCCCGCGGTCGCTCAGCTCGTACGCCGAGAAGTACTCCGCCTCCTTGCCCGGCGGGACCAGGTGGGAGAACAGGGAGCGGGAGAGCGCCTGGCTGCCGCCCAGGACGAGCCCGATCCCGGCGGCCAGCACGAAGAACCACACCGGTGCCCCGGCCGGCAGGAAGTACCCGGCCGCGAGGGTCACCGTCCAGGCGACCAGCGAGCCGAGGATCGTGCGCTTGGCCCCGTACCTGCGGGCCAGCCGGCCCAGGCCCAGCGCGCCCGCCACCGCCAGCACCTGGACCAGCAGGACCGCCACGATCAGCGTCGACTGCCCGAGGTCCAGCTCCTCGGAGCCGTAGACCGAGGCCTGGGAGATCACCGTCTGGATGCCGTCGTTGTAGACCAGGTAGGCCAGCAGGAAGGCCAGGGTCAGCGGGCGGCGCCGCATGTCCCGGACGGTCGCCGCGAGCTGCCGGAACCCGGGCAGCGCCGCCTCCCGGGCCACCGCACGCCGATCACGCAGCCGCCGCAGCGGAATGAGCGCGAAGGCGCCCCACCACAGCCCCGCCGACGCCAGGCAGACGCGGACCGCCGCGCTCTCGCTCAGCCCGAAGGAGTCGTGGCCGGTGTAGAGGACCAGGTTGACGATCAGGACCAGGGAGCCGGCCGCGTAGCCGAAGGCCCAGCCCCGGGAGGAGACCGCGTCGCGCTCCTCGGGCGGGGCGATCTGGGGCAGGTAGGAGTTGTAGAGCATCATCGCGACCGACTGCGCCGCGTTGGCGACGACCAGGAGCAGGCCGCCCAGCAGATAGCGGTCGCCGTCCAGGAAGAACATGCCGGTCGTGGCCGCGGCACCGGTGTACGCGGCGGCGGCCAGCAGCGGCTTCTTGCGGCCCGAGCGGTCGGCCGCCGCGCCCACCAGCGGCATCACCAGCACCGCCACGATCACCGACAGCGACACCGAGTACGCGAAGAACGACCCGGCGCGCACCGGTATGCCCAGCGGGTGGACGTAGCCGTCCGCGTCCGCCGCCGACTCGGCGACCGAGGTGAGATACGGCCCCAGGAACACGGTGAGCACGCTCGTCGAGTAGACGGAGCACGCCCAGTCGTAGAAGTACCAGCCGCGCTGCTCACGCCGCCGTTCGGCCGCTGGGTCCGCCCCGTCTGCCGCGTCCGTCCGCAGGGTGTCGGTGCCCACCGTGCCCTCGCCTTCCCCGTGAACGCGCACCGTCCCCGGGGCGCGGCCGGGGCTCAGCCCCAGACGCCGCGGTCCTCCATGACCTTGCGCAGTGTGTCGATGTGATCGGTCATGATGCCATCCACGCCCAGGTCCAGGAGCCGGTGCATACGGTCGGCATCGTTCACCGTCCAGACGTGCACCTGCAGCCCGCGCGCGTGGGCGGCGCGTACGAAGCGGTGGTCCACCACCCGGACGCCCGACTGGGCCTCGGGCACCTGTGCGGCCACCGCCGGGCGGCGCGGCGCGGCCGGTACGCCCCAGGAGCGCAGCCGCAGCCCGAGAACGCCCCGGATGCCGTACGAGGTGGCCAGGCGGGGGCCCGCCAGTCGCTGGGCGCGGACCACGCGTGCCTCGGAGAACGAACCGACGCAGATCCGGTCCCAGGCGTCGGTCCGCCCGATCAGCTCCAGGAGGGGCCGCAGCGCGGGCTCCGCCTTCACGTCGATGTTCCAGCGCACCTCGGGGAAGGTCTCCAGGAGCTCCTCGAAGAGCGGCACCGGTTCCTCGCCCGCCACGCGCGCGTGGCGCACGTCCTGCCACGGCAGGTCGGCGATCCGCCCGGCCCCGTCCGTGACCCGGTCCAGGGTCGCGTCGTGGAAGGCGACGAGCTTCCCGTCCCGCGTGGCGTGCACATCGGTCTCGATGTACCGGTAGCCCGCCTCGACCGCGCGGCGGAACTGCCGCAGGGTGTTCTCCAGACCGTCCGCCGCCCCACCCCGGTGGGCGAAGGCGATCGGGCCGGGATGATCGAGGTACGGGTGGCGTATCGGCGTGGTCACCGACGCAGTATCGCGCGCCGTGGCCGACCGGCGGCAACCACCGTGCTGCCCCGCGGTGACGGCGGCACGGCGAACACGCGCAGGAACACCTGGGCGAGCGGGCCGATCGACGCGGCGTAGAGCAGGGTGCCGAGGCCCACCGTGCCGCCGAGGGCGAAGCCCGTCACCACGACGGTGATCTCGACGACGGTCCGCACCAGGCGCACCGAGAGCCCCGTGCGGCGGTTCAGCCCCGTCATCAGCCCGTCACGCGGGCCCGGACCGAAGCGCGCGGCGATGTACAGCCCGGTCGCCGCGCCGTTCAGGGCGATGCCCGCCACCATCGCGGCGATCCGCAGCGTCCAGCCGTGGGCGTCCGGCACCACTCCCAGCGTGGCGTCCATCGCCGCGCCGATCACGAGCACGTTGGAGACGGTGCCGAGGCCCGGCCGCTGGCGCAGCGGGATCCACAGCAGCAGGACCGCCGCACCCAGGATGGTCAGCACCACGCCCATCGACAGCCCGGTGTGCTCCGCGAGGCCCTGGTGCAGCACGTTCCACGGCTCGAGACCGAGCCCGGACCTGACCAGCAGCGCCGAACTCGCGCCATAGAGCGCCAGACCGCCGTAGAGCTGGGTCAGCCGCCGCGTGAGCCGCCTGGACTGCCTGGACTGCCTGGACAAGAGGTCCCCCCCTGGGTGGTGGTAGTGGCCTGCCACATGACACCCTGTGGCTTGAGAAGAAGAGTCAACCATGGCCAATTCGGGGAAGGTGGACTGATTTCCGTGGCGCAGTGGACCTCGGCTGTAGGGGCGGGGCAGCTCGCCCGGCTGCTCGGCTCCCAGCAGGACCGCCCGGCCGGGCCCGGCACGCGCCGCCCGCCGGCCTACCGCGCGCTCGCCGACGGCATCCGGCTGCTCGTGCTGGAGGGCCGCGTCCCGGTCGCCGCCCGGCTGCCCGCCGAACGGGAACTGGCCCTCGCCCTGACCGTCAGCCGCACCACCGTCGCCGCCGCCTACGAGGCGCTGCGTGCCGAGGGCTTCCTGGAGTCCCGGCGCGGTGCGGGCAGCTGGACCGCGGTGCCGGCCGGGAACCCGCTGCCGGCTCGCGGGCTCGAACCGCTGCCGCCGGAGGCCCTCGGCTCGGTGATCGACCTGGGCTGCGCGGCGCTGCCCGCACCCGAGCCCTGGCTCACCCGCGCGGTGCAGGGCGCCCTCGATGAGCTGCCGCCGTACGCGCACACCCACGGCGACTATCCGGCCGGACTGCCCGCGCTGCGCGCGATGATCGCCGAGCGGTACACCGCGCGGGGCATCCCCACCATGCCCGAGCAGATCATGGTGACCACAGGGGCGATGGGCGCGATCGACGCCATCTGCCATCTCTTCGGAGGCCGCGGCGAGCGCATCGCCGTGGAGTCGCCCAGTTACGCCAACATCCTCCAGCTGATGCGCGAGGCCGGGGCCCGGCTGGTGCCGGTCGCGATGGCCGAGGGGCTCACCGGCTGGGACGTGGACCGCTGGCGCCAGGTGCTGCGCGACGCCGCGCCCCGCATCGCCTACGTCGTCGCCGACTTCCACAACCCCACCGGCGCGCTCGCCGACGACGACCAGCGCCGGCGGCTGGTGGACGCGGCCCGGTCCGCGGGGACGGTGCTCGTGGCCGACGAGACGATGAGCGAGCTGTGGCTGGACGACGACGTCGAGATGCCGCGTCCCGTGTGCGCGTTCGACCCGGCCGGGTCCACCGTGATCACCGTCGGCTCGGCGAGCAAGGCCTTCTGGGCCGGGATGCGCATCGGCTGGGTCCGTGCCGCGCCCGACGTGATCCGCAGCCTGGTCGCCGCGCGGGCGTACGCCGACCTGGGCACCCCGGTGCTGGAGCAGCTCGCCGTGAACTGGCTGTTCAGCACCGGCGGCTGGGCGCAGGCCGTGACGGTGCGCCGCGAACAGGCCCGGCAGAACCGGGACGAGCTGGTGGCGGCGGTCCGGCGGGAGCTGCCGGACTGGGAGTTCGAGGTGCCGCGGGGCGGGCTCACCCTGTGGGTGCGGACCGGGGGCCTGTCGGGGTCCCGGCTCGCCGAGGCGGGGGAGCGGGTGGGCGTCCGCGTCCCGTCCGGGCCGCGCTTCGGGGTCGACGGTGCCTTCGAGGGGTACGTCCGACTGCCGTTCACGGTCGGCGGAGCGGTGGCCGAGGAGGCGGCGGCACGCCTGGCCGCCGCGGCCCGGCTGGTGGAGAACGGCGGCGTCGGCGGCGGCGAGGCGCCGCGGACGTTCGTGGCCTAGGACCGGCCGGTCCGGCGGTGCCGGTCGCGGGGGAGCCACCGCGCCTGTGAGGGCCTGTGGGCGAGTCCGGTGCGGTCGGTCGCCGGGGCCCGTGGAAGCGGGCGCGGACCGGCGGCGGACGCGGGACGGACCGGGGCGGTGGTCGCGCCGCCCCGGCCACGGCGTCAGGAGGTCTCCGCCGCGACGGCCTCGGCGGGGACCGGCTCAGCGGGAGCCGGCTCGGTCGGCGTCCCGGCCGTCGCCTTCTCCACCGTCACCGGGGTCGGCTCCGCGTCCGCCGCGGTCTTCTCCGGCCCGCTCGCGGCCGCGCCGTCCGGGGCGTCCTCCTTCTCCACGGAGGCGCCCTTCTCCACGGAGACGGCCTTCGCCTTCGCTTCCGCCTCCGCCTCGGCCTCGGCCTCCGGGGGAAGGGGCGCCTGCTCCCCGTCCGCCGGTGTCGTGCGCGGGGGGAGCAGGTCGAGCACCGCCTGCCGGTGAGCCTCGCTCGTCGCGTCGTCGTAGGGGTCGGGAGTGGCCGGGACCTGGAGGCGGTGCACCGGGCCGGTGCCCAGGCGGGCGTATCCGCGTCCGGGCGGGACCTGGTCGAGGGGCGTGGTGTGCGGGGGAGCGCCCAGCGCCTTCGCCAGCTCGTCCGCGGTGGCCGGACCGAGCACGACACGCGCGCGCGTGTGCTGCCGTACGGCGTCGGTGAGGCTGTCCAGGGCGTCCAGCTGGTCGGCGACGACCACGGTCACGTTCGCGGCCCGGCCGTGCCGCAGCGGGATCTGGAGCAGGGTCTGCGGGTCCCGGCGGCCGCCCGTGGTGGCGAGGTGCGTGAACGCGGTCGGACGGTCCAGGAAGACCCACAGGGGCCGCCGGGTGTCGTCCGGCGCCGCCAGGCCCTGCTGACGGGCCTGGTTCACGGAGATCAGCCGACGTTCCGTCTCGGCGGCGGCCCACTCCAGGCTGGTCAGCGCGCCGGTGAGGCCGCACTCCACGGCCAGGACGCCGTCCCGGCCGACCAGGCAGGCGTACTCCCCGGTGCCGCCGCCGTCGACGATCAGCAGGTCGCCCTGGTGCAGCGCCTGGAGGGCGACCGAGCGCAGCAGGGTGGACGTGCCGGTGCCGGGCTGCCCGAGGACCAGCAGGTGGGGCTCGGTCGAGCGGATGCCGGTGCGCCAGACGACCGGCGGTACGTCCCGCTGCTCCGCGCCGTGGGTGAGCGGGAGCGTGCGCTGGACCCGGGTCGGGTCGGTGAAGCCGAGAACGGTCTCGCCGGGCGCCGTCACGAAGCGCTGGGCGGCGATGTCGGTGGGCAGCGCCGCGAGCACGTCGACGCAGAGGTGGTTGGCCTCCTCGTCCCACGTGAAGTGGTACTCGCGGCCCCGGCCGGACTTCGCGGTGAGCAGGTGCTCGATCCGGGCCCGGGACTCGGCCTCCCCGTCGGTGAAGTAGGCGGGGTAGCGGATCACCAGGTGGGCGACGCGGCCGTCGTCGTCGAACTCGTACGCCGGGAACGCCTTCTCCCAGCCGCCGCCGTGGGCGTACAGGGGGTCGGGGTCCTCCGGGAGGGAGAAGTACGGGACCAGTGCCTCGTAGAGCGACTGCAGGCGCCGGGTCTGGGAGTCGTCGGGGCCCTCGGGCACCGCCGGGGAGCGCTCCCTGCCCTGCCAGGCTGCCGCCGCCATCAGGGCGATGACGGCGAGCAGCGGACCGTACGGCACGAGCGCCACCACCAGGACCACCGAGGCCACCAGGAACAGCAGCGCGCCGCGCCGGTCCTTGGGGGTCTCGGTCCATCTGCGCCGCGCGGCCGCGGCCAGTCGGCGCAGACCGCGGCCGATCGTGATCAGCGGCTGGAGGACGTCGGTGGCGCTGTCGGCCGCCGTCCGGGCCAGCTCCCGGCTCCGGGCGAGCTGTGCGCCGCCGTTGCTCAGAATGCGGGGGAGGGGCCGCCGGGCCACTGCTGCCTCCTGGAGGTGCGTTCGTGCGGATGTCGGACGAGGGGGGGCGGGCCGTCAGAACTTGATGCCGCCGAGAAGGCCCGCCAGGCTCTCGCCGCCCGCCTTGATGCTCGGGGCGATGGCCGTACTCGCGAGATAGAACCCGAACAGGACGGCGACCAGCGCGTGCGAGGCCTTGAGGCCGTCCTTGCGGAAGAAGATGAAGACGACGATGCCGAGCAGGACCACGCCTGAGATCGAGAGGATCATGTGAGTTCTCCTGGTTCACGGGGACAGTCACCATGAGTACTTCCAGGCTCACAGCATGTATCCATACGATAAAAGGTGCAAATGGGGGAAATTTGCCCGAATTACCTCAGGTGGCGGAGCGGTCCTTGGTCCGCTCGGGTGCCCCGCGAGCCAGTACCCTGGCGATTTGCCGAATGTTCGCAGTGAGAGGCAGGTCCGGCCGATGAGTGAAGCCCCCGACCCCGAGGTCGTGGAGCTGGCGACCAAGATCTTCGATCTGGCCCGGCAGGGGCGGACCGA
Organism: Streptomyces sp. MH60; assembly: GCF_002939385.1. Lineage (GTDB taxonomy): Bacteria > Actinomycetota > Actinomycetes > Streptomycetales > Streptomycetaceae > Streptomyces. Next base: position 14,481 of record NZ_MULI01000036.1, on the reverse strand, counting down.
TGAGCTGGTGGCGTACGTGGACGCCGGTGTACCGGCCGACCTCACCAACGACCGCGGCGACTCCCTCGTCATGCTCGCCGCCTACCACGGGCACGCCGACGCGGTGCGTGCGCTGCTGGCCCGTGGCGCCGACGCCGACCGCGTCAACGACCGGGGGCAGACGCCGCTCGCCGGAGCCGCCTTCAAGGGGGAGACGGAAGTGACCAAGGCGTTGCTCGAGGCCGGCGCGGACCCGGCGGCGGGCACTCCGTCCGCCGTCGACACGGCGCGGATGTTCGCCCGGACGGACCTGCTGGAGCTGTTCGGCGCCCGGTGACGGGACGGCGGAGAGGGTCCGGTCCGGGCCTCTCCACATTTTTCTGACCAGGGAAAACGCTGGAAACGGGGGAGGCGGTACAGGGCCGCCGAAATTTCGGTCGCGGCAGCTGTGACCGCCGGGCCATCATGACGACGTGGTTCACGGACGTGATGGCTGGGCAGGTGTTGCCGCACCGCGCGGGCCGTGACACGGCTCGCAAGGGCCACCGACGAGAGGCAGAGGAACATGGTCTTCAGCAAGCAAGAGACGGCGGGCGCTCCGACGTGTTGGCGCACGGCCAGGTAACGCGTGCTCCCCGGTTGCGTCGACGCTTGATGTGAGGCTGTTTCCCATGTTCGATCCGGTCATAGCGCCCAGCGGTACGCTGCTCGGCCTGCTTCAGCGGGGTCGCGGCGACGGCACGCTGCACGCGCTCACCGCTCCGCGCGCCGAAGCGCTCGCGGCGCTGAACCACTGTGTGCTCCACGACCCCCGCCACGACTGGCAGGTCGAGAACCGCTCCCTCTACTACGCCCGCCTCTACCTCGACCTGAACGGCGAGCTGGACGCGATCGAGGCCCACCTCTTCGACCCCGAGGACGTCCTGGACGCCGACGAGTCGCGCACCGGGCTGGCCCTCGCGGTCCTCGGCCACCTCGCCTCCTACGGCAGGCTGGACGCGCTCCAGCTGCTGCGCCGGTACGCCGCGCACGGCGTCAACTGGGCGTGGGCCCTGGACGAGCTGGCGCTGCGCGACGACGACGCGGGGCTGCGCTCCCTCGCCGCACCCATCCTGGCCCGCTTCCCGCGCGACGCCGAGGGCGAGGCCGAGCTGGCCGCCGCGGTGCGGGACGCCTTCGAACCCCGGCCCTGGCGCCTGTGGGCCGACGACCCCCGCGAATCGATCGCCACGCGCGTGCGGGCCGCCCAGGAGGCGGGCTGCTTCGACCGCTGGCAGCGCCAGATGAACTCCACCGGACCGCGTCCCGGCTGGAGCGTGCGAGCCGTGTTCGAGTGGGCCGAGCAGGGCGTCGAGCGCGGCACCCCGCTCCACGCGCCGGCCGCGCGCTGCCTGACGGCCGTCGCCGGGCCCGAGGACCGGCCCGAGATCGTCGAGGCCGCGCGGTCGGGCACCGAGGGCGCCCGCTGCACCGCCCTGCGCTATCTCGCCGACAGCAATGATCCGGACGTCCTCGACCTGGTCGAGGGCGCCGTGGCCACCGGCTCGACACCGGTCGTGGAGGCCGCCGTCGCCGCGTACGAGCGCATGCGCAGCCTCGCCGCCGTCGACCGGGCCCGCGGCTGGGTGCACCGGCCCGACGCGCTGGGGGCCGCCGCCGGACGGGTGCTCGCCTGCCGGGGCGCCGCCCAGGACCGCGATCTCGTCCTCGCGGCGCTGCGGGAGGCGGTACGCGGCGACGGCCCCGACGCGCCGACCCTGTGGACCCTCGTCGACGGCACCGGACGGCTCGGCATCACCTGCGCCGCGCCCGTACTGCGCCACATCTACCGCGAAACCGCCTCCTCCCACCTGCGTGGCCGGGCCGCCCGCGCGCTGGCCGGCACCGACCCGTCCTTCGCGGCGGGCTTCGCCATCGAGTGCCTGTGGGACTGCGAGGAGACCACCCGCGAACTCGCCGCACGCCATGCCGAGACCGGCGACAACCGTGTCGTCGAACGGCTGCGCAGGCTCGCCGCCGACCCGGCCGAGGAGGACGAGGTCCAGACGGCGGTACGCAGCCGCTTCGGACCGGACGCGCCCGCCGTGTGAGCGCCAGGGGGTGCCGGCGCGGCCGTGTGCCGCACCGGCACCCGGCCGCGCGGGGGGCAACGCTCACGGGACGTTCCTCGGCCGGAAAGATCGACGTTGACGCGAGCACGTCCAGTCCGGCGACAACACCGGTATGCGTGTCGTCATCGTGACCGAATCCTTTCCCCCCGATGTCAACGGCGTCGCCCACTGCGCGCTCCAGACCGTCCGGCACCTCGTGGGCCGCGGTCACGACTGCGTCGTCGTCGCGCCGGCCGCTTCCGCCGCCGACGAGGCGGACGCGTACGCTCCGTGCCGCGTCGTCCGGACCCCCTCCCTCCCGCTCCCCGGCTACCCACAGGTCCGCGTCGCCCTGCCCAGCCGGCGCGTCGCCGCCGCGATCGCCGAGCACCGCGCCGACCTCGTCCACCTGGCGGGACCCTTCGTCCTCGGCGTCCGGGGCATGGCCGCCGCCGCCCGGCTCGGCGTCCCCGCCGTGGCCGTCTACCAGACCGACCTCGCCGGCTACGCCCGTACGTACATGGGGGCGGGCGAGGCGGCCGCCTGGCGGCGCATCCGCTCCGTGCACGCGGCCGCCGACCTCACCCTCGCCCCGTCCAGCGCGGCACTGCGCGACCTGGAGGCGCACGGTGTGCCCCGGGTCGGGCTGTGGCCGCGCGGAGTGGACACCGTGCGCTTCCGGCCCGGCCGGCGGGACGAGACGCTGCGCCGCGCACTCGCCCCCAACGGCGAGCTGATCGTCGGCTACGTCGGCCGCCTCGCCCCCGAGAAGCAGGTCGAGCTGCTGTCCGGCACCTGCGCCCTGGACGGCGTGCGCGTCGTGGTCGTCGGCGACGGACCCAGCCGCCCCGGTCTGGAGCGGGCGCTGCCGGGCGCCGTCTTCCTCGGCCGCCGCACCGGTGACGAACTCGCCCGGGCCTTCGCCTCACTGGACGTCTTCGTGCACACCGGCCCCTTCGAGACGTTCTGCCAGACCGTGCAGGAGGCCATGGCGAGCGGTGTGCCCGTCGTCGCGCCCGCGGCGGGCGGACCGCTGGACCTCGTGGCCCACGGGCGCACCGGGCTGCTCGTGCCGCCCCGCGACGCCGCCGCCGTACGGGACGCCGTGTGGTCCCTGTCCGCGGACCCCCGGCTGCGGGGCGCCTACGGCGCGGCCGGGAGGGCCGACGTGGAGGGGCGCACCTGGGAGGCCGTCGGCGATCGGCTGATCGGGCACTACATGGACGTGCTCGCCTCCCGGAAGGCGGTGCTGGCGGCATGAGCGCGCTGCGGATCGTCCGGCTCGCCAACTTCGTCGCCCCGGCGTCCGGCGGACTGCGCACCGCGCTGCGCGAACTGGGCCGCGGATACCGCGCCGCGGGGCACGACCCCGTACTCGTCGTCCCCGGCCGGCACGCCGACGACCGGGAGACCGGACAGGGCCGGGTGATCACGCTCCCGGGGCCCCTGCTGCCGGGTACCGGCGGCTACCGCGTCCTGACCGACCGGCGGCGCGTGGCCGCCCTGCTGGAGGAGCTGGCTCCCGACCGCCTGGAGGTGTCCGACCGCACCACCCTGCGGTGGACCGGCAGGTGGGCCCGGCGGGCCAGGGTCCCCGCCGTGATGGTCTCCCACGAGACCACCGACGGTGTGCTGCGCACCTGGGGCCTGCCCGAAGGCGCTGCCCGGCGCACCGCCGACGCCCTCAACGTCCGTACCGCGCACGCCTACGCGCGCGTGGTGTGCACCACGGAGTTCGCCGAGCGGGAGTTCGTCCGCATCGGGGCCCGCAACGTCGTCCGGGCCCCGCTCGGAGTCGACCTCACCGGACGGCACCCCGGGCTGGGCGCCCCGGGGCTGCGGGCCCGGTACGCGCGCGGGGACGAGACGCTGCTGGTGATGTGCTCGCGGCTGTCCGTGGAGAAGCGGCCCGGCACCGCGCTCGACGCGCTGGCGGAGCTGCGGCGGCGCGGTGGGCGGGCGGTGCTGGTGGTGGCCGGGGACGGGCCGCTGCGCCCGCGGCTCGAACAGCGGGCGCGGGCCCGGGGGCTGCCGGTGACCTTCCTCGGCCACGTCGCCGACTCCCGGCTGCTCGGCGCCCTCCAGGCGTCCGCCGACGTGTGTCTGGCGCCCGGACCGGCCGAGACCTTCGGGCTCGCCGCGCTGGAGGCGATGGCGTGCGGCACGCCCGTGGTGGCGAGCGCGTCCTCGGCGCTGCCCGAGGTGATCGGTGCGGCCGGAGCCGTCGCCGCCGATCACGGGGACGCCTTCGCGGACGCCGTGGAACTGCTCCTGGCACGCCGCGAGACGGACCGGCGGGCGGCGGCACGCGCGCGTGCGGAGCGCTTCGGCTGGAACACGGCCGTCGAGGCGTTCCTGGCCGCACACGACGCGACCCACCCGGCGCGCCCCGCGCTGCCGGAGGCCGTGCCGTGAACCGCCTCCGCTCCACGGCCCGGCAACCCCGGTGGGACACAGTCGCCGAGCCCGGATCCGCTGCGCGCCCCGCCGTCGGCCCCGCGCACGGTGCTGCCTGCTGCCGGGCCCTGCGCGGGGCGCTGGACCCGACCCGCTGCCCCGCCACCCGCCGAACGAAATGCCGCGCTCCCCGCGCCGCGTGCGGCGGTGGGCCCGCCGGCGGCGGCCCGCCTGCGACGCACTCGTGCTCACTGCGCGGCCGGATCCGCTGCGCCGCCGACGGCGTGCGGGCGAGGAGGTTCATGCGCCCGCGCCCAGGACGGCCCCGGCCGTGTCCCCCCGACGGGCGGGGTCAGTGTCCGTGCAGCGTCGGGAAACGCACCGGTGTGCCCGGGACCGCCTGGGCCGCCGCCGGGAGGTCGGCGGTGCGCACGACGCCGATCACCGGGTAGCCGCCGGTCGTCGGGTGGTCGGCGAGGAACACCACCGGCCGGCCGTCGGGCGGCACCTGCACCGCGCCCAGCACCGTGCCCTCGCTGGGGAGTTCGCCCGGACGGGCGCGTTCCAGCGCGGGTCCGTCCACGCGCAGCCCGATGCGGTTGCTCGCGGACGACACCCGGTACGGCTGCGAGGTGAACGCCCGTACCGCCTCCGGCGTGAACCAGTCGGCGCGCGGACCCGGCCTCACCCGCAGGACCAGCTCCGCCGGGGGCGCCGGCTGCGGAGCGACGTCCACGCGCGCGTACGGCCCGCCCGGCCGGCCCAGGGCAAGCACCGTGCCGTCCGCGAGGGGCGGCGGGCCGAGGCCGGACAGCAGGTCGGTGGAGCGGCTGCCGAGGACCGGCTCGACGAGGACGCCGCCGGAGACGGCCACGTACGAGCGCACCCCGGAGTCCGCCGCCCCGATGTCCAGCAGCGCTCCGGCCGGCACCGCGACCGGAGCGCCCCAGGACACCGGCCGCCCGTCCGCCGTCACCGGGCAGGGGGCGCCGCCGACCGCCACCGTGACCGCGCACCGCGGGCGCAGGGCACAGCCGGTGAGCGTGGTCTCCAGGACCGCGGCCCCGGGCGGATTGCCCACCAGCCGGTTGACCAGCGCCGCCGCGGGAGCGTCGAGCGCCCCGGAACGCGGGACGCCGAGGTGGGCGTGGCCCGGCCGGCCCCGGTCCTGCACGGTGGTCAGGGCCCCGGCGCGGACGACCGCGAGCGCACGGTCCGTCATACGTCCCCCTGATGTCGGCGGAGGACGAACCGCACGCGCGTGCCGGGCGACAGCAGTGCCGCCGGCGCGCGCCTGTGGTCCCACAGCACGGCGTCCGTGGAGCCGATCAACTGCCAGCCGCCCGGCGACGAGCGCGGGTACACGCCCGTGTACGGCCCCGCCAGCGCCACCGAACCGGCCGGGACGGCGGTGCGCGGGGTGTCCCGGCGCGGCACGTCGTAGCGTGCCGGGAGGCCGGTCAGGTAGCCGAAGCCCGGCGCGAACCCGCAGAAGGCGACCCGGAACTCGGTGCCCGCGTGGATGCGCGCCGCCTCCTGCGCCGCGACGCCCCAGTGCGCGGCCACGTCGGCCAGGTCCGGGCCGTCGTAGCGGACCGGGATCTCGACGACGTGCCCCGCGCGCGGGGGAGCCGGCGGCACCTGGGCGGCCGTCAGTTCGGACGCGAGCCCGACCGGGTCGGCGAGGCCGTCGAGGAGGACGGTGCGCGCCGCCGGGACGATCTCCCGGGCCGCGAGCGTGCCCTCCGCGCGGCGCCGCGACAGCTCCGCGTGCCACGCCTCGGCCTCCTCGCCCGAGGACACCTCGACGAGCAGGGCGTGGTCGCCGACCGGCAGGACGTTCACGAGAAGGGCTCCATCCGGACACCGGACGCCGCCAGCCGCTCCCGGATCCGGCGCGCCAGTTCCACCGCCCCGGGCGTGTCGCCGTGCACGCACAGGGAACGCGCCCGGACCTCGACCGTCGCCCCCGAGCGGGCGGTGACCGTGCCGGCGCGGGCCAGCCGCACCGCGCGTTCCACGACGGCGTCCGGGTCGGTGATCACGGCGCCCTCCTGTCCGCGCGGCACGAGCGTGCCCCCGTCCGTGTAGGCCCGGTCCGCGAACGCCTCCGGGACGACCGGCAGCCCCGCCCGCCCGGCCCGCTCCAGCACCCGCGAGCCGGGCAGCCCGAGGACGGGCAGGGCGCCGCCCGCCAGGAGCACCCCGTCGACGACCGCGGCGGCCTGCTCCTCGTCCCCGACCACCCGGTTGTAGAGGGCGCCGTGCGGTTTGACGTACGCCACGCGCGTGCCCGCCGCCCGGGCGAAGACCTCCAGGGCGCCGATCTGGTAGGCCACCTCGGCCGCCAGTTCGGCGGACGGCACGTCCATCGCGCGCCGCCCGAAACCCGCCAGGTCCCGGTAGGAGACCTGGGCGCCGATCGCCACGCCCCGCTCCGCCGCCAGCTCGCAGACCCGGCGCATGGTGGCCGGGTCCCCGGCGTGGAAGCCGCAGGCGACGTTGGCGCTGGTGACGACGGACAGCAAACCCTCGTCGTCGGTCAGCGCCCAACGGCCGAAGCCCTCGCCGAGGTCCGCGTTCAGGTCCATCGAGGTCATCTCTCCAGTGTCCCCGGTGCCGTGGCCGCGGGCGGCCCAGGAGTCCTGTCGCGGCATCCGGATCACGCCACGCGGTACTGCTCGTCACGGGCGTCGGTGAGGAACATCTGCCCCGGCGCGTGGGTGAGCGCGAAGGGCGGCCGTGAGGCCATGACCGCCGCCTGCGGGGTCACGCCGCAGGCCCAGAACACCGGGATGTCGTCCGGTTCGCGGTCCACCGCGTCGCCGAAGTCGGGCCGGTCCAGATCGTCGATGCCCAGCGCCGACGGGTCGCCGCAGTGCACCGGGCTGCCGTGCACCGCCGGGAGCAGACTGCTCTCGTGGATCGCCGCCGACAGGTGCGCGGGCGGCACCGGGCGCATCGACACCACCATCGGCCCGCGCAGCCGCCCGGCCGGACGGCACCGGCGGGAGGTGACGTACATGGGGACGTTGCGGCCCTGCTCGACGTGGCGGATCGGGACGCCCGCCGAGGCCAGCGCCCACTCGAAGGTGAAGCTGCATCCGATCAGGAACGTCACCAGGTCGTCCCGCCACTGCTCCAGCACGTCCGTCGGCTCCTCCACCAGCTCGCCGTCCCGCCACACCCGGTAGCGCGGCAGATCGGTGCGCAGGTCCGCGCCGTCGGCGAGCACGGTCGTCCAGGACCCGGCGTCCGTCACGTCCAGCACCGGGCACGGCTGCGGGTTGCGGGTGCAGAACAGCAGCATGTCGTACGCCCAGTCGGCGGGCACCGAGACCAGGTTGGCCTGGGTGTGGCCGGCGGCGACCCCGGCCGTGGGGCCGGTCAGCCCCGTCCGGAAGCGGGCGCGGGCCGTTTTCGGGCTCCACGCGTGCGCGTGCTCGTCGACCAGGGCGAGCGGGCGGTCCCCGGTCGCGGGGTGCGGGTGGTTCATGCCAGTTCCTTTCCGCGGGTCTCCGGCAGCCCCAGCAGGGCCAGCGCCGCGATGCCGTAGCCGATGGCGCCGAAGACCAGCGCGCCGCCCACGCCCCAGCTGTCGGCGAGGAAGCCGACCGTGGTGGGGAAGACGGCGCCCACGGCGCGTCCGGTGTTGTACGTGAAGCCCTGGCCCGCGCCCCGCACCGCCGTCGGGTACAGCTCGCTCAGGTACGAACCGAAGCCGCTGAAGATGGCCGACATGCAGAAGCCGAGCGGGAAGCCCAGCACCAGGAGCAGGGTGTCGGCGCCGCTGGGGATGTTCGCGTACGCCAGGATGCAGAGCGCCGACAGCAGCGCGAAGAGCCAGATGTTGCGCCTGCGGCCCAGCACGTCGGTGAGCACGCCGCCGGTCAGGTAGCCCAGGAAGGCGCCCGAGATGAGGAAGGTCAGGTATCCGCCGGTGCCGACGACCGACAGGCCGCGCTCGTCCTTCAGATACGTCGGCACCCAGGTGGCGAGGGTGTAGTAGCCGCCCTGGACCCCGGTGGAGAGCAGGCTCGCGAAGAGCGTGACGCGCAGCAGCCCCGGTGAGTCCGCCGTGCCCGGCCTGAAGATCGCCGCGAACGAACCCTTGCCGGCGCCCTTCTCCCGGACCTCGGCGGCTTGTGGCGCGTCGTGGACGCTGCGCCGCACCCACACCACGAGCAGCGCCGGGAGTGCGCCCGTCCAGAACATGACACGCCAGGCCAGGTCGTCACCGGCCAGCGAGAACACCAGCGTGTACACGATCACCGCGAGGGCCCAGCCCACGGCCCACGAGCTCTGGATCGCGCCGAGCGTGCGCCCGCGGTGCCGGGGGCTCGCGTACTCGGCGACCAGGATCGCGCCGACCGCCCACTCGCCGCCGAAGCCGAGCCCCTGGAGGGCGCGGAAGACGAGCAGCGTCTCGTAGTCGGGCGCGAAGCCGCAGGCCACCGTGAAGACGGCGTAGGTGATCACGGTGAGCAGCAGTGCCCTGACCCGGCCGACGCGGTCCGCCAGCACACCCGCGAGCGCGCCGCCGATCGCGGAGACGACCAGGGTGACCGTCGTGAGCAGGCCGGTCTGACCGCTGTCCAGCCCGAAGTACGCGGCCAGCGCGACCATGGTCAGCGGCAGCGTGAAGTAGTCGTACGAGTCGAGGGCGTAGCCGCCGAACGCGCCGCCGAAGGCGCGGCGGCCCCGCGGGCCGAGGGCGCGCAGCCAGCCGAACGGGCCGTCTTCCGAGGCGTGTTCGGCCGCACCGGACGGACGGGTGTCGGCGGGGAGGGCCGGTGGGGGAGGGGGTGTGCTCATGGTGCACCTCGCAGGGGGAGGACGGAGAGTGCGGATCGAGCGGGAACGTGAGGGCACCGTAGGGGATCGTTCAACGATCCCTCAATACCCCTGTTGTTTCGTTCTGGTATCTGCGATTGAATTCCGGGCATGGCAGAGCAGTTGACGGGACTGGCCGACGATCGCGCCCTCCTCGGGCGGACCAGCACCGCCGAGCGGGTCTCGGACATCCTCAGGAGCCGGATCGCCGAGGGCTACTTCCCACCCGGGACCCGGTTGTCCGAGGACAGCATCGGCGGCGCCCTCGGGGTCTCCCGCAACACCCTGCGCGAGTCGTTCCGCCTGCTCACGCACGAACGCCTGCTCGTCCACGAACTGAACCGGGGCGTCTTCGTCCGGGTCCTCACCGTCGAGGACGTCGAGGACATCTACCGCACCCGCTCCCTCGTCGAGTGCGCCGTCGTCCGCGGCCTCGGCGAGCCGCCGTACCCGCTGGACGGGCTCGCCGAGGCCGTCGAGGACGGGCGGCGGTCGGCCCGCGAAGGTGACTGGAAAGGGGTGGGTACGGCCAACATCCACTTCCACCGGGAACTGGTGGCCCTCGCCGGCAGCGAACGCACCGACGAACTGATGCGCAGCGTCTTCGCCGAACTGCGCCTGGCCTTCCACGTCGTGGACGACCCGCGGCGCCTGCACGAGCCGTACATCGCCCGGAACGCGGAACTCCTCGCGACCCTGGAGGGCGGCGAGCGGGAGAAGGCCGCGCGGCTGCTCGCGGTGTACCTGGAGGACTCGCTGAAGCGCGTCGTGGAGGTCTACCTGCGGCGGGTCGGGGACGAGGGGTAGGGCCGGACCGCCGGGAAGGCGCCGGGCCTCGGCGGCACGGCGGCCGGCCACCGTGCCCGCGGGGCCCATCTGCGTCGTTTGGGCCGATGTCAGACCGAGGACCTAGTCTGTGCACCGTGACTTCGCCTGCATCGACGGACAGCGTTCCGCCCCAGCTCAGCGCGGGGCCGCGCCCCGCCCCGGGCCCGGCCGCCGACGAGGGGCTGGCGCGGCGGCTGCGCGCGCTCGCCTGCACGGCGCCGTTGCACGACCTCGACGCGCGCAAGGCCAACCTCGCCGGCGAGTACTCGGTGTACGGCATGGCGGAGGTCGCCCTCGCCGCCATCGACCTCGTCACGCTGAACATGGACTTCGACACGGGCGCCGACCACGACCAGATAGTGGCCAGGCTGATCCCGCGCGTCGCCGCCCAGGCCCCGCGCCGCCCCGCCGCCGAGCACGAGCGGGTGGCCCGCTGGGTCCTGGAGAACCTGATCAACGTCGGCAGCGTGGACCGCGGCTTCCGCGCGGTGTACGGCACCTTCGGACCGGACGGCACGTACGTCCGGCGGGACTACGACTTCAAGCTGCTCGAAGAGGTCCCAGGACCCGGCGGCACCGTCTACCTGCGCACCACGGACGAGGCGGTCAACGTCCTCGTCGGCGCCCTGGACACCGACGTCACCAGCGCCCAGATCGCCGCCGAGGTCAAGCTCGAGGTGCTGATCAGCCGCGGCCGCCTCGCCGACGCCCAGCTCGCCGCCGAACAGGCCCGGTACCGCACCGTCCAGTACTCGGAGACCCTGCGCCGCGCCCTGGACGCCACCCGGCGCAACGTCCGCGCGGTGGACTGGCTCAGCGCCGTCCCCGACATGATCGCCGAGGCCCTGGACCACGTCGCCGACCGGTACCGGCACGAGAACGCGATCCTCACCAACATCCGCAAGGCCCGCGACGAGACCGAGGACGCCGAGCACAAGCGCCGCGCCGCCGAGCTGGTCGACATCGTCAAGGACTGCATCCGCCGCCACACCCAGCTCCAGTCCCGCCTCCTGGAGGCCGGCCCGCTCTTCCGCGCCGAACAGGACCGGCAGGCCTTCGCCACCCCCCTGACCACCTCCGGCCTCGACCTGTACGGCCATCTCGTCGCCCCCGTGCTGCCGTTGCCCGTGGAGCGGGCGCTCCGCGTCACCGACGCCTTCTTCGCCCGCGGCACCGGGCTGCGCACCCCCGTCTCCGTCCGGGTCGGCGACCTCGTCGACATACTCCTCACCCCGCCGGTGGAGCGCGAGCACCTGGGCGCCGAGATGCCGGAGCCCGACCTGATCGCCACCCCGGACGACAGCCGGTTCAGCGAGGAGCAGCTCGCCGCCGCCATGGAGCTGCTCGACCTGCCGCACGACGCCCCGCGCCGGCTGTCCGGGCTGTTGGCCGAGGCCCGCGCCCGCGACGCCGAACTGCCGTACCTCGTCGCCCTGCTCGCCGTCCACGCGGCCAGCCCGCCGGTCGGCACCGCCTACCGCCAGGGCGAGCCGAAGCTGCTGTTCGCCGTCGACGACGGCACCGAGCTGGACGACCCCGAGTTCGGCGGCGCCGACCTCATCGTCGGCACGGCGCTGCTGGACGCGGCGGGGATGGCGGCGGACCGGACGGAGGCGGCATGACGACCGGCCCGCGCCACGCCCCCCGCCACCCCACTCACCGCCCCACCCGACACCGCAGCACAGAGCGACAGCACAGCGAGGAGTACCGACCGTGACCGAGCACGCCGACCGGAGCGAGCCGGAGGCGGGAGCCGCGCCGACCACCGCGGCCGTCACGCCCGCCGACGCCGCCGACGCGGCGCGGCTCGTCGCCTTCGGTCTCCAGCCCAAGCTGCTGCCCGCCCGCGACCAGGAGTACGCCGACCTGCTGCGCCGCTACCGCGAGGACCCGCCCTTCGCGCGGCTCGCCGACGCCGTGGCGGCCGGCCTCGGGCTGATCGTCCTGGAGGTGTCCCCGCGCGCGGGGATGGCCGTGACCGCCGCCGAGGACTCCGTGTTCGCCGTCCGCATGGGCGACTACGCGCGTCGTGCCGCCACCGACTCCGGCGACCGCTTCCTGCACGGCCTGGCCCACCTCGCCGTCGCCGCCATGGCCTACCCGCGCCCCGAGGACCTCGCCGACGACGGCTACATCGGCCGCGTCACGGTCAACGGCGTGGACGCGTTCGTCCGCCAGGCCTGCCGCAGACTCGAGGAGCGCGCGGAGCAGCAGGGCGAGAACACCGACCCGGCCACCGACGCGCCGGGCCTGGAGGCCGCCTGGCGGATCTGGGTCAGGCGCAGCGCGACCGGCGCCACCAAGGACGCGCGCAGACTCCCGGGCTCCACCACCGGCATCGTCGGCAAGGCCGCCGCGTTCCTCACCGAGTCCGGCTTCCTCCAGCGCACCGGCGACGACCATGGCGGCACCTACCGCACGACGGCCCGCTACCAGCTCCAGGTGCGCGACATGGCGGGCAGCGCCGCCATGACCGAGCTGCTCGACCTGGGCGTCGTCCCGGTCACCGACGGCACCGCGACGCTGCTGCCCGCCGAGGAGACGGACGACCTGGAGCTGGTCGCCGACGCCGGCCTGCCCTTCCACTCCTCCTGACCCGCCCGACCGCCCCGCCCGACCGTCCCCGACGTCCGAAGACTTACGAGAGTCCGCCATGTACGAGCTGTCCCGGGTCCGCCTCTACTCCATCGGACCCGCCGGTGCGCGCTACGCCGACACCGTGCTTGACCTGCGCGGTGTGGGCGAGCCCGTGCCCGATCCCGCGCCCACGCAGGCGGAGTTCTTCGAGGAGGAGCCCGTCGGCCCGCCGCGCCGGCCCGCGCCGGCAGGCGTGCTCTTCCTGGAGAACGGCGGCGGCAAGTCCGTACTCCTCAAGCTGATCTTCTCGGTGATGCTGCCGGGCCACCGCAACACCCTGGGCGGCGCCAGTTCCGGCGTGCTGCGCAAGTTCCTGCTCGCCGACGACTGCGGACACGTGGCGCTGGAGTGGCAGCACGTCCAGACCGGCGAGTGCGTCGTCGTCGGCAAGGTCAGCGAGTGGCGCGGACGGCAGGTCTCGGGCGACCCGCGGAAGTTCGCCGAGGCCTGGTACTCCTTCCGGCCAGGACCCGGACTGACCCTGGACAACCTGCCGGTCGCCGAGGCCACCGCGGTACGCCCGCCCGCCGAGGGCGCCTCCGGAGCGCAGGGCAGGCGGCGCACCATGAAGGGCTTCCGGGACGCGCTCACCGAGGCGGGCAAGGCCTACCCGCACCTGGAGGTGCACTGGGAGGAGATCCACGACCGCTGGATCGAGCACCTCGGCGACCTCGGGCTCGACCCCGAACTCTTCCGCTACCAGCGCGAGATGAACGCCGACGAGGGCGAGGCCGCCGGCCTCTTCGCCGTCAAGAAGGACTCGGACTTCACCGACCTGCTGCTGCGGGCCGTCACCGACACCCGCGACACCGACGGCCTCGCCGACCTGGTCGGCGGCTTCGGCAACAAGCTGGGCCGGCGCGCCGAGCTGATCGCCGAACGCGACTTCACCGCCGGGTCCGTCGACCTCCTCGGCCGGATCGTCGAGGCCGCCGAGGCACGCACCCGCGCGCGCGACATCCACACCGCGGCCGAACGCCGCACCAGGAACCTGGCCCGCCGGCTCACCGCCCGAGGCGCCCAGGAGCGGGTCCGGGCGGGTGACCTGGCCCAGCGGGTCACGGCCGCCGCGTACGCCGTCACGCACGCCGAGTCCGCCCGGGAGCGCAGCAACCTCATCGCCGCCGAACTCGCCTACCGGCACGCCTCCCTGGCCCTGACCGGAGCCGAGAAGTCCGCCGCCGCGCAGAAGCGCGAACTGGCCGAGGCCCGCACCCTGCACTCCGCCTGGCAGGCCGCCGAGGCCGTCCTGCGCCACCGCGCCGCCGCCGACCGCGTCGCCCGCGTCTCGGCCGCCATCCAGGAGGCCGAACGGGACGCCGCCCCCGCCCTCGCCGCCCGTGCCAAGGCCGCCGTCGACCTCGTCCGCGCCCTGCACGCGGCGGCCGCGAAGGCCGAGGACCACGCCAACGAGGAGGAGGGGCGGTCCGCCGCCCTCCAGGAGGTCAGCGACACCGCCCACCGGGACTCCACCACCGCCGCCACCGAGGCGCAGCGCGCCCGCAGCGAGGCCGGGCACCTGCGCCAGCGCCTCACCGAGGTCGAGCAGGAGACCGCCGAGGCCGTCCGCGCCGGCTGGCTGGACGACAGCGCCCCCGACGCCGACCCGGCCCGCGCCGCCCTCGCGGCCAGCGACGCCGAGAAGACGACCGTCGCCGCCTGGGACACCGCCCGCGAGGCGGCCCACCGGGCCACCGAGCACGCCCGCGAGGCCGCC
>NZ_MULI01000035.1 GCF_002939385.1 Streptomyces sp. MH60 | reverse complement strand
CGCCGACCGGCGGACCGCCCGGCAGACCGTCCCGCACGGCACGCACGTCGACCCACACCACCGCCAGGGCGGCCCAGCCGGCGACCCCGACGAGCCACCCGTGGCGCACCGCCGCCCGGAAGTCGGCGACGAACTCCCGCCAGCCGCCGCGCTCGTGGGCCAGCCGGCGCCCGAGGTGCCGCGCGCCGGCCGCGAACGCGGCGGGATAGGTGACCAGCGGCAGTGCCGCCACCGCGATCCACACGCCGGTGAGCAGGCACTCGGCGAACAGGGCGAAGCCCTGGGCGAACCGGGACTCCCCCGGCTCCGTACGGGCCCCGGCACGCGCTTCGGTCATCGGAATCCCACCTCAGCCCTTCAGGCCGGACGTCGCCATGCCGTCGATCAGATAGCGCTGGAAGGCCAGGAAGAAGGCGAGGACCGGCAGCAGGGCGACGAGCGACATGGCGATCATGCCGCCGTAGTTCGCCAGGCCCTCCTGGTCCACGAACATCTTGAGGCCGAGGGAGATCGTGTACTTGCCGGGCTCGTTGAGGTAGATCAGCGGGCCCATGAAGTCGTTCCAGGAGTTGATGAAGGTGAAGATCGCGCTGGTGATCAGCGCCGGCCGGCACAGCGGAAGCACGATCGACCAGTAGATGCGGAAGTGCCCGCAGCCGTCGAGCCGGGCGGCCTCGTCCAGCTCCCTGGGCAGGTTCCGCATGAACTGCACCATCAGGAAGACGAAGAACGCCTCGGTGGCCAGGTACTTCCCCAGCAGCAGCGGGGTGTACGTGTTGATCATGTCCAGGTTGCGGAAGAGCACGTACTGCGGGATCAGCAGCACGTGGTACGGCAGCAGCAGCGTGCCGATCATCAGCGTGAAGAGCAGGTTGCGGCCGGCGAACCTGATCTTCGCGAAGGCGTACGCCGTCAGCGAGCAGGACACCACGATCCCGATCACGGAACCGACGGCGAGGAAGAGCGAGTTGACGAAGAAGGTGGAGATCGAGATGTCCGCGATGCCGTCGGCGAGACTCGTGTAGTTGGACGTGATCGGGTCGCCCGGGAAGAGGTCCAGGCTGCCGACGATGTCGCCGCTCTCCTTGAAGGAGCCGCCGATCACCCAGAGCACCGGGTAGAGGATCACGGCGAGGATCGCCAGTGACCCGAGGTGCCAGGCGAGCGATCCGGGCAGCCCGCGCCGGAGCGCGGCCGCCCTGGTGGACGGGGCCGGCGGGGCTTCGGTGGCCGGTGTGACATCGGTGGCCTGCGCGCTCATCGGCCGCCCTCCTCGTAGTGCACCCAGCGCTTCTGGGACCAGAACAGCACCGCGGTGACCAGGGCGACCGCGACGAGCAGCATCCAGGCCATGGCGGAGGCCAGGCCCATGCGGCTGTTCTCGAAGCCCTGGACGTACAGGTAGCAGGTGTAGACCATGGTGCCGTCCGCCGGACCGCAGGCGTTGCCCCCGGCGCCGCCGCCGACGATGTAGGCGGAGCTGAAGATCTGGAAGGAGTGGATGGTCTCCAGCAGGACGTTGAAGAAGAGGACCGGGGAGATCATCGGCAGGGTGATGTTCCAGAACTGCCGCAGCTTCCCCGCGCCGTCCACGTCGGCCGCCTCGTACAGCTCGCGCGGCACCTGCTTCAGACCGGCCAGGAAGATGACCATCGGGGCGCCGAACTGCCAGACGGTGAGCGCCACCAGGCTGTAGATGATCAGTTCCGGGTCACCGGTCCAGCCGCCGGCGTCGATCCCGAAGAACTGCTGGGTACGGTCGACGACCGCGTCGTCCGAGAAGATCGCCTTCCACACGATGGCGACGGACACACTCGCGCCGATCAGCGACGGCGCGTAGAACGCGGCCCGGTAGAAGGCCTGTCCGCGCCGTCTCTGTGCCAGCAGCAGCGCGACCCCGAGCGCCGCGATCAGCTTGATCGGGGTACCGACCACGACGTACCACAGGGTGATGCGGACCGAGTGGCGCCAGCGCGGGTCGCCGAACATCTCGGAGAAGTTGTCCAGGCCGATCCACCTGGGCGCGTCGAACAGGTTGTAGTCGGTGAACGCGAAGTAGAGCGAGGCGACCATCGGGCCGGCCGTCAGCAGCAGGAACCCGGCGATCCAGGGAGACATGAAGAGGTAGCCGGCCAGGTTCTCCCGGCGGCTCCGCCGCTTCAGCCCGGCGGGGCGCGGGGCCTTCACCGGGCCGTGCCGCGGCCCGGAGTCCGTCCGGCCCTCCAGCGCGGGGGCGTGTGTCACGGCGCTTCCCATCAGCCGGCGAGTGCCGTCTTCGACTCGGTGAAGAACTGCTTGACCGCGTCCTCGACGGACCGCGAGCCGAGCGCCATCTCCTCGGCGATGCGCAGGAACGCGGCCTCGCAGATGTCGGCCCCGTTGGGGTGCGGGGTGATCCGCTCCAGGACGCCGGCCGCGACGAGCGACTCCTCGTAGGCGGCGATGGCCTTGTTGACCGGATCGGTCGGCTGGTAGGCGTCGTACTGGGCCTGTGTGGTGGGGACACCGCGGTCGTAGCCCATGATCTTGGCGACCTCGGGGTCGTGAACCATGAAGTCGATGAACTGGGCGACCTCCTTGGGGTGCTCGGTGCGCTTGTAGGCGCTGAGCATCAGGGAGCCGAGGTACTGACCGGTCCGCTTGCCGTCCGTGGTGGGGATCGGCGCGAGACCGTACTCGCTCTTGCCCTCGGAGGTGTAGCGGACGGTGAAGTTGTCCCAGGTGAACTCACTGCCGGCGAGTTCCGCGGAGAGCGCCGACTTGGGCTTGATCTGGGCGACCTTCTTGGGGTCGGCGAACAGGCCGGACTTCACGCCCTTCTCCGCCTTGGTCCACCAGGTGGTCAGGTCCGCCTCGGTGAAGCCGAGTCCGTCCTCGGTGAAGAACGCCTTTCCGTTCTGACGCAGGTACAGGTCGTAGAGGTACATGACGCCGTACATGCCGCTGTCACCGGCCCGGCCGGTCTTGTCGCGGACCTTCGTCATCGCCTCGTCGAAGTCGTCCCACGTCCAGCCCTGTCCGGGCTTGATGCCGGCCCGGGTGTAGACGGGCTTGTCGATGACCAGGGCCATCGAGTTGGACCCGACGGGCACGCCGAGGAGTTTTCCGTCGATCTCACCGAACTTGTCCAGGCCCGCACGGAAGCCGTCCATGGAGAGATTTCCCGCCTCGACCTGCTCACCGAGATCGAGGAGGACATTCTTGGCGTCGTATTTGCGGAGGAATCCGATGGCATTCTGGAAGACGTCCGGCGGATTCCCCCCGGAGGCCTGGGTGTTGAACTTCTTCCAGAAGTCGGTGTACGGCTGGAAGTCGGTCTTGACCTTGATCTTCGGGTACTTCTTCTCGAAGAGCGCGATGGTCTTGTTGATGCGTTCCGCCCGGTCCTCGGCACCCCACCAGGAGTAACGGATCGTCACCGTTCCGTCCCCCGAGCCGCTCCCGCCGCCGCACGCGGTGGCCGTGGCACCCAGTCCCGCGACGGCCAGCGAGGCCCCCGCCGCCTTGAGGATCGTCCGCCTCCCGGCCTGCCGCTCCGCATTCCCGCCCTGCTGCATACGAGCCTCCCCGCGACGTCGCGTTCGCTTCATGAATCGTTTCAAGTAAGCGCTTGCTGGCACAAGGTACGGAGGGCCCAGGGGCGCGTCAATGATTCGGACAGGAATTCACGGGCTCCGCCGGGGACGAGGCCGGAGCCCGACCGGAACCCACCGGTCACCACCGCGCAGAACCCACAGGTCGGCGGGGCGTGACCGACGGGCCGAACGCGCACTGGACCGCCGGGGACGGCGGCACGGAAGGTCACGGTTGGGTGAAGGCGGGCCGACTGGGTGCCGGGCGCCCGCGGCACCGCACACGAAGGCGGCCCCGCTCACGAGAGTGAACGGGGCCGCCTGATGATCCGGTGGGCGATACTGGGTTCGAACCAGTGACCTCTTCGGTGTGAACGAAGCGCTCTCCCACTGAGCTAATCGCCCGGACGCAGGAAGAACATTACCCGATGTCAGGGGCGCTCGTGACCAGCGGGGGACCGCGATGTGCGACCCCCGCGGGCGATCACTGGTCCTTGATCTTCCAGGGCATCTGGAGGCCGAACTTCCACAGGTAGATCCCGGCCAGCACGGCGATGATCACCACGCCGATCGCGGTCAGGATGATGTTCCGGCGCCGCACCTTCGGATCGAGGGCACGCTGCGCCGCCTCGGTGACCTTGCGCTTGGTCCAGCGCAGCACCAACTGGGCCCAGACGAACTCGGTCGCCCAGATCGCCATGCCGCCGAAGATCACCACCCAGCCGGGTCCGGGCAGCGGCAGCATGATGATGCCGGCCACCACGACCGCGAGGCCGACGACGAAGACGCCGACCTGCCAGCTCAGGTGCAGCGCACGCCGCGCCTTGATGAATTCCGGCGCCCGCGAACCGAGCGCTCGCTCGGCCGTGGCCTCGTCCGTCCCCGTACGGTCTGCCGCCACGGCCGCCTCGCCGGGCTTGTTACTCCCCGTGTTCATACGGCCAAACACTACCGGAGCGAAACCTGTCACCGGAATGGGCGTACGACCCGAACGATCTCTCGGCCGGAAGAGTTACGTAAACACACGCAAAACACTCAGAGGGGTTTACAACGGCACCGTAGGTGGCATGTCGATTTCGCCGACGTGCGAATCCCCGAGCGCACACTGAGCGAAAGGCCCTGGCGCTTATGAACACCACGGTCAGCTGCGAGCTGCACCTGCGCCTCGTTGTGTCGAGCGAGTCCTCCCTGCCTGTCCCCGCAGGCCTGCGGTACGACACGGCCGACCCCTACGCCGTGCACGCCACCTTCCACACCGGAGCCGAGGAGACCGTCGAGTGGGTGTTCGCCCGCGACCTCCTCGCCGAAGGTCTCCACCGCCCCACAGGCACCGGCGACGTCCGTGTCTGGCCGTCCCGCAGTCACGGCCAGGGCGTCGTGTGCATCGCTCTCAGCTCCCCGGAGGGCGAAGCACTGCTCGAGGCCCCGGCGCGGGCCCTGGAGTCCTTCCTGAAGCGCACAGACGCCGCCGTGCCCCCTGGCACGGAACACCGGCACTTCGACCTCGATCAGGAGCTCTCGCACATCCTGGCGGAAAGCTAGGGCGGGGCCCCGCGTGAAGCCGCCCGTCGCCGTCGACTCGGGGTGACGGCACGGGCTCGGACAACCGCATACGGCACACACGGCGTCGTCGCCGCGGATCTCCGCGGGGGCGGCGCCGCTGTGTGCGCGGCCCCGGGGAACGAAGGCGGACCGGCCGCCGTTGTAGGGGCGACCGAGGACGCTGGTCCGCTCGTGGCCGGTTCGCCCGCCGCGCCAGCCACTACCATCGGCCAGCATCGGCGGGCGTCCGCCCGACCCCCAGGCCAGGGAGCGAAACGTGCTGATCACCCACGACACCCGGTGCGCGCTCGACACCGTGGTGGATCTGGTGAACACGGTGCCGGAGGACGAATCGACTCCGGACGGGCTGCCGGACGTCGCGGCGCTCCATGAATTCGTGGCGACGCACGAGATCAGCGAGGTCGGCGTGCTCACGGACCTCGATCTCTCGGCGGTGCGGGGCGTCCGGGCACGGTTCGCGGCGGTCTTCGCCGCTCCCGACGCCCGGACCGCCGCGGGACTGATCAACGACCTGGTCGCGGCCGCCGGCACCACGCCCCAGCTCACCGACCACGACGGCTACGACTGGCACATCCACTACTTCGCGCCGGGCGCCTCCGTCGCGGACCACCTCACCGCGGACTGCGGGATGGCCCTGGCGTTCTTCGTGGTGGCCGGGGAGCAGGAGCGGCTGCGGCGGTGCGAGGCCCCCGACTGCCGGCGCGCCTTCGTCGACCTCTCCCGGAACCGCTCGCGGCGGTACTGCGACAGCCGCACCTGCGGGAACCGCTTGCACGTGGCCGCCTACCGGGCCCGGCGCAAGGAGGCGGCGGGCTGACGCCGCCCTCGGGGACGGTGCCGCCGCGGATGCGCGGACGGCGACGCGGCCCCCGGCGGGTGACGCCGGGGAGCGCGGGTACGGCTCACAGCAACAGCAGATCGTGCAACGAAGCCATGAGCAGCAGACACCCGATCACCGCCAGGAAGATCATGAGCGGTGGCTGGGATAGGGCGAAGAGGCAGCCGCGTGGTTCGTCCTGCACCCGCGCGGTTTCGCTCTGTCTCGTGTCCAGCTGGGAATCCAGCTGAGTGGTGTCCGGCATCTCGCCGCGATGATGACGCAGCGAGCGGGGTCCACGCGATCAACACGCCCGTTACGACCGCGTGTTGGTTGAATGTCGCAATGTCCGGTCTAATCGTGATCATTACCGAGCGCGCGCTGTCGGCCTCGGACCGCTGTGTCGTTTCAGCCCCGGGCGCCGGCCGTCAGGCCCCGCGCCTCATATCCCGTGCTTCTTGAGGATGGCCTCGATGTCGCTGAAGTCGTCGTCACCGCCCCGGGACGCCTTCGCCGGGCGGGACGCGGGCTGGGCGGCCGGACGGGAGCCGGTCCCCAGGGACGGGGCGGAGGCGCCGGGGGCCACCGCGTCGCGCTGAGCTGCGGCCCGGGCCTCCTTGCGCTCCTTGCGGGTGCCGCCGCGGCGGCGCTCCACGGCGCGCGTGGTCATGAAGAGCACCCAGGCCACGCCCAGCACTCCGAAGCCCGCCCAGGCCACCGGGCTGAAGGCCGTGTCGGCCAGCCACTCGACGACTCCGGTCATCACCAGGCCGATCGGGACCAGGGAGTAGGCGGCGACGCGGGCAGCGGTGAGGAAGCGCTTGCGGTACGCGGTGACCGCCGCGATACCCAGGCCCGCCGCGGACACCGCGGAGCAGACGGTCTCGGCAATCATCCGGTCCTCCAGGGCTGGGCTCGGTCGGGCATGAGTACTTCGTCCCTTCCATCCTGCACCGTCCGCCCGCCCTGAGGCCATGCCGGGGGCCCGAGATCAGGGAGATCTCGGGGTCGGCTCCTCCGCAGGTGCCGGGGGCGCGGTGCGAGCCCGGTCGGGGCGGCATCCCGCGGGCTGGGAGGATGGAGGGCATGAGCGACTCCTCACCCGCCCGTCCCGCCGCCCCCGTCCTCGACGTCTGGTGCGAGCTCCAGTGCCCGGACTGCCACACCGCCCTGGACGACCTCCGCGCCCTGCGCGCCCGCTACGGCCACCGCCTGGACGTGCGGCTGCGGCACTTCCCACTGGAGAAGCACCAGCACGCCTTCGCCGCCGCGCAGGCCGCCGAGGAGGCGTTCGCCCAGGGCCGGGGCTGGGCGTACGCCGAGGCCGTCCTGGACCGGGTCCCGGAGCTGGACCGTGCGGGCGAGCCCTTCCTGGTCGAGGTGGCCCGGGAACTGGGGCTGGACGCGGAGGAGTTCGACACGGCGCTCATCGACGGGCGGCACATCCTGATCGTCGACGCCGACCAGGCCGAGGGCAAGGCGATCGGCGTGACCGGCACCCCTACGTACGTGATCGGCGGCGAGCGCCTCGACGGCGGCAAGAGCCAGGACGGGCTGCGCGAGCGCGTCGAGGAGATCGCGGACCGGCTGCTGGCCGAGCAGCGGGACTGAGAAACGGCGGCGGGGCCGGGACGGGCCGCCCGCCGTTCACAGCAGCGGCTTGCAGTAGATGTACCGCGTGGTCCCGTAGCCGAGCGACTCGTAGAGCCGCTCGGCCGCGGTGTTGCCCGCGAAGACGTTGAGGCCGATCAGGGAATGGCCGGCGGCGATCGCCTGGGTCTCGGCCAGCAGCATCAGGGTGCGGCCGTGGCCCCGGCCCCGGTGGGGCGGGTCGGCCTCGACGTCGAAGACGAAGGCCCGGTCCTCGCGCAGCGCCAGCCACAGGATCCCGACCCGCTCACCCTCGTGTTCCAACACGCTGAACAGCATGTTCTCGCTGTCCACCCCCTGGGGCAGCAGCACCTCGTGGTCGCGGCGGGCCTTCTCGTGCGCGTCGGCCTCGGGCACGCCCCGTTCCATCCAGGTACGGGCGTACCGCTCCGACTGGTACGCCTGCCAGGCGGCGAACTCCTCCGGTGTCATGGGCCGTGCGCCGCTGCCCGCGGGCAGGGCGGGCGGGGTGGCGCCGAGCGGCTTGGCCATGGTGCGGTTGCGCAGGACGTAGCCGAGTGCCTGCGCGAGCCGGGTGCCCGCCTCGGCGTCGCCGGCGACGCCCGCCTCGATCTGCCGGCAGCCCCAGGAACGCGCCACCTCCTCCGCGGCGAGCGCGGCCACCGTGCCCCGGCCGCGCCGGCGGTCCGGCTCGTCGACGCGCAACTCGTGGATCACGGCCACCGAGTCGCCGAGGGAGGAGGAGGTGCCGAGGTGCAGCACACCGACGGGGCGGCTGTTCACGCACACCTGGTAGTGGCGCGAACGGGTCCCGTCGGCGGCGCGCTGGAGCGGCTCGGTCGGCCGCAGGGTCGTGGTCATCACGGCAGTTCTACCCACCGTGGACGAGAACGGCAGCCGAATATCGGCGCCTTCGCGGCTCCGGCTCACCGATCCGGGGTCGCGGTTCGGGGGTCACGGCTTCGGGGTCACGGATCCAGGTCCTCCCCGGACCGCTCCTCGAAGATCCGCATGGCCTTGGCGGTCACCGGTCCCGGAACGCCCGCCAGTTCGCGGTCGTCGATACGGTGCACGGCCTGGACGTCCCGCAGGGTCGAGGTCAGGAACACCTCGTCGGCGCGGTCCAGGACGTCCAGCGGGAGGTCGGTCTCGCGGGCTCCGGTCCACTCGACGGCCAGGGCGCGGGTGATCCCGGCGAGGCAGCCGGAGGCGACCGGCGGGGTGTGGATCTCGCCGTCGAGGACGACGAAGACGTTCGACCCGGTGCCCTCGCACAGCCGGCCCACCGTGTTGCCGAACAGCGCCTCGGAGGCGCCCCGTTCGCGGGCACGGGCGAGGGCGACGACGTTCTCGGCGTAGGAGGTGGTCTTCAGGCCGGTGAGCGCACCGCGCTCGTTGCGGGTCCACGGCACCGTGATCACGGCCGTGGAGTCGGGGCGGCGGGCGGCCTCGCCGAGGGCGACGACGAGGGTCGGGCCGTGCTCGCCGCGGTCGGAGCCGAGGGGGCCGTGGCCGCCGGTGTAGGTGACGCGCAGCCGGCCGAGCCGCATCGGGTTGGCGTCGAGGACGGCGGCACAGGCGCGGCGCACCTCGTCGAGGTCGGGGTCGGGCAGCCCCAGGCCCCGGGCCGAGCGGGTCAGCCGGTCCAGGTGCCGGGTCAGCGCGAACGGCCTGCCGTCCACCGCCTTCACCGTCTCGAAGATGCCGTCGCCCACGGTCAGCCCGTGGTCGAGGACGGAGACGCGGGCGGACCCGATGTCCTGCAACCCGCCGTCGAGCCAGATCTTCACGTCGCCAACGCCTCTCCGGTTCCGTTCGCCTCGTACGCCCCCGACGCTATCGCGAGCAGCCGGGAGGCCTTCAGTTCGGTCTCCCGCCACTCCCCCTCCGGGTCGGAGCCCCAGGTGATGCCGGCGCCGGTGCCGAAGCGCAGCCGCGCGGCGCCGTCGGAGGCCCGGTCGATCCAGAAGGTGCGGATGCCCACGGCCAGCTCGCCCGTGCCCCGGTCGGCGTCGACCCAGCCGACGCCCCCGCAGTACGGGCCCCGGGGGGCGGTCTCCAGCGCGTCGATGATCCGCAGGGCGCTGGACTTGGGCGCGCCGGTGACGGAGCCGGGCGGGAAGGCGGCGTCGAGCAGCTCCGGCCAGCCGGTGTCCGCGGACAGCTCGCCGCGCACCGCGGACACCAGGTGGACGAGGCCCGGGTGCTTCTCGACGGCGCACAGGTCGGGCACCGTGACCGTGCCCGTGGCGCAGACCCGCCCCAGGTCGTTGCGGACCAGGTCCACGATCATGACGTTCTCGGCGTAGTCCTTCTCCAGCAGGTCGGCCTCGGTCCGGCCGGTGCCCTTGATCGGTCCGGACTCGACGGTGCGGCCGTCCCGGCGCAGGAACAGCTCGGGCGAGGCGGTGGCGATCTCGACGCCGTGCCCGGGCAGCCGGATCGTTCCGGCGTACGGCGCCGGGTTGCCGCGGGCCAGCAGGGCGGTGAGCGCGTCCACGTCGGCACCGGGAGCGACGGGCGCCGAGAGCACCCGGCAGAGGTTGGCCTGGTAGACCTCGCCGGCGGCTATGTGCGCGCGGATGCGCCGTACGCCCGCCGTGTACGCGCCGTGGTCGAGCGAGGACGTCCAGTCGCCGACGGCGGGCCCCCGCCACGCCCCCGGCCTGGGCGCGGGCACCGGCTCGGTCCGTACCCGCGCGAAGCGTGCGCAGGTCAGACGGCCCTCGAAGTCCGCGCAGACCGCCCAGAATCCCTCGGAGTCGAGGGCGGCGGGATCGCTGGTGACGTCGAGGAGACCGGTGGCGAGACGGCCGCCGAAGCGGGCGAGGGGAGGGAGGTCGAGCACGCTGTCGAGTCTAGGCCGGTGGCCCTGAGGTGACCCGAACGTGTCCTTCCAGGTGCCCTGACCTGGTGCGCGAGCGGACGCACCGCAGCACGCTGCACAAACGCGTTTTTGTGCTGGCCCCGGAATCCGCTAGAGTTCATCACGTCGCCGGGCCGCGCAAGCGGACCGAACCGACAGGCGGACGTAGCTCAGTTGGTAGAGCGCAACCTTGCCAAGGTTGAGGTCGCGAGTTCGAGCCTCGTCGTCCGCTCGCAGGAACAGGGGGCCTCCGGGCCTCCTACACTCCTGGTGGAGTGGCCGAGAGGCGAGGCAACGGCCTGCAAAGCCGTCTACACGGGTTCAAATCCCGTCTCCACCTCCAAGGACGATTAGCTCAGCGGGAGAGCGCTTCCCTGACACGGAAGAGGTCACTGGTTCAATCCCAGTATCGTCCACTGATCCGCCAGGATCACCGATCCGTACGGATCCCCGCGCGATTAGCTCAGCGGGAGAGCGCTTCCCTGACACGGAAGAGGTCACTGGTTCAATCCCAGTATCGCGCACGCAGTAGTCGCACCACTCTCGGACGATTAGCTCAGCGGGAGAGCGCTTCCCTGACACGGAAGAGGTCACTGGTTCAATCCCAGTATCGTCCACACGGAACGAAGCCCCCGGCCGCCTTGAGCGGCCGGGGGCTTCGTCGTGGGCGGATCAGCTGGAGAAGAGCATGCGGCCGAAGCTCTTCTGGCGGTGGTGGCCGTAGTGGCCGTGGCCGCCGTGCTGCGGGGCGCCCCAGGCCGGAGCCTGCTGCGCCGGGTACGCCTGCGGCGCGGCGGGCGGGGGCGGCGGCGCGGGCTGGGACCACTGGGCCTCCAGGCGGGTCAGCGACTCCAGCTCGCCGTAGTCGAGAAAGATGCCGCGGCAGCCGCTGCACTGCTCGATCTGAACGCCGTTGCGGTTGTAGGTGTGCATCGGTGCGTGGCACTTGGGGCACTGCATGCTCGGCTCAACTCCTCGCCGGTCGGTCCTGCTTCGCGTATCGCCAGGACAGACTCTGTCCCGCCGCGGGTCGGTTGCACCCTACTTCGCGGAACTTCGGCTCAGCCCCGTGGGTCGGCGGGCCGCACGGACGCCATGCGCGCGCAGGCGTCGACGAGGGACTGCTCCACCTCGTCCAGCGGCCGGTCCTCCAGGGCCGCCTTGGTGACGGCCCGGGCGGCGGTCTGCGCGGTGAGGGCGCGGGCCGGGACGTCCAGGGCGGGCCAGGGGTCGCCGTCGGCGGGGACGGCGGGGCCGCCGGAGGCGCGGTAGGCGGTCAGGAAGCGGAGCCACTCCTCGGGCGGGAGCAGCCCGCAGGCGTACCAGGCCGCGGGGCGGGCCAGGTCCCAGGCCGGGACGCCGGTACCGAGGTCGTCGACGTCGATCAGCAGCCAGGGTCCCGCGGGGGCGGGGTGGCGTATGAGCTGGCCGAGGTGGAGGTCGCCGTGGCAGAGGGTGGTCGTGTCCGGCATGGCGGCCTCGCCGCGCGCCCAGGCGGGGAGCACCGCCCAGGCCGCGAGTACGGGCGCGGTGGCGGGGTGGTCGGGGGCGGTGTCCCGGAGGCGGGCCGCGGCCAGGGCCGCCTTCGCGGGGCCGCGCATCGGGGGTACGGGGGCGGGGGCCGGCGTGCGGTGGAGGCGGGCCAGGAGGGTGGCCGCGGCCTCCCACGGTGCGGCGTCCGGATCCTCCGGGTCGACGGGCGTGCCGTAGGCCCAGTACGTGACGAGCCGCCCGTGCAGGTCGAGGGGGGCCGGGGCGAGCGGGGGCAGGAGCACGCCGGGGAGCCGGGCGGCGGCCGTGACACGGAGGAACAGCTCGGCGGGGTCGGCGTCCGCGGCGTGGGCCTTGGCGACGGTGTCCCCGTGCCGGACGACCGTGGTGTCGGGGCGGTCGGCGAGGGTGGCCGCGCCGCAGGGACAGGCCGAGGTGCGGGCGTGGGCCGTCTCCCTGACGCGGGCTTCGAGGGCGGGGAGGAGGGCGGGGGCGTCCGTGGTCACGTGGGTGAGGGTACGCAGGCGCGGCGGGCGGCCGCGCTCCCCGGCCCCGACCTGGCCGTACCGCTGCGGGGCCGGTCGCCGTACCCCCGCGCCGGATGTCTCGACTCCCCGGAGGGAAAAGCAATGCCGGCGCAGCTCCCCAGCTGCGCCGGCATTTTGCCGTCCGCCGCACCCCCGTCCCCACGGGGTTTCATGGATGGATGTCCCCGCCCGGACCGCTCTTCCGGGCCTGGGGTCGCCGCTCAGCGCCCCAGCACCACACCCACGGACGACGCCTGTGTGGCCACTGTCTCCCACCCGTCGAAGACGAGGAGGAGCAGGACCGCCAGGGGCAGGGCCATGAGCGTCGCCACCACGGGGTGGCGACGGCCTTGACGGCGGCTTTGCCGTGTGCGGACCAGCGTCCGCGGAACCGTCTGGGCCATGGTCCCTCTCCTGACCGATTCGTTGTCTCGTTGCAGCGGCGGGTGTCTGACCTCGGGGGACGAGTGCTGCACCCGCCGCTTGACCTCAAATCTATGCGTCGGGCGATCGCCGGACGTCATGCCCTCGTACCGATTGCCGGGCCTCCCGGAGGATGAGCCACCACCCGTCGAGTACTCCCCTGGGTGGAGACCGCCTCCCGGGTCTCGGGGTCTTCCCGGACGGGGTGCCCACCGTGTCCCGGTATCTCCGGGCTGTCCGGTGACATCCCTCACTCCGATCGCCTCCCGGCACGCCTCCGCCCCCGCCCCGGGGCCCACTGGACCCGCCACCACGCCGTGGGTGCGCGGCCTCGCCCCGTCGCTCCCGGCCGTCCCCACCCGGTCCCCCTCCCCGGGCCCAATCCCCCGGCTGCGGTGGCAGGTTGGCAGCGGGGACGCGGCGTGGCCGCTCCGTCCACGCGTTCGCTGACCGGGTCTCAACTCTCGCACCGGGCACTGACAATCCGTTCTCGCGAGAGGGCGCGGCCTCTGCGCACGGGCGGCCGTGGAAACGTAAGCTGTGGCACGTCACAGGGACCGGGCAGCGGGGATGAACATGGCGATGATGCGCCTGAGGCGCGAGGACCCGCGCGTCGTCGGCTCGTTCAGGCTTCACAGACGGCTCGGCGCGGGTGGAATGGGCGTGGTCTACCTGGGCTCCGACAAGAAGGGGCAGCGGGTCGCGCTGAAGGTCATCCGGCCGGACCTGGCGGAGGACCAGGAGTTCCGGTCGCGGTTCGCGCGTGAGGTCTCGGCGGCCCGGCGCATCCGGGGCGGCTGTACGGCCCGGCTGGTCGCCGCGGACCTGGAGGCGGACCGCCCCTGGTTCGCCACGCAGTACGTGCCCGGCCCCTCGCTGCACGACAAGGTCGCCGACGGGGGCCCGCTCGGCGCGGCCGACGTCGCGGCCGTGGGCGCCGCCCTGTCCGAGGGCCTGGTCGCCGTGCACGAGGCCGGGGTGGTGCACCGGGACCTGAAGCCGTCCAACATCCTGCTGTCCCCGAAGGGGCCGCGGATCATCGACTTCGGCATCGCCTGGGCCACCGGTGCCTCCACCCTCACGCACGTCGGCACCGCGGTCGGCTCCCCGGGGTTCCTCGCGCCGGAGCAGGTGCGCGGGGCCGCGGTCACCCCGGCCACGGACGTGTTCTCGCTCGGTGCCACGCTGGCGTACGCGTCGGTGGGCGACTCGCCCTTCGGGCACGGCAGTTCCGAGGTGATGCTCTACCGCGTGGTGCACGAGGAGGCCCAGCTGCACGGTGTCCCGGACGCGCTCGCCCCGCTGGTGCGGGCGTGCCTGGCCAAGGACCCCGAGGAGCGTCCCAGCACCCTGCAACTGTCGCTGCGGCTGAAGGAGATCGCCGCCCGGGAGGCCCAGGGCATGCCCGACGTACGGCCGCCCGCGCCGCGCAGTGGTGAGGCGGACGTGTCCACGGGGCGGCTCGCCGACACCTACCCGGAGCGTGCCCAGCGGCGTCCGCAGGGCCGGCCGGGCGCGCAGGGCACTCCCCCGCCGCGCGGCACGTCGGGGTCGCGGGGAACCGGCCCCCGGGGCTCCGTTCCC
Source organism: Streptomyces sp. MH60 (assembly GCF_002939385.1). Lineage (GTDB taxonomy): Bacteria > Actinomycetota > Actinomycetes > Streptomycetales > Streptomycetaceae > Streptomyces. The sequence continues at coordinate 55,382 of NZ_MULI01000035.1, read as the reverse complement.
TCGCGGGGCGGATCGCCCTCGCGGGGCGGGGCACCCTCACGCGGTGGCACACCGTCGCGCGGCGGCGGTGCGGGGGGCCGGTCCGGGTCCCGGCCGACGCCGTCCTCCCGCGACACGACGGGCCGCAACTCCTCCCGCAACGACGGTGGCAGGTCCGCACCGCGCAGCGGAGCCGGCCGTACGGGGCCCAGGACGACGGGGAACGGCTGGCGGCGGCCCGCCAATCCGCGGCTGCTGCGGCAGCGCCTGTTCGTGTTCGTGGTCGTGACGCTGCTGGTCGCGCTGGGTATCGCCGCCGCACAGGGCTGCCAGGGGCCCTCGCGCGGGCTCGGCGACGACCGGGGCGGCGTGCGGGCGACGCAGCAGGAGCGGGCGACGCAGCAGGAGCGGGGGGCGCAGCAGGAGCGGGGAGTCCTGCCCGGCGGCCTTCCGGAGCAGCGTGCTTCCGGGCTCTGAGGGCCTCTGAGGGCCGCGCCCGTACGCGCCGCCTAGGCCGACGGGCGTCCCGCCGTCACCGCGTAGAAGGCGACCGCGGCGGCCGCGCCCACGTTCAGGGAGTCGACACCGTGGGACATCGGGATGCGGACCCACGTGTCGGACGCCGCCAGGGCCCGCCGGGACAGGCCGCTGCCCTCGGCGCCCAGCATGAGGGCCACCCGGTCCATGCGGTGCGGGGCGACCGCGTCGAGGGGCTCGGCCCGCTCGTCGGGAGTGAGGGCGAGGAGCGTGAAGCCCGCCTCGCCGACCGTCGCCAGACCGGCCGGCCAGGTGTCGAGGCGGGCGTACGGCACGGAGAAGACCGCGCCCATCGAGACCTTGACACTGCGCCGGTACAGGGGGTCCGCGCAGTCCGGGGAGAGCAGGACCGCGTCCATGCCGAGCGCGGCGGCGGAGCGGAAGATCGCGCCGATGTTGGTGTGGTCGTTGACGGACTCCATGACGACGACGCGGCGGGCGCTCGTCAGGAGGCCGGCGGCGGTGGGAAGCGGCTTGCGCTGCATCGAGGCCAGCGCGCCGCGGTGCACGTGGTAGCCCGTGACCTGTTCGGCGAGCGCCGGGTCGACGACGTACACCGGGGCCGGGGCCTCGTCGATGATGTCGCGCATGGTGTCGACCCACTTGGCGGACAGCAGCATCGAGCGCATCGCGTAGCCCGCCTCGCCGGCCCGCCGGATGACCTTCTCGCCCTCGGCGATGAACAGGCCCTCGGCGGGTTCGCGGCGGCGTCGCAGTTCGACGTCGGTCAGGCCGGTGTAGTCGTGCAGGCGCGGGTCGTCGGGGTCGTCGATCGTGATGAGGCCGGCCACGTCAGACCGTCCCGTGCGGGCCGACTCCGACGACCTCGCCGACGACGATGACGGCGGGCGGCCTGACGTCCTCGGCGACGACGGTCTCGGCGACGGTGGCGAGGGTCGCGTCCACCCGGCGCTGGGCGGCCGTGGTCCCCTCCTGGACGAGGGCGACCGGGGTGTCGGGGGACCTGCCGTGCGCGACGAGGGTCTCGGCGATCCGGCCGATCTTGTCGACGCCCATGAGGATCACGAGCGTGCCGGTCAGCTTCGCGAGGGACGGCCAGTCGACCAGGGAGCGCTCGTCGTCGGGGGCGACGTGCCCGCTGACCACGGTGAACTCGTGGGCGACGCCCCGGTGGGTGACCGGGATGCCGGCCGCGCCGGGGACCGAGATCGAGCTGGAGATGCCGGGGACGACGGTGCACGCGATGCCCGCCTCGGCCAGGGCCCGCGCCTCCTCCATGCCCCGGCCGAAGACGAACGGGTCGCCGCCCTTCAGCCGTACGACCGCCTTGCCCTGCTTGGCGTGCTCGATCAGCGCGTTGTTGATGGCCTCCTGGGCCATGAAGCGCCCGTACGGGATCTTCGCCGCGTCGATGACCTCGACGTGCGGCGGCAGTTCGGCGAGCAGGTCGCGGGGGCCGAGCCGGTCGGCGATGACGACGTCGGCCTCGGCGAGCAGGCGGCGCCCGCGGACGGTGATCAGATCGGGGTCGCCGGGACCGCCGCCGACCAGGGCGACACCGGCGGTGCGGGTGCGCTGGTGCGGGGCGACCAGGGTGCCGTCGCGCAGGCCCTCGACCACCGCGTCCCGGATGGCGGCGGTGTGGCGGGGATCGCGGTGGCGCGCGTCGGTGGTGAGCACGGCGACGGTGACGCCCTCGCTGTGTCCGGTCGCCGGGGTCCAGGCCGTGGCGCGGTCGGCGTCGTCGGAGCGGACGCACCAGACGCGGTGCCGCTCGGCCTCGGCGGAGGCGGCGTGGTTGGCCTCGGTGTCGCTGGTGGCGATCAGGGCGTACCAGGCGTCCGCGAGGTCCCCGTCCGCGTAGGGGCGCCGCTCCCAGGTGATCTCGCCCGCGTCCGCCATGGCCTCGACGGAAGGGGTCGCCTCGGGAGAGACGAGGCGGATGTCGGCACCGGCCGCGATGAGGGCGGGCAGGCGGCGCTGGGCGACCTGTCCGCCGCCGAGGACGACCACGCGGCGGCCGGTGAGGCGGAGGCCTACGGGGTAGGCGGGGTGTTCGGCCATGAGGGGACGGCTCCTGTGGGGCGCTGGCGCTGACGTGCGGATTTTACGGCGGGGTGGCGGGTGCGGCCCAGGTGGTCCGGTGGGTGGACCCGTTGCCGGGCGGGGTTTTCGGGCGCGGCAACCCGGCAGGGGCCCGGCACCGTGTCCCGGGCCCCGCGCCGTGCGGCCGCTGCCGCCCGACTACTTCTCCGTGACCCCCGCCGAGTCGAACGTCGCCACCTCGTGCATCGCCCGCGCCGTGCTCTGCACCATCGGCAGGGCGAGCAGCGCGCCGGTGCCCTCGCCGAGGCGCAGGTCGAGGTCGACCAGCGGACGCAGGCCCAGCTTGTTGAGCGCGGCGACATGGCCGGGCTCGGCGCTGCGGTGACCGGCGATGCAGGCCGCGAGGACCTCGGGGGCGATCGCGCGGGCCACCAGGGCGGCGGCACCGGCGCTGACGCCGTCCAGGATCACCGGGGTGCGCAGGGAGGCACCGCCGAGCAGCAGGCCGACCATGGCCGCGTGCTCGAAGCCGCCGATCGCCGCGAGCACGCCGACCGGGTCGGCCGGGTCCGGCTGGTGGAGTTCGAGGGCGCGGCGGACGACCTCGGTCTTGCGGGCCAGCGTCTCGTCGTTGATGCCGGTGCCGCGGCCGGTGACCTCGGCCGGGTCGGCGCCGGTGAAGACGGAGATGAGCGCGGCGGACGCGGTGGTGTTCGCGATGCCCATCTCGCCGGTGAGCAGTGCCTTGTTGCCGGCCGCCACCAGGTCGCGGGCGGTCTCGATGCCGACCTCGATGGCCTGCTTGGCCTCCTCGCGGGTCATCGCCGCGCCGGTGGTCATGTCGGAGGTGCCCGCACGAATCTTGCGGGGCAGCAGGCCGGGCGTGGCGGGCAGGTCGGTGGCGACGCCCACGTCCACGACGCAGACCTCGGCGCCGACCTGGGTGGCGAAGGCGTTGCAGACCGCGCCGCCGCCCAGGAAGTTGGCCACCATCTGGGCGGTGACCTCCTGCGGCCAGGGGGTGACGCCCTGGGCGTGCACCCCGTGGTCACCGGCGAAGACCGCGACGGCCGCGGGCTCCGGGATGGGCGGCGGGCACTGCCGGGACAGTCCGGACAGCTGGGCGGAGATGATCTCCAGCATGCCGAGCGCGCCGGCCGGCTTGGTCATACGCTTCTGCCGCTCCCAGGCCTCGCCGAGCGCCTTGGCGTCCAGCGGACGGATCTGCGCGACGGTCTCGGCGAGCAGGTCGTGCGGCGCCTCGCCGGGCAGGGCGCGGCGGCCGTACGTCTCCTCGTGGACCACCCAGGACAGCGGGCGGCGCTTGGACCAGCCGGCCTGCATCAGCTCGGGCTCGTCCGGGAACTCGTCGACGTAGCCGACGCACAGGTAGGCGACGATGTCCAGGTGCTCGGGCAGGCCGAGGGCGCGGACCATCTCGCGCTCGTCGAAGAAGCTGACCCAGCCGACGCCGAGGCCCTCGGCGCGGGCGGCGAGCCAGAGGTTCTCGACGGCGAGCGCGGAGGAGTACGGCGCCATCTGCGGCTGCGTGTGGCGGCCGAGGGTGTGCCGGCCGCCGCGGGTCGGGTCGGCGGTGACGACGATGTTGACCGGGGTGTCGAGGATGGCCTCGATCTTCAGTTCCTTGAACTGCTTGGCCCGGCCCTTGGGCAGCGACTTCGCGTACGCGTCGCGCTGACGCATCGCCAGTTCATGCATCGCGCGGCGGGTGTCGGCGGAGCGGATGACGACGAAGTCCCAGGGCTGCGAGTGACCGACGGAGGGCGCGGTGTGCGCGGCCTCCAGGACGCGGAGCAGCACCTCGTGAGGGATGGGATCGCTGCGGAAGCCGTTGCGGATGTCGCGGCGCTCGCGCATGACCTTCAGTACGGCCTCGCGCTCGGCGTCGTCGTAGGCGGGGGCCGCCGGGCCGGCGGACCGTGGTGCTTCCGTGGCCGCGGCCGCACTCACGTCCTGGTCCTCCTGGCCGGCGTCGCGGGTGTCCAGGTCGTCGACGCTCTGGACGACTTCGGGGTCGGCCTCGCGCGGCGCCGGTACCGCGGCCGCGGAGTCGTCGGCCGCCTGGGCCGCGGCGAGGGGCTCCGGTGCCGGGGTCTCCGGCGGGACCAGGACCGCTTCGGGGGGCGTCGGCGCGAGGTACGGAGCCGTGGGCACCTGACCGCCGTCGACGGGCAGGAACTGGCCGACGGGCTGGGCCGGGTGCGGTTCCCGGGAGACGGGGGCCGGTGCGGGCATGGCCGCCTCTGCCTCCTGCTCCTGCTCCTGCTCCTGCTCCTGCTCCTGCTCCTGCTCCTGCGGCATGGTGGCGTCCATGAGGGACTGGGGGCCCTGGGCGGGCTGCGGTGCGGGGGCCTCGGCGACCCGCGGCTCCGGATCGGCTTCCGGGGCCGGCTCGGGGACGGCGAACTGCTGCGCGGGCGGGACGTCCGGCTGCGCGTGCGGCGCTTCCTCCGCCGAGGGCTGTGCCTCCGGCTGCGCGGGCTCCACCTGGACCGGGGCGGGCTGCTCCGGTGCCGGGGACGGCTCGGGTTCGACGGCCTCGGGGGCGACGGCCTCGGGCACGATCGCCTCCGGTTCCGCGACGGCCACGGACGCGTCGGGCGCCTGGCCGTCACCGTGCTCGGGCTCGGGTGCCTCGGAGAGCGGGGCTTCCTGCGGCGCGGGGGCCTCCGGGGTGTCGGCCGCCGGGGGTTCGTCGAGTCCCTGCGGTGCCTCCGCCGGGGCTTGGACCGGTACCTCCGCCGACGCTTCTTCCGGATCCGACTGCACGGGGGCCACGGGGGCCACAGGGGTCTCCGGAACCTCCTGGGCCTGCGGAACCGCGGGGGCCTGCTCGGGCCCAGCGCCGTCCTGGGCCGCCTGGGCGGGCTCACTCACGGGGGACACGGGGGGCACGGGCTCCGCCGGGGCCGCCTCGGGAGCCGGTACGGCCTCCTCCGCGGGACCGGTCGCCTGCTCCGGCTCGGTCTGCGCCGTCTCCTCCGGCGCGGGAGCCTCCGTCGAAGCGGGCGCCTCCGTCGAAGCGGGCGCCTCCGCCGGAGCGGGCGCCTCCGCCGGAGCGGGCGCCTCCTGCGGTGCGCCGGCCTCGTCGGCGCCCCCGGACGTCCCGCCCGTCGCCGCCACGGCCTCCGTCGCCACGCGGGTCACCAGGGCCTGGGCCGCGCCCACCGGCTCGCCCGGCTGCTGCTCCGGTACCGGAACAACCGTTTCCGCAGACCCCGCCCCGGCGTTCACCGGGGCCTCCTGGGCCTGCGGCGCCGTCTGCGCTCCCCAGGGTGCCGCCGTCTGCGGGACCGGCACGGCGGCCTGCGGCATATCGAGGTACTCGGGCCCCGCGGTCGGCGGTCCGGGGTGCCGTACCGGCGCGTCGGCGGGGCCGCGGTCGGCGAGTGAGCGGACCGGGCTCGCGGAGGTGTCCGGGATCGGCGGGCCGAGGTGGAGGGGCCTGCGCGGCGGGGCCGGGGTGGACGCGGGGTCCTGCGCCGGGTCGGGCAGCCGGACGCCGCCGAGGTCGACCGAGCCGCTGTCGCGACCGGACATCTCGTGCGCGCCGGGCTGGTGCACGGTCTCCACGACCGGCTCCGGCGCCGGCGGCGCGACCTCGTTGCCCCAGGCACTCTGGGCTCCCGGCAGCAACAACAGGTCCTCGTCCTCGGCGGTGGCCTCGGAGAGGTAGGTGTACGCGCCGGGTGCGGGGACGCCCGGCTGCTCCACCATGCCTGCGTTCTCCGGCAGCCCCTCGCCCGGGATCTGGCCGGTGTCGGTCATGCGTAACCCCTCGCCCATCGGTTAGTGCTTCTACAACCAGCTCACCCGGGACGGCGCACCGACCGCCCGTAGTGAAGAACGAGCGGGCGTGCCCAGCGGCACGAACGACCCGCGGGAAAAGACGACAAAGCCATTGAGTGGCATTGTCGCGGTCGTTCCCCCGCCACGACAGCTTGATCCGCGACGGCCCGCTGTGGACTGCGCCACGTTGCGCGTCCTCCGGTTGTGCCGTACCACACCCACCCCCTGAGGAGCGGGTTTTTACGGACATCGACCGACGAACCGCCGGGTGTCCGCATGCGGTACAACAATCCGCCAGCCTACCCCGCGCGGTATGAACAACCGATCACGGGGCGCGGTCGCGGGGGGACCTCAGCGGGGTGCTTCGCGCCGTACGATCTCTCCGCTGAGCAGGAACGCGACGCTCCGCTCCGTCTCCGTCCAGGCCCGGGTGTCGAGTCCGACGGACTGCAGCAGGGCGCACTCGACGCGGTACCCGTGCTCCGTCAGGTCCCTGCCGACGAGTTCGGCCGCGTCGCGGGTCGCGGCGTGCGCGACGATGCGCTGCGGGCGGCGGTCCGCGACCGCGGAGACCACGGCCGCTCCCCCGCCGCCGACCCGGACGACGTCCGGTTCGGGGAGGTTCTCCAGGATGTACGGGGCGTTGCCGTGCACGGTCTGGAGCTGGACGCCGAAGTGCCGTGCGGTGGCCTCGGTGCGGGCGCAGGCGTCCCGGTCCCGGTCGACCGCGATGACGGCGGCGCCGCCGCGGGCGGCCTCGGTGGCGAAGGCGCCGCTGCCGCAGCCGATGTCCCACACGAGGTCGCCGAGACGTGGTCCGAGCCTGGCGAGTTGGGCGGTGCGCAGCAGGTCGGTCTCGCCCTCGCCCAGTTCACCGCCGTAGGCCGCGGCGGGCAGGGACCAGCCGCGCGGTCCGGTGGCGGGGTCGCGGCCGGCGATCCAGCCGGTGCCGTCGCCCGCGGGGCCGGGACCGGCGCTGCCGCCCGCCACGATCACGACGTTCGGATCGCGCCAGGTGTGGTCGGCGGCCTTGTCGGAGGTGACGACGGTGACCCGCTCGCGGGTGGTGCCGAGTTCCTCGCAGATGACGAAGGTGCGGTGGACCCCCTCCATCAGCAGGCCGAGTTCGGCCGGTCCGGCGCCCGGTGAGGTGAGGACCGCGACCTTGGGGTGGGCCCGGCACACGTTCACCGCGCGGCGCAGGGTGCGGGGGTGGGCGACGACCACATGGGCGTCGTCCCAGGGCATTCCGGCGCGGGCGAAGGCGGCGGCCACGGAGGAGACGGCGGGGACGACCTCCACCTCCAGGCCGAACTCGGGGTCCCGCAGGGTGCGTACGACGCCGAAGAAGCCGGGGTCGCCGTCGGCCAGCACGACCGTGGTGCCGCGGTGGGCGGCGAGGCGGCGGGCGGCGAGGGCGACGCTGCCGAGGCGGATGCGTTCGGCGGCGGGCGGCACCTCGGGAAGTGCCAGATGGTGTGCGGCGCCGGCCACCAGGGTGGCGGCGCCCAGTGCGGAGCGTGCCGCGGCGGTCAGCGGCGAACCGTCCCAGCCGATCACCGTGACCCGGTCGGCCATCGTCGTCAGTCTCCAGGGTTTTCGCAGGTCGTGGTCGCGGTACCGTCGCGGGCGCGCCCCGTGAGGGTACCTGGTGCGGCCTCGGTGCGGGGTGGTGGCGCCGGTCGGCCCCCGTTTATCAGTTCCAGTCCGTGAAGGTGGTGAAACCGTCGGCGTCGGTCAGCTGTCCGGTGGCGCCCTCCAGGTCCTCCGGCAGCAGGCTCCACACGATGAAGTCGGTGCGGGTGTCCGTCCAGACGCCGTCGTCGCTGCGTACGCGCGCTATGCAGGCGCCGCGCAGGACTCCCTCGCTGATGCAGCCGATCTTCTGGGCGACCTGCTGGGAGGCGGTGTTGTCGGCCGCGGTGCGCAGTTCGACGCGTTCGAACTTCTGGTCGCCGAAGAGCCACTGGGCGGTGGCGAGTGCCGCCTCGGAGGCGTACCCCTCTCCCCGGGCCCAGGGCGCGACTATGTACGAGAGTTCGGTGGACCGCACGTGCCAGTTGGTCTTGGTCAGCTGGATGACGCCGACCAGCCGCTGGGTGAGGAACTCGGTGACGGCGAGGTCGAGCCCCCGCCCCGCGGTGCGCTCGGCCGGGGCGTACTCGCGGATCCAGGTGGCGGCGTTGTCCTCGGTGAAGGGCTGGGGGACGTGGGTCCAGGCGGCGACCTGCTCGTCGTTCATCATCGCGGCCAGCGCGGGGACGTCGTCCTCGTCGAGGGGGCGCAGCACCAACCGCTCCGTGCTGATGGAGATGTTGGGGAAGGTGCTCGTCATGCGCCGCTCCGTAACCTGTGTGACCGTCAGGGCCTGCTCGAACTGCCCAGCATGCAGCATGAAAGCACTCAACCACACCACCGGGTCCGCCCCGTGAGCACGGAGCGGACCCGGTGGGTGACGCGGGGTTCGGCCCGGACGGCGGGCCGCAGGGAACCTCGGGGTCGGAGGTTCAGAAGGAGGGCAGGACCGCGCCGGCGTACTTGTCCTCGATGAACTTCTTCACCTCGGGCGAGTTGAGGAGCTTCGCGAGCTTCTTGACGCGCGGGTCGTCCTCGTGGCCCTCCTTGACTGCGAGGAGGTTGCTGTTCGGGTTGCCCTTGGCGCTCTCCAGGACGAGGGCGTCCTGGGCGGGCTTCAGGTCGGCCTCGATGGCGTAGTTGCCGTTGACGACCGCCGCGTCCACGTCGTCCAGGGAGCGCGGGGTCTGGGCCGCCTCCAGCTCCTTGAACTCCAGGTTCTTCGGGTTCTTGGTGATGTCCGAGGGGGTCGCCGCGGTGCCGACGCCGTCCTTGAGGGCGATGATCCCGTTGGCGGCGAGCAGCTGGAGGGCGCGGCCCTCGTTGACGGTGTCGTTGGGGACGGCGACGGTCGCACCGCTCTTCAGGTCGTCGGCCTTCTTCACCTTGTGCGAGTAGAGGCCGAGGGGCTCCAGGTGCACGTCGACGACGGACACGATGTGGGTGCCGTTCTTCTTGTTGAAGTCGTCGAGGTAGGGCTGGGTCTGGAAGTAGTTGGCCCCCACGGAGCCGTCCTCCGTCGCCGTGTTCGGCGTGACGTAGTCGGTGAACTCCTTGACCTCGAGGTCGAGGCCCGCCTTCTTCGCCAGGTTGTCCTTGACGTAGTCGAGGATCTCGGCGTGCGGGGTGGGGCTCGCGGCGACGACCAGCGGTCCCGAGGTGTCGGAGGCGGAGTCCTTGTCGGAGCCGCAGGCGGTCAGGCCGAGGGTGAGGGCTCCGGCGGCGAGGACGGCGGTGGTGAACTTGGCGGTGTTACGCACGAAAAGTGCCTTTCCTGAGGTGGTGCGACCCCGTCCCGGTGGGGCGGGGAGTCCTTGGGGTGCGGTCAGGCGACCTTGCTCACGTCGGCCGCGGCGGGCTCCTTGGCCCTGAGCAGCCGGAGCCTGGGCGCCGCTCCGCCGCGTCCGCCGCGGCGGTGCAGGGTGCGGGCCGCGTAGTCGCCGACGAACTGGATGAGCGAGATCGCGACGGCGAGGAGCGCGACGGTGATCCACATGAAGCCGGGCTCGAAGCGCTGGTAGCCGTAGCGGACGGCGAGGTCGCCGAGGCCGCCGCCGCCGACGGTGCCGGCCATGGCGGAGTAGCCGATGAGGGCGATGATCGTGGTGGTGGTGGAGGCGATCAGGGAGGGGAGCGCCTCGGGGACCAGGACCTTGCGGACGATGGTCCAGGTGCTGCCGCCCATGGACTGGACGGCCTCCACGAGCCCTCCGTCGACCTCGCGCACGGCGGTCTCGACGAGCCGCGCGAAGAACGGGATGCCGCCGATGGCGAGCGGCACGATCGCGGCCTCGCTGCCGATGGTGGTGCCGGTGACCCAGCGGGTGAAGCTCATCAGCGCGACCATGAGGATGATGAACGGCATCGAGCGGCCGATGTTCACGATCTGCCCGATGACCTTGTTCACCAGGACGTTCTGCAGCAGGCCGCCGCGGTCGGTGAGGACGAGGAGGACGCCGAGCGGAAGTCCGAGGACGACGGCGATCAGGGTGGACCAGCCGACCATGATCAGGGTCTCCCAGGAGGCCTGCTCCAGCAGCGGCTGCATCTGCGACCAGGTCACTTGGCACCTTCCTTCACCAGCGAGGCGGACGCGGCCGGCGTGGTGGCCGTGTCCGGCGTCTCGTTCACCACGTCGATCTGCAGGCCCTGTTCGCGCAGGAAGCCGACGGGCACGACGTTGTCCTCGTAGCGGCCGGGCAGTTCGATGCGCATCCGGCCGACCTGGAGGCCGCCGACGGTGTCGATGGCGGCGCCGAGGATCGATATGTCGATGTTGTAGGTGCGGGAGAGCTGGGAGATGACGGGCTGGGTGGCGGCCTCGCCGTGGAAGGTGACGTCGAGGACGGTGCGGTCCTCCGCGGAGGCCTCGCCGCCGACCGGGAAGAGCGCGGCGGCCAGTTCGGAGCCCGGGGTGGCGAGGAGTTCGCCGACCGTGCCGGACTCGACGATGCGGCCCCGGTCCATGAGGGCGGCCGAGTCGCAGATGCTCTTGACGACGTCCATCTCGTGGGTGATGAGCAGGACGGTCAGCCCGAGCTGCCGGTTGAGGTCGCGCAGCAGCTGGAGGATGGAGCGGGTGGTCTCCGGGTCGAGGGCGCTGGTGGCCTCGTCGGAGAGCAGCACCTTGGGGTCGCCGGCCAGGGCGCGGGCGATGCCGACGCGCTGCTTCTGGCCGCCGGAGAGCTGGGCCGGGTAGGCGCCCGCCTTGTCGGCGAGGCCGACGAGGTCGAGCAGTTCCAGCGCCTTGCGGGAACGTTCCTTCCCCGACTTGCCGAGGATCTCCAGGGGCAGTTCGACGTTGTCCCGCACGGTCCGCGACGAGAGCAGGTTGAAGTGCTGGAAGACCATTCCGATACGGCTGCGCGCCTGTCGCAGTTCCCGGCCGGCGCGGGGGCCGCGGCCGGCCAGCGCGGTGAGGTCCCGGCCGGCGACGGTGACCGTGCCGGCGGTGGGGCGCTCCAGGAGGTTGACGCAGCGGATGAGCGAGGACTTGCCGGCGCCGGACTGGCCGATGACGCCGTACACCTCGCCCTCGCGGACGTGCAGGTCGACGCCGTCCAGGGCGGTGACCTCGCGGCCGCGTGAACGATAGACCTTGGTGAGGCCCGATGTGGTGATCACGTGGGTTTCCGTCACTGTCGAGTGCGCGGCGCGGTGGTGTGCGCCGGGCACGGGGCGTTGTTCTTCGGGTTCTTGGGGGTCCTTCGGAACGCGGCACGGTTCTCGCGGTGGCGGTACGCCATGGCGGTGGACCGGGGAGAAACGTGTGCGCGGGGCGTGGCCCGGCCGCGTGCGCGCGCCGGGCGCGGGCGGACCTGGGCGGGCGCTCGCTTCGGGGCGCGAGGCTCAGGTGGTGCGGGGGCCCTCTAGAAGGCGCACATTCGCAGGCACATACAACGAGCACCGGGCGTCGTGGTCGCCTCGGTCGCAGGGGTGCGGTCGCTCGTGGTGCTCATGCCGATCAGTAAAGCAGACGTATGCCCGTGTCCGGAGACCGCTGTCCGGATACTGGACAGCGGTGGACGGCAGCTGGTCGCGGGGGCGTGGATCAGCCCCGGACGGTGATCTCGATTCCGGCGTCGGTGACCAGTGCCGACAAGGCCGAGAGGTCGGTGACCACCAGGTCGGCGTCGAGTTCGTCGGCCCGGTGGGTTGTGGCCAACGCCACGGTCCGCATGCCGGCGGCGCGGCCGGCCTGGAGCCCGGCGGGGGCGTCCTCGAAGACGACGCAGGCGGCCGGGTCGGCGCCCAGGGCGCGGGCACCGAGGAGGTAGGGCTCGGGGTCGGGCTTGCCGCGGGTGATGTCGTCGGCGGCCACGAGGGTCTTGGGGAGGATGCCGACGGCGTCGAGGCGGGCTTCGGCGAGGCGTCGGGTGGCGGAGGTGACGACGGCCCAGCGGTCGGCCGGCAGCGCGTCGAGGAACGCGCGGGTGCCGGGCAGCAGGTGCACGCCCCCGTTCGGCACGTCCTCCACCTCCAGCTGCTCGATGCGGGCGACGGCCTCGGCGACCACGTCGGCGGGCAGCAGGTCGGCGGCTATCTCGGCGGCCGGGCGCCCGTGCAGTTCCACCCGCCCGAACCGCTCGGCGGTGATCCCGTACTCGACGGCCCACCGCGTCCAGCAGCGGCGTACGGATGCGAGGGAGGAGACGAGGGTGCCGTCGTTGTCGAACAGGAGGGCCTGTGCGTGGAGCTTCATGTCCTCGACCCTACGGGGCCGGGGACGGCGGGCCCTTTGGGCCGTAATAGGCTCGCTGCCATGCTTGACGTCCTGACGCTGGTGACCGGCGTCGCCGCACTGCTGCTGGCCGCCTGGTGCGGCTGGGCCGCCTACCGTGACCAGCCGACGAAGGACTGGCACTTCATCGGCATGGCCGCGGTCTCGGCGCTGGCGCTGATCCAGCTGGTGGTCGGCGTCGTGCAGCTGGCGCGGGGCGAGGAACCGGAACAGGGCACGACGATCTTCGTGGCGTATCTGCTGGGCGCCTTCGCGTGTGTGCCGGCGGCGGGGTTCATGTCGCTGGCCGAGCGCACCCGCTGGGGTTCGGTGACGGTCGCGGCCGGCGGTGTCGTCCTCGCCGTCCTGGAGGTCCGGCTGTATGACATCTGGGGAGGCTGAGACGGTGGCCACGGAGGAGAAGCGGACCGGGCAGCGGCTGATCGGCGGGCCCGGCATCCTGCTGGTGTGGCTGTACGGCGTGATGGTCGTCGGCGCGGTGTCGCGGTCCGCGTACCAGATCGCCACCGAGTTCGACCGGGCCCCGCTCGCCTACTCGCTGTCGGCTCTCGCGGGCGTCGTCTACGGGTTCATCACCTACACCCTGGTGCGCGGCGGCGAGCGGGCCCGCAGGGCGGCGCAGGTGTGCTGCGCCGCCGAGCTGGTGGGGGTGCTGACGGTCGGCACCTGGACGCTGGTGGAGCCGTCGGCCTTCGCCGACGCGACCGTGTGGTCGGACTACGGGATGGGGTACCTCTTCATTCCCGTGCTGCTGCCGCTGTCGGCCCTGTACTGGCTGCGCCGGGCCCGCACCGCGTAGCGGCCCGGCGGCGGCTCAGGCCGTGGTCGCGTACGTCTCCGCCGGCTTCTCCAGGACGATCATGGGCACGCCGTCGGTGCCCTCGGCGGTGCCCACCGTCTCGTAGCCGACCCGGCGGTACAGCCGCAGGTTGCCCTCGCTGCGGTGCCCGGTGTACAGCCGGAACCGCTTGGCGCCGCGCTGCTCGGCCAGGGCGGACTCGGCGGCCCGCAGCAGCCGGGCCCCGATGCCGTGCCCCTGGAGGCGGGGGTGGACGCAGAGCTTGCCGATGGACGCCGCCCCGTCCTCGGTCACCCGCCCCCGCACCGAGCCGACGACCTCGTCGCCGAGCCGCGCCACGAAGACGCAGTCGGCGGCGACCTCTTCGCGCACCGAGTCCAGGGTCTGGACGAGCGGGTCGATGCGGTAGTTGGCGTACAGCGCCGCCTCGCTCTGGAAGCAGAGGTACTGCAGCCGGAAGATCTGCTCGGCGTCCTGTTCGGTCGCCGCCGAGATGGTCACGCTCATGCCCATGTGCGCATGCCTCCCGCTCACCTGATCACCTGTGGTCCCCCACTCCTATCCCCGTCCTCAACCGGCCGCAACCTCCGGCGTCAGCAATCGACGCAGACATCCCAGACATCGGGAGCGTTCCGGGCCAAGACTGCCCTGTGAGATACCCAACTCCCCCGCGATTTCCCGGTATGTGAGGTCCCTGGGTGACAGCAGCGCCTCCATCAGACGGGGGCAGCGGCCCGGCAGCCGGCGCACGGCGTCGCGCAGCGCGCGGTGCCGGGCCGCGGCGAGCGCGAGCCGCTCGGGCTCGTGGGCGTACTCGGCGACACCGGCGGGTTCGGTCCCGTACGGCCGCTCGTTGCGGGCCGTGCGGCGGGTGCGGCGGACCTCGGTGCGGACGGCGCTGCGCAGCCAGCGGTGCGGGTCGGGGGGCGGGCCGTCGGCCGCCAGGCGTTCCAGCAGCCGTAACCAGACCGCCTGTTCCAGGTCGCCGGGCTCGGTTCCGGACGCATATGCCTCGGCTGAGGCCTCGGCGGTGAGCAGGGGGCGCAGGGAGGTGAGCAGGTCGTGCGTCATATGCACGTCGACGCGGCCGCCCGGGCGGCGGGTTGCCCGGACGGCCGAAGCTCACCCCAACCGGGGGTGCCGGCTCAGCTGTTGACGCCGTTGACGAAGGATTCGCGGGCCAGCACACCCGTGTCGGGGTTGTCGGTGAAGACGCCGTCGATACCGGTGGCGAAGTACGTCCGGAACGCGCCGAAGACGTCGCCGTAGGCGTCGGGGTCGCTGCCCTTGCGGAAGTCCGCGGGCAGGAAGGGGTTCTCGTTGCGCATGGTGTACGGGTGCAGGATCAGGCCCGCCCGGTGCGCGTCGCGGACCAGCGTCGTCGGCTCGGTGAGCCGACCGGCGGAGTCCTTCGGGATGATCAGGTCCAGGGTCGGGCCGATGCCCTGCGCGTAGGAGGCGATCTCCTTCAGTCCCGCGGGCGTGACGAGGTCGGCCGTGGTGCGCGGGTCGCCGGTCTCGACGAAGTCCCAGGGGCGGCTGTTCGCGCCGGACAGCAGGACGGCGAGGGGGTTGCCGACCAGCTTGTTCATCCGCTGGATGCTGGTGGGCTCGAAGGACTGGATGATGACGGGCGAGTTCTTCCGGTCCTTGCCGTACGTGCGCAGCAGCCGGGCCAGGCGCTCCTCCGTGCCGAGGCCCAGCTTGCGGAAGTAGGTGGGGTGCTTGAGCTCGGGGTAGATCCAGACCTGCTTGCCGCGCCTGCGGGTCTGCTCGTTCTGCCAGCGGAGCACCTCCTCGAAGGTGGGGATCTCCCAGCGGCCGTCGTAGAGGGTGTTGTGCGGGCGGTTGGCCGGGATGCGCTCGGTGGCGCGCAGCGTCTTGAGTTCGGCGAGGGTGAAGTCCTCGGTGAACCAGCCGGTGGTGGAGACCCCGTCGAGCAGTTTGGTGCGCTTGCGGTCGGCGAACTCCGGGTGGTCGGCGACGTCCGTGGTGCCGCCGATCTCCGGTTCGTGCCGGCAGACGAGGTGACCGTCCTTCGTGGGGACCAGGTCGCCGGCCTCGACGATGTCGGCGCCCAGGTCGAGGGCCAGCTCGTAGGAGCCGAAGGTGTGCTCGGGGCGGTAGCCGCTGGCGCCGCGGTGACCGATGACGGTCGGCACGGGCAGGCTCTTGACCCCGCCGCCGTGTCCGCCGCCGTGCCGGGTGCCGGCGGCTCTCGCCGTGCCGGGCAGGCCCAGTGCCGCTCCGCCCGCGCCGAGCACCGCCGCGCCCAGGAGCGCCCGCCGTCCGGTGCCGCCGCCCGCCCGCTCGTCCGACTCCTGCGTTCCCATGGGGCCCTCCTGCCGTTGTCCGTCCCGTGCGCGCCGATCGTAGGGGCGCGTACATGACGAGCGGGAGACCGCGGCCGGAACACGCGGGTGCGCGGGGATGTCGTGCGGGGGCGGAGGGCTGACGCGCCGTCGGCTTGGCGGCGACGTGGCGGGGTAGGCGAAGGACATGGGCTCGGTGCCGGCACCCGGGCGGCGCGCCTCACCCGGCGCGCGGGCCGTATGTGCTTCGATCCGGCCCGTGGCCGCGGGGCGCGGACCGGGACTCCGGTCCTCGCGAGCGCGACCTGCCTCACATTCCGGCGTGGGTGTCGCCACCGCGCGACCCCCACGCACCGCAGGTGAACACGCGTCAACGTCGTGCCAGACCCGGGTGACCCGAGGTGCGGGACCCCCCGGGCCGCGAGTAATGTCCTCACCTGCACAGACTCATACCGCATCCCCGACACCGGAGGGCCCGTTGTCCCGCTTCGTGTTCATCAAGGCAGTGCTCGGTCCGATCATGCGCCTGATGTTCCGCACACGGGTGGAGGGTGTGGAGAACATCCCGGGCGACGGTCCGGTGATCCTGGCCGGCAATCACCTCACCTTCATCGACTCGGTGATCATGCCCCTGGCCTGCGACCGGCAGGTCTTCTTCATCGGCAAGGACGAGTACGTCACCGGCAAGGGCCTCAAGGGACGGCTGATGGCCTGGTTCTTCACGGGGGTCGGCATGGTCCCGGTCGACCGGGACGGCGGCCGGGGCGGGGTGGCGGCCCTGATGACCGGCCGCCGCATCCTGGAGGAGGGCCACGTCTTCGGCATCTATCCCGAGGGCACCCGCTCCCCCGACGGCCGCCTCTACCGCGGCCGCACCGGCATCGCCCGGCTCACCCTGATGACGGGCGCCCCGGTCGTGCCGTTCGCCGTCATCGGCACCGACAAGCTTCAGCCGGGCGGCGCGGGTCTGCCGCGGCCGGGCCGGGTGACGGTCCGCTTCGGCGAGGCGATGGAGTTCTCCCGCTACGAGGGCATGGACCGCGACCGCTACGTCCTGCGGGCGGTGACCGACTCCGTGATGACGGAGGTCATGCGGCTGTCCGGCCAGGAGTACGTGGACATGTACGCGAGCAAGGCGAAGGCGGCGTAGCGCCGCGGACCTGCCCGCGCGATACGGCGGACCGCTCGGTGAGCGGTCCGCCGTATCGCGTTCCCGTGCCGTGCGGCTACGGGTGTTCCACCCCGTCCTCCAGGCGCTGGCCCCGCAGCAGGTACCAGGACGCCGCGGCGGCGGCCAGGAGCACGGCGGCGCCGACGCCCGCCGCGAGGGTCAGGCCGTCGACGAAGGCCTGCCGGGCGGAGTCCAGGAGCGCCTCACGGGTGGCCGCCGGGAGTCCCGCGGCGGCCTCCACCGCACCGCCCAGTGACTCGTGGGCCGCGTCCGGGGTGCCGGCGGGTCCGGTGAAGTCCCGGTAGACGCCGGTGACGATGGAGCCGAGCACCGCGATGCCGAGGGCGGCGCCGAGTTCGTACGCCGTCTCGGAGACCGCGGAGGCGGCGCCCGCCTGTTCCCCGGGCACGCTGGAGAGGATCACGTCGACCAGCAGGGCCGCGCCGAGCAGCGGATAGCCGGTGTGCTGGCCGATGACGGTCAGCGCGGCGAGGGCGAGACCGACGGCGGCGAGTCCGCCGGAGACCACGGCACGGACCGAGAAGCGCCGGGCCGCGCGGCCCGCGATCAGACCGGCCACCACCGCGCCGACGGCGGCGGGCAGTTCGGCCAGGCCCGCCTCGAACGGCCGCCTGCCCTGGACGAGTTGCAGGTACTGGGAGAGGAAGAACACCAGCCCCGACAGGCCCAGGATGGTCAGCAGGTCGGCCAGGACCGCACCGCTGAAGCCGCGATTGCGGAACAGCCGCATGTCGAGCAGCGGGACCGGCATGGTCAGCTGGCGGCGGACGAAGCCGTAGAGCGCGGCGGCGCCCAGCAGACCCGCGGCGAGCGGGGCCCAGGCGAACCCGTGGGCGGCGGTCTCCTTGACCGCGTACACGACTCCGACCATGCCGATCAGGGACAGGGAGACGCTGGACAGGTCCCAGGGGCCCGGGTTCGGGTTGCGGGACTCGGGCAGCAGTTTCACGCCGACGACGACCAGGACGGCCATCACGGGCAGATTGATCAGGAAGACGGAGCCCCACCAGAAGTGCTCCAGCAGGAACCCGCCGACGACCGGACCGACCGCCGCGCCGGCGGAGGCGGCCGCGCCCCAGATGCCGACGGCGAGACTGCGTTCGCGCGGGTCGTGGAAGAGGTTGCGGATCAGGGCCAGGGTGGCGGGCATCAGGGTGGCGCCCGCGACGCCGAGCAGGGCCCGGGCGAGGATCATCACCTCGGGGGTGTGGGCGTAGGCGTTGAGGACGGAGATCGCGCCGAACGCGGTGGCGCCGAGGAGCAGGATCCGCTTGCGTCCGATGCGGTCGCCGAGGCTGCCCATGGAGACGAGCAGCCCGGCGATGACGAAGGAGTAGACGTCGCCGATCCAGAGCAGCTGGGTGCCGGAGGGCGCGAGGTCCTCGCTGATGTAGGGGGTCGCGAGACCGAGTACGGTCGCGTCGACGGCCACCAGCAGCACGGCCAGCACCAGGACGGAGAGCGCCAGCCAGCGGCCGGGGCGCTTCACCGCCTCGGTCGGGTGGGCCGGCTGCAGGGTGCGGTTCATGGTTCCTCTCTCCGGAGCGCGCCGCCGAGCAGCAGCTCGACGATCATGTGGGTGAAGTCGTTGCGGGCCACGCGGCCCTCGGCCACCGCCCAGGCGCCGGAGGCCAGCAGGCCGTACAGCGCCTCGGTGAGCCAGGCGGGCGTGAGGTCGATGCGGAACTCGCCGCTCTCCTGGCCCCTGCGGAACAGCGCGGTGAGACCGGCGTCGATGCGGGCCCAGCCCTCGTTCTGCTCCTCGCCCTCGAACAGCTGGTTCTCGGTGTAGAGGAAGGCGAGCAGACCGGCGGAGGGTTCCATCGCGCGGACCAGCCGGCGCACCGCGTCGGCCGCCGGGCCCTCGTCGGTGCGGGCCGCCGCGAGGGCGGCCCGCACTCGGCGATGCCCAGCGACTCCAGCGCGCGGACGAGGGCGTCGCGCCCGGCGAAGTGCCGGTGCAGGGTGGCCCGGCTGAGGCCGGCGGCCCTGGCGACCTCGTCCATGGTCGCGGTGGATTTGCGGGTCAGCAGGGCCGCGGCGCTGCGCAGTACCTGTTCACGATCGACGGCCATGAGACAACGATAACCCACCTGAGACATTCATGTCTCATGCCGGGCATGTGTGACTCACCTCTCGGGGCGGTCACGGGTTCAGCGGGGAGGCGGCTCAGTGCCAGGGCAGCTGCCCGCGGCGCTCCCAGTAGGCGTGCGGGTCCTCGGTGAGTACTTCGAGGCGGGCCACCTGGTCGTCGTCGAGGTCGACCACGGCGGCGTGCAGGTTCGAGCCGAGCTGGTTGACCGTCGCCGCGCCGGACAGGACGACGCCGGCCCAGGGCTGCCGCAGGATCAGGGCGAGGGCGACCGCGTCGCAGCCGAGGGCCGTCTCCTCGGCGATGGCCCTCAGGACGTCCGGCGCGTGCGGCTCCGCGAGGCGGCCGTTGGCCATGCCCTCCTTGACGATCACCGCGAGCCCGGCCTCGTGCGCCTCGGCCAGCGCGGGTCCGGCGGAGGTCTCCAGCGCGTTGTACGTCGACTGGACGGTGCGGAAGAGGGGCTCGCCGTCGACGGTCACGGCGAGCGCGGCACGGATGGCCTCGGCCTGGGCGGGGCCGCTGGTGGAGAAGCCGACGGTGCTGCCCTGCGCGGCGGCCTCGGCCAGCCTGGCGTGCAGTTCCTTGTCGGTGAGGGCGGGGCTGTCCGGGGTGAGCGAGTGGATCTGGTAGAGGTCGAGCCGGTCGCCGAGCAGGGCGTCGGTCTCGGCGCGCTGGCGGTCGTAGGTCGCGACGCCGTGGTCCTTGACCTCGTGCTGCTCGGCGTCGGTGGACCAGTCGGCGGTGTAGGTGTAGCCCCACTTGCTGCCGACGACCACGTCGTCGACGTCGGGGCGGTCCCGGAGCCAGCCGGCCAGGAACTCCTCCGAACGGCCGTAGGAGCGGGCCGCGTCGAAGTAGCGCACGCCCTGCGCGTAGGCGGCGTCGAGGAGGTCGTGGGTGCGTTCGCGCAGCGCCTCGACGGTGCGGTCCGCTCCGAGGTCACGGTCGCGGCCGAGGTTGATGTAGCCGGGGCGCCCGACGGCGGCGAGACCGAGGCCGATGTGGCAGGTCGGGGTCGTTGCTGTGGCCAGGCGGGCGAAGGGCATCGCGGGCTCCGTTCGGTCGACTGCTGAAGCGGTTGAGCTGCCGAGCTGTTGACCAACGTAACCGCGATGCCCCTCGGACACACCGGCTGTCCCTCCGGCTGCTACTTCTTGGCGTCCGCCCAGGCGTGCTGGGCCGCCACGTCCGCCTTCACCTCGGCGAGCTGGACGGCGACCGCGCTGGGCGCCGTACCACCGCGGCCGTCGCGGGAGGCGAGGGCGCCGGGGACGTTGAGCACGGTGCGCACCTCGGGGGTGAGGTGCTCGGAGATCTTGGCGAACTGCTCGTCGGTCAGCTCGTCCAGCTCCTTGCCGTCGGCCTCGGCGACCTTCACGCACTCGCCGGCCACCTCGTGCGCGACCCGGAACGGCACGCCCTGCTTGACCAGCCACTCGGCGATGTCGGTGGCCAGCGAGAACCCGGCCGGGGCCAGCTCCTCCATCCGCTCGCGGTGCACGGTGAGGGTGGCCATCATGCCGGTGAAGGCGGGGAGCAGGATCTCCAGCTGGTCGATGGAGTCGAAGACCGGCTCCTTGTCCTCCTGGAGGTCGCGGTTGTACGCGAGCGGGAGGGCCTTGAGGGTGGCCATCAGGCCGGTCAGGTTGCCGATCAGCCGGCCGGACTTGCCGCGGGCCAGCTCGGCGATGTCCGGGTTCTTCTTCTGCGGCATGATCGAGGAGCCGGTGGAGAAGGCGTCGTGCAGGGTGACGAAGGAGAACTCCTTCGTGTTCCAGATGATGATCTCCTCGGCGATCCGGGACACGTTCACGCCGATCATCGCGGTGATGAAGGCGAACTCGGCGACGAAGTCGCGCGAGGCCGTCCCGTCGATGGAGTTGCCGGCGCTGCCGTGCTCGAAGCCCAGGTCGCGGGCGACGGCCTCCGGGTCCAGGCCGAGGCTGCTGCCCGCGAGCGCGCCCGAGCCGTACGGGGAGACGGCCGTGCGCTCGTCCCACTGGCGCAGCCGCTCCGCGTCCCGGCCCAGCGCCTGGGCGTGGGCGAGCACGTGGTGGGCGAAGAGCACCGGCTGGGCGTGCTGGAGGTGGGTGCGGCCGGGCATGGCCACGTCCGGGTGGGCCTCGGCGAGGCCGATCAGCGCGTCCTGGAGGTCGGCGATCAGCGAGCCGACGGTCCTGGCGTGGTCCCGCAGGTACATCCGGAAGAGGGTCGCCACCTGGTCGTTGCGGGACCGGCCGGCGCGCAGCTTGCCGCCGAGGTCCGGACCGAGGCGCTCCAGCAGCCCGCGCTCCAGGGCCGTGTGGACGTCCTCGTCGGCGATGGTGCCGGTGAAGGAGCCGTCGGCGACGTCCGCCTCCAGCCGGTCGAGCCCGGCGATCATCCGGGTCAGCTCGTCCTCGGTGAGCAGCCCGGCCTTGTGCAGCACGCGCGCGTGGGCGCGGGAACCGGCGATGTCGTAGGGCGCGAGCCGCCAGTCGAAGTGGACGGACGCGGACAGCTTGGCCAGGGCCTCGGCGGGACCGTCGGCGAAACGGCCGCCCCAGAGCCGGACGTCACCGCTGTTGCTGCTCACTTGGGTCGCTCCTCACCGTACGATCACTGTCCTGCATGAGTATGCAGAACTCTGCATGATTCGTCAATCTTGCAGGTTGGTGCCGCCTACCGCGTCCCGCGCCCCCATAATCGTTAGACATGGGAAAGACTTATGAGCGCATAGACGGCAGACTCCGCACCTTCATCGAGGCGCAGCCCCTCTTCTTCACCGCCACCGCTCCCCTGGCCGGCGACGGCACGGTCAACCTGTCCCCCAAGGGCCTCACGGGCTGCTTCGCGGTGCTCGACGAACTGACCGTGGCCTACCTCGACTTCGCGGGTTCCAACGCGGAGACCATCGCCCACCTGCGGGAGAACGGGCGGATCACCCTGATGTGGTGCGCCTTCCAGGGCCCGCCGAACATCGTGCGGGTGCACGGCCGCGGCGAGCCGGTCTTCCGCGACGACGCCCGCTTCCCGGAGCTGCTCACGCACTTCCCGGACATCGACCCCACCGTGCACGGACTGCGCGCGGTCATCGTCGTGAGCGCCGAACTCATCCGGGACACCTGCGGGTACGCCGTCCCCTTCATGGCCTACGAGAGCGACCGGGACCTGCACGGCAAGCGGTTCGCGCGGGAGGACGACGCCTCGCTCAGCGCGTACTTCACCAAGAAGGAGCACATCGCCTCCAGCATCGACGGCCTCCCCGGGCTGCCGTTGCCGCTGCCTCCCTCTACCGTCTGAACCATGCGCCCCGGTGCCGTCGCCGTCCTCGTGTCCGCCTCCCTCCTCCTGCTCGGCGCCGCCCCCGCCGACGGGCCCGCGCCCGCGCCGCTTCCGGCCCGGATGGCGGACACCGGCGGCGGCACCCAGCTGATCACCGCCGTCGCGCCGGACACCGGCTCGACCACGGGCACCGTCACCTGGTGGGACCGCAGGGGCGGGGCCGACGGGCACTGGGTGGCGGCCGGTTCCGCGCCGGCCCGCTTCGGGTCCGGCGGACTCACCGACGGGCCGACGCGCGTCCAGGGCACCGGCACCACCCCGACCGGCCTGTACGACCTGCCCTACGCCTTCGGCATCGAGCCCGCGCCGCGCGGCACGGCGTACCGGTACCGTCCGGTCCACGCGGACTCCTGGTGGTGCCAGGACAACGCCTCCCGCTCCTACAACCGCTGGACCGAGCCACGCCCCGCCGACTGCCGGGCCACCGAGGCCGAGCACCTCAGCACCTACACCGCCCAGTACGCCCACGCCCTGGTCGTCGGCTTCAACTACGACCGCCCGGTGCGCGGCCGCGGCGCGGGCATCTTCCTGCACGTCGACGGGCGCGGGGCGACGGCCGGGTGCGTGTCGGTGCCGAAGGAGGCGATGCGGCGGATCCTGCGGTGGGCCGAGCCGGGGGAGCGCCCGCACCTCGCGATCGGCACCCGGGGCGGGGCGACGGCGGTCACCCGGTACTGAACGCGGACGGCATGACCGGCACGGGCTGAACGCTCGCCCGGCACGGCGCGTATCTGTGGGCCAAGGGCCGAGTCCCACCACGGAGGAACCGTGACCACCACGCTCGCCGGCGGCCGTGCCGCCCGCCGTCAGACGATGCGGCGCATCCGTCCGCGCCGCTCCCCCGCCGTCCCCCTGCTGCTCGCCGTGTGGGCGGGCGCGGCGGGCGTGTTGTGGCTGTGGTGGCGCAACACGCCCGCCATCTCCGACGACACCGGCAAGATCCTCGGCGCCGGACGGATCACCGGACTGCTCGCCGGGTACCTGATGGCGCTGGTGGTGCTCCAGATGGCCCGGGTGCCGGCCCTGGAGCGGCGCGTCGGGTCCGACCGGGTCGCCCGCTGGCACGCCATGACCGGCCGCTACACCCTCTGCCTGGTCCTGGCCCACGTCTTCCTGATCATGTGGGGCTACGCGGCGCAGGCCGGCCAGGGCCTCGGTGACGTCGTGGCGCAGACGGTCGACTCCGTGAACCAGCTCCCGGACATGGGCAAGGCGGCCCTCGGCACCGGCCTGCTGGTCGTCATCGGGCTGCTGTCCATCGGCCCCGTCCGCCGCCGGATCCCGTACGACGCCTGGTACCACGTGCACCTGCTCACCTACGCGGCGGTGTTCCTGACCTTCTGGCACCAGCTGACCACCGGCAACGACTTCGCCGTCGAACCGGCCGCCAAGACCGTCTGGTACGCGCTGTACGGCTCGGTGACCGCGCTCGTGCTCTGGTACCGCGTGCTGACCCCCCTCCGGCTCAACCTGCGGCACCGGATGCGGGTGGCGGCGGTGATCGAGGAGACGCCCGGGATCGTGTCGGTGCTCATCGGCGGACGCCGGCTGCACCGGATGGGCGCGGAGGCCGGCCAGTTCTTCCGCTGGCGGTTCCTGGCGCCGGGCATGCGGTTCAGCTCGCACCCGTACTCGCTGTCGGCGGCTCCCCGCCCGGACATGCTGCGGATCACGGTGAAGGCGATCGGCGACCACAGCGCGCGGCTCCGTGAGCTGACACCCGGCACCCGGGTGTGGGCGGAGGGCCCGTACGGCGCCCTGACCGCCCAGCGCCGCAGCCGCGGCAAGGTGCTGCTGGTGGCGGGCGGGGTGGGGATCACGCCGATGCGGGCGCTGTTCGAGACGCTGCCCGGCGCGTCCGGCGACATCACGCTGCTCTACCGGGCCAACAGCACCCAGGACCTGGCGCTCTGGGACGAGCTGGCCGGAATCGCCGACGAGCGCGGCGCCCGGCTGATGTACGCGGTCAACAGCCCGGACGGGGAGCGCCCGGACATCTCGGCCGAGACCCTGGCCCGGAAGATCCCGGACGTCGAGCGCCACGACGTCTTCCTGTGCGGGCCGCCCGGCTTCGCGCAGTCGGTGTACGAGGCACTGCGCGGCGCGGGGGTCCCCGCTCGCCGTATCCACCACGAGTCGTTCGAGATGTGAGCGACGGACATCAGGAGTCCAGGACAGATGAGGAAAAGCCACCCCGTTCGGCGTGCCGTGCTCGCCGGGGCCGCCACCGTGTCCGGGATCGTGCTGCTGCTGTCGCTGAAACCGGCGTCCGACCCGGGCTCCGCCTCGGCGGCGGGCGGCGCGGCCCCGCCCGTGGCCGCGCAGTCGCCGCAGGGCGGCCGGGGCGCCGGGGCCGGCACGGTCACGGGTGACGCGGCCGGCACGCAGTACGGTCCCGTGCAGGTCCGGCTCACCGTGAGCGGCGGGAAGATCACCAGGGCCGAGGCCGTGCAGGCGCCCAAGGGCGGGCAGAGCGACCGGGTCACCGCGGACGCGGTGCCCAAGCTCAACCGGGCGGCGGTCGCGGCCGGCAGCGCCGACATCGACGCGGTCTCGGGGGCCACCTACACCAGCGCCGGGTACGTGAAGTCCCTCCAGTCGGCCCTGGACAAGGCGGCCGCGGCAGCCGGGTCCGGCTCCGGCTCCGGAGCCGCCGAGGAGGGCTCGGGCACCGGCGCCGGGCAGGGCACACAGGTGCTCACCGGCGACGCCGCGCAGACCCAGTACGGGCCCGTGCAGGTCCGGGTCACGGTCAGCGGCGGCAGGATCACCGGCGTCGAGACCCTCCGGGCGCCCAGGGGCGGCCGCAGCGACCAGGTCACCGCCGACGCCGTACCCCGGCTCGACCGGGCCGCCGTCGCCGCGGGCACCGCCGACATCGACGCGGTCTCCGGCGCCACCTACACCAGCGCCGGGTACAAGCAGTCCCTCCAGTCGGCGCTGGACCGGGCCGGTGGCTGACACCGGGGCCGGGTCCGCACAGGCTCCCGCCGCGGTGCATCACGTGGCGGAGGCGATGGGGACCGTCTTCTCCTTCGACGTCCGCGGCGGGGAACCCGCGGCCGTACGGGCGGCGCTGGACGAGGCGCTCGCCGGGCTGCACCGGGCCGACGAGGTGTTCAGCACGTACCGGGAGGGCAGCCAGATCTCCCGGCTGGCGCGCGGGGAGCTGACCGTCGCCGCGTGTGCCCCGGAGGTCGCCGAGGTGCTGGAGCTGGCGGCCGAGGCGGAGCGGGTGAGCGAGGGCTGGTTCAGCACGCGGTACGAGGGGCGGCTCGACCCGACGGGGATCGTCAAGGGCTGGGCCGTGGAGCGCGCCGCGCGGCGGATCGCGGCGGCGGGCGGTGCGAGCGGGGTCAGCGTCAACGGCGGCGGGGACGTGCAGCTGCTCGGGACGCCGGGGGCTGCCCGACCGTGGCGGGTCGGGGTGTCGGACCCGCTGCGGCCGGGCGGGCTCGCGGCGGTCGTCTCGGCGGCGGGGGCGGCGGAGCTGGCCGTGGCGACGTCCGGTTCCGCCGAGCGCGGCGCGCATGTCGTCGACCCGCGCACCGGCCGCTCCGCGGTGACCGACCTGCTGTCCGTGACGGTGGTGGCGCCCGGGCTGACGTGGGCGGACTGCTGGGCGACGGCGGCGTTCGCGATGGGGGCGCGGGAGGGGCTGCGGTGGCTGGAGTCGCTGGACGGGGTGGAGGCGTTGCTGATCACGGCGGGGGACGAGGTGCGGTGCACCGGGGGTCTGGCCGGGTGGTTGGGGTGACCGATGCTGTTGCCGAGGTACCGGTGTCGGCACTCGCCGCGTTGGCGGGGTGCCGCTGCGCCCACCCGTGCCGCCTGGGGGTACCTCCCAGGCCGTTCAGGCACTGGCGGAGGCACGACTGCCCGCAGCTGCGGCCGGTGACCAGGGGCGCGGGGAACTGCGCGACCGGCCACGACGTGCCCGCGGTCGGCAGATCACCGCACCGCCCCCTTCAGCCCCCGTTCTGGGCCAACCGCAGCAGATGGTCCGCCAGCGCCTGCCCGCCCGCCGGCTCCCGGCTGATCAGCATCAGCGTGTCGTCACCCGCGATCGTCCCCAGGATGTCGTGCAGCTCCGCCTGGTCGATCGCCGAGGCGAGGAACTGCGCCGCCCCCGGAGGCGTCCGCAGGACCACGAGGTTCGCCGACGCCTCCGCGGAGATCAGCAGCTCCGCCGAGAGCCGCCGCATCCGCTCCTCCTTGGCCGACTCCCCCAGCGGCGCCCGCGGCGTGCGGAAGCCGCCCTCGCTGGGCACCGCGTAGATGAGGTCGCCGTCGGTGTTGCGGATCTTCACCGCGTTCAGCTCGTCCAGGTCCCTGGAGAGCGTCGCCTGGGTGACGGTGAGCCCGTCGTCGGCGAGCAGCTTCGCCAGCTGGCTCTGCGAGCGCACCGCCTGCCGGTTGAGGATGTCCACGATCCGGCGGTGGCGTGCGGTGCGGGTCTGCGGCAGGGCGGGCCCCGCCGTCTGCTCGTGCTCCTGCGCGTGGCTCATCGTCGTCTCATTCTCCGGATCGTCCGTCCCCGTGGGCCGCGTCGGCGGCCTGGTCAAGGATGCCGGGCAGCGCCCCGAGGAACGCGTCGACCACGTCGTCGCCGAGGTTCAGCGCGGGCATGAGCCGTACGACATCGGGTGCGGGCGCGTTCACCAGGATTCCGGCGTCCTGAGCCGCCTGCTGCACCTGGGCGGCGAGCGGCTCGGTGAGCACGATACCCAGGAGCAGGCCGGCGCCCCGGACATGGCCGATCAACGGGTGCCCCAGGCCCTCGATCTCGCCGCGCAGCCGCTCGCTCTGCCGTTTGACGTTGTCCAGCAGTCCCTCGTCCTCGATGGTGTCGAGGACGGCGAGTCCGGCGGCGCAGGCGACCGGGTTGCCGCCGAAGGTCGTGCCGTGTTGGCCGGGCTGGAGCAGGTCGGCAGCCCGGCCGAAGGCGACCGTCGCGCCCAGCGGCAGTCCGCCGCCGAGTCCCTTGGCGAGGGTGACGACGTCCGGCAGGACGCCCTCGTGGGCCTGGTACTCGAACCAGTGCCCGGTCCGGCCGATCCCGGTCTGCACCTCGTCCAGGACGAGCAGCGCGCCGGTGGCGGCGGTGATGGCGCGGGCCGCCTTCAGATAGCCGGGGGGCGGCACGACAACGCCGTTCTCGCCCTGGATCGGCTCGATGACCACCAGGGCCGTCTCCTCGGTGACCGCCGCGGCCAGCGCCCGCGGATCGCCGTACGGTACGTGTGTGACGTCGCCGGGCAGCGGCAGGAACGGTTCCTGCTTGCCGGGCTGGCCGGTCAGCGCCAGGGCACCCATGGTGCGGCCGTGGAAGCCGCCCTGGGTGGCGACCATGTGCGGCCGGCCGGTCAGCCGGCCGATCTTGAAGGCGCCCTCGTTGGCCTCGGCGCCGGAGTTGCAGAAGTAGACCTTGCCCTCCCGGCCGAAGTGCCTCAGCAGCCGTTCGGCGAGGGCGACGGGCGGCTCGGCGATGAAGAGGTTGGAGACGTGGCCGAGGGAGGCGATCTGCCGGCTCACCGCGTCCACCACCGCCGGGTGGGCGTGGCCGAGCGCGTTGACCGCGATGCCGCCGACGAAGTCGAGGTACTCCTTGCCGTCGGCGTCCCAGAGCCGGGCGCCCGCGCCGCGCACCAGGGGCAGGCGCGGCGTGCCGTAGTTGTTCATGAGGGTGCCCTGCCACCGCTCGGTCAGCTCCGTGTTGCTCACGACTCCCCCTGTTCGTCCGGCACGACCATCGTGCCGATCCCCTCGTCGGTGAAGATCTCCAGCAGGATCGAGTGCTGGACCCGGCCGTCGATGACGCGGGCGGTGGTGACGCCGTTGCGTACGGCGTGCAGGCAGCCCTCCATCTTCGGCACCATGCCGGACGACAGGTCGGGCAGCAGTTTCTCCAGCTGGGTGGCGGTCAGGCGGCTGATCACCTCGTCGGAGTCCGGCCAGTCCTCGTAGAGGCCCTCCACGTCGGTGAGGACCATGAGGGTCTCGGCGCCGAGCGCCGCAGCGAGTGCCGCAGCCGCCGTATCAGCATTGACGTTGTAGACATGGTGGTCGTCCTGGGAGCGGGCGATGGACGAGACGACCGGGATGCGGCCGTCGGCGAGCAGGGCCTCGATGGCGCCGGTGTCGATCTCGGTGATCTCGCCGACCCGGCCGATGTCGACCAGCTCGCCGTCGATCCGGGGCTGGTGTTTGGTGGCGGTGAGGGTGTGCGCGTCCTCGCCGGTGAGGCCGACGGCGAGCGGTCCGTGCTGGTTGAGCAGCCCGACCAGCTCGCGCTGCACCTGCCCGGCCAGCACCATCCGTACGACGTCCATGGCGTCCTCGGTGGTGACGCGCAGGCCGGCCTTGAACTCGCTGACGATGCCGTGCTTGTCGAGGGCGGCGCTGATCTGCGGGCCGCCGCCGTGCACGACGACGGGCTTGAGACCGGCGTGCCGCAGGAAGACGACGTCCTGGGCGAAGGCGGCCTTGAGGTCCTCGTCGATCATGGCGTTGCCGCCGAACTTGATGACGACGGTCTTGCCGTGGTGCCGGGTCAGCCAGGGCAGCGCCTCGATGAGGATCTGGGCCTTGGGGAGCGCGGTGTGCTTCCGCGTGGGTGCGTTGCTCATGACGAGTACGCGCTGTTCTCGTGGACGTAGTCGGCGGTGAGGTCGTTGGTCCAGATGGTGGCCGTGGCGTCGCCCGCGGCGAGGTCGGCGACGATGTGCACCTCGCGGTAGCGCATGTCGACCAGCTCGCGGTCCTCCCCGACGCCGCCGTTCTTGCAGACCCAGACGCCGTTGATGGCGACGTTGAGCCGGTCGGGCTCGAAGGCGGCGTCGGTGGTGCCGATCGCGGAGAGTACGCGGCCCCAGTTGGGGTCCTCGCCGTGGATGGCGCACTTGAGCAGGTTGTTGCGGGCGATGGTGCGGCCCACCTGGACGGCCTCGTCCTCGGTCGCGGCGTTCACGACCTCGACCTTGATGTCCTTGCTGGCGCCCTCGGCGTCGCGGATGAGCTGCTGTCCGAGGTCGTCGCAGACGGTGCGGACGGCCTCGGCGAAGGCGTCGTACTCCGGAGCGACGCCCGAGGCGCCGGAGGCGAGCAGCAGCACCGTGTCGTTGGTGGACATGCAGCCGTCGGAGTCGACCCGGTCGAAGGTGACGCGGGTGGCGTCGCGCAGGGCGCGGTCCAGGGCCCCGGTCTCCAGGTCGGCGTCGGTGGTGATCACGACGAGCATGGTGGCGAGGCCGGGGGCGAGCATGCCCGCGCCCTTGGCCATGCCACCGACGGTCCAGCCGTCCTTGGTCACGACCGATGTCTTGTGCACGGTGTCGGTGGTCTTGATGGCGATGGCGGCCTTCTCACCGCCGTGCTCGGAGAGCTGACCGGCGGCCGTCGCCACGCCCGGGAGCAGCTTGTCCATGGGCAGCAGCACGCCGATGAGCCCGGTGGAGCACACGGCGACCTGGCCCGCCCCCGTCCCGAGCACCTCCGCGGCCTTCTCGGCGGTGGCGTGCGTGTCCTGGAAGCCCTTGGGCCCGGTGCAGGCGTTGGCGCCGCCGGAGTTGAGCACGACGGCGGTCACCTCACCGCTCTTGAGGACCTGCTCGGACCACAGCACCGGCGCGGCCTTGACGCGGTTGGAGGTGAAGACGCCCGCGGCGGAGCGTCGGGGGCCGGTGTTGACCACGAGGGCCAGGTCGGGGTTGCCGCTCTCCTTGATCCCGGCGGTGATGCCCGCCGCCGTGAATCCCTTCGCTGCCGTCACACTCACGGCGCAACTCCGATCGTCGTCAGTCCGGTGGTCTCGTCGAGACCGAGGGCGATGTTCATGCTCTGGACGGCACCGCCCGCGGTGCCCTTGGCCAGGTTGTCGATGGCGCTGATGGCGATGATCCGGCCCGCGGCGGCGTCGTACGCGACCTGCACCTGGACGGCGTTCGAGCCGTACACGGAGGCGGTCGCGGGCCACTGCCCCTCGGGCAGCAGGTGCACGAACGGTTCGTCGGCGAGGGCCTTCTCGTACGCGGCCCGCACCGTCTCGGCGGTGACCCCGGGCTTCGCCTTCGCGGTGCAGGTGGCGAGGATGCCGCGGGGCATCGGCGCGAGGGTCGGCGTGAAGGAGACGGTGACCGGCTCCCCCGCCACCGCGCCGAGGTTCTGGATCATCTCGGGGGTGTGCCGGTGGCCGCCGCCGACGCCGTACGGCGACATGGAGCCCATGACCTCGCTGCCGAGCAGGTGGGGCTTGGCCGCCTTGCCGGCGCCCGAGGTGCCGGAGGCGGCGACGATCACGGCCTCGGGCTCGGCCAGCGCCGCGGCATACGCCGGGAAGAGGGCCAGGGACACGGCCGTGGGGTAGCAACCGGGCACCGCGATGCGCTTGGACCCCTCCAGCGCGGCGCGGGCACCCGGAAGTTCGGGGAGGCCGTAGGGCCAGGTGCCGGCGTGCGGCGAGCCGTAGAACGCCTCCCAGTCACCGGCGTCCTTGAGCCGGAAGTCGGCGCCCATGTCGACGACGAGGACGTCCGGCCCGAGCTGCTCGGCGACGGCGGCGGACTGCCCGTGCGGCAGCGCGAGGAAGACGACGTCGTGCCCCGCGAGGACATCCGCCGTGGTCGGCTCCAGGACCCGGTCGGCCAGCGGCAGCAGATGCGGCTGAAGCGCACCCAGCCGCTGCCCGGCGTTGGAGTTGCCGGTCAGGGCGCCGATCTCGACCTCGGGGTGGGTCAGGAGCAGCCGCAGCAGCTCACCGCCCGCATACCCGCTCGCTCCGGCCACCGCCGCACGTACCGCCATGGAAAACCCTCCTCCTGGAGAGCATGACTATACGTGCCATTGTACGTTTATGCAACGCAGTCGGTCCGGCCCCAGGGTCCTGCCACGGGCAGCCGGCCGTGAGCGTGGAGGCTGGCGGACGGAAGCCGGGGCCGGGGCAGGATCGACGGCCTGGACCTCACCGCCGAGGAGGAACGCGTCGTCCGGATCGCCCGGCGGCGCTCGAAGTAGCGACCAGGAGACGCGTTCGTTGCTTCGCCGCTATCGCAGCACTATGCCTTGACGGCCTCCGCGATCCGCAGCGCCGCCTCGGCGGGCGTGCGGTGCGTGGTGTCGACGACCTCGGCCTCGGCGTGCAGCCAGGTGCGGGCCGCCTCGGCGTAGGGCGCGAGGTACTGGAGACGGAACGGCGAGTCCGGCCCCAGCACGGTGTCCCCCGCGATGCGCCCCCGCAGGGTCTCCTGGTCGGCGTGGAGGACGAAGTGCCGCACGGGGATCCCGTGTGCGGCGAGGCCGCCCGCGATCTCCCTCCAGTACTCCTCGACCAGGACCGTCATCGGCATCACCAGGGTGCCGCCGGTGTAGTCGAGCACGTGCCGGGCGGTCTCGACGACGAGGGGCCGCCACGGCGCCCAGTGCTGGAAGTTGTCCGTGTCGGGAAGCCCCGGTGTGATGTCCATGAGCGTCTCGCCGACCTTCTCGGCGTCGAACACCCGGGAGTCCGGCAGCAGCCGCTGCACGAGCAGGGCGGTCGTCGTCTTGCCCGCTCCGTGGGTTCCGTTGAGCCATACGATCATGCGTCCCCACGCTAGCCCGGACCGACGACGCCGCGTGGCGGTTTCGTCGCCGGTCCGGGTCCCGTGCCGGCGGGCTACCGCTCCCTGATCCGCAGGAACGTCACCGAGTTCGCCGGGAAGGTGTACGTGAACGCGCTCGCCGCCCCCGAGAAGGTCGACGTCACCGGGGTCACCGGGGTGTCCGTCTCGGTGTTGACCGCGTCCTGGTCGGCGGCCAGCGTGGTGACGCGGGCCCTGGACGCGACCTTGGCCCCGCCGAGGTCGACGGCGGTGCGGGCGGCCGTGTCCTGGGCGTTGACGACCTTGACGATCAGCTCGCCGGTGCGGTCGTCGCGCGTGACGGTCTGGCGGAAGGGCTCGGCCGGCTTGTCGTCGGTGAAGCTGCCCCAC
Organism: Streptomyces sp. MH60; assembly: GCF_002939385.1. Taxonomy (GTDB): domain Bacteria; phylum Actinomycetota; class Actinomycetes; order Streptomycetales; family Streptomycetaceae; genus Streptomyces. The sequence continues at coordinate 23,043 of NZ_MULI01000035.1, read as the reverse complement.
TCCTCGCCGTCGAGGTAGAGGGTGACCTGGCGGCCGCGGACCTTGACGTCGATGTCGTAGGCGCGGCCCGTCTCGATCGACCCGGCCTTGGACAGGAGCGTCGACTTGCCGCCGTCGGAGGCCTGCTCGACCGCGGACTGGGTGTTGTTCCAGCCGCCCAGGTTCCACCAGTAGTAGTTGCCGGTGTCCTTGACGCCGAAGGCGACCAGGAAGCCCTCCTTTCCGGACTTCTTCGTGGCCTTCACATGCAGGTCGTAGTCGTGCCAGGCCGGGTCGCCCGCCGTGACCAGGGTGTTCTCGGCGGCCGGGTCCGTCTGGACGTACTGGCCGTCCTGGACGGTCCAGCTCCCGGTGCCCGAGTGGGTCCACCGCGAGGCGTCACCGGAGAAGTCGTCGGACAGGAGTGTCCGGCCGTCGGCCGAGGTCACCCGCACGTCGTCGTACGCCGCACTGGTCGCCCAGGTCGACAGGCCGACGGCGCCGGTGACGGGGCCGCTGACGGCGGGGGTGCCGGTGGCCTGCGAGGGGACGACGCGGTCGCCGGTGTTGTTCATGAAGAGTCTCTGGACCTCGTAGTTGGCCGAGCCCCAGGACGCGTGGTTGTTGAACCAGATCAGGTCCGGGCTCCACTGCACGTAGTCCTCGTTGGCGAGCAGCGGGGCGTAGGAGGCCAGCTTGACCACGTCGGCGTTGCGTTCCAGGCCGGTCATGAAGGCGGCCTCGGCGAGGGCGTTCTTCCAGGCGTTGCCCTGGGAGGCGTACTCGCCGAGGAAGACCTTGGGGCCGTTCCTGTCGTACGAGTCGTAGCGGTCGTTGTTCTGGAGGAACCACTGCGGGCTGTTGTAGTAGTGCTCGTCGACCATGGCGACGCCGGCGTCGCGGTTGAGCTGCCACGCGGTGTCGAAGATGGCGCCGGAGTCGTCCGGGCCGGAGTTGGAGACGACGGTGATGTCCGGGTACTTCGCCTCGATGGCGGTGCGGAACCGCTCGAAGCGGGCGAAGAACTCCTTCGGGAGGTTCTCCTCGTTGCCGACCTCCAGGTGGGTGAGGTGGAAGGGCTTGGGGTGGCCCATCTCGGCGCGCTTGGCGCCCCACTCGCTGGTGCGGGGGCCGTTGGCGAACTCGATGAGGTCCAGGGTGTCCTGGATGTGCCGCTCCAGCAGGGCGTCGTCGTCGACTGCCTTGTTCTGGCCGCAGCCGGTGACCAGGGCGGGGACCACGGGCAGCGGCATGGCGCCGATGTCCTCGGCGAAGCGGAAGTACTCGTAGTAGCCGAGGCCGTAGCTCTGGTTGTAGCCCCAGAAGTTGGCGTTGGTGGCGCGCTCCTCGACGGGGCCGATGGTGTCCTTCCACTGGTAGGAGCGCTTGCGCTGCCAGCCGGAGTCCGCGCTGTAGTCCGCCATGGAGCCGGTGTTGACCAGGCAGCCGCCGGGGAAGCGCAGGAAGCCGGGGTGCAGGGCCTCGATCTTCTCGGCGAGGTCCTTGCGCAGGCCGCCCGGCTGGTGCCGGTAGGTGTCGCGGGGGAAGAGGGACACCATGTCGAGGGCGGCGGGCGCGGTGGTGGTGACGGCGAGGCGGCCGCGGTTGCTGGTGCGGGTCGCGGTGAAGGTGGCGCTGTACTTGCGCCACTTCCCCCGCGCGGCCACCTCGCGCACCTTCGCGAGGGTGCCCGCGGTGTCCCGGAGGGCGACGGTGAGGGTGGTGCCGCTCTCGGCGCGGGCCCAGACCGAGAAGTCGTACCTCTCGCCCTTCTCGACCCGGATGCCGGTGTTGTAGCCCGCGTTGGTGACGGTGGAACCGGCGGCCAGGGAGAGGTAGGCGCGGTTGCGCTCGTTGAGGCGGCCCCCGTCGTTCACCACCTCGGCGGTGCCGTCGGCCGCCCACGCGGTGAGCGGGGTGTACGAGGCGTTGTCGGCGGTGGAGTACTCGAAGGACCGGTTCTGCACCAGCTCGGCGTACAGGCCGCCGTCGGCGGCGCGGTTGATGTCCTCGTAGAAGACGCCGTACATCGTGTCGTCGATGGTGGGGCCCTGGGCGGAAGGGTCGACGGTGATCGTGTAGTCGGCGACGGCCTCGGCGTGCGCCGGGGAGGGCAGCAGGGCCGAGGCCGTCAGGAGGGCGGTGACGCTGAGACCGAGTCTCCAGCGGGTGCGTGACATGGATACTCCGCGGCTCTCACTAGAAGTCGTTCGAGATATCGGACGCTGGTCAGCACTTCGAACGGCAAGATAGGGAGGGGGCCGCGGCGCGTCAATGGGTCGCGCGGCAACGAGTGGGCCGGAGCGGGAAAGCGAGTGGAAATGGGCGAGTTGTGGCCGGTGCCCGACGTACTGGCGTACCTCGCGGGGCGCTGGCGCACCGAGCGCTCGGTGCGGGATCTGGCCGGCGGCCTGGAGGGCCGGTTCGAGGGCCTCACGTCCTTCGACGCCCTCGACGGCGGCGGGCTGATCAGCCACGAGTCGGGCGCCTTCACCTGGCAGGGTGTGACCCGGCCCGCCGAGCGCACGCTGCGCTACGAGCCGGGGAGCGCGCCGGGCCGCGTGGACGTGCGCTTCGCGGACGGCCGCCCCTTCCACGGCCTGGACCTGACCTCGGGACACCACGTGGCCGACCATCCGTGCGCCGCCGACCTCTACCGGGGCGAGTTCACCGTCCGGGGCCCGGACCGCTGGCGGACCGTGTGGCGGGTGGGCGGCCCGGCCAAGGACCTGCTGCTCACAACGGATTACCTTCGCGAAACGCCGGATGCGTAGCACCCTGGTCCGGCGCGCCTTCGAAACGGAGGCTCCAGCGGCCCGCGCGGCCCGTCACGGTGGCCGCCGACAGCGGGCGGACGTCCAGGTTCCAGTACGTCCCGGGCGGCGCCTTCAGTACGTAGACCAGCGCGGCCCGGATCACCGAGGGCTCGGCCACGGCGACGATCCGGTCGCCGTCCTCCCCGGGACGGGTGTCCAGCCAGCCGCCGACCCGGGTGATGAAGCCCAGCAGCGACTCCCCGCCGTGCGGCGCCGACCGCGGATCGGCGAGCCAGGCGTCCACGGCCCCCGGCTCGCGGGCCATGGCCTCACCGAGTGTCAGCCCGCGCCACCGGCCCATGTCGCAGTCCCGCAGGGCGAGTTGGACGAGCGGGGCGCAGCCGAGGGCGTCTCCGGTGGCGCGACTGCGGGGCGTGGGTGAGCAGTAGCGCAACTCGGCCGCCGCCAGCGGCAGCAGACCGCCCGCGGCGCGCAGCACCTCGTCCCAGCCGGCCCGGTCCAGCGGCCGGTCGTCGTCGAAGCGCTCTGCCAGCAGCGGTGAGCTGCGCGCAGCCGCGACGAACGTGACCCGAAGCGCCATGCGGTGATGGTGGAGCGCGGGGGTGTCCAGGTCAAGGGGTGTTACCTCTGGTTCACGCAATGTATGCCGCGGCTCACCGGCCGAAGACGAACGCCGTCAGTACGCGTCGGTCGACAGCCAGTGGTGCACACGCCCCGCCGCCGTCAGCCGCCCCACACCTCCAGGCAGGCGGTGCGCAGGCGCCGTACTCCTTCCGCGATCTCCCCGACGTTCGCGACGGCCGCGAAACTCAGCCGGAAGTGGGCGGCCGGGGGTTCGGCGCTGAAGTACGGGCGGCCCGGGGTGATCGCGACGCCCGCGCGCAGGGCGGCCGAGGTCAGGGCGCTCTCGTCGGCGCCCTCCGGCAGGCGCGGCCACAGGTGGTAGCCGCCGGAGGGGATGTGGGCCAGGGAGATCTCGGGGAGCCGCAGCCGCAGCGCGGACGTCATCGCGTCCCGGCGGGCCCTCAACTCCGCGGAGACCGCACGCAGATGGCGCGGCCAGGCGGGCGACCCGACGAGTTCCAGCGCCGCCTCCTGGAGCGGCCGGGGCACGAAGAAGGTGTCGACGATCTGGATGGCGCGCAGGCGTTCCAGGACCGGCCCGTGCGCGGCCAGGGCGCTCACCCGGAAGCTGGGCGAGGTCGCCTTGGTCAGCGAGCCGACGTGGACGACGACGCCGTCCGGGTCGTCGGCGGCGAGCGGGGCGGGCAGCGGGCCGGCGTCCTCGTGCACGAGGCGGCGCACGAAGTCGTCCTCCACGACGAAGGCGCCGGCCGCCCGCGCGATGCTCAGCACCTCCCCGCGCCGCTCGGGGGCGAGCACGGCGCCGGTCGGGTTCTGGAACAGGGGCTGGCAGACGAAGACGCGGGCACCGGTGGCGCTGAAGGCGTCGGCGAGCAGGGCGGGCCGTACGCCGTCGGCGTCCACGGGGACGGGCACCGGACGCAGGCCGGCCGCCCGCGCGATGGCCAGCATGCCGGGATAGGTCGGGGACTCGACGAGGACGGGGGTGCCGGGCGGGGCGAGCGCGCGCAGGGCGGTGGCCAGCGCGGACTGGCCGCCCGCGGTGATCAGCACCTCGGCCGCCGTGATGGCCCCGCCGATGCCGCGCGCGAACCACTCCCGCAGCTCCGGCAGCCCTTCCATCGGCGGCCGCCCCCAGGCGCCCGGCCGCCGGCCGGCCCGGGCCAGGGCCGCCGCCATCGCCCGCTCCGGCTGCAGGGACGGGTGCAGGTAGCCGCCGTTGAACTCCACGACACCGGGTGGCGGGGCGGCCAGCGAGACCAGCACCCCGGAGGCGTCCACCGAGCGCGGTACGAGGTCGGCGGCGCCGTCGGCGCTGAGCGCGACCTCCTGCCAGGAGGTGTCCCCGGCCGGTGCGGCCGAGGGGCGCGGCCGGGCCCGGAAGGCGCCGGCGCCGGGCCGGGTGACGACCAGCCCCTCGGCGGCCAGCTGGGCCAGGGCGCGGGAGACCGTCACGGGGCTCACCCGGAACCGGTCGACGAGGGCCCGGCTGGACGGGAGCTTTCCGCCGGGTGAGTAGCGGTCCAGCTCCCGTCGCAACACGGTCACCAGGTCAGCGACGCTGCTACGCTCTTGCATGAGAGCACAGAGTAGCGCTACCGCGTCGCCCCGGATAGCAGTCGGCGTCGCGAGCACGACGCCCCCCGGCGCCTCCTCCGGTACCGTCCTGGCCGCCCTGGGTGTCGTCGCCTTCTCCCTCACCTTCCCGGCCACCGCCTGGGGCCTGGAGGGCTTCGGCCCCTGGTCCCTGATCGCCGTGCGCAGCATCCTGGCGGCCGCGGTCGCCGGTGGCTGCCTGGTGGCCCTGCGGGTGGCACCGCCCGAGCGGCGGCACTGGCTGGGCCTCGCGGTGGTCGGCGCCGGGGTGGTGCTCGGCTTCCCTCTGCTCACGACGCTGGCCCTGCAGACGTCGACCACCGCGCACGCCGCCGTGGTGGTGGGGCTGCTCCCGCTGACCACCGCGCTGCTGTCCGCCCTGCGCGTCGGCACCCGCCCCTCGCGCACCTTCTGGATCGCGGCCCTGGCGGGTGCGGCGGCCGTGATCGCCTTCACGGTGCAGCAGAGCGGCGGCGCGCTGACCTCGGCCGACGCCTATCTCTTCGGGGCGCTGCTGGTGTGCGCGGCCGGTTACACGGAGGGCGGCCGGCTGGCCCGTCAGATGCCGGGGTGGCAGGTCATCGGCTGGGCGCTGGTGCTGTGTCTGCCGCTGACGGTGCCGATGGCGGCGGTGGCGCTGTCGTTCGAGCCGGTGCACCTGACGGCGCACAGTGTGACCGGGCTGCTGTGGGTGGCGATCGGTTCGCAGTTCCTCGGCCTGGTGGTCTGGTACCGGGGCATGGCGGCGATCGGCATCCCGAAGGCCAGCCAGTTGCAGCTGGCCCAGCCGCTGCTCACACTGGTGTGGTCGGTACTTCTCCTGGGCGAGCACCTGCCGGTGGCCGCTCCGCTGACGGCCGCGGCGGTACTGGTGTGCATCGCGGTCACCCAGCGGGCCAGGGGTTAGACCCGGTCACAGACCTTTAGATCCTGCCCTCGGGCGGCACACAGGTGAGGAGGCCTCACGGATGCACGCAACCAAGGGCGACCAGCTGGTCCAGCACGGCCGGGTGGTCGGTGAGCACGACAAGGTCGCGGAGATCGTCGAAGTCATGGGCGCCAAGGGCACTCCCCCGTACCGGGTCCGGTTCGAGGACGGGCGCGAGGCCGTGTGCTCGCCCGGCCCCGACTCGGAGATCCGGCACAGGGAGACCCAGCTGTAGCCCGGTGGCCGCGCAACGGGCGGAAGCGGCTCAGCGCGGGACGGTGGCCGGCTGCGCGTAGTGGTCGGCGGCCACCCGCGCCATCGCGCCGCCGCGGTCCTCGGCGACGTCCTTCGCGGAGAAGTAGACGTGCCCGCGGACCTCGGGGTAGCGCGCGGCCAGCGTGAGGTGGCGGGACAGCTCGGCCGGGTCCTGCCAGGCGGCGGGCTGCGCCGGGTCCCCCGACTTGTACAGCGCCTCGCCCACGTACAGCTGGGTGCGGCTGCCCTTGGCCACCTCGGCCCACCAGGGCAGCAGCTTCGCGTAGTCGGCGCCGTCCAGGCCGATGTTCCAGTACAGCTGCGGCACGACGTAGTCGATCCAGCCCTCGCGCACCCACTTGCGGGTGTCCGCGTACAGGTCGTCGTACGTCTGCACGCCCGCCCGGGTGTCGGAGCCGCGCTCGTCGGTGGCGGCGTTGCGCCACACGCCGAAGGGGCTGACACCGAAGCGGGCGGCCGGCCTGACGTCCTTGACGCGCTGTGCGGTCTCGCGCACCAGCCGGTCGATGTTGTCCCGGCGCCAGTCGGCCTTCGTGGCGAAGCCGGTGCCGAAGGTGCCGAAGGTCCCGCCGTCGTCGAAGCTCTGGCCCGCCACCGGATAGGGGTAGAAGTAGTCGTCGAAGTGGACCCCGTCCACCGCGTACTTCGCCACCGCGTCCATGATCGCGTCCTGCACGAAGGCCCGGACCTCGGGCAGCCCCGGGTTGTAGTAGAGCTGCCCGCCGTAGGGCACCACCCATCCGGGGTTCTTGCGCGCCGGGTGGGAGGAGACGAGGTGGGCCGGGTCGTCGTGGGTGGCGACGCGGTAGGGGTTGAACCAGGCGTGCAGCTGCAGCCCCCGGGCGTGGGCCTCCGTCACGGCCGTGCCCAGCGGGTCCCAGCCCGGGTCGCGGCCCTGGCTGCCGGACAGGTACTGCGACCACGGCTCGTGCGCCGAGGGCCACAGCGCGTCGGCCGTCGGGCGCACCTGGAGGATCACCGTGTTGAGGCCGTGCCGGACCGCGTTGTCGAGGTGCTCGACCAGCTCCGCGCGCTGCTCGGCGGCGCGCAGCCCGGCGCGGGTGGGCCAGTCGCGGTTGGCCACGGTGGCCAGCCACATCCCCCGCATCCCGGCGGCGGCCCTGCGCGAGGCCGCCGGCGCGGCGGGGCCCTGGCCGGTGGACGCCGCGGACGCCCCCGACGCCCCGGATACCGCCGTGAACGCCGACAACGCCGCCACCGTGAAGGCACGGCGCGAGACACCGCCCATGGGAAGACCTCCTGAACGCTGTGGATCCGTACGGTCACGGATCGTGTACGGGGCCTCAGCATGCCCGACCCGGGAGACGGATCCGTGACCATTCGGGGGTAACGTGCTCGATCGGAGCAGGCGACGGGGACCCCGGCATGCCTGCTGCCAGCCGTGGAGTCAGCGAAAGGGACGATGTGACCGGCATCTCGGGAGATATCGCACGCGTCGGCGTGGTGGGCTGCGGTCAGATGGGGGCGGGCATCGCCGAGGTGTGCGCCCGCTCGGGTCTGGAGGTGATGGTCGCCGAGACCACCGGCGAGGCTCTGGAGATCGGCCGCACCCGGCTGTACAACTCGCTGACCAAGGCGGCCGAGCGCGGCAAGATCACCGAGGAGGAGCGGGACGCCACGCAGGCGCGCCTCAGCTTCACCACCGACCTCGGCGAGTTCGCCGACCGTGATCTGGTGATCGAGGCGGTCGTCGAGAACGAGCAGGTCAAGACCGAGATCTTCCAGGTGCTCGACCAGGTCGTGACCCGGCCGGACGCGATCCTGGCCTCCAACACCTCCTCGATCCCGCTGGTGAAGCTGGCGGTCGCCACCTCGCGGCCCGACCACGTCATCGGCATCCACTTCTTCAACCCGGCCCCGGTGCAGCAGCTGGTCGAGCTGATCCCGGCGCTCACCACCTCCGAGGGCACGCTCAGCCGGGCCCAGCTGTTCACCGAGAAGGTGCTGGGCAAGCACGCGATCCGCGCCCAGGACCGCTCCGGCTTCGTGGTCAACGCGCTGCTGATCCCCTACCTGCTCTCCGCGATCCGGATGTTCGAGTCGGGCATCGCCAGCCGCGAGGACATCGACAACGGCATGGAGATGGGCTGCGCCCACCCGATGGGCCCGCTGAAGCTGGCCGACCTGATCGGTCTGGACACGGTCGCCTCGGTGGCGTACTCGATGTATGAGGAGTACAAGGAGCCGCTGTACGCCGCTCCCCCGCTGCTCCAGCGCATGGTCGACGCGGGCCGCCTCGGCCGCAAGAGCGGCTCGGGCTTCTACGCCTACGGCTGATCGCGCCCGAGCCTGAGGTGGTGCAGCAGGAGTAACGCGGCCGCCATGTTGGCGGCCGGGACCTCCCCGCGGGCGACGAGGTCGGGTACGAGCTTGAGGGGCACCCATTCCCGGCGGTCCGACTCGAAGTCGTCCACGGGGTGCCCGACGTACGTGCCCTCGTCGCTGAAGTAGATGTGGTGCCGGGCGTCGGTGAGGCCGTTGGAGGGCTCCACGCTCATCAGGTGGTGCAGGGGTCCGGGCCGCCAGCCGGTCTCCTCCTCCAGCTCCCTGGCCGCCGCCGCCGCGACGTCCTCGCCGTCCTCGACGACGCCGGCCGGCAGCTCCCAGCCCCAGCTGTCGGTGATGAAGCGGTGCCGCCACAGCAGGAGGACCTCGTCCGTCTCGTTCACGACCGTGGCCACGGCCACGGGGCGCATCCGTATCAGGAAGTGGTCGAGGTGTCGGCCGTCCGGCAGGACGACATCGGCGAGATTGACGCTGAACCAGCGATTTGAGTACACATTCTGTTCGCTCTGTTTCGTCCACTGCACGGTTCTGCCACCTTCCTTCGAGTAGGTGGCAATATCGCAGCAGCAGCGTTCCGGCAGCAGGCGTACGACGCCCGCTCACGGCGCAGGGGCGGGCGCGGGGCCCGCGCGGACGGGCCGCCTACAGCGGTACGCGCAGGGCCCCGTCGATGAGTTCGGCCGCCTCGGCCGTGCCCGCGCAACCGCTGCTCACCAGGTGCTCGCGCACCGCGCGCAGTCGGTCGCGCAGCCGCTGGGACTCCATTCCCCGGGCCTGCTCGGCCATCCGCACGGCCGTCGCCACCGCCTTGTCGGCGTTGCCCTGGCGCAGCTCGATCGTGCTGAGCATGGCGAGCCGGTGCACGCGTCCCCGGTCGTGCGCCGGGGTGTCGACGGCGGCCGCCGCGTGCTCCCCGGCCGCCGCGAGTTCGCCGAGGCTCAACAGCGCCTCCGCCACCTGGACGTTGACCAGTCCGGGCTGGACGTAGCCGGTCTCGTCGGGCTCGTACCCGCGCCGGATGCGCTCGGCGGCCTGCTCGGCCCGGCGGATGCAGGCCAGCGCGCCGCTGCCGTCGCCCAGGTGCGCGTACGCCTTCGCCTGCATCGCGTACAGGTCGGAGGCGAGCGCCGGGGTGATGTGCCGTCCGGCGGCACGCAGCGCGGCCTCGGCGAAGGCGACGGCCTGCCGATACTCCCGCAGGAACAGCGCCTGGTTGACCAGCAGCGCGATGACGTAGGCGCCGAGCCCCCGGTCGCCACTGGCCTTGGCGAGCCGCAGCGCCTGGTGGAAGTAGCGCTGCGCGAGGCCGTGCGCGTCGGAGTCGTACGCGCAGATCCCGGCCACCGCCACCAGGCCCCCGGTGGCCCGGTGCAGCTGCCGTCCGGTGGCGTCGGTGTAGCTGCCGCGCAGCAGCGGCGCGGCCTCGGAGTTGAGGAAGCCGACGATGCGGGCGCGGGTCGCGATGCCGCCGGCCTTGCGGTACATCTGCTCGTAGTGCGTGCGGGCGCAGCGCACCATCTCCAGGTCGGCCGCGGTGACCCGGTGCCGCCCGCCGCGGGAGACGTCGGTGTCCTCGGGAGGGTTCTCCCACTCCCACACCGGCATCACGGCGGGTGTGCCGGTGAGCGCGGGGGCGCCGAGGATGTGCGGGCGCTGCTGCTGGTCGGAGCGCCACAGGGCGGTCGCGCGCTCCACGAACCCGGAGAGCGAGCCGGTGTGCGGGGCGGCGGGTTCGCCGGGCACGCCGAGGCCGATGTCGTCGAGGGTGACGGGGCGGTGCAGCCGGGAGGCGAGGACCTCGCAGATCAGGTCGGGCACCTGACCGCGCGGCCGCTGCCCCTTCAACCACCGTGCCACGGCGGTGTGTTCGTACCTCAGTGCGAGCCCGCGCACTCGCCCCGCCTGGTTGACGTGCGCGGCCAGTCCCGCGTGCGAGATCCCGGCCTCGTCGAGAACCGCGTCGAGCAGGGTGTTGGGCTGCATGGGTGCCCCCGGTGAATCGGTGCCGACAGCGTAGTGCGTCGGTCCTCACACGGGGTGTGAACGCAGTGCGCGCACCCGCTGCGTGTGCGCGCTGTCGCGGAGAGTTCCGGGCCGGTTGACTGAAGGGCCTCGAAAGAGGCCGGCCGGGCCGCCGGCTCCCCCTCGTACAGTGCGGCGGCCCGTATCCACGCCGTCCGCCCGGCTGCCTGCCCGACACTCCGTGGCGGGGCGGACGGCGAGCCGGCCGGAGAGGTGGTCAGACGCCGTTCAGGTGATGCCCCAGGGGCGCGGGGAACTGCGCGACCAGCCACCGACTGCCCGCAGCCGCCGACCGGCACAAACCCCACGCCCCTTGGGCGAACCGAACCGCTAGCTACGCAGCACCGCTCCGACCCGCTCGCCCGCGAGGGCGACCGCGGCGTCGCGGGCGGCGGACGCCTCGTCGACCGTCAGCGTCCGGTCCCCCGCACGGAAGCGCAGCGCGTACGCGAGGGACTTGCGCCCCTCACCGAGCTGCTCGGCGTTGTCGTAGACGTCGAACAGCCGGATGGACTCCAGCAGTTCACCCGCGCCCTCGCGCAGCGCGGCCTCGACGTCGGCCGCCGGGACGAACGCGTCGACCACCAGGGCGACATCCTGTGTGGCGACCGGGAACGTGGAGATGCCCGGAGCCTGCGGGGTGTCGTCGCCGACCCCCGCCACCGCGTCGAGGTCCAGCTCCGTCGCGCAGGTGCGCGCGGGCAGCCCCAGCGTCTTCAGGACCCGCGGGTGCAGCTCACCCGCGTGCCCGATCACGCGCTCCTCGCCGTCCACGGTGACCGTCAGCTCTGCGCAGCGGCCCGGGTGCCAGGGGCCGTACTGGCCCTTGCGGACGCCCAGTTCGGCGCCGGCCTCGCGGGCGACGGTGCGGGCGGCCTCGACCGCGTCGGCCCAGTCGGCCGGGCGGCCCTTGCCCCACCAGCCGGCCTGCTCGCGGGCCCCGGTCAGGACCACGGCGACGTGCCGAGGCTGGTCGGGCAGCGCGGCGTCCAGCGCGGCGAGGTCGTCCTCGCTGGGGCGCCGGTCGACGGGCAGGTCGGCGGCGATCCGCTGTTCGTCGCGCGGGTGGAAGACCAGGCCGGTCTCGAAGAGCGCCAGGTCGTGCGCGCCGCGGCCGTCGTTGCGGCGCAGCGCGCCCAGCAGGCCCGGCAGCAGCGAGGTCCGCAGCGCGGGCTCCTCGTCGCTGAGCGGGTTGACCAGCTTGACGACGCGGCGGGCCGGGTCGTCGGCGTCGAGACCGAGCTGGTCGAAGACCTGCTCGCCGACGAACGGGTAGTTCAGCGCCTCGACGTACCCGGCACCGGCCAGGGCCCGCCCGACGCGGCGGTGCAGCCGCTGCCGGGAGGTCAGGCCGCGGCCCGCCGGGGGCCTGGGCAGCGTGGAGGGCAGGTTCTCGTAGCCCTCCAGACGGATGACCTCTTCGGCCAGGTCGTTCGGGTCGGTGAGGTCGGGCCGCCAGGACGGCACGGTGACGATCAGCTCGTCCTGGCCGTAGACGTCGCAGCCCACCTCCTGGAGACGGCGTACGACGGTCTCGCGGCCGTACTCCACACCCGCGACCTTGTCCGGGTGGTCGGCCGGGACGCTGATGGTGTGCGGTGCGGACGGAGCGCTGATCTCCGTGACCCCGGACTCGGCGGTGCCGCCCGCGAGCAGCACCAGCAGGTCGACGGTGCGCTGCGCGGCAGCGGCGGCGGCCTGCGGGTCCACGCCGCGCTCGAAGCGGCGGGACGCCTCCGACGACAGCTTGTGGCGGCGGGCGGTGCGCGCGATGGACACCTGGTCGAAGTGGGCGGCCTCGATGACCACGTCAGTCGTCGCGTTCCCGCCGTTCTCGGCGGAGTCGTGGTCCGCGATCTCGGTGTTGGCGCCGCCCATGACACCGGCGAGGCCGATGGGGCCGCGGTCGTCGGTGATGACCAGGTCCTCGGCGTGCAGCTTCCGCTCGGTGCCGTCGAGGGTGACGATCTTCTCGCCCTCCTGGGCCCGGCGCACGCCGATGGTGCCCTGGACCAGTGAGCGGTCGTAGGCGTGCAGGGGCTGGCCCAGCTCCATCATCACGTAGTTGGTGACGTCGACGGCGAGCGAGATCGGACGCATGCCGACCTTCTGGAGCCGGCGCTGGAGCCAGATCGGCGAGCGGGCCTCGGCGCTGAGGCCGGTCACGGTGCGGGCGGTGAAGCGGTCGCAGCCGGTGGGGTCGGCGATCTTCACCGGGTAGCCGTAGGCGTTGGGGCCGGGCACGTCGAGCAGGGCCGGGTCGCGCAGCGGCAGGCCGTAGGCGATGGCGGCCTCGCGGGCGACGCCGCGGATGGACAGGCAGTCGCCGCGGTTGGCGGTGACGGCGATGTCCAGCACCTCGTCGACCAGTTCGAGCAGCTCGACGGCGTCCTTGCCGACCTCGGTCTCCGGCGGCAGCACGATGATGCCGTGCGTGCCGTCGTCGCCCATGCCCAGCTCGTCGCTGGAGCAGATCATGCCGTGGGACGTCTTGCCGTAGGTCTTGCGGGCGGAGATCGAGAAACCGCCGGGCAGGGTGGCACCGGGCAGGACCACGACGACCTTGTCGCCGACGGCGAAGTTCCGGGCGCCGCAGACGATCTCCTGCGGCTCACCGGTGCCATTGGCCCGGCCCACATCGACGGTGCAGAAGCGGATCGGCTTCTTGAAACCCTCCAGCTCCTCGATGGTCAGCACCCGGCCGACGACGAGCGGGCCCTTGAGGTCGGCGCCCAGGTGCTCGACGGTCTCGACCTCCAGACCGGCCGAAATCAGCTTGGCCTGCACGTCGCGGCCGGTCTCGGTGGCCGGCAGGTCGACGTACTCCCGCAGCCAGGAAAGCGGGACCCGCATCAGATCTCCATCCCGAACGGCCGGGTGAACCGGACGTCACCCTCGACCATGTCTCGCATGTCCTCGACGTTGTGGCGGAACATCAGCATCCGCTCGATGCCGAACCCGAAGGCGAAGCCGCTGTACTTCTCCGGGTCGACGCCGCAGGCGGTGAGCACCCGCGGGTTGACCATGCCGCAGCCGCCCAGCTCGATCCAGCCCTCGCTGGAGCAGGTGCGGCAGGGCCGGTCGGGGTTGCCGACGGACGCGCCCTTGCAGACGTAGCAGAGCATGTCCATCTCGGCGGACGGCTCGGTGAAGGGGAAGAAGTTCGGCCGCAGCCGGGTCTTCATCTCCGCGCCGAACAGCGACTGGACCATGTGGTCCAGGGTGCCCTTGAGATCCGCCATGGTCAGGCCCTCGTCGACGGCGAGCAGCTCCACCTGGTGGAAGACGGGGGTGTGCGTGGCGTCCAGCTCGTCGGTGCGGTACACCCGGCCGGGGCAGATCACGTAGACCGGCAGCTCGCGCTCCAGCGCGGAGCGGATCTGCACGGGCGAGGTGTGGGTGCGCAGCACGACGCCGGACTCGGAGCCGCCGTCGGGGCCCTGGACGAAGAAGGTGTCGGCCTCGCCGCGGGCGGGGTGGTCCGGGCCGATGTTGAGGGCGTCGAAGTTGAACCACTCGGCCTCGGCCTCGGGGCCCTCGGCGACCTCGTAGCCCATGGCGACGAAGATGTCCTCGATGCGCTCGGAGAGCGTGGTGAGCGGGTGGCGGGCGCCGGCCGGTACCCGGTCGTAGGGCAGCGTGACGTCCACGGCCTCCTCGACCAGGACCCGCGCGTCCCGCTCGGCCTCCAGCTCCTCCTGGCGGGCGGCCAGCGCCTTGTTCACGGCACCGCGGGCCATGCCGACGCGCTTGCCGGCCTCGGCCTTGGCCTGCGGGGGCAGGGCGCCGATCTCGCGGTTGGCCAGCGCCAGCGGGGAGCTGCCGCCGGTGTGGGCGACCTTGGCCTCCTGGAGCGCGTCGAGGGAGTCCGCGGCGGCGAAGGCGGCGAGCGCCTCGTCCCGCATGCGCTCGATCTCTTCCGGTTTCAACGCCTCGACCTCGACTGGGTCGTACGACTTATTCGGTGCCGACATCTCTTCCCGTGCTTCCGGTTGGCTGGCTGGGACGCCCCGTCTACGGTCCTCAGACGGCGGAGACGCTTCGTCGACGCTTCGTCTGCGGATCTGGACGCAAAGGTGCCAAAGACCGAGTCTAACGGGGCTGTGGAACGCTGATTACGCCCGTGGGGTCCGTCGGCCGTCTCAGGTGCTTGTCAGCTGAGGTACGCCGGTGCCGCCACGGGCAACGTAAATCGGAACTCGGCGCCGCCGCCGGGGGCGCGGCCGACCGTGATGGTGCCGCCGTGGGCCTCGACGATGCCCTTGACGATGTACAGCCCGAGGCCGGTGCCACCGCGCTTGCTGCCCCGCCAGAAGCGGGTGAAGACACGGTTCATGGATTCCTCCGGGATGCCCGCCCCCTCGTCGCTCACCGTGACCGACGTGCCGGTGTCCTCCCCCTCGCGGGGGGACGCCGTGGGCGTGACGTCAATGGTGACGGTTCCCTCTCCGTGCCGCACGGCATTTTCCAGCAGGTTGCTCAGCACCTGGTCGACCTTGTCGGGGTCGGCCCACAGGTCCGGCAGCGGCTGCGCGAGGCGGAGCAGGAACCGGTCGGCCGACTGGCCGGCGGCGACGTACGCCTGGATGTGCCGGCCGACGGCGGCGCCGATGTCGACGGGCTGGCGGCGCACCTCCAGGCGGCCGGAGTCGATCCGGGAGATGTCGAGCAGCTCGGCGATGAGCCGGGTGACGCGGTCGGCGTCGGCGTCGACGGTCTCCAGCATCAGCCGCTTCTGGTCGTCGGTGAACCTCTCCCACTTGGCCAGCAGGGTGGCCGTGAAGCCCTTGACGGAGGTGAGGGGGGAGCGCAGTTCGTGGGCGACGGTGGCGATCAGCTCGGCGTGGCTGCGCTCGGTGCGGCGGCGGGCCTCGGTGTCGCGCAGGGTGACGACGACGCGGTGGACGGGACCGAGCCGTTCGGCGCGCACGTAGCGGGCGGTGACCAGGACTTCCCGGCCGCCGGGGAGCAGCAGGTTGCGCTCGGGCTGGCCGACCCGGATGGCGAGGCCGCCGTAGGGGTCGGTGAGCTGCCACCAGCGGCGGCCCTCCAGGTCCTCCAGGGGCAGGGCGCTGTCCAGGTGCTGTCCGAGTGCTTCGGCGGCGGGGGTGGCGGTGATGCGGACGGCGGCGGCGTTGAAGCAGACCACCCGGCCGTGCTCGTCCGCGACGACCAGCCCGTCGGGCAGCTGGTCCGGGTCGATGCCGAGGTCGGCGAGATCGCCGGGCGTGCGGGGCGCGGGCGGACGTGGCACCTGGTGTGCTCCCCGTGCGCTGCTCGTGCCGACGCTCATCCCCGTACCCCACCTCTCAACCGCGCAGGGGCCTTGAGCTGGTCACCCTACTAGCTCTCGGTGACGGAGCGGCACCCTCCGGCGGCACGCTGTGCACGCGCCGACGCGTAGAGACATACGGCGGCGGCGGTCGCGAGGTTCAGACTCTCCGCCTTCCCGTGGATCGGGACGCGCAGGACGGCGTCGGTGAGGGCGCGGGTCTCCTCCGGGAGCCCCCATGCCTCGTTGCCGAACACCCAGGCGGTGGGCCCGCCCATGGTGCCGGCGTCCAGCTCGGCGTCGAGGTCGTGCTCCCCCGCCCCGTCGGCGGCCAACACCCTCACCCCGGCATCCCGCAGCCCGGCGACGGCGCGCTCGACGGGCACCCCGACGGCGACCGGCAGGTGGAACAGGGAGCCGACGGAAGCGCGTACGGCCTTGGGGTTGTACAGGTCGACGGAGGCGTCGGTGAGCACGACCGCCTCGGCCCCGGCGGCATCGGCGCAGCGCAGCACGGTGCCGGCGTTGCCGGGGTCCCGGACGTGCGCGAGCACGGCGACGAGCTTGGGGCGGGCGGCGAGGATCTCCTCGAACGGCGTGTCCAGGAACCGGCAGACCCCGACCAGCCCCTGCGGGGTGACGGTGGTGGAGATGTCCTCGATCACCGCGTCGGCGGCGAGGTGCACCCGGGCACCGACGTCACGGGCGGCCCCGACGATGTCGGCGTACCGCTCCGCGGCCTCGACGGTGGCGAACAGCTCGACCAGCGTCTCCCCGTACCCGGCGGCCTCCCGCACGGCCTGCGGCCCCTCGGCCAGGAACAGCCGCTCCTTGCCCCGGAAGTTCCGCTTCCCCAGCCGCCGCGCGGCGACGACACGGGGAGACCGGGGGGAGATCAGCTCGGGGGCGGCGGGCGCCATGTGTTCCATCACCTTCACAAATGTCTCAACGTGGGGTGCGGCTGTCTCGCCGCGAGGAGCAACGCCCCAGGGGCGCGGGGAACTGCGCGACCAGCCGCAACGAGCCAGCAGCCGACAACGGACAGGACCGGGGCGGCAACCGAAGGGACCCGCAGGCTTGGAGCCTGCGGGTCCCTTCGGCAACCGGCTGAAGCCGGCGCGGCGTCACGCCGCCTTCGGCGCGTTCACATCGCTCGGCAGCGCCTTCTGCGCGACCTCGACGAGCGCGGCGAACGCGTTCGGGTCGTTGACGGCCAGCTCGGCGAGGATCTTGCGGTCGACCTCGACGTTGGCGGCCTTCAGGCCCTGGATGAAGCGGTTGTACGTGATGCCGTTGGCGCGGGCAGCGGCGTTGATGCGCTGGATCCACAGCTGGCGGAAGTCACCCTTGCGCTTCTTGCGGTCGTTGTAGTTGTAGACCAGCGAGTGGGTGACCTGCTCCTTGGCCTTGCGGTACAGGCGCGAACGCTGACCGCGGTAGCCGGAGGCCTGCTCGAGGATCGCCCGGCGCTTCTTGTGGGCGTTGACTGCCCGCTTGACGCGTGCCACTTGTTAACTCCTTGTAGCGGGGCCGCGGTGATCCTCACGCGGCCCGGTATCGATTGGGTCCCGGTCCTGCCGTACGGCGCTCAGTGGCGCCCGTACGTCACTTGCCGAGAAGCTTCTTGATCTTCGCGGCGTCGCCCGGGGCCATCTCGGCGTTGCCGGTGAGGCGACGCGTCACGCGGGACGACTTGTGCTCGAGCAGGTGGCGCTTGCCGGCGCGCTCACGGAGCACCTTGCCGGAGCCGGTGATCTTGAAGCGCTTGCTGGCACCGCTGTGCGACTTGTTCTTCGGCATAGCGCCGTTCTCTCCTCGTCGGTGGCGCTCCGGTGCCCGGTCGTGAAACCGGGCACGGTGGGAGCGTCGCTCTTGTATCGGTCTGTGTCCTGGGGACTGGCGGTCCCCCGGGGTCACGCTTCGGCGGGTGCCTCGGCCGGGGCCTCGGCGTCCTCGATGTCGTCGGCCTCCGCGGCGTTCTGCGACTTGCCGGGGTTGGCCTTCGCGTCGGCCTTGCGGGCTTCCTGCGCCTGGCGGGCCTCGGCCATCGCCTCGGTCTTCTTCTTGTGCGGACCGAGGACCATGATCATGTTTCGGCCGTCCTGCTTGGGATTCGACTCGATGAAGCCGAGGTCCTGGACGTCCTCCGCGAGCCGCTGCAGCAGTCGGTAGCCGAGCTCCGGCCGGGACTGCTCACGACCGCGGAACATGATCGTGATCTTGACCTTGTCGCCCTGCTTGAGGAACCGGACGACGTGACCCTTCTTGGTGTCATAGTCGTGCGGGTCGATCTTCGGCCGGAGCTTCATCTCCTTGATGACCGTGTGCGCCTGGTTCTTGCGCGCTTCACGGGCCTTCATGGCCGACTCGTACTTGAACTTCCCGTAGTCCATGAGCTTGCACACGGGCGGACGGGCGTTCGCCGCGACCTCGACGAGGTCGAGGTCGTACTCCTGCGCAAGCTCCAGGGCCTTGGCAAGCGGGACAATCCCGACCTGCTCGCCGCTGGGACCGACAAGTCGCACCTCGGGAACGCGAATCCGGTCGTTGATGCGGGGCTCGGCGCTGATGGATCCTCCTCGGTAGCACCACGCGACGGTCTGGCGGACAGCCGCGTAACGTCTGTGTTCGATAGACCTAACCGCGCCGGCACACAAAAAATGCCCCGGACGATCACAGGCGGGGCTCCTCGAACTACTACCGGAGCACCGCCGCGATGGCCGCGGGGCGCGCTTTCGGGCTGGTCACCGCCGTGGGACGGGACCGCCTGACCGGTGACCCGCCGTCCGGAGGACGGCCAGGTGGGAGTTCGAAGCCTCCACTTGTGGGCCGGATCCGCTGCCGTGGGCGTGCGTGTCCGACCGGTCGTTACACAAGGTTAGCAGCTCGGCGGGGGAAGGGCTAACCGAGTCCGAGTGGGGTCCGCTCCCCCGCTGCGCCTATCGTGTGCGGCATGAGTGAGACCCCCGCTGAATCCTCGGCGACTCCCGATTTCGACGCCATGACCCGCGACATCGCCGAGGTCCCCGCGGTCGAGGTGATCGTGACGGTCGCCGTCAACCTGATGAGCGCCGCCGCCGTGAAGCTGGGCCTGACCGAGGAGGGCGAGGACCACAAGGACCTGGACGAGGCCCGCAAGCTGGTGCACGCGCTGGCCGGTCTGCTGGACGCGACGGCGACCGAGATCAGCTCGTTCCACGCGGCGCCGCTGCGCGACGGTCTGAAGTCGCTCCAGCTGGCCTTCCGCGAGGCCTCGCTGGTCCCGGACGAGCCGGGCCAGGGTCCGGGCGAGAAGTACACGGGCGCGGTCTACGGCTGACCGCCGTCCGCGGACCCGGAGCAGCTATCCCCGCACGTACAAGGGCTCGCCCGGCGGCGTCGCCCCGGCCGGCAGCAGTGCCAGGTCGAGGCCGCGCACCAGGCGGGCCCTCAGCGTGTCGTCGGCGGCCAGCCGCTCGGCGACGGCGCGGGCCGCCTTCGCCGCGTCGGCGGCCGGGTCCAGGACCAGGGCCAGCGTGCCGTCGGCCCGTCCCGGTCCGAGGTGGGCGCGGAGCACGGCGGGTTCGTCGGCCAGGGCGGCGCGCACGGCCCCGGCCACGGCCGGGTCCGCGAGCGGGTCGGTCGTCGTACGCCCCTCGGCCAGTGCCAGCAGCACCGCTCCGGTCAGCTCGAACGGCACCGGTCCGGCCAGGTCCAGTACGACGGTGTCCGCCTTCTCGTGCGCGGCGGCCTGCAGCGCCTGGTGCACGGGTACGGCGACGGGGCGGGCCGCGGGGTCCCAGCGGGCGAGCGACTCGGTGGAGGTGAAGGCGGGCAGCGCGGTGCGGCCGCCTGCCTTCAGGGTCGGTACGGCCATGTCGCTGGTCTTCTCGCGGCGCAGCCCGTTCTCGTCCTCCTCCACCTCACCGAGTACGGCGACGACGGGCACGAGCAGCCGGGCGCCCTTGAGCGCTTCGAGGACCGGGCCCACGGCGGCGCGGTCCTCGGCCCAGGCGGCGAGCGCGGCGCTCAGCCGGGGGTCGGCGGAGCCGTCGTCGTCGGAGAAGGCGGAGTCGGGGATGTTCTTGTTCGCCACGTCCCGACCCTATCGGGGGGCGCGTACGGCGCTCCTCACCGGCCTCGCGGGGTCCGCCGACCCGGAGGCCACCGGGGCGGTGTACCGGCAGGGCCACGCACACCCGGGCGTGGGCGGCGCCGTATCGTCGTCGGCCTCGGCACCCTCGGGCGGGGAGGCAGCGGTGGAGACGGTCGAGCCGGTGGTGGACGGTGACGCGCGACTGGCCGCGGCCATGGCGTCGGTGACGGTGCGGGACGGCGCCGAGGTGTCGGTGGCGGTCCTCGACCCGGACTCGGGCGAGGGCGCCTCGTACGGCACGGGCGCCTTCGACACGGCGAGCATCGTCAAGGTGGACATCCTGGCGGCGCTGCTGCTGCGGGCGCAGGACGCGGGACGTTCACTCACCGGGTCGGAGAAGGCGTACGCCACCGCGATGATCGAGGACAGTGACAACGACTCGGCGTCGGCGCTGTGGCGGGCGATCGGGGCGGCCGACGGGCTCGGCGCCGCGAACGAACGCTTCGGGCTGACCGGCACCGAAGGCGGCGACGGCCCGCTGTGGGGCCTGACCCGGACCACCGCCGCCGATCAGGTCACGCTGCTGCGGCAGGTGTTCGCGGCGGACGGCTCGGCGCTGAGCGAGGCCTCGCGGGCGTATGTGCGCGGGCTGATGGAACGGATCGCGGACGGTCAGCGGTGGGGCGTGTCGGCGGCGGCCGACGAGGCCGGTGGCACGGCCGGTTCGGTGTGGGCGCTGAAGAACGGCTGGCTGCGGCGCAGTACCACCGGTCTGTGGGTCGCCAACAGCATCGGGCGGGTGGTGAGCGGCGGCCACGGCTACCTGGTGGCGGTGGTGTCGCGGGGCAGCGGTACGCAGACGGAGGGGATCGCGCTGACCGAGGCGGCGGCACGGGCGGCGGTGTCCGTGTTCACCGACACCGCCTAGGGGCTGGTCCGCCCCCGGGGTGCGCTCCGGGCGGTCAGAAGTCCTCGTGGCGTTCGCGGCGGCCGCGCCACAGCACCACAGCCGCGACCACCAAGACGCCCCCCGCGCCGCCCGCCAGGGGCGCGGCCCAGGCCGAGGTGTCGTCGTCGGAGGCGGGGGCGTCCGGTCCCGGACCGAAGTACTCCTCGCCGTACGCCGCCGACTTCAGCCCCGCCGGTTTGAGCCGTCCGGCCGCCTCGATGGCGGCGGCCGGGTCGACGAAGCCGAAGCCGCGGGAGTCGTCGCGGCCCTCGGCCGGGGCGTTGCGGGCGGTGTCCTCCAGGACGGACTTGACCTGGGCCGGGGTGAGGTCCGGGTGGGCCGCCTTCACCAGGGCGGCGGCCCCGGAGACGAAGGCGGAGGCGGCGCTGGTGCCCCAGCCCTCGTAGTAGCGGTGGTCGGGGTCGGCGATGATCACGTCGACGCCGGGGGCGCTGACCGTGGCGTACCAGCGGCGGGTGGAGAAGGCGGCGCGGGTGCCGTAGCGGTCGACGGCGGTCGCGGCGATCACGCCCGGGTAGGCGGCCGGGTAGGAGATGTGGTCGCCCTTCTCGCCGCCGTTCCCGGCCGAGGCGACGACGATCACACCCTGTTTCAGGGCGTACTGGATGGCCTCGTCCTCGGCGGGCTCCGGGTGGGCGGAGGCGGAGTCGTCGCCCAGGGAGAGGTTGATGATGTCGGCGCCGTGGTCGGCGGCCCAGCGGATGCCCTCGGCCAGGGCGTTGCCGCGGGTCTTGCGGGCCTTGGCGCGGGACGGGTCGCCGTCCTCCAGGATGACGCGCAGGGGCAGGATCCTGGCCTCCGGGGCGATGCCCATGACGCCTTCGGTGTGGCCGGCGCCGTGTCCGTGACCGGCGATGATCCCGGCCATGGCGGTGCCGTGCCGGGCCCAGGAGCGGTCGCCCTCGCTCGCGCCGAAGCCGACCAGGTCCTTGCCGGGGAGGACGTTGCCGGTCAGGTCGGGGTGGCCGGCCTCGACGCCGGTGTCCAGGACGGCGACGGTGACGCCCGCGCCCTTGGTGGTGCGCCACGCCTGCTCGGTGTGCATGGCGTCCAGGGCCCACTGCTGGGCGCGGATGCCGTCGGCGTGCGCGGCGGGGGCCGGGACCAGGACGAGGGCGGCGGCGAGGAAGAGGCTCAGGGCCCCTGTCCTGCGGCGGATGTCTGCGGGGGTCACGACGGGTGCTCCGTGGGCGCGCCGACGTGTCTGCGCAGGGCGCGTTCGACGCGGTCGGCGAGGCCCTGCGCCTCGTGACCGAGACCGGCCTGGGCGGGCGCCGAGGCGGCGCCGGACTCGATGGCCTCCTCGGCGGGTTCGGGCTCGTCGACGGTGCGGCCGTCGGCCCAGCCGGACACGGCGTAGACGACGACGGGGGCGTCGGTGAGGACGGAGACGGTCCAGGAGGCCCGCTGCGCTGCGCCGAAGCCCGCGGCGACCGTGTCCTTCGCGGCGTACGGCAGGGGCATGAGGTCGTCCCGGCGGCCGAGGCGCTCCTTCTCGAACCGGTCCGCCAGCGCGGTCATGGCGGCGGCGTCGGCCTTGGTGAAGAGCAGGCCGACGGTGGTGACGTAGCTCTGGGTGGCGTCGGTGTAGGTGGCGCGCAGCAGGCGCGAGCAGCCGACCGGGTCGAGCACCTTGGCGAGGAGCCGGTCGAAGGCGCCGGCGCAGTCGCCGTCCGGGGCGACGCCGACCCGCGTCCAGGTGCGGTCGGCTCCGCCGGGGCCCGCGCCCTTGCCCTGGACGGTGGGCGGGAACAGCTGGTCGACGGGCACGCTGTGCCACAGGTCACCGGCCTCGGTGTACGCGCTGCGCGCGCCGTCGTCCCCGGAGTCCCCGGCGAGCCAGCTGCCGGTGACGGCTCCGGTGAGGAGCCCCACGCCGAGCACGAGGCAGACGGCGGCGGCGACGGCCTGCGGTCGCGGACGCCCGCCGAGCGGACGCGGCCGGGCCTGTGCGTCGTACCCCTCGGGCTCGCCGAACGAGACCCGGGGCCGCGTGTCGGTCGGGCTGCTCCAGGAGAAGGCGGCGTCGGGGGCGGCGGGGCGGTCCGCCGGGCCGGAGGACGGGGAGGGTTCCGTGCGCGCCGCGGGCCCCGGTTCCGGCTCCGGTTCCGTTTCCGCCGGGACCGGGCGCAGGCGCGCGGTCGTCTCGGTCGGGGTCTCCCCGGGAGCGCCGGGACGGCGGGGCGGCGTCCGCGGTACGCCACCGGCGGGCGGGGCGTCACGGCCGACGGTCGGCGCGGTGTCGGGGAAGCGGGC
>NZ_MULI01000034.1 GCF_002939385.1 Streptomyces sp. MH60 | reverse complement strand
CGGCCGGGGCGGGCGCACCGGCTCCGGCGCGGGGCGGCGTGCGGGCTCGGGGGCACCGAAGACCGTGGCCGCCGGCTTCTCACCGCTCTCCACGGCGCGTACGGCGGCGAGCAGATCGGCCGCCGTGCCGCTGAGCTTGCCGCCCGCGTCGATCGGCCCCTGCTTCTCCGACTTGCGCCGCTCGATCCGCTCCCGTTCGATCCGCTGCGCGGCCAGCTCGGCCTCGGTCTCGGAGACCTGCGCGGCCGCCTCGCCCCCGTCCCCGGCGGGCTCACCCGGCTGCGGGCCGGAGGCGGACCCGGCCGACTCCGCGGTGCCCGGGGTCTCCGGCCCGGTGTCCACGGCGTCCGTGGTGTCCTCGGTGGCGGGCTCGGGCTCCGTGCTCACAGCGTGCTCCAGTCGTGATCGGGATAGCGGTGCACGGGCGCCGACACGTCGTCGAGCGCCCGGCAGATCTCGTCAGGAAGACTAAGGGTCTCCACTGACAACGCCGCCGTGAGCTGCTGCGCGTTGCGCGGGCCGATGATCGGGGCGACCACTCCGGGCCGGTCGCGGACCCAGGCCAGCGCCACCTGGAGGGGCGTCACCGCGAGCCCGTCCGCGGCCGTCGCCACCGCGTCCACGATGTGCCCGGCCGTTTCGTCCAGGTAGGGCTCGACGAACGGGGCCAGATGGTCCGAGGCGCCCCGTGAGTCCGGCGGCGTCGCGTCCTTGCGGTACTTGCCGGTGAGCACCCCGCGGCCCAGCGGGGAGGAAGGCAGCAGTCCGACGCCCAGGTCCAGGGCGGCCGGCAGCACCTCCCGCTCGACGCCCCGCTGGAGCAGCGAGTACTCCATCTGGGTGCTCGCCACCCGGTTGCGGACACCGGGCGCCGCCAGCTGCCAGGTCGCCGCCTTGGCCAGCTGCCAGCCGCAGAAGTTCGAGACCCCCGCGTAGCGCGCCCGGCCGCTGCTGACCGCCACGTCCAGGGCGTGCAGCGTCTCCTCCAGCGGTGTGTGCGGGTCGAAGGCGTGCAGGTGCCACACGTCGACGTGGTCCGTGCCCAGGCGGGAGAGGGAGGCGTCCAGC
This sequence comes from Streptomyces sp. MH60, assembly GCF_002939385.1. Taxonomy (GTDB): domain Bacteria; phylum Actinomycetota; class Actinomycetes; order Streptomycetales; family Streptomycetaceae; genus Streptomyces. The sequence continues at coordinate 69,530 of NZ_MULI01000034.1, read as the reverse complement.
GCGGAGAGCAGATGGGCGCGCGAACCGTCGAACCGGCGGTCGGGATCCGGAACGCTGCCGGCCTTCGTCGAGATCACCAGGTCCCGGCGCGGCACCAGGCCCTCCATCAGGCGGCCGAGCAGATACTCCGACTCGCCGTCGCCGTAGACGTCCGCGGTGTCGACGAGCGTCCCGCCCGCTTCCCAGAAGGTCTTCAAGAGGTCCGCGGCGTCATGCTCGTCCGTGTCCCGGCCCCAGGTCAGGGTGCCGAGACCGATGCGGGACACGCGCAGTCCGGTGCGGCCGAGATGCCTCTGCTCCATGAACGCCGACATTACTGGCCACGGCTGGCGGTGTGGGGGCCTGTGGACAACCGATTTCCGCGCGCTAAGGTCGGGGCACCAGCCACGTTACTGATCGGTAAGGGGAATCGGCCATGCAGCTCGGGATCAACCTCGGCTACTGGGGTGCCGGAATGGACGCGGACAACCTGGCCGTCGCCCAGGAGGCCGACCGGCTCGGATACGCCGTGTGCTGGGCCGCCGAGGCCTACGGCTCCGACGCGGCCACCGTGCTGACCTGGGTCGCCGCCCAGACCGAGCGCATCGACGTGGGCTCGGCCATCTTCCAGATCCCGGCCCGCCAGCCCGCGATGACCGCGATGACCGCCGCCACCCTGGACTCCCTGTCCCAGGGCCGCTTCCGCCTCGGCCTCGGCGTGTCGGGACCCCAGGTCTCCGAGGGCTGGTACGGCGTCACGTTCGACAAGCCGCTCGCCCGCACCCGCGAGTACGTCGAGATCGTGCGCAAGGCGATGACCCGGGAGCGGCTGTCCTACGAGGGACAGCACTGGACGCTGCCGCTGCCCGGCGGCCCCGGCAAGCCGATCAAGCTGACCGTGCACCCGCAGCGCGAACACATCCCGCTGTACATCGCCGCGATCGGCCCGAAGAACCTGGAGCAGACCGGCGAGATCGCCGACGGCGCCCTGCTCATCTTCCCCTCCGCCGACCACCTGGAGGAGACCGCCGTCAAGCATCTGCGCGCCGGACGCGAGAAGGCCGGCAAGACGCTCGACGGGTTCGACATCTGCCCGACCCTGCCGCTCGCCCTCGGCGAGGACAAGGACGTCACCGCCCTCGCGGACACCTTCCGGCCGTACACCGCGCTCTACGTCGGCGGCATGGGCAGCTTCAAGCAGAACTTCTACAACCAGCTCGCCCGGCGCATGGGCTACGAGCAGGAGGCCGCCGAGATCCAGGAGAAGTACCTGTCCGGCGACAAGCGGGGCGCCGCCGAGGCCGTACCGCACGAGCTGATCGACCAGACGACCCTGCTCGGCTCCGTCGACCGCATCGCGGACCGGATGAAGGCCTACGCCGCGGCCGGCGTCACCACCCTGACCCTCGCCCCCGCGGGCTTCACCCTGGACGAGCGGCTCGCCGCCCTCCGCGCGGGCACCGAGGCCCTGGAGCGCGCCGGACTGGCGTAGTACCGAGAGGGAAAGTTTCTGCGGCCGTGGTGGGGGCTCGGGGGGTCTTCCCCGCCACGGCCGTCACGGAGAACAACGCGCCCACCCGCGCGGGGTTACGCCTCCACGGGTGCCCGGTGTCCTTCGTTCGGCGGAGTTGTCCGCCGCACCTGTTGCCGCGCCCCCTCTGCCGCACTTGACTCGTGCATCGCGGAGTGTGCGGAACCTGCGGACCACGCAGCGGCAGAGAGGTGCCCCGATGCTTTCGGCCAAGAGCCTTTTCCAGGAGATCCTCGACAACGACGAGTCGTTCCGTCTCTTCTGCTCCATCGCGGCCAGTGGCGAGTCCCAGGGCGGCTGGGAGAACGCGCGCATCGCGGCGCTCGTGCCGGAGAGCGAGCGCGCCCTCGCCCCCAAGATCACCCGGCACGGCGCGGACGAGGACAAGCACGGCCGGATCTTCAACGCCCTGCTGAAGAAGCGCGGCCTCGAACCCGTCGAGGTACCGCCCGAGACCGACTACACGATGCTCCTGGAGCGGCACGGCATCGGCCTCGCCCACGAAAAGCTCAAGGCCGACCAGCCCCTCACGGTGCGCGACATCATCACCTACCTCGCCCACAGCAGGGTCACCGAGCAGCGCGCGGCCGAGCAGATGGCGATGCTCCTCAAGTACTTCGCGGACCACCCCGACCTGGGCCGGGCGGTCCGGATGATCTCGGCCGACGAGGACAACCACCTCGCCTACTCCCACGAGGAACTGCTGCGCTACGCCGCCGCCGGGCACGGCCCGTACATCCGGCGCACCCTGCGCGAGTGCGCGCACGCCGAGACCCGCGTGCACCGCGACGTCAGCCTCGCCGTGATGGCCCGCATGGGGCGCATCCTCGGCTGGTCCCGCGCCAGGTCGGCGCTGCTCGCGGCGGGCATCCACGCGATGTACGCCGCCGAGCGGCTGGCCGGCTGGCGCCGCATGGTGACACTGAGGGCACCCGAACGGCGCGACGCGCTCGGCGGACCCGCGACCGCGGCCCCCGAGGTCGCCTGAGGAGGCCGCACCGGCCCCTACAGCCAGCCCCGGCGCTTGAACTGCCGGTACAGCAGCACCTCCAGGACGGCCATCAGCACGATCACCGCCGGATAGCCCCACACCCAGTGCAGCTCCGGCATGTGGTCGAAGTTCATGCCGTAGATCCCCGCGATCATCGTGGGGATCGCCGCCATGGCCGCCCACGCGGAGATCTTCCGCATGTCGTCGTTCTGCCGGACGCTCGTCTGCGCCAGGTGCGCCGACAGGATGTCCGACACCAGCCGGTCCAGGCTCTCCACCGACTCGTTCACGCGCGTGAGGTGGTCGCTCACGTCCCGGAAGAACGGTCGCGCCTTGTCGTTCACGAACGGCACACCGCCGCCGTACGCCCCCGTCCCCGCCAGCCGGGCCAGCGGCGGCGCGAGCGGCCCGGTCGCCCGGCGGAACTCCAGCACCTGCCGCTTGAAGGTGTAGATCCGCGACGCGGTGTGCCGGGAACCGCCGCCGTCCGGCGAGAAGACCTCCGCCTCCAGCTCCTCCAGGTCGGTCTGGAGCTCGACCGCCACGTCCAGGTAGTGGTCGACGGTGGCGTCCGCGATCGCGTACAGCACCGCGGTGGGACCCTTGCCGAGCAGTTCCGGTTCGTGCTCCAGGCGCCGCCGTACGGCCTTCAGCGGCGAGCCCTCGCCGTGCCGGACGACGACCGCGAAGGCGTCGCCCAGGAAGATCATGAGCTCGCCGGTGGAGACGGCGTCGCTGTCCGGCTCGTACACCACCGGCTTGAGGACCGCGAAGAGCGAGTCGTCGTACACCTCCAGCTTGGGCCGCTGATGCGCCTTGAGGGCGTCCTCCACCGCCAGCGGATGCAGCCCGAACTCCTGGCTGACCAGCTCGAACTCCTTCTCCGTCGGCTCGTGCAAACCGATCCAGACGAACCCGCCCGCTCCCCGCGCCTCACCGAGCGCGTCGGAGAAGTCCTCGGGCCCGTCCGTGCGGTGCCCGTCCCGGTAGATGGCGCAGTCGACGATCACCGAACCCATTCTCCCCTCGCCCCGGCGCACCTCTGCCGCGCCGTACGCCTACCCTGGCCGCATGCCCACGCTGATCCTGGTTAGGCACGGACGTTCCACCGCCAACACCGAGGGACTGCTCGCCGGCTGGACGCCCGGCGTCGCCCTCGACGAGCGCGGCGCCGCACAGGCCGCCGCGCTCCCCGGGCGACTCGCCGGCCTGCCGCTCTCCGAGATCGTCACCAGCCCCCTGCAGCGCTGCCAGGAGACCCTCCGGCCGCTGCTCGACGCCCGGCCCGGGCTGCGGGCCCACACCGACGAACGGATCGGGGAGTGCCACTACGGCGACTGGTCGGGCCGCAAGCTCGCCGAACTCAAGGACGAGCCCCTGATGGAGGTGGTGCAGGCGCACCCCTCCGCCGCGGCGTTCCCCGGCGGCGAGTCGATGCGCGCCATGCAGACCCGCGCGGCCGAGGCGGTACGCGAGTGGAACGCGCGCGTGGAGCGCGACCACGGCCCCGACGCCGTCTACCTCATGTGCTCCCACGGCGACATCATCAAGTCCCTCGTCGCCGAGGCACTCGGCCTCCACCTCGACCTCTTCCAGCGGATCTCCGTCGAACCCTGCTCCGTCACCGCGATCCGCTACACCCGGCTGCGCCCGTTCCTGGTCCGCCTCGGCGACACCGGCGACTTCGCCTCCCTGGCCCCGCGCGAGGCACCCTCCGGTGACGAAGCCCCGGTCGGGGGTGGTGCGGGCGCACCGTGATCGTCCGCCGCAGTAGGGTGAACCGGTCGCGGCAGTGCCCCCGATCCCGATCTTCCGCTTTCCCCGACCTCCATGGAGACAGGACGTGTCCCGTCAGGTGTTCCTCTACGACCAACCGGAACGTTTCGTGGCCGGTACGGTCGGGCTGCCCGGGCGCCGTACGTTCTTCCTCCAGGCCTCCGCAGGCTCCCGGGTGACCAGCGTGGCCCTGGAGAAGACCCAGGTCGCCGCCCTCGCCGAGCGCATGGACGAGCTCCTGGACGAAGTCGTACGGCGCAGCGGCGGCAGCACCGTCGTCCCCGCCACCGCGCCCACCGGGCCCGCCGACACGGCGCCGCTGGACACCCCCGTCGAGGAGGAGTTCCGGGTCGGCACCATGGCGCTCGCCTGGGACGGCGAGGATCAGCGCATGATCGTCGAGGCGCAGGCCCTCGTGGAGCTGGACGCCGAGTCCGAGGAGGACCTGGCCGAGGCCGAGGAACGGCTCCTGCAGGACGAGGAGAACGGCCCGCCGATGCTCCGGGTCCGCCTCACCGGCGCGCAGGCCAGGGCCTTCGCCAAGCGCGCCCTCGACGTCGTCAACGCCGGGCGGCCGCCGTGCCCGCTGTGCAGCCTCCCGCTCGACCCGGAAGGACACGTATGTCCGCGCCAGAACGGATACCGCCGCGGAGCGTGACCACCGACGCGGCGGCGGCCGAACTGCTCGCCCAGGGCGAACTGACCGTGCGCGGACGCATCCGTGACGCCTCCAACGCGGCGCTGTACTGCACGGTGACGCACGAGGGACGCGAGGCGGCCTGCGTCTACAAGCCGGTCGCCGGTGAGCGCCCGCTGTGGGACTTCCCCGACGGCACCCTCGCCCAGCGCGAGGTCGCCGCCTACGAGGTCTCCGAGGCCACCGGCTGGGGCCTGGTCCCGCCCACCGTGCTGCGCGACGGCCCGTACGGCGAGGGCATGGTCCAGCTGTGGATCGAGACCGTCCCGGAGACGGAACTGCTCGCCCTGGTGGACGAGGAGGAACCCGGCCCCGGCTGGAAGGGGATCGCCCTCGCCGAGGTCGGCGAGGGCCGCACCGCGCTGCTCGTCCACGCCGACGACGAACGGCTGCGGCGGCTCGCCGTACTCGACGCCGTGATCAACAACGCCGACCGCAAGGGTGGCCACCTGCTGCCCGCGGCGGGGGAGCGGCTGTACGGCATCGACCACGGGGTCACCTTCAACGCCGAGAACAAGCTCCGCACCCTCCTGTGGGGCTGGGCGGGCGACCCGCTCACCGGGGAGGCACTGGCGGTCCTCGACGCCCTCAGGGAGGCACTGAAGGACGGCGGCACCCTGGCCATCCGGCTCGCGGCGCTCATCACCCCCGCCGAACTCGACGCCACGCGCGCGCGGGTCGACGCCCTGCTGGCCTCCGGGAAGCACCCCGAACCGAGCGGCGAGTGGCCGGCCATCCCCTGGCCGCCGGTGTAGGCGCCCCGCCCGCACAGCGGCCGGTGCCGCGCAAGAGCGCCTTACCGGCCATCCGGCCCGGTCCGGTTCGTGTACGGAACATCCGTCCGGTTAGGCTCATGACATGCATGCCTGGCCCGCTTCCGAGGTCCCCGCCCTGCCTGGTCAGGGCCGCGACCTGAGGATCCACGACACCGCGACCGGCGGCCTCGTCACCCTCGACCCCGGTCCCGTCGCCCGTATCTACGTCTGCGGCATCACGCCGTACGACGCCACCCACATGGGGCACGCGGCGACCTACAACGCGTTCGACCTCGTGCAGCGCGTGTGGCTCGACACCAAGCGGCAGGTCCACTACGTCCAGAACGTCACCGACGTGGACGACCCGCTCCTGGAGCGGGCCGTGCGCGACGGGGTCGACTGGACCGCCCTCGCCGAGCAGGAGACCGCCCTCTTCCGCGAGGACATGACGGCGCTGCGGATGCTCCCGCCGCGGCACTACATAGGCGCCGTCGAGGCCATACCCGGCATCGTCCCGCTCGTCGAGCGGCTGCGCGACGCCGGCGCGGCCTACGAACTCGAGGGCGACGTCTACTTCTCCGTCGAGGCGGACCCGCACTTCGGCAGCGTCTCCCACCTCGACGCCGCCGCGATGCGGCAGCTTTCCGCCGAGCGCGGCGGCGACCCCGACCGGCCCGGCAAGAAGAACCCGCTCGACCCGATGCTGTGGATGGCCGCCCGCGAGGGCGAGCCCAGCTGGGACGGCGGCACGCTCGGCCGCGGACGCCCCGGCTGGCACATCGAGTGCGTCGCCATCGCCCTCGACCACCTCGGCATGGGCTTCGACGTCCAGGGCGGCGGCTCCGACCTCGCCTTCCCGCACCACGAGATGGGCGCCTCGCACGCCCAGGCGCTCACCGGCGAGTTCCCCATGGCCAAGGCGTACGTGCACGCCGGCATGGTCGGTCTCGACGGCGAGAAGATGTCCAAGTCCAAGGGCAACCTGGTCTTCGTGTCGCAGCTGCGTCGCGAGGGCGTCGACCCGGCCGCCATCCGGCTCACGCTGCTCGCCCACCACTACCGCTCCGACTGGGAGTGGACCGACCAGGTGCTTCAGGACGCCCTCGCCCGCCTCGACCGCTGGCGCGCCGCCGTCTCCCGCCCCGACGGCCCGCCCGCCGAAACCCTGGTCGACGAGATCCGCGAGGCCCTGGCCAACGACCTGGACTCCCCGGCCGCCCTCGACGCGATCGACCGCTGGGCCGCTCTCCAGCAGGAGTCGGGCGGCACGGACACCGGCGCCCCGGGAGTCGTCTCCCGCGCGGTGGACGCGTTGCTGGGCGTGGCCCTGTAAGCCCCCGTCGCCCAGCCGCGGTCGGCCGCCCCCGCGTGGCTGTGGGCAGTCGCGCCGCTGGGGCGGCACGGGTGGGCGCAGCGGCACCCGGCAAGCGCCGGTTCGCCCCCCGCGGTGACCCCGGCCGAACGACTGAGGGGCGCTCCCACCAGGGAAACGCCCCTCATCCACATCCGACCGACCGGGCTCAGTCCTCCGAAGACTCCTCGTCGTCCCCGCCCGCCTTCGGCGGCCGCGGCGGCCGAGTCCGCCCGCTCGGGTTGTCCCGCAGGAACGGCGTACCGGCCGGCCCGTCGCCCCCGTCCGCCGTGGCGTGCCCACCGGGCCCCCCGGGCCCCGGTCCGGACCCGTCCCTGCGTCGCAGATACCGCTCGAACTCCCGCGCGATCGCCTCGCCCGACGCCTCCGGCAGCTCCGCCGTGTCCCGGGCCTCCTCCAGCGACTGCACGTACTCGGCCACCTCGCTGTCCTCCGCGGCCAGCTGGTCCACGCCCACCTGCCAGGCACGCGCGTCCTCGGGCAGCTCGCCCAGCGGGACCCGCACGCCGATCAGGTCCTCCAGCCGGTTCAGCAGGGCCAGCGTGGCCTTCGGGTTCGGCGGCTGCGACACGTAGTGCGGCACCGCCGCCCACAGCGACACGGCCGGCACGCCCGCGTGCGTGCACGCCTCCTGGAGGATGCCGACGATGCCCGTGGGCCCCTCGTACTTGGTCTCCTCCAGGTCCATGCGCCGGGCCAGGTCGGCGTCCGACGTGGTCCCGCTGATCGGCACCGGACGGGTGTGCGGCGTGTCGCCCAGCAGGGCGCCCAGGACGACCACCAGCTCGACGCCCAGCTCGTGGGCGAAACCGAGCAGCTCGTTGCAGAACGAACGCCAGCGCATGGACGGTTCGATGCCACGGACGAGGACGAGGTCGCGCGGCTTGTCGCCGCCGACGCGGACCACCGACAGTCTGGTCGTCGGCCAGGTGATCTTGCGTACGCCGTCCTCCATGAACACCGTGGGACGGTTGACCTGGAAGTCGTAGTAGTCCTCGGCGTCCAGGGCCGCGAACACCTCGCCCTTCCACTCCCTGTCGAGATGCGCGACCGCGGTGGAGGCGGCGTCACCGGCATCGTTCCAGCCCTCGAACGCGGCCACCATGACCGGGTCGACCAGCTCGGGAACCCCCTCGAGCTCGATCACCCAGCGCCTCCTTCCGACGTGCCCTCGCGTACCCCCCAACCTTACGGCGTGTCGAGGGGCCGCCCGCAGCCCCCTTGCACGGGGCAGTGAACGGATCACTGCCCCGTCTCCGGGGTCCGGACACCCGCGGCACGGCGCCGAAGCGCGGGCCCTACTTCTTGTCGAGCACGTCCTGGACCTGCGCGCGGACGTCGTCCGTGGCCAGGCCGCGGATCGTCAGCGTCGTACGGCGGCGCAGCACGTCGTCCGCCGTCTCGGCCCACTCGTTGTCCCGGGCCCACACGACCTGCGCCCAGATCTCGGGGGCGTCCGGGTGGACCCGCTGCGCCAGCTCCGGGCTCTCGTTGGCGAGCCGGGCGATGTCGAAGGCGAGCGAGCCGTAGTGCGTGGCCAGGTGCCTGGCGGTGTCCGCCGCCATGCGCGGGCCGGGCGCCGAGCCGTCCACGAGCAGCCGGTGGGCGACCGCGCGCGGGTTGGCGACGCCGGGCAGCGGCAGCTTCTTCGGCAGCGACGCGATCGGCTCGAAGTCGTCGCCCAGCGGGTGGCCCGGCAGCGCCTCCAGCTTCTTCATCACCGTACGGCCGATGTGGCGGAAGGTGGTCCACTTGCCGCCCGCGACGGACAGCATGCCGCCCCGGCCCTCGGTGACGACCGTCTCGCGCTTGGCCTTCGCGGTGTCGCCGGGACCGCCCGGCAGCACGCGGAGCCCCGCGAAGGAGTACGTGATGAGGTCCCGGTCGAGCTGCTGGTCGCGGATGGAGAACGCGGCCTCGTCGAGGATCTGGGCTATGTCCTTGTCGTTGACCGCGACGTCCGCGGGGTCGCCCTCGAACTCCTCGTCGGTGGTGCCGAGCAGCAGCATGTCCTCCCAGGGGAGGGCGAAGGTGATCCGGTACTTGTCGATCGGGGTGGCCAGCGCCGCCTTCCAGGGCGCGGTGCGCTTGAGCACCAAGTGCGCGCCCTTGGAGAGACGGATCGACGGCGCCGCGGCGGGGTCCTCCATGCGGCGCAGGTGGTCGACCCAGGGGCCGGTGGCGTTGAGCACCAGACGGGCGTTCACCCCGAACTCGTCGCCCGAGAGCCGGTCCTTCAGCTCGGCGCCGGTCACCCGGCCGTTGGTGAAGCGCAGTCCGGTGACCTCGGCGTGGTTGAGGACCACGGCGCCGGACTCGACCGCCGCGCGGACGGTCATCAGGGCCATGCGCGCGTCGTTCATCTGGTCGTCGCCGTACACGGCCACGGCCTTGAGGTTGTCGGTGCGCAGCTCCGGCACGTCCTGCGCGGCCTTGGCCGGGGAGAGCAGGTGGCCGACGCCGTCGCCGAAGGCGGACAGCGCCGAGTACGCGAAGACGCCGGCCCCGAGCTTCGCCGCGCCGTGCGGCCCGCCCTTGTACACGGGGAGGTAGAAGGTGAGCGGGTTCGCCAGGTGGGGGGCCACCTGGCGGGAGACCGCACGGCGTTCGAAGTGGTTCTCCGCCACCAGCTTCACCGCGCCGGTCTGCAGGTAGCGCAGGCCGCCGTGGAGCAGCTTGGAGGAGGCGGAGGAGGTGGCGCCGGCGAAGTCGCCGGCGTCGACCACGGCCACCCTGAGGCCGGACTGCGCGGCGTGCCAGGCGGTGGAGATGCCCAGGATGCCGCCGCCGATCACGAGAAGGTCGTACGACGCCTTGGAAAGCTGCTCCCGGGTCTCGGCCCGGCTCGGGTTGGAGCCGGAGGCCGGGTGCGTCCCCAGGGCAGGCACGGACTGCAGGGTGGACTGGGTGGTCATGACGGTTCTTACTCCTCGTCCTCGAGCCAGCCCATGGTCCGCTCGACGGCCTTGAGCCAGCTCTTGTACTCACGGTCGCGGATGTCCGCGTCCATGCGGGGGGTCCACTCGGCGGCCCGCCGCCAGTTGGCGCGCAGGTCGTCGGTGCTGTTCCAGAAGCCGACGGCGAGACCGGCGGCGTAGGCGGCGCCGAGGCAGGTGGTCTCGGCGACCATCGGGCGCACCACGGGGGCGTCCACGAAGTCGGCGAGGGTCTGCATCAGCAGGTTGTTGGAGGTCATGCCGCCGTCGACCTTGAGGGCGGTCAGCTCCACACCGGAGTCCTTCGTCATGGCGTCCGCGATCTCACGGGTCTGCCAGGCGGTGGCCTCCAGGACGGCGCGCGCGAGGTGCGCCTTGGTGACGTAACGGGTCAGGCCGGCGATCACACCGCGGGCGTCGGAGCGCCAGTACGGGGCGAACAGGCCGGAGAAGGCCGGCACGAAGTAGGCGCCGCCGTTGTCCTCGACCTGCATCGCGAGGGTCTCGATCTCGGCGGCGGTGGAGATCAGGCCCATCTGGTCGCGCATCCACTGCACCAGCGAACCGGTGACGGCGATCGAGCCCTCCAGGGCGTAGACCGTGTCCTGGTCGCCGATCTTGTAGCCGACGGTGGTCAGCAGGCCCGAGTAGGAGTTGATGAGCTTGTCACCGGTGTTCATCACCATGAAGGTGCCGGTGCCGTACGTCGACTTGGTCTCGCCCTCGGAGAAGCAGGTCTGGCCGAACAGGGCCGCCTGCTGGTCGCCGAGCGCGGAGGCGACCGGGATGCCGCCGAGCAGTTCGCCGAGGCGGCCGCCCTTGATCTCGCCGTACACCTCGGCGGAGGAGCGGATCTCCGGGAGCATCCGCATCGGCACGCCGATCGACTCGGCGATCTTCTCGTCCCACGCCATGGTGTGCAGGTTCATCAGCATGGTGCGCGAGGCGTTGGTGACGTCGGTGACGTGCTTGCCGCCGTTCACACCGCCGGTGAGGTTCCAGATGACCCAGGTGTCCATGGTGCCGAAGAGCAGGTCGCCCGCCTCGGCGCGTTCGCGCAGGCCGTCGACGTTGTCGAGCAGCCAGCGGGCCTTGGGACCGGCGAAGTAGGAGGCCAGGGGAAGGCCGGTCTCGCGGCGGAAGCGGTCCTGGCCGACGTTGCGGCCGAGTTCCCTGCACAGGGCGTCGGTGCGGGTGTCCTGCCAGACGATGGCGTTGTGGACGGGCTCACCGGTGTTCTTGTCCCAGACGAGGGTGGTCTCGCGCTGGTTGGTGATGCCGATGGCCTTGATGTCGTCGCGGGTGATGCCGGCCTTCTCGACGGCTCCGGCGACGACCTCCTGGACGTTGGTCCAGATCTCGGTGGCGTCGTGCTCGACCCAGCCCGGCTTGGGGAAGATCTGCTCGTGCTCCTTCTGGTCGACGGAGACGATGCGCCCGTCGCGGTCGAAGACGATGCAGCGCGAGGAGGTCGTGCCCTGGTCGATGGCGGCGATGAAGGGCCCTGCGGTGTGGGCGTCGGTCACTGTGTGCTCCTGGGGTTCCGTGGTGGGTGGCCGGTGCGTACGGCGCGTGGTCTGCGGCTCGATGATCGCCGAGCGGGGGCCCGCTCAGGCGAACGCGACGTTGTAGACACCTCCGGCGATCGCACCGCCGATCAGCGGACCGACGACCGGGATCCAGGCGTAGGACCAGTCGGAGCCGCCCTTGTTGGGCAGCGGCAGCAGGGCGTGCACGATGCGCGGGCCGAGGTCGCGGACCGGGTTGATCGCGTAGCCCGTCGGGCCGCCGAGCGACAGGCCGATGGAGACCACCACGAACCCGGTGATCAGGGCGCCCAGGATGCCGAGGCCGTTGCCCTCGTCGTTGAGGCCCTGGGTGAGGATGGCGAGGAGCAGGACGAAGGTGCCGATGATCTCGGTGGCGAGGTTCTGGACCGTGTGCCGGATCTCCGGACCGGTGGAGAAGACGCCCAGGACGGGGCCGGCGCCCTTCTCCTGCGCCTCGACGGACTTGGCCGTCGTGTCCTGCGCGCCGGGACCGCCGACGATCTCCCGGTCGGTGAGGTGGGCCTGGAACTGGCCGTAGTAGGTGATCCAGACCAGCACCGCGCCGATCATGGCGCCGAGGATCTGTCCGGCGAAGTAGGTCGGCGTGTTGCTCCAGTCGCCGTCCTTGATCGCGATACCGATCGTCACGGCCGGGTTCAGGTGGGCTCCGGAGAGCGGCCCCGATATGTAGGCCGCCGTCATGACGGCGAAGCCCCACCCGAGGGTGATGGCGACCCAGCCGGCGTTGCGCGCCTTGGAGGCCTTGAGCGTCACGGCGGCACACACGCCGCCGCCGAGCAGGATGAGTATGGCGGTACCGATGGTCTCGCCGATGAAGATGTCGGAGCTGGACACCCGCGACTCCTTTGTCCTTCGTCCAGGGGAAGCCGAACCCCCGGGTCCCTCCGGGTGTTCCGGCGCCCTCGGTATGAGAGCGATGGCGGCCCTTGGCACTGTCCCACTCTAACGCGTATTGCCGGTAGGTGTTCGACAATGCCGACCGATGGACGCGAGTCTCGTTCGGCGCCACGCGTGCGTCAAGAGCTGTGTTATCGAAAGCACGATCGTTATTGATCGTCGCGGGTTATCGCTCTCCGGCCATCCCCGCGGGGATGGCATCCGCGGGAACGCCGAGGGCCGGAACACCGTCGGTGCCCCGGCCCCTGCGCGTGTGCGCGCCTGCTCGCGCGCCCCTAGAACCGCCCGGCGCCCAGATCGCGCGACACCGCGCGGGCGCAGTCCCGTACCGCCGCGACCAGCTCGGGCCGCAGCTCGCCCTCCCGGCACAGCCGTTCCACGGCCCCCGTGATGCCGACCGCGCCGACCGGCATGCGCCTGCGGTCGTGGATGGGGGCGGCGACGGAGGCGATGCCCTCCCAGGTCTCCTCGACGTCGGCGGCGTACCCGCGCGCGCGGGTGATGTCCAGGACGTGCTCGAAGCCGTCCGGCTCGCAGACGGTGCGGTCCGTGAACGCCTCGCGGTCGGCCTCCAGCGCCTCGCTGTGCGCGACCGGGTCGTACGCCGACAGCACCTTGCCCAGCGCCGTGGAGTGCAGCGGCTGCATGGCCCCGATCTCCAGGACCTGCCGGCTGTCGTCGGGCCGGAAGACGTGGTGCACAATCAGAACGCCCCGCTGGTGCAGGACCCCGAGGTGGACGCTCTCGCCGCTGGAGCGGGCCAGGTCGTCCGTCCACACCAGGGCACGGGCCCGCAGTTCGTGCACGTCCAGGTAGGTCGTGCCCAGGCGCAGCAGCTCGGCGCCCAGCTGATAGCGCCCCGAGGCGTCGTCCTGTTCGACGAAGCCCTCCTGCTGGAGGGTGCGCAGAATGCCGTGCGCGGTGCCTTTGGCCAGACCCAGCGACGAGGCGATGTCCGACAGGCCGAGCCGCCGCTCGCCGCCCGCGAGCAGGCGCAGCATCGCGGCCGCCCGCTCGAGCGACTGGATGTTCCGTGCCATCGACGTACTGCCTCCGTCCCCTTCGACTGCCGACCTCGGCGTCGCTGACGTCGTTCGGCAATGCCGAACACTACCGGTCGATGCCGACCTCCCGCTAATGGTCGGCGGGCAACTGTTGCACTTCGGCCACCTCACGGTGACCACGGACGTCCGCACCGGGCCCGCGACCGGACGCGTGCACCGGGCCCGCGACCGGACCCGTGCACCGGACAGGTGTACGGACGGCTGTGCCGCGCGGGCCACCGCCGTCGCGGGGGTGTTCCGGGCGGGCCAGCTCATCCGTTCGGCGGCTCTTCGCGCCGCCATCCTCGTCCGTCTCGTGGACGCCCCGACCATCGGCCCCCGGTCCCGGCTACCCTGGCGGCGTGCGTTCTCCCGGGGCGTCCACGGCGGACGGCACCGGGCACACGCAAAGCCGACAGCCGTCGCACCCTAGGGAGCCCCTTCATGGCCTCGTCGCCATCCACCCCGCCCGCCGACACCCGCACCCGCGTGTCCGCCCTCCGAGAGGCCCTCGCCACCCGCGTGGTGGTCGCCGACGGCGCCATGGGCACCATGCTCCAGGCACAGAACCCCACGCTGGACGACTTCCAGCAGCTGGAGGGGTGCAACGAGGTCCTGAACCTCACCCGGCCCGACATCGTCCGCTCGGTGCACGAGGAGTACTTCGCGGTCGGCGTCGACTGCGTCGAGACCAACACCTTCGGCGCCAACCACTCCGCCCTCGGCGAGTACGACATCCCCGAACGCGTCCACGAGCTGTCCGAGGCCGGCGCACGCGTCGCCCGCGAGGTCGCCGACGACTTCGCCGCCCGGGACGGCCGGCAGCGCTGGGTGCTGGGCTCCATGGGCCCCGGCACCAAGCTCCCCACCCTCGGCCACGCCCCGTACACCGTCCTGCGCGACGCCTACCAGCGCAACGCCGAGGGCCTGGTCGCCGGGGGCGCCGACGCCCTGCTCGTGGAGACCACGCAGGACCTGCTCCAGACCAAGGCCTCGGTGCTCGGCGCCCGGCGCGCCCTGGACGCCCTGGGCCTCGACCTGCCGCTCATCGTGTCCGTCACCGTCGAGACCACCGGCACCATGCTGCTCGGCTCCGAGATCGGCGCCGCGCTCACCGCGCTGGAACCGCTCGGCATCGACATGATCGGCCTGAACTGCGCCACCGGCCCCGCCGAGATGAGCGAGCACCTGCGCTACCTCGCCCGGCACTCCCGCATCCCGCTGACCTGCATGCCCAACGCCGGTCTGCCCGTCCTGGGCAAGGACGGCGCCCACTACCCGCTGACCGCGCCCGAGCTGGCCGACGCACACGAGACCTTCGTCCGCGAGTACGGCCTGTCCCTGGTCGGCGGCTGCTGCGGCACCACCCCCGAGCACCTGCGCCAGGTCGTCGAGCGGGTCCGGGACACCGCCCCCACCGCACGCGACCCGCGCCCCGAGCCCGGAGCCGCCTCGCTCTACCAGACCGTGCCCTTCCGCCAGGACACCTCCTACCTGGCCATCGGCGAGCGCACCAACGCCAACGGGTCGAAAAAGTTCCGCGAGGCCATGCTGGACGGCCGCTGGGACGACTGCGTCGAGATGGCCCGCGACCAGATCCGCGAAGGCGCGCACATGCTCGACCTGTGCGTCGACTACGTCGGCCGGGACGGCGTCGCCGACATGGAGGAGCTGGCCGGCCGGTTCGCCACCGCCTCCACGCTGCCGATCGTGCTGGACTCCACCGAGGTCGAGGTCGTCCGGGCCGGTCTGGAGAAGCTCGGCGGCCGCGCGGTGATCAACTCGGTCAACTACGAGGACGGGGCGGGACCCGAGTCCCGCTTCGCGCGCGTCACCACGCTGGCCCGGGAACACGGCGCCGCGCTGATCGCGCTCACCATCGACGAGGAGGGGCAGGCCCGCACCGCCGAGAAGAAGGTCGAGATCGCCGAACGGCTGATCGACGACCTCACCGGCAACTGGGGCATCCACGAGTCCGACATCCTCGTCGACTGCCTGACCTTCACCATCTGCACCGGTCAGGAGGAGTCCCGCAAGGACGGCCTGGCCACCATCGAGGGCATCCGCGAGCTGAAGCGGCGCCACCCGGACGTGCAGACCACCCTCGGCCTGTCGAACATCTCCTTCGGCCTCAACCCGGCCGCCCGCATCCTGCTCAACTCCGTCTTCCTCGACGAGTGCGTCAAGGCGGGCCTGGACTCGGCCATCGTGCACGCGAGCAAGATCCTGCCGATCGCCCGCTTCGACGAGGAGCAGGTCACCACCGCCCTCGACCTGATCTACGACCGCCGCCGCGAGGGCTACGACCCCCTGCAGAAGCTGATGCAGCTCTTCGAGGGCGCCACCGCCAAGTCGCTCAGGGCCTCCAAGGCCGAGGAACTGGCCGCCCTCCCGCTGGAGGAGCGCCTCAAGCGCCGCATCATCGACGGCGAGAAGAACGGCCTGGAGCAGGACCTCGACGAGGCCCTCCAGGAGCGTCCGGCGCTCGACATCGTCAACGAGACCCTGCTCGACGGCATGAAGGTCGTCGGCGAACTGTTCGGCTCCGGCCAGATGCAGCTGCCGTTCGTGCTCCAGTCCGCCGAGGTCATGAAGACCGCGGTGGCCCACCTGGAGCCGCACATGGAGAAGACCGACGACGACGGCAAGGGCACCATCGTGCTGGCCACCGTCCGCGGCGACGTCCACGACATCGGCAAGAACCTCGTCGACATCATCCTGTCCAACAACGGCTACACCGTCGTCAACCTCGGCATCAAGCAGCCCGTCTCCGCGATCCTGGAGGCCGCCGACGAGCACCGGGCCGACGTCATCGGCATGTCCGGCCTCCTGGTCAAGTCCACCGTGATCATGAAGGAGAACCTGGAGGAGCTCAACCAGCGCGGGCTGGCCGCCGACTACCCGGTCATCCTCGGCGGCGCGGCCCTCACCAGGGCCTACGTCGAACAGGACCTCCACGAGGTCTACGACGGCGAGGTCCGCTACGCCCGCGACGCCTTCGAGGGCCTGCGCCTGATGGACGCGCTGATCGGCATCAAGCGCGGCGTGCCCGGCGCCAAGCTGCCCGAGCTGAAGCAGCGCCGGGTGCGGGCCGCCACCGTGGAGATCGACGAGCGCCCCGAGGAGGGGCACGTCCGCTCCGACGTCGCCACCGACAACCCGGTCCCCGAGCCTCCCTTCCGCGGCACCCGCGTCGTCAAGGGCATCCAGCTCAAGGAGTACGCCTCCTGGCTCGACGAGGGCGCCCTCTTCAAGGGCCAGTGGGGCCTCAAGGAGGCCCGCACCGGCGAGGGACCCTCCTACGAGGAGCTGGTCGAGTCCGAGGGCCGCCCGCGGCTGCGCGGCCTGCTCGACCGGCTCCAGACGGAGAGCCTGCTGGAGGCGGCCGTGGTCTACGGCTACTTCCCCTGCGTCTCCAAGGACGACGACCTGATCGTCCTGGACGACGACGGCAACGAACGCACCCGCTTCACCTTCCCCCGCCAGCGCCGCGGCCGGCGGCTGTGCCTGGCCGACTTCTTCCGCCCGGAGGAGTCCGGCGAGACCGACGTGGTCGGCTTCCAGGTCGTCACCGTCGGCTCCCGCATCGGCGAGGAGACGGCCCGGATGTTCGAGGCCAACGCCTACCGCGACTACCTGGAACTGCACGGCCTGTCCGTACAGCTCGCCGAGGCCCTCGCCGAGTACTGGCACGCGCGCGTGCGCTCCGAACTCGGCTTCGCCGGGGAGGACCCGGCCGAGATGGAGGACATGTTCGCCCTGAAGTACCGGGGCGCCCGCTTCTCCCTCGGCTACGGCGCCTGCCCCGACCTGGAGGACCGCGCGAAGATCGCCGCGCTCCTCGAACCGGAGCGGATCGGCGTCCACCTGTCCGAGGAGTTCCAGCTCCACCCCGAGCAGTCCACCGACGCCATCGTCATCCACCACCCGGAGGCGAAGTACTTCAACGCCCGCTAGGCGCTCCGTACCCGCCCCCGTCGGCCACACCAGGCGTTCGCGTCCCGCACGACGTACACTGGTCGGTCCACTGCAGGCCGGCTCCCTTCGTGGGAGCCGGCCTGATCGTCCCTCAAGGAGGTACGTGGATGACCAGTACGGTCCCCGCGCTCGGAACCCGTACGGCCGAAGGCTCCGCCCTCCAGGCCGTGCTCCTCGACATGGACGGCACCCTGGTGGACACCGAGGGCTTCTGGTGGGACGTCGAGACGGAGGTCTTCGCCTCCCTCGGCCACACCCTCGACGACTCCTGGCGCCACGTCGTGGTCGGCGGCCCCATGACCCGCAGCGCGGGCTTCCTGATCGAGGCCACCGGCGCCGACATCACCCTCGCCGAACTCAGCGTCCTGCTCAACGACGGCTTCGAGCAGCGCATCGGCCGTGACCTGCCGCTCATGCCCGGCGCCGCACGGCTGCTCGCGGAGCTGTCCGCGCACGAGATCCCCACGGCCCTGGTCTCCGCCTCGCACCGGCGCATCATCGACCGCGTCCTGAAGTCGCTCGGCCCCCAGCACTTCGCCCTCTCCGTCGCGGGCGACGAGGTGCCGCGCACCAAGCCGCACCCCGACCCGTACCTGGCGGCCGCGGCCGGACTCGACGTGGACCCGGCCCGGTGCGCCGTCGTCGAGGACACCGCGACCGGGGTCGCCGCCGCGGAGGCCGCCGGCTGCCACGTCGTGGCGGTGCCCTCGGTCGCACCCATCACCCCGGCCGTCCGGCGCACGGTGGTCGCCTCCCTGGACGAGGTCGACCTGGTATTTCTGCGCGGTCTGATGACCCGAATGCGCTAGGCGTTCACCAAGCGTGGACGGCGTCGGCGCGGCATTTCTGGGAAGGGCCGTCCCGGCGCGACACCAGGGGTGTTCACGGTCCATTTCCGCCGCTTCGGATGGCCGAATTCCGGCAGGAGCGACCGAAGTCAGACTGTGATGTTCGCCACGCCATCAAGGGTCGACAGGGGTGCGGACGTGTGCTGCTTCCAGCCTGGCGAACGTTGTCGAGGGGCCCTTGTGTCCTGATTGGTGAAAGCCTGCACGAATCCTTCCCCTGTCGGGTTTTCGGTGTGTCCACACCCGGTTTCGCTCCGTGATGAGCCCCCAACTCCGGTGGCTGCGAGCGCCCGTGCGGGCGCGGACTAATCTCGTCGCGAGAACATCGGCCACTACCCCCGTGATCCGCCGCGACACCCCTGCATGCCGGATACACGGACCGACAGCTCTGGAGAAACTCGAGCATGAACCGCAAGACTTTGGTGCTGCCGGCCGTCGTCGGCCTGCTCGCGCCGGTGCTCGCCGCCTGCGGCGGATCGGACAGCGGCAGCGGCGACGGGGACGCGATCGCCGTCGGCACCACGGACGGGTTCAGCGTCTCGAAAGAGATCACCGCGCCCTTCGACCCGGCGTACGCCTACGACGTCGGCGCCTGGAACATCATGCGCCAGACCTCGCAGACGCTGATGGTGCTGCCCCGCGGTGACGGCGAACCCGTGCCCGAGGCCGCCCAGCAGTGCGGATTCACCGACACCGGCAACGAGCGCTACGCGTGCACCCTGCGAGACGGCCTGGAGTTCGCCAACGGAGACCCCGTCACCGCCGAGGACGTGAAGTACTCCATCGAGCGTGTCCGGAAGATCAACGCCGACACCGAGGTGGCCTCCATCCTCTCCACGGTCGACACCGTCGAGACGAAGGGCGACCGCGAGGTCATCTTCCACCTCAACACCGCCGACGCCACCTTCCCGTTCAAGCTGTCGACGCCGGTCGCCGGCATCGTCAACCCGAACGACTACGAGAAGGACAAGCTGCGCGACGGCTTCGAGCTGACCGGCTCGGGCCCGTACACGATGAAGGCCGAGGTCAAGGGCGACCAGATGACCAAGGCCGTGTTCACCAAGAACCCCACTTACAAGGGGAGTCTCAAGGTGAACAACGACAAGGTCGAACTCGTGTCCTTCGCCGACGCCGAAGCCATGGGCGACGCCATCGACAAGGGCGACATCGACGTGATGACCCGCGCGATGACGCCGGAACAGGTTCAGAACCTGTCCAAGGCCACGGACGGCGACGTCGGCCTGGTCGAGGTGGCCGGCCTCGAGATCCGCTACCTCGCCTTCAACACGGACGCCGCCACGGTCAAGGACAAGGCCGTCCGCGCCGCCATGGCCCAGCTCATCAACCGCAGCGAACTCGTCTCCGCGGTCTACGGATCCCAGGCCGAACCGCTGTACTCGATGGTTCCGGCCGGCATCACCGGCCACTCCAACTCGTTCTTCAACAAGTACGGCGACCCCAGCGTCGCCAAGGCGAAGGCGATGCTGGAGGACGCGGACATCACCACGCCGGTCAAGCTGACGCTGCACTACACGACGGACCACTACGGCGCCGCGACCAAGCCGGAGTTCGAGCACCTCCAGAAGCAGCTGAACGACAGCGGTCTGTTCGACGTCGACATCAAGGGCACGCCCTGGGAGAAGTTCCACAAGGCGGAGCGCAACCGGGAGTACGACGTCTTCGGCATGGGCTGGTTCCCCGACTTCCCGGACGCCGACAGCTTCGTCGCGCCGTTCCTCGACAAGGGCAACACCCTCAACATCCCGTACGCCAACCCGCAGATCATCAACGACCTGATCCCCGCCTCCCGCGGCGAGGCCGACCGGCTCTCCGCGGTGGACAGCCTCACCGAGATCCAGGACATCACCGCCAAGGACGTCCCGCTGATCCCGCTCTGGCAGGGCAAGCAGTACGTCGCCACCCGCGACGACGTCACCGGCACGGCCTACCTCCTCAACTCCTCCTCCTCGCTCCAGCTGTGGGAGCTGGGCCGGGGCGTGAGCGGCTGACGCCGGCACCGGACAAGCCCGAAGGGCGCCTTCCTCCGGTCGGAGGAGGGCGCCCTTCGGGTTGCGCGCATGCCCGGTTGGGCACATGCCGGGTCGTGCACATGCCGCCGGGAGCGGCTACTGCGCGCCGGGACGCACCAGACCGCTCTCGTACGCGTACACCGCGGCCTGCACCCGGTCCCGCAGGCCCAGCTTGGTCAGCACATGCCCCACATGGGTCTTGACGGTGGTCTCGCTGACGAACAGGTCCGCGGCGATCTCCGCGTTGGACAGCCCGCGGGCCACCAGCTTCAGCACCTCGACCTCACGGTCCGTCAGCGTGTGCAGGGTGTCCGGCACCGGCTCGTCCCCGGAGGGCAGATGCGTGGCGTACTTGTCGAGCAGCCGCCGGGTGATGCTCGGGGCGAGCATCGCCTCGCCGCCCGCCACCACACGGATCGCCTGCACCAGTTCGTTGGCCGGGGCGTCCTTGAGCAGGAAACCGCTGGCGCCCGCCTTCAGCGCCTCGACCACGTACTCGTCGAGGTCGAACGTGGTCAGCACCAGCACCTTCGCCGGGCCGTCCCGCTCGGGCCCGGTGATCTGCCGGGTCGCCTCCACTCCGTCCATCCGCGGCATGCGGATGTCCATCAGCACCACATCGGGCTGCAGCGCCCGCACCTGGTCGAGCGCCTGGAGGCCGTCTCCGGCCTCGCCGACGACCGCGAGGTCCTGCTCCGCCTCCAGAATCATCCGGAAGCCCGTGCGCAGCAGCGGCTGGTCGTCGACCAGTAGGACGCGGATGGCCACGTAAGTCTCCTTCTCGCTAGTCCGGCCCCATTCTGCCCTGCTCGACGACACCGGGGTCGGCCGCCCTCACCGGCAGCGGGTAGGGCGGGGGAGTGCCGCCGAACTCCGGACAGTGCGCCTGGTGGTCGCACCAGCCGCACAACTTCGTGGGGCGCGGCCGCCAGTCACCCGTCTCGGTCGCCAGCCGGATCGCCTCCCACAGCGCCAGCAGCTTGCGCTCGACCCGCTCCAGGTCGGCCAGGACGGGGTCGTACGTGAGCACGTCGCCGCTGCCGAGGTAGACCAGCTGCAGCCGCCGCGGGACGACCTTCTTCAGCCGCCACACCACCAGCGCGTAGAACTTCATCTGGAACAACGCGCCCTCGGCGTACTGCGGCCGGGGCGCCTTGCCCGTCTTGTAGTCGACGATCCGCACCTCGCCGGTGGGGGCCACGTCGACCCGGTCGATGATGCCGCGCAGCCGCAGCCCGGAGTCCAGCTCGGCCTCGACGAACAGCTCCCGCTCGGCGGGCTCCAGCCGACTCGGGTCCTCCAGCGTGAACCAGCGCTCGACGAGCCGCTCCGCCTCGGTCAGCCACTGCGCCAGCCGCTCGCCCCGCGGATCGTCCGCGAACAGCTCGCCGACCTCCGGCCTGCTCTCCCGCAGCCGGTCCCACTGGCCGGGGACCAGCGCCGTCGCCCTCGGCGCCGTGCGCTCGGCCGCCGGGGCGTCGAAGAGCCGCTCCAGCACCGCGTGCACCAGGGTGCCCCTGGTCGCCGCCTCGCTGGGCTTCTCCGGCAGCCGGTCGATGACCCGGAACCGGTACAGCAGCGGGCACTGCATGAAGTCGCCGGCCCGGGAGGGCGAGAGCGAGGTGGGCGGTATCGACACGGGCGCGGGCGAGGCGGCCGCCGCCGTCGGGCCGGCCGCCGGGGCCGCCGGCTCCACCGCCGCGTCCGCCTGGTCCACCACTGCCGCCGCCGGTCGGGATGGGCCGCCGGCGTCCTCCGCGACATCCTCGGTACTCGTCTCCATAGCCACCGACCTTACGGCCGGCCACCGACAGCGACCCAGCCCGCAGGCGTGACCCGTGTGACGGAGGGGAAGCAGAGGGGGTGCCGGAGCGGAACGGGCGGCAAGGGACGCATACCATCGACACGAGACCCTCCCGACCGGCAGGCGGGAGACGCTTCGAACGAGGGGACACCGTGGACGTGAGCGGCGGGAGCGGGCAGCCGCGGTCCGGCAACGACGAGTCGGCCGAGCCCCAGGCACATCCCCCGGCCCCGGCCGCCGACCCCACCGACCCCGCACCACGCGAACCCGCCGGCCCGACGGCCACGGGACCCGAGACGCGAGGCACCGAGACGCCGGAGCCCGAGACGCCGGAGCCCGAGGCACAGGGACCCGAGACGCCGGAACCGCAGACGCCCGTGCCCCCCACGGGGGAGACCCCCGGCGAGAGCCCCGCCGCACGTGACGAGCCCGGCCGGTCCACCCCGGACACGGCGACCGGGAAACCGGACGCGGACACCCGCGGCGAGGACGACACGAGCGCCCGGTCGCGGCCGCCGTCGGACGGCGAGCGCGAGCCGGGGCCACCCGAGCCCCCGGACCCGGCCGCGGGCCCCCGGCACGCCGCTCACCACACCGGCCCCCCACCCCACCGCACCGAGGCCCACACCGACCCCACGGGCGGCCCGGGACGACCCCCGCGGCGCCGACCGGAACCCGGGGGCGGGCTGCTGATGGGCCGGCCCTTCGGCGTGCCCGTGTACGTCGCCCCCAGCTGGTTCCTCGTCGCCGTCCTGATCACCTGGGTGTTCGGCGGCCAGCTCGACCGCGTACTGCCCGAGCTGGGTGCCGCCCGCTACCTGGTCTCCCTCTTCTTCGCCGTCGCCTTCTACGCCTCCGTCCTCGTCCACGAGCTCGCCCACACCGTCGCCGCCCTCCGCTTCAAGCTCCCCGTCCGCCGCATCCAGCTCCAGTTCTTCGGCGGCGTCTCCGAGATCGAGAAGGAGGCCGAGACCCCCGGCCGCGAATTCGTGCTGGCCTTCGTCGGCCCCCTGCTCTCCCTCGTCCTCTCCGGCGTCTTCTACGCCGCCCTGCTCCCCGTCGAGCCCGACAGCGTCGCCGGCGTGCTGCTGGCCGGCCTGATGGTCTCCAACCTCATCGTCGCCGCCTTCAACCTGCTGCCCGGCCTCCCCCTCGACGGCGGACGGATGCTCCGCGCCGTCGTCTGGAAGATCACCGGCAAACCGATGAGCGGCACGATCGCCGCCGCCTGGGTCGGCCGCGCCCTCGCCATCGCCGTCCTGATCGGCCTGCCGCTGCTCACCCAGTCACTCGGCAGCGACGCCGCGGACGACGTCGGCATGGACACCGTCATGGACGCCCTGCTCGCCGCCATCCTCGCCGCCATCATCTGGACCGGCGCCGGAAACAGCCTCCGCATGGCCCGCCTGCGCGAACACCTCCCCGAGCTGCGCGCCCGCGCCCTCACCCGGCGCGCCGTCCCCGTCCAGGCCGACACCCCCCTCTCCGAGGCCCTGCGCCGCGCCAACGCCTCCGGAGCCCGCGCCCTGGTCGTCGTCGACGCCGACGGCACCCCCGCCTCCCTGGTCCGCGAGGCCGCCATCGTCGGCGTACCCGAGCACCGCCGCCCCTGGGTACCGGTCAGCACCCTCGCCCAGGACCTCACCGACGGCATGCGCGTCTCCGCCGAGCTGTCCGGCGAGGAACTCCTGGACGCCCTGCGCGCCAACCCGGCCACCGAGTACCTCGTCGTCGAGGAGACCGGCGAGATCTACGGCGTCCTGTCCGCGGCCGACGTGGAACGCGCCTTCGTCAAGGCCATGGCAAGGCCCAGCTGAACCCCGCGCCCCGAAAGGGCGGGGGAACCGCGCGAGCAACCCCGAACGGCCCGCGCCGTTCGCACGCACCGGAGCCACCACCCCCTGGGCCGGTCAAGCCCCCCGCAGGGAACGGGTAGGCTGGTCACATGTCCGAACCGACCGGTGCCGCCCGCAGGCGCGGGCCCTTCAAGGTCGGGGACCAGGTTCAGCTGACCGACCCCAAGGGCCGCCACTACACGTTCACGCTCGAGGCCGGGAAGAACTTCCACACCCACAAGGGTTCCTTCCCCCACGACGAACTGATCGGTGCTCCCGAGGGCAGCGTCGTCCGCACCACCGGGAACGTCGCCTACCTCGCGCTGCGCCCCCTGCTCCCCGACTACGTCCTGTCCATGCCCCGCGGGGCAGCCGTCGTCTACCCGAAGGACGCGGGGCAGATCCTCGCCTTCGCCGACATCTTCCCCGGCGCACGCGTCGTGGAGGCCGGCGTGGGCTCCGGCTCCCTCAGCAGCTTCCTGCTGCGCGCCATCGGCGACCAGGGCATGCTGCACTCCTACGAGCGCCGCGAGGACTTCGCCGAGATCGCCCAGCAGAACGTGCAGCGCTACTTCGGCGGCCCGCACCCCGCCTGGCAGCTCACCGTCGGCGACCTCCAGGACAACCTGTCCGACGCCGACGTCGACCGCGTCATCCTCGACATGCTCGCCCCGTGGGAATGCCTGGAGGCCGTCTCCAAGGCACTCGTGCCCGGCGGCATCCTGTGCTGCTACGTCGCGACCACCACCCAGCTCGCCCGGACCGTCGAGTCCATCCGCGAGATCGGCTGCTTCAACGAGCCCACCTCCTGGGAGACGATGATCCGCAACTGGCACGTGGAGGGCCTCGCCGTCCGCCCCGACCACCGGATGATCGGCCACACCGGCTTCCTGCTCACCGCCCGCCGCCTCGCCGACGGCGTCGAGCCGCCCATGCGCCGCCGCCGCCCCGCCAAGGGCGCCTACGGCGAGGACTACGAGGGCCCCAACGCCGGCGGAGGCTCCGGCCGCTGAGGCGGCCCGTGCCGCGTACAACGTACGGACGCCGTGGTGGAGTTCCGGGACACCGCCGGAACTCCACCACGGCGTCGACGCGTTGACGGCGACCACCCGGCGGGACACCCGCCCGCACGAGAATCGGAACGAGTACCCACCCCGCCGTTCCCCCGCACTGTGACGTGTGGCACGATGCTGGCCACCCCCACCGGCACAGCCCTCACAGGAGACACTCCTCGTGCAGCACCCCGCCGTTCCGGACCTCTCGCACACCCACACCCGGCCGATCCACTGGGTCGCCACCGCCACGGCCGTCGCCGCGGTGGTCGCCCTGTCCTCGGTCCTCCAGCCCGACGCCGCGACGGCGGCCCAGAGCGGCGACACGCCCGCGGCCACCGCTCCCAAGAGCGCACCGGCCCACATCGCGCCGCCCGATCCGGCCACCGTGGCCTTCCCCCTGGAATGCGGCCCGGTCAAGGCCCTCGTGCAGAAGAAGGCATCCGGCGACCTCGACGGCGACGGCCGGCCCGAAACAGTGGCCGTCGTCCACTGCGACGCGCCCATGGGCACACCCCCCGACGGCGTGTACGTCATCACACGGGACACCGACAGCGGCAAGCCCCGCGTCGTCGCCACCCTCGTGGACCCCGAGGACCGCCGTACGGCCACCGGACTCGCGGTGCGCGACGGCGTCGTCCGCGCCACCCTCCTCGGCTACTCGACGGCCGACGTGCCCAGTTGCTGCCCCGACGTCACGGACGACGTGAAGTGGCGGTGGAAGAACGGCACGTTCGTCAGCGACACGCCCTCACAGGCGCGCACCGTGTGACCCGCGCCCCCGCACAGACCGTGTGACGCACCAGACATCGGTCACGGAGCGTACGCGCCACGTCACAGTTTGGTCACTCTGAGTCCGGGCCGTACACCTCGGCCCTGTCCGAAACCCGACGTACGTGGATGCACTCGCCCGGACACTCCTTCGCGGAGTCCACCACATCCGTGAGAAGCGTCAGCGGCACGGGGGTTGTCGCCCCAGGCGCCTGCAGCAGCTCGTCGTCCGCGCCCTTCACATAGGCCAGACCATCGATGTCCAGCTCGAACACCTCGGGCGCGTACTGGGCGCAGATGCCGTCGCCGGTACACAGGTCCTGGTCGATCCAGACCTCCAGAGCCTCGCCGTCGACTCCGGCCTCCTGCTGCACGCTCATCTCTCCTGCCGTTTCCTGCGCCGAGCCGCTCGGGAATCCGGCCAGCTCTGACGGGTGTTGAACACTTCGAGCCTACCCCCGCCGGGGTTCCCCTCACGTTCCGTGGGTATTCCCCTGGCGTGAGGGAGAGCGCAAGGGTGAAGATCGGACACACCCCGACCGTCTTTGTGATCTAGGGGTTTCAATCGACACCCACCCAGGTAGGGTCTGGAAGCGTCCAGCTCCCCATGGAGGAGGTGAGGACCGTGGCAGCCCACGACGACGACATGAACCGCGGCATCCGCCCGGGACGCGGGTCCGAGGACCCGGCCGGGCAGGTGGCCTACCTTGAGCAGGAGATCGCCGTCCTGCGACGCAAGCTCGCCGAATCTCCGCGACACACGAGAATTCTCGAAGAGCGGATCGTCGAACTGCAGACCAATCTGGCCGGCGTGTCCGCCCAGAACGAGCGACTCGCCGGCACACTCCGCGAGGCCCGCGACCAGATCGTGGCCCTCAAGGAAGAGGTCGACCGGCTGGCCCAGCCACCCGCCGGCTTCGGTGTCTTCCTGCAGGCCAACGAGGACGGCACCGCCGACATCTTCACCGGCGGCCGCAAACTCAGGGTGAACGTCAGCCCGAGCGTCGAGCTCGACGAGCTCCGGCGCGGCCAGGAAGTGATGCTCAACGAAGCACTCAACGTGGTCGAGGCCATGGAGTACGAGAGCGTCGGCGACATCGTCACCCTCAAGGAGATCCTCGAGGACGGCGAGCGCGCCCTGGTACTCGGCCACACCGACGAGGAAAGAGTGGTACGGCTCGCCGAACCCCTGCGCGGCCTCACCATCCGCCCCGGCGACGCCCTCCTGCTCGAACCCCGCTCCGGCTATGTCTACGAGGTCGTTCCCAAGAGCGAGGTCGAAGAACTCGTCCTCGAAGAGGTCCCCGACATCGGCTACGAGCAGATCGGTGGCCTCGGCGGACAGATCGAAGCCATCCGCGACGCGGTCGAGCTCCCCTATCTCTATCCCGACCTGTTCCGGGAGCACGAGCTGCGCCCGCCCAAGGGCGTCCTGCTCTACGGGCCCCCCGGATGCGGCAAGACGCTCATCGCCAAGGCCGTCGCCAACTCGCTGGCCAAGAAGGTCGCCGAGGTCACCGGACAGGCCGCCGGCAAGAGCTTCTTCCTCAACATCAAGGGCCCCGAGCTCCTCAACAAATACGTCGGCGAGACCGAGCGGCAGATCCGCCTGGTCTTCCAGCGGGCCCGTGAGAAGGCCAGCGAGGGGACCCCCGTCATCGTCTTCTTCGACGAGATGGAATCCCTCTTCCGCACCCGCGGCTCCGGCGTCAGCTCGGACGTGGAGAACACCATCGTCCCGCAGCTGCTCGCCGAGATCGACGGCGTGGAAGGCCTGCAGAACGTGGTCGTCATCGGCGCCTCCAACCGCGAGGACATGATCGACCCCGCCATCCTGCGGCCCGGCCGGCTCGACGTGAAGATCAAGATCGAACGTCCGGACGCCGAAGCGGCCAAGGACATCTTCGGCAAGTACCTCACCGAACGCCTCCCCCTCCACTCCGACGACCTCGCGGAGCACGAGAAGGACAAGGCGGCCACCGTCCAGAGCATGATCCAGACGGCGGTGGAACAGATGTACGCCGAATCCGAGGAGAACCGCTTCCTGGAAGTCACCTACGCCAACGGCGACAAGGAAGTCCTCTATTTCAAGGACTTCAATTCCGGCGCCATGATCGAGAACATCGTGGGCCGCGCCAAGAAGATGGCGATCAAGGACTTCCTCGACAAGAACCAGAAGGGCCTCCGCGTCTCCCACCTCCTCCAGGCCTGCGTGGACGAGTTCAAGGAGAACGAGGACCTGCCCAACACCACCAACCCCGACGACTGGGCCCGCATCTCCGGAAAGAAGGGCGAACGGATCGTGTACATCCGTACGCTCGTCACCGGAAAGCAGGGTGCGGACACCGGACGCTCCATCGACACGGTGGCAAACACCGGTCAGTACCTGTAAAAGCGGGGCGGCTGCGGGTGCCCTCACCGGGTACCCGCAGCCGACTGTTTTCCGGAGCCCCGGCTGGAGCAAGGCAATGACGCAAATGATCTCCCCGCCAGCGCAAAGGCGTTCTAGGCTCTTCCATACCGCCGAGTCGCGCAGTGCGGGGACGGGCACCGCACACGCATCGGAGCGCCAGCGGTACTTGAGCGGCGCCCACTACGGGCGCCGCCGGGCAAGGAGGGCCGCATGACCGTACGGCGAGTAATGGGCATCGAGACGGAGTACGGAATCTCCGTCCCCGGCCACCCCAACGCCAATGCCATGCTCACCTCGTCCCAGATCGTCAACGCCTACGCGGCGGCGATGCACCGGGCCCGCCGGGCCCGCTGGGACTTCGAGGAGGAGAATCCGCTCCGGGACGCGCGAGGCTTCGACCTCGCCCGCGAGGCCGCCGACTCCAGCCAGCTCACCGACGAGGACATCGGCCTCGCCAACGTCATCCTCACCAACGGAGCACGGCTCTACGTCGACCACGCCCACCCCGAATACAGCGCTCCGGAAGTCACCAACCCCCGCGACGCCGTCCTGTGGGACAAGGCCGGCGAACGCATCATGGCCGAGGCCGCCGAACGCGCAGCCCAGCTGCCCGGTGCCCAGCCCATCCACCTCTACAAGAACAACACCGACAACAAGGGCGCCTCCTACGGCACGCACGAGAACTACCTGATGAAGCGGGAAACCGCTTTCTCGGACATCGTGCGCCACCTGACGCCCTTCTTCGTCTCGCGCCAGGTCTTCACCGGCGCCGGCCGCGTCGGCATCGGCCAGGACGGCCACGAGCACGGCTTCCAGCTCAGCCAGCGCGCCGACTACTTCGAGGTCGAGGTCGGCCTGGAGACGACGCTCAAGCGCCCCATCATCAACACCCGCGACGAACCGCACGCGGACGCCGAGAAGTGGCGCCGGCTGCACGTCATCATCGGCGACGCGAACCTGTCCGAGATCTCGACGTACCTCAAACTGGGCACGACGGCCCTGGTCCTGTCCATGATCGAGGACGGCTTCATCGCCGTCGACCTCGCCGTGGACCAGCCCGTACGCACCCTCCACCAGGTCTCGCACGACCCCACGCTCAAACACCTCGTCACCCTGCGCAGCGGCCGCACACTGACCGCCGTGCAGCTCCAGATGGAGTACTACGAGCTGGCCCGCAAATACGTCGAGGAGCGGTACGGCGCCGACGCCGACGACCAGACCAAGGACGTCCTCGGCCGCTGGGAGGACACCCTCAACCGGCTCGAGAACGACCCGATGAGCCTCGCCGGCGAGCTGGACTGGGTCGCCAAGCGGGAGCTCATGGAGGGCTACCGCCGCCGCGACAACGTCGACTGGGACGCCGCCCGGCTGCACCTCGTCGACCTCCAGTACGCCGACGTACGGCCCGACAAGGGCCTCTACAACCGTCTGGTGGACCGCGGCCGCATCAAGCGCCTGCTGGACGAGAACGAGGTCGAGCGGGCCCGTACGAAGCCGCCGGAGGACACCAGGGCCTACTTCCGCGGGCGCTGCCTGGAGCAGTACGCGGACGACGTCGCGGCGGCCTCCTGGGACTCGGTGATCTTCGATCTGCCGGGCAGGGACTCGCTCCAGCGGGTCCCAACCCTGGAACCGCTTCGCGGAACGCGTAATCACGTCAAGGAGCTCCTGGACCGCTGCCGCACCGCGGACGACCTGGTCAGGGTCCTGTCCGGCGGGTGAGCGGGTCGAGCGGGTACCGGGGAGTAGACAGCCGGGCAGGGTGGAATATCCCAGGTCCGGGAACCATGGAAATGGCCTCCGTACGTTGAGGAGAGTGCGGGGCCGATGTCGGACCCGGCTTGTAGGGTCTGATCTTGACCGAGCAACTGTGTCGGGCGAACCGAGCGGGGTGAGGGTTATGGCGACCAAGGACACCGGCGGCGGGCAGCAGAAGGCCACGCGGTCCACCGAGGAGGTCGAGGAGCAGGCGCAGGACGCGCAGGCGTCGGAGGACCTCAAGGAGCGCCAGGAAAAGCTGAGCGACGACGTGGACTCCGTCCTGGACGAGATCGACGACGTACTCGAGGAGAACGCAGAGGATTTCGTTCGCTCGTTTGTTCAAAAGGGCGGCGAGTAGCCTTCGAAATGAAGGTTGCAGCGGGGGGTTCGCTTGTCGATCGAAGAACATGGTAGGCGCTGCTCGCGGTGCAAGGACCACAAGCCGCGGGCAGCGTTTGCACGGAACAAGGCGATGCGCGACGGGCCGCAGGCCTACTGTCGCGAGTGCGCTGCGGTCTGCCACCAAGAACGCCAGGCGGCCAAGGGGCCCGACGTTCGCCCGCGAGTGGAGGTGCCCGAGGGGCACAAGCTCTGCCGGACGTGCGGGGAGATCAAGCCTCACCGTGCGTGGACCACGAATCGCACAGCGTCTGATGGTCTGGCGACGCTCTGCACGTCCTGCAAAGCGGCGCAGGGCCGAGCAGGCCACCTGAAGCGCCAGTACGGCATCACCGCAGCAGAACGTGATGCCCTGATCGCAAGTCAAGGCGGCATCTGCTGCATATGTCTTGCCGCTCCCGCCGCACATGTGGATCACTGCCACGAGACGGGTAGGGTCCGTGGCGTACTGTGCTTCAGCCGCAACGCTGCGCTGGGGCAGTTCAAGGACCGGCCCGATGCCATAAGGCGGGCTGCCGCATACGTGGAAGGAATCGCGTGGAAGCCAACACTCGTAGCACCGGGCGTCTACCAGCTGCCTTCCTGACGCCCGGGTCCTCTTCTTTCATGGACTTCCTCGGTGAGCACCAGCCGGAGATGCTCCCGGGCAACCGGCAGCTGCCGCCGGTGCAGGGCGTCATCGAGGCACCGCACGGCACCACGATCGTGGCGGTCACGTTCCCCGGGGGTGTCGTCCTCGCCGGTGACCGGCGGGCCACCATGGGCAACATGATCGCCCAGCGGGACATCGAGAAGGTCTTCCCGGCCGACGAGTACTCGGCGGTGGGCATCGCCGGTACGGCCGGTCTGGCCGTGGAGATGGTGAAGCTGTTCCAGCTGGAGCTGGAGCACTTCGAGAAGGTCGAGGGCGCGCAGCTGTCCCTGGAGGGCAAGGCGAACCGTCTGTCGACGATGATCCGGTCCAACCTGGGCATGGCGATGCAGGGGCTGGCCGTGGTGCCGCTGTTCGCCGGGTACGACGTGGACCGGGGCAGGGGCCGCATCTTCTCGTACGACGTGACGGGCGGCCGGTCCGAGGAGCGGAACTACGCGACCACGGGTTCGGGCTCGGTCTTCGCGCGCGGTGCGATGAAGAAGCTCTTCCGTGACGACCTGACCGAGGAGCAGGCCACGACGCTCGTGGTGCAGGCGCTGTACGACGCGGCTGACGACGACTCGGCGACCGGTGGTCCCGATGTCGCCCGCCGGATCTATCCGATCATCACTGTGATCACCGAGGACGGTTTCCGTCGGCTCGGTGAGGACGAGGCCGCGGAGCTGGCGGGCGCGGTGCTGCGGGCGCGGCTCGAGCAGCCCGACGGTCCGCGGGCCGCGCTGCTGTAGCGGGCGCGGTTCTTCGTTGTCAGGTGGTCCAGTGATTTCGACAGGAAGGGACGGATAACCGGTGTCGACGCCGTTCTATGTATCTCCTCAGCAGGCGATGGCCGACCGGGCGGAGTACGCCCGCAAGGGCATCGCCCGTGGTCGCAGCCTGGTCGTGCTGCAGTACGCCGACGGCATCGTGTTCGTCGGTGAGAATCCGTCCCGTGCGCTGCACAAGTTCAGCGAGATCTACGACCGGATCGGCTTCGCGGCCGCCGGCAAGTACAACGAGTACGAGAACCTGCGGATCGGCGGGGTGCGCTACGCCGACCTGCGGGGTTACACCTATGACCGGGACGATGTGACGGCGCGCGGTCTGGCGAACGTGTACGCCCAGACGCTGGGCACGATCTTCTCCAGTCAGGCCGAGAAGCCGTACGAGGTGGAGCTGGTCGTCGCGGAGGTCGGTGACAGTCCGGAGAACGACCAGATCTACCGGCTGCCGCACGACGGTTCGATCGTGGACGAGCACGGTTCGGTGGCGGTCGGGGGCAACGCGGAGCAGATCAGCGGGTATCTGGACCAGCGGCACCGGGACGGCATGACGCTGGCCGAGGCGCTGAAGCTGGCGGTGCAGGCGCTGTCCCGCGACACCAACGGGACCGAGCGGGAGATTCCGGCGGAGCGGCTGGAGGTCGCGGTGCTGGACCGGACGCGTCCGCAGCAGCGCAAGTTCAAGCGCATCGTGGGCGGCCAGCTGTCGCGGCTGCTGGATTCCGGTGCGGGGGACGCGTCGGCCGAGACCGAGACCGAGACCGAGTCCGGGTCGGACGAGGAGTAGGCGCTCCCTTCGGCTCATCCGACCGCGGCTCACCTCACGGCGGCGCTGCCGTGGATCCGCGTACGACCAGGCTGACCGGCAGGTCCCCCTTCTCGGGGGGCCTGCCTTCCAGTACCGCCAGCAGGGCGCGCATGCCCCGTTCGCCGAAGGCCTCCGCGTCGAGGCGGACGGTGGTGAGTTCGGGGTCGATGGCGGTGGCGAGGCCGAGGTCGTCCAGGCCGGTGACGGACAGGTCGTCGGGGACGCGGAGTCCGGCGCGCCGGACGGCCTTGTAGGCGCCGGCCGCGAGTTTGTCGTCGTCGCATACCAGCGCCGTGGGCCGGGGCCCGGGCGCGGCGAGGGCGGCCTCCGTGGCCCGCTGGGCGCCCTCGATCGAGATGGGTGCCCGGATCGTGCGCAGTTCGGTGCCGGGGGCTTCGGCGAGCCGTGAGGCCAGTTCGCGGGCGCGTACCTCGAAGGTCCAGGACGGGATGTCGGCCGCGAGGTGGAGGAAGCCGCGGTGGCCGAGGGACAGCAGGTGTTCGGTGACCTGGCGGATGCCGTCGGCGATGTCGAGGTTGACGGTGGCGGCGCCCAGGCTGCCGTCGGGGTCGCTGTCGAGCATGACCAGGGGGAGGTGGTCGCCGCGGATGGCGGAGAGGGCGTCGGCGGCCATGGAGGAGGCGATGACGCCGTCGAGGGCGGCCTGTGCGGAGGCGAAGGGGTCCCGGGCGGGGCCCACGCCTTCGGGTGAGGGGTAGAGGACCACGCCGAAGCCGTGTTCGGCGGCGACGCGTGCGGCGCCGGTGTAGACCTCCGCGAAGAACTCGGTGGTGAGGGCGGGGACGACCAGGAGCACGGTGCGGGTGCGGCCGAGGCGCAGGTTGCGTGCGGCCAGGTTGGGGCGGTAGCCGAGTTCCAGGGCGGCGTCGCGGACCCGCTGGGCGGTCGGTTCGGAGACGCGGCCGCGCCATTTGTCGCCGAGGACCAGGGAGACGGCTGCCTGGGAGACGCCGGCGGCCTGGGCGACGTCCCGGCTCGTGGGGCGGGTGCTGCCTCGTGCCACCGTTCGCCTGCGCTTTCGTCTGGACTGCTGAACTGGCGACATGGTACGTATGGCGGCAGGAGTTATACGTAACACTTGCTGGAGTGAGGACAAGGAGGTGCGTCGTGATCGCCGGGTATCTGGACATTCTCCGGGCGCGGCATGCCGTGCGGCTGCTCGTCGGCACGCTGGTCGGGCGGTTGCCGAACGCCACCGCGGCGATCGCGATCGTGCTGTTCGTGCGGGCCGAGGGTGGTTCCTACAGCCTCGCGGGGGCGCTGGCCGCGGTGTACGGCGTCGCCAACGCCGTGGGGCAGCCGGTGCTGGGTCGGCTGGTGGATCTGCACGGGCAGCCGCGGGTGCAGTTGCCGGCCGCGGTGCTGTCGGCGCTGGCGATGGCCGTGTTCGCCTTCGCGGGCACCGGGACGGCCGTGCTCGCCTACGGGGCCGTGGGGGCGGCCGGGCTGTTCACGCCGCCGCTGGAGGGCGGGCTGCGGGCGTTGTGGCCGAGTGTGCTGGGCGAGGAGGACCAGGTGCACACGGCGTACGCGATGGACGCCGTGGCGCAGGAGGTCATGTTCACCGTCGGGCCGCTGCTGGTGACGGTGTGCGTGTCCCTGTGGTCGCCGCAGGCGGCGCTGCTCGTGCTGAACGCTGTCGGTGTGCTGGGCGCGCTGTCCGTGGCCGTGTCGCCGCCCTCGCGGGCGTGGCGGTCGGCGCCGCGGGAGGCGCACTGGCTGGGCGCGCTGCGCTCGGGCGGGCTGCTGGCGCTGCTGGGGGCGTTCCTGTTCATCGGGATGGCGCTCGGGTCCATCACGGTGGCCTCGGTGCCGTACGCCGACGACCACGGGGGTGACGCCGTGTACGGGTGGCTGATGGCCGCGCTGGGGCTCGGTGCGCTGGCCGGGGGAGCGGTCTACGGGGCGCGGCGGTGGACCGGCGAGCCGGCGCGGCGGCTGCGGATGCTGGTGGCCCTGCTGGCGGTCTGCTACCTGCCGTTGCTGCTGATGCCGGGCGCGGTGGCCATGGTGCTGCTCACGGTGCTCGCGGGTGTCTTCCTGGCGCCGTGCATCGCCTGCGCGTTCGTGCTCGTCGACGTGCACGCGCCGCGGGGGACGGTGACGGAGGCGTTCTCGTGGCTGGTGACGACGTTCACCGTGGGCGCGTCGGTGGGCACCGGCCTGGCGGGGCCCGTCGTGGAGCACGGTGGGGCGCTGTGGGGCTTCGCGGTGCCGGGGGCGGCGGGGGGCGTCTCGCTGCTGGTGCTGGCGTGCACCGGGCGGGTCCTCGCAGCTCCCGCGCGGGGAGCGGTGGTTGCGGCTTCATCGGAAAATGATCCAAACCGTGCCGTCGAACCCCGTTTCAGTTCGGGTCATCAGGCGTAATGTTCAGTCATGGACCGCCGCATTTTCGGGCTGGAGAACGAGTACGGCGTCACGTGCACGTTCAGGGGACAGCGCCGCCTGTCGCCTGACGAGGTGGCGCGGTACCTCTTCCGCCGTGTCGTGTCATGGGGCCGCAGCAGCAATGTCTTTCTGCGCAACGGGGCCCGCCTCTATCTCGACGTGGGATCACATCCGGAATACGCGACACCCGAATGTGACAACGTGACCGAGCTCGTCACCCACGACAAGGCGGGCGAGCGCATTCTCGAAGGACTCCTGGTGGACGCCGAACGACGCCTGCACGAGGAGGGAATCGCGGGCGACGTCTACCTCTTCAAGAACAACACCGACTCCGCCGGCAACTCCTACGGCTGCCACGAGAATTACCTCGTGGCCCGGCACGGGGAGTTCTCGCGGCTCGCGGACATCCTGATTCCGTTCCTGGTGACGCGGCAGTTGCTGTGCGGTGCGGGCAAGGTGCTGCAGACGCCGCGCGGTGCCGTGTACTGCGTCAGTCAGCGGGCCGAGCACATCTGGGAGGGCGTCTCCTCGGCGACGACCCGGTCCCGGCCCATCATCAACACGCGCGACGAGCCGCACGCCGACGCCGAGCGTTACCGGCGTCTGCACGTCATCGTGGGCGACTCGAACATGTCCGAGACGACCATGCTGCTCAAGGTCGGCGCCACCGACCTGGTGCTGCGCATGATCGAGGCGGGCACGGTGATGCGGGACCTGACCCTGGAGAACCCGATCCGGGCGATCCGCGAGGTCAGCCACGACATCACCGGGCGCCGCAAGGTGCGCCTGGCCAGCGGCCGGGAGGCGTCGGCGCTGGAGGTGCAGCGGGAGTACTACGAGAAGGCCGTGGACTTCTGCGAGCGCCGCGGCATCCGCACGGGCACCGTGGAGCGGGTGCTGGAGCTGTGGGGCCGCACGCTGGACGCGATCGAGGCGGAGGACCTCGACCGCATCGGCACCGAGATCGACTGGGTCATGAAGTACAAGCTGCTGGAGCGGTACCGGGCCAAGCACAACATGACCATGTCGCACCCGCGGGTCGCGCAGATAGACCTCGCCTACCACGACATCCACCGGCGTCGTGGTCTGTACTACCTGCTCGAGAAGAAGGGCCAGGCCGCCCGGGTCGCCAACGACTTGAAGATCTTCGAGGGCAAGTCCGTTCCGCCGCAGACCACTCGGGCCCGGCTGCGCGGCGACTTCATCCGGCGGGCCCAGGAGCAGCGCCGGGACTTCACCGTCGACTGGGTCCACCTCAAGCTGAACGACCAGGCGCAGCGCACCGTGTTGTGCAAGGACCCGTTCCGGTCGGTGGACGACCGGGTGGAGAAGCTGATCGCCGGGATGTGATCCGGGCGGCATGAGGCCGGACGGGTGAGAGGAGCGTCTTCGCGCGAAAGCGCGGAACGCCACACGGGCACCGTACGTTAGCCGTGCGGTGCCCTTCTCACGCCGTAGAGTTGCGCGCACGCCAGCCAACAGGACCGACCCGATATCGATACGAGGCCCCCACCGTGCGCCGACGTTCACTCCTCATCGCCGTCCCCGCGGGACTGGTCACGCTCGCCGCCTGCGGTGACGGTGACGACTCCGGCTCATCGAGCAACGCGAGCGACAGCCCGTCGCCCGACGCGTCGGCCTCGTCGGCCGCACCGCCGCCGAAGATCGTCGACGGTCCGCTGCCGGCGATCACGGCGGGGACGAAGTTCGACGAGAAGCCGACCGTCGCGAAGGGCAGTGGCGAGCCCTCCAAGGATCTCGCGGTCAAGACGGTCATCGCGGGCGGCGGCAAGGCCGTCGCGGAGAACGACTTCATCTCGGCGAACTACCTCGGTCAGGTCTGGCAGAGCGCGAAGGTCTTCGACAACTCCTACGACCGCAAGACCCCTCTGGTCATCCAGCTCGCCCAGGGCAGCATCATCGACGGCTGGCGGTACGCGCTCACCGGCAAGAAGACCGGCAGCCGCGTCCAGTTCTCGGTGCCGCCGACCTGGGGGTACGGGAAGCAGGGCAACGAGCAGGCGGGTATCAAGGGCGACGACACGCTGGTGTTCGTGGTCGACGTCCAGGACACCTTCAACGCCCGGAGCAGCGCCGACGGCAAGAAGGTCGCGCAGGACGACGCCGCCCTGCCGAAGGTCGGCACCAACACCGACGGCAAGGCGCCCTCCATCGAGGTGCCGAAGACCGACCCGCCGAAGAAGCTCGCCGCCGAGTACGTCCTGGAGGGCGACGGCGCCGAGGTCGGGGCCCAGGACAGTGTGCTGGTGCAGTACGAGGGTGTGCTGTGGGACGGTGGCAAGGAGTTCGACTCCACGTACGCCAGGAAGCAGCTGACGTCGTTCTCGCTGCAGCAGGTCGTCAAGGGCTGGGCGCAGGGACTGACGGGCAAGAAGGTCGGCAGCCGCGTCCTCATCGTCATCCCGCCGGACCTGGGTTACGGCGACAGCCCGCCGGAGGGCAGCGGTATCGAGAAGGACTCCACGCTGGTCTTCTCCGTGGACATCCTCGCGAAGATGTGACGCCTCGGAGATGTAAGACTTGGGCCGTTGCCTTTCCGCAGACAAGCAGGAGCTGAACACGTGAGCATCGACAAGCCCGAGGTCGACTTCCCGGGCGGCGAGCCCCCGGCGGACCTCGAGATCAAGGACATCTGGGAGGGCGACGGCCCGGTTGCCGAGGCCGGTCAGACCGTGACCGTCCACTATGTGGGCGTGACCTTCAGCACGGGCGAGGAGTTCGACGCCAGCTGGAACCGCGGTACGCCGTTCCGCTTCCCGCTCGGTGGCGGCCGCGTCATCGCGGGCTGGGACCAGGGCGTGCAGGGCATGAAGGTCGGCGGCCGCCGCCAGCTGACCATCCCGGCGCACCTCGCGTACGGCGACCAGAGCCCGACCCCGGCGATCCCGCCCGGCTCGACGCTGATCTTCGTGGTCGATCTGCTCGGAGTCTGATCGAAGTACGAGCGGCCGGCGATCGGAGCCGGTCACCTGGGGTCCATGCCTGTCCGGGCATGGGCCCTCGGCTTTTGCCGCGCCACCGCGGGGCGGTACGGTCATCCGTCGTAAGCACCATAGGGAGAAGGGCGTCGATGGCCATTGCCAAGGCCGAGCGGCTGATGAACCTGGCGCTGTGTCTGCTCGGGACGCGGCGGCCACTCAGCAAGCGTGAGCTGCGCGAGTCCGTCGAGGCCTACCTCGAGGCGGGGTCCGACGACTCCTTCAACCGCATGTTCGAGCGCGACAAGGACGACCTGCGCGAACTCGGACTGGTCATCGAGACCGTGGAGAGCCTGGACGGCGAGATCGGCTACCTGGCCCGACGGGACAGCAACCGGCTGCCGCCCATCACCCTGGACGCCGAGGAGGCCGCCGCCCTCGGGCTGGCCGCGAAGGTGTGGCAGCAGGCCCGGCTCGCCGGTGCCGCGAGCGGCGCGCTGCAGAAGCTGCGGGCGGCCGGCCTGCCCGAGGACGTCGATCCGTACGAGGCGCACAGCGCGCTGGAGCCCCGCATCCCGGTGCACGAGGCGGCCTTCGAGCCGCTGATGCTGGCCTGCCGCGACCGCCGGCCGGTCGTCTTCGACTACCGCAAGGCCAATGCCGCCCAGCCCGAGCCCCGGCACGTGGAGCCGTGGGCGCTGGAGTGCTGGCGCGGCCACTGGTACCTGGCGGGCTTCGACCGCGACCGGGGTGCCGAGCGGGTGTTCCGGCTGTCGCGGATCACGGGGAAGGTGCGCTCGCGCGGATCGCGTTTCACCGCACCGGTGCCCGACGTCGTCACCGTCCGGGAGACGGTCGCGAGCTGGGCGGGGGAGAGCGCCGACCGTTCCGCGCTGATCCGGCTGCGCGCGGGCGCCGGGTACCCCCTTCGGGCGAAGGCCACCGGGGTGCGGGAACTCGGTGACGGCTGGGACGAGTTGGAGATTCCGTACGGGCACGGCCTGGACGCCTGGCTGGTGGAGTTCGGGCCGGACGTGGTGGTGCTGGAGCCCGCCGAGCTGCGTGCGGACGTGGTGGACCGGCTGCGTGCCGTGGCCAAGGGCTGAGGGGGAGCGGACAACACAGTGGCAGGCAAACCGGTCAGGCCCGTGAACGCCATCGACCAGACCCGACGGATGCTGTCCCTGGTGACGTATCTGCGTGAGCGCCCCGGAGCCCGGGTCGAGGACGTGGCGCGCGCCTTCGGCATCACCGAGGACGAGCTGGTCTCCGACCTCGACGTGCTCCCGATGTGCGGGACCAGCTTCCGGGGCGGCGATCTGCTGGACATCGACACCGACGGCGAGCGCATCTGGTGGCACAACCCGGCCGCGCTCGGCGCGGACGCCGCGGAGCCGCTGCGGCTGGCCGCCGACGAGGCCACCGCGCTGCTCGTGGCCGCCCGGGCCGTGGCGACCCTGCCGGGGCTGCGCGAGAGCGACCGGCAGGCGCTGCTGCGGGCGACCGCGAAGGTGGAGACGTCGGCCGGCGATGCCGCCGGTGCCAGCTCGCGGCTGTCCGTCACCTTCGAGTCCGAGGGCGGTGTCTTCGCCGACGTCGACCGGGCCATCTCGGAGCGCCGCCGGCTGTGGATCCGGTACTACTCGCCGGCCCGCGACGAGGTCACCGAGCGCGAGATCGACCCCATCCGCCTGGTCAGCGTCGGGCACACGTATGTGGAGGCGTGGTGCCGCCGCTCCGAGGCCCGGCGCACCTTCCGGCTCGACCGGGTCGCCGAGATCCGCATCCTGGACGAGCCCTCCGCACCGCCGGAGGTGGAGCTGCGGGACCTGTCGGAAGGGCTGGTGCAGCCCGCCGCGGAGGACCCCGAGGTCGTCGTGGAGGTCGGCCCGGGCGGCCGCTGGGTCGCCGAGTACTACCCGCACGACAGCGCGGATGAACTTCCCGACGGCGGTCTGCGTATCACTCTGCGCACCCCCGACCCCGCCTCCCTGCGGCGGCTGGCGCTGCGGCTCGGCCGCGACGGCCGGATCGTCTCCCCGTCCGCGCTCGCCGACAGCGCCCGGCAGGCCGCCCGTGAGGCGCTGACCGCGTACGACGGGATCGAGGCGGCCGGGGCGCCGGGCGGGGCGGAGACGGTCACCGGGGCCGGGGCGCGCCGGGGCGCCGGGGCGGTCGACGGGCAGCACGACAGGCAGGAGCGAGCACTGTGAGCGACCCCCTGGGACCGTGCGGGCCGTCCGGGCCGTCCGGGCCGTCGTCCGGGCCGGGCATGACGGCGGCGACCGCGTTCGCCGGCATGAGACGCGTGTCACCGGTCGTGTTCAAGGCGGGCTGCCCGGACTGCCGGGGCCGTTTCGAACTCGCCGCGAGCGCCCTGCGCCTGGCCATCGGCGCCACGAGCCGCACCACCTTCTACTCGTTCACCTGCCCCGAGTGCGGGTCGGCCGTGCGCAAGCCGGCGGGGGAGCGGGTCGTGGAGCTGCTCACCGGCGGTGGGGTCAGGACCCTGCGGCTGCACTCGACGGTCTAGTCTCGACGTCATGTTCTGGCCGATGTTCGCGGTTGCCGTGGGTTTCCTGGGTCTTGCCGTCCTCGCGGTGTTCGCCGTGAAGGTGTTCGTGGAGGCGCAGCGCCTCGGCCGGCAGGTGACGGACTCCACCCGCCGGATCAGCCGGGCCGCGGAGGACCTGGAGCGCGCGACCGAGAGCGCCGCCCGGGCCGTGGACGCCCTGTGAACACCCTGGATTCCGCCGGGAAGTGGCGCCGGTGACCCGACGGGCCGGTGTGAGTTACGTTTTGGGACACTTCGCCCTGTCACCTCACCGGCCCCGGGCGGTACGCTGCTGGTCGCGGCCAGGAAAACGAGGCCCGGTCGCGGACGGGAGTACGCACGGGGATTGCCTCACGTTCACCCCTGAGCGTTACGATCGCTGCACAAGACGATCGATCGGACGTATGTCCGGCCGGTCGGACAGCACCCACCCAGCCGCCTCGGTGAGAAGGTAAAGACTTATGTTCGGAAGGCTCGGCGCCCCCGAGATCATTCTCATCCTCGTCGTCATCATCCTGCTGTTCGGCGCGAAGAAGCTTCCGGACATGGCGCGGTCGCTCGGCAAGTCGGCGCGCATCCTCAAGAGCGAGGCCAAGGCCATGAAGAACGAGGCCAAGTCCGACGAGGCCGCCCCCGCCGACCCGCCCACCCCCGAGCAGTCCGCGGCGCAGCGCACCATCCAGGCCGCCCCCGGCGACGTGACCAGCTCCCGGCCGGTCACCGAGCCGACGGACACGACCAAGCGCTGACGCAGGGCCGGTGACCTCCGGCCCGCCGCACGAGATGGGAACGTGGGTTGCTGAAGCCTGCCCGCAACAAGGAGAAGGATCCCGAGGGGCGGATGCCGCTCGCGGAGCACCTTCGTGAGCTCCGCAACCGGCTCGCGAAGGCGCTGCTGGCCGTCGTCGTCGTCACGGTGGTCGCCGCCTTCTTCTATCAGGAGATCATCAACTTCCTCACCGAGCCGATCCTCAAGTCGGTCGGCTGTGAGAAGTCGTTCGGCGAGCTGGCCGAGGCGAAGGCCGGCTCGGAACCGTGCGCGCAGATCACCATCAACGGCCTGCTCGGCCCCTTTACCCTGGCGCTGAAGGTCTCTCTGACGGCCGGTGTGGTGCTCGCCTCGCCGGTCTGGCTCTACCAGCTGTGGGCGTTCGTCGCCCCGGGCCTGC
Source organism: Streptomyces sp. MH60 (assembly GCF_002939385.1). Taxonomy (GTDB): domain Bacteria; phylum Actinomycetota; class Actinomycetes; order Streptomycetales; family Streptomycetaceae; genus Streptomyces. The sequence continues at coordinate 27,796 of NZ_MULI01000034.1, read as the reverse complement.
ACAGGAACGAGAAGAAGTACGCCTACGCGTTCGTCGCCACCGGCGCCCCGCTGTTCCTCATCGGCGCCTACTTCGCCTACGCGGTGCTGCCCACCTCGGCGAAGGTCCTGATCGAGTTCACCCCGAGCGACGTCGACAACCTGCTGCCCCTGGACGAGCTGCTCGATCTCGTCACGCGCATGGTCCTGGTCTTCGGTCTCTCCTTCGAGCTGCCGCTGCTGCTGGTGATGCTCAACTTCACCGGGGTGCTGACCGGCAGGCGGATGCTCGGCTGGTGGCGCGCGATGATCATGGGGATCACCCTGTTCGCGGCCATCGCCACGCCCAGCACGGACCCGCTGACCATGCTCATGCTGGCCGGGCCGATCTGGGTCCTGTACTTCGCCGCGGTCACCGTCTCCCTGCTGAACGACCGCCGCAAGGCCCGCCGCGAGGCCCTCGAACCCGATGACGACGAGGCCTCCGACCTGGACCTCACCCCTGAGGACATCGGCGAGGTCGAGCCCGTGACCACCGCCCGTGCCCTGCCCGAGCAGGCCACGAAGGACCGGGTCAACGGCTACGACGACGTGACCTGAGGACCGCCGGGGCGGTGACGGCAGGCGTCGCCGCCCCCCGGAGCCCCCAGACAGCCGATCCCGATAATGATCGTCCGGTTGTCAGTGCGGGCCGGTACGCTCGAAAGCACGATGACAGAGGATCTCTTACCGGCCGAGCGGTACGCGGCAGCCCGTCAGCGCGCTGCCGAGCAGGCCACCGCGCTCGCCTCCTTCCGCGAGATGTACGACTTCGGCCTCGACCCCTTCCAGATCGAGGCCTGTCAGGCGCTCGAGGCGGGCAAGGGCGTGCTGGTGGCCGCGCCCACCGGTTCCGGCAAGACCATCGTCGGCGAGTTCGCCGTCCACCTCGCCCTCCAGCAGGGCAGGAAGTGCTTCTACACGACACCCATCAAGGCCCTGTCGAACCAGAAGTACGCCGACCTGTGCCGCCGCTACGGCAGCGACCGGGTGGGCCTGCTCACCGGCGACAACAGCGTGAACTCCGACGCCCCGGTGGTCGTGATGACCACCGAGGTCCTGCGGAACATGCTGTACGCGGGCTCGCAGACCCTCCTCGGCCTCGGCCACGTGGTCATGGACGAGGTGCACTACCTCTCCGACCGGTTCCGCGGCGCCGTCTGGGAGGAGGTGATCATCCACCTCCCCGAGTCCGTGACCCTGGTGTCACTCTCGGCGACCGTGTCGAACGCGGAGGAGTTCGGCGACTGGCTCGACACCGTGCGCGGCGACACCCAGGTGATCGTCTCCGAGCACCGGCCCGTGCCGCTGTTCCAGCACGTGCTGGCCGGGCGCCGGATGTACGACCTGTTCGAGGAGGCCGAGGGCCACAAGAAGGCCGTCAACCCCGACCTCACGCGCATGGCGCGCCTGGAGGCCAGCCGCCCGTCCTACCAGGACCGCAGGCGCGGCCGCGCCATGAAGGAGGCCGACCGCGAGCGGGAGCGCAGACAGCGCTCGCGGGTGTGGACGCCGAGCCGCCCCGAGGTCATCGAGCGGCTGGACTCCGAGGGGCTGCTGCCCGCGATCACCTTCATCTTCAGCCGGGCCGGCTGCGAGGCCGCCGTCCAGCAGTGCCTGTACGCGGGCCTCCGGCTCAACGACGAGGGCGCCCGGGAGCGGGTGCGGGCCCTCGTCGAGGAGCGGACCGCCTCCATCCCCCGCGAGGACCTGCACGTCCTGGGCTACTACGAGTGGCTGGAGGGACTGGAGCGCGGCATCGCCGCCCACCACGCGGGCATGCTGCCCACCTTCAAGGAGGTCGTCGAGGAGCTGTTCGTGCGCGGTCTCGTGAAGGCCGTCTTCGCGACCGAGACCCTCGCCCTCGGCATCAACATGCCCGCCCGCTCGGTCGTGCTGGAGAAGCTCGTCAAGTGGAACGGCGAGCAGCACGCCGACATCACCCCCGGCGAGTTCACCCAGCTCACCGGCCGGGCCGGCCGCCGCGGCATCGACGTCGAGGGACACGCCGTGGTGCTGTGGCATCGCGGCATGAACCCCGAGCACCTCGCGGGGCTGGCCGGCACCCGCACGTATCCGCTGCGCTCCAGCTTCAAGCCGTCGTACAACATGGCGGTCAACCTGGTCGAGCAGTTCGGCCGGCACCGCTCGCGGGAGCTGCTGGAGACGTCGTTCGCGCAGTTCCAGGCGGACAAGTCGGTCGTCGGCATCTCCCGTCAGGTGCAGCGCAACGAGGAGGGCCTGGAGGGCTACAAGGCCTCCATGACCTGCCACCTCGGCGACTTCGACGCGTACGCCCGGCTGCGCCGCGAGCTGAAGGACCGCGAGCAGGAGCTGGCCCGGCAGGGCGCCGACCAGCGGCGTGCCGAGGCCGCCGTGGCGCTGGAGAAGCTGAAGCCGGGCGACGTCATCCACGTGCCCACCGGCAAGTACGCGGGCCTCGCCCTGGTCCTCGACCCGGGGCTGCCCGCCGGTCGGTCCAACGGCCACCGGGGCTTCGACCACCACGACGGGCCCCGCCCGCTGGTGCTGACGGCCGAGCGGCAGGTCAAGCGGCTGGCGTCGATCGACTTCCCGGTGCCGGTCGAGGCGCTGGACCGGATGCGGATCCCCAAGTCCTTCAACCCGCGCTCCCCGCAGTCCCGCCGCGACCTGGCCTCCGCGCTGCGCACCAAGGCCGGGCACATCCCGCCCGAGCGGGCCCGCAAGAAGCGTTCCCAGGCCGCCGACGACCGGGAGATCGCCCGGCTGCGCAAGGCGATCCGCGCCCACCCCTGCCACGGCTGCGACGACCGGGAGGACCACGCCCGCTGGGCCGAGCGCTACCACCGGCTGCTGCGCGACACCTCGCAGCTGGAGCGCCGCATCGAGGGCCGGACGAACACCATCGCCCGCACCTTCGACCGGATCGTCGCCCTGCTGACCGAGCTGGACTACCTGCGCGGCGACGAGGTCACCGAGCACGGCAAGCGCCTGGCCCGGCTCTACGGCGAGCTGGACCTGCTCGCCAGCGAGTGCCTGCGCGAGGGCGTGTGGGAAGGGCTGTCCCCGGCCGAGCTGGCCGCCTGCGTCTCGGCGCTGGTCTTCGAGTCCCGGGTCGCCGACGACGCGATGGCGCCGAAGGTGCCCTCGGGCAGGGCGAAGGCCGCGCTCGGCGAGACGGTCCGCATCTGGGGGCGCCTGGACGCCCTGGAGGAGGACTTCCGGATCAGCCAGACCGAGGGGGTCGGCCAGCGCGAGCCGGACCTCGGCTTCGCCTGGGCGGCGTACATGTGGGCCTCCGGCAAGGGCCTCGACGAGGTGCTGCGCGAGGTGGAGATGCCGGCCGGTGACTTCGTGCGCTGGTGCAAGCAGGTCATCGACGTCCTGGGCCAGATCTCGGCCGCCGCGCCCGGCGACGGCTCCACCGTCCCGAAGAACGCGCGCAAGGCGGTCGAGGAACTGCTGCGCGGGGTGGTCGCCTACTCGTCCGTGGGCTGACCCCCGCCCCAGCACGGCCCGGCGGGACATCCCGCCGGGCCGTCGCGCGTTCCGGAGGCCCGGCGCCTCTTTTCCCTCATCACGGTGAGTGATTTTCGAGCACCCGTGAGGCATTACTCCATGTGTTCGAATGACTCCCCGGCGTGCAAATGGGCCCGACCATACTCCAGTCCCCGCGCCCGTTTCAGGTGCTTGCCGAATATGACACGGCGATGATCCCCCCGGACTAAGCTCGCCCGCAGCGCACCGAGTTGAGGTGTATTCGCGCGCTTGTTCCCAATGCGCCGAAGATCCCGACAACTCCCAGACATACCCCGCCGCAAGCTCCCCCATCCCCGCCGATTCGTTTTCAGAGGGCCTACATGGTGAGTGTTGATTCCCCTCCAGGTCGCCGTGAACTTCCCTACGCGCGAACGCTGTTGCTGCCGGCCATACTGATGGCCGCGGCCACCGGGGCCGCCGTCGCCCTCGTGACGGAACCGGCCCGGCTCGCCGTCGGCCTGTGCGGTGCCGTCGCCACCGTCCTGGTGATCGCCGCGGGCGCCGAAGCGGTGCGCCGCGGCCGCGCGCTGCGGACCCTGCGCGCCGAGCACGCCCGTCACACCGCGTATCTGGAACACCGGGCCGCCGGACACCACGAGGAGATGGTCCGCCTCGGGGCCGAGGTCATCCCGACCGTCCTGCGCCACATGCGCCGGGGCGCCACGCCCCGCGAGATGATGAACCGCCTGGGCGAGGTGGACCCCACCTACGCCGAACTCGGCGAGCCCCAGCGCAAGCTGGTCCGCATGGTCTGCGAGATCGTCGACCACGAGGACGCCATGCGCGAGTCCGCCGAGCGCTCCTTCGTCGACATCGCCCGCCGTGTCCAGGCGATCGTCCACCAGCAGCAGAAGGAACTGCGCGAGATGGAGGAGGACCACGGGCGCAACCCCGAGGTCTTCGACGACCTCCTGCGCATCGACCACGGCACCTCGCTGATCGGCCGCCTCGCCGACTCCATCTCCGTGATCGGCGGCGGCCGGCCCGGCCGCCAGTGGCCCGAGCCGGTCGCCCTGTACAGCGTGCTGCGCGGCGCCATGTCCCGGATCCTGGAGTACCGCCGGATCAACCTGGCCTCCATCGCCAAGGTCAACATCAAGGGCACCGCCGTCGAACCGGTCATCCACGCGGCGGCCGAACTCCTCGACAACGCCACCCGCTACTCGCCGCCCGCGGCCAAGGTGCACGTCACCGCGACCGAGGTGCAGAGCGGTGTGTGCATCGAGATCGAGGACGCCGGCGTCAGCCTCAGCGAGGAGTCCCGCGGCCGCATCGAGGGCCTGCTCGAGCAGGCCAAGCGCGGCACCGACGTGCAGGACCTCGCCCACCACCCGCGCCTGGGCCTGTCCGTGGTCGGCCGGCTGTGCACCCAGTTCGGCATGGACGTCTCGCTGCGCGCCTCCGCCTACGGCGGCGTCCGCGCCATCCTCATCGTCCCCAGCAAGATGATGACCACCGAGCCCGGTGTCGGCCTCGCCCACGGCATCGGCGCCACCTCGATCCCCACGCCCGGGCCCGACGCCCTGCCCGGACCGGAGCGCAAGCCCAAGAAGCGCCGTCCCACCAGCCCCCGGATCCCCGCCAACGTCTCCCTGGAGGACGACGTCCCCGAGGTGACCGAGTGGACGGCCGGCGGACTCCCGCAGCGCCGCAGCCGGGTCAAGATGCCACTCAGCCAGCGCCTGGCCGAGCAGGCGGCGTGGGAGCGGGAGGACGCCGAACGCGAGGCCCGCCAGGCCGCCGAGCGCGCCCGCAACGGCATCCCGGCGCCCGCCGAGCCGGAGCCCGCGCAGGACAAGGACCAGGGCGGCCTGCCGCCGGGCCACTTCATCGGCGCCTTCTGGGAGGGGCTCAAGCAGCACCCGGGCACGACCCAGGCCCACCAGCAGTCCAGCAGCAGTGAGCCGGCCCACGCCCCGGCAGACGACGAGGGGAACCTCAAGTGATCGAGCAGCAAGGCAAGTTCGACTGGATGCTCCGGGACCTCTACGACGGCGTCCCGGGCATCGAGATGATCGTGGTGCTCTCCGCCGACGGCCTGCGCATCGCCCGCTACTCCGGGGACCCGGACGCCGCCGACCGGGTCGCCGCCGCCTGCGCGGGCCTGCAGAGCCTGGCCAGCGCCGTCAGCCAGGAGATCCCCACCAGCGACGGCGACATGAAGATGGTGCTCATCGAGATGAACGGCGGCTACTTCTACCTGATGGCCGCCGGCCCCAACGCCTATCTCGCGGTGCTCTCCGACGTCCGCTGCGAACCCGGCCGGATGGGCCTGAGCATGGCCGACCTGGTCGCCCGGATCGGCCCCCATCTGACCAGTCCCGCACGGCGCAACGGGCAGACCGTATGACTCCTCCCAGGCGCCAGAGGCGATCCCCCGGGCCGGACCGGCCCGCCGCGCCGGCCCCTTCCGCCACACCGGCCCCTTCCGGCGCGCCCGCCAAGGAGGGCGAGCTCCGCAACCCCGAGCGGCTCTTCGTCATCGGCGGGGAGGGAGGCGGCGAACGCGCCGACATCGACCTCGTCACCCTGATCGTGGCCCGCGCCGACCCCCCGGTGTCCGCCACACCGGAACAGGCCGCCCTGCTGCGGCTGTGCGCCGCGCCCCTGTCCGTGGCCGAGCTGTCGGCCTACCTGAGCCTGCCGTTCAGTGTGGTGACCGTGCTGCTCACCGACCTGCTGGCGTCGGAACTGGTGCAGGCCCGCGCCCCGATCGTCCGCCAGAAGGTCGCCGACCGAAACCTCCTCGAAGCGGTGATGCATGGACTTCAAAAGCTCTGACACGATCCCGGGCCCACGCACCGAGGACCGGCTGCCGCACACGGCCGAGGCCGCCGTGAAAATCGTCATCGTGGGCGGCTTCGGGGTCGGCAAGACCACCATGGTCGGCTCGGTCAGCGAGATCAGACCGCTGACCACCGAGGAGACGATGACCCAGGCCGGCATCGGCGTCGACGACAACTACGGCTCCCCCTCCAAGACGGCCACCACGGTCGCCATGGACTTCGGCCGTATCACCATCACCGACGAGCTGGTGCTGTACCTCTTCGGCACGCCCGGCCAGGAGCGCTTCTGGTTCCTGTGGAACGGCCTGTTCGAGGGCGCCCTCGGCGCGGTCGTCCTGGTCGACACCCGCCGCCTGGAGGTCAGCTTCGACGTGATGGGACGCCTGGAGGAGCGCGGCGTGCCCTTCGTCGTCGCCGTCAACACCTTCCCCGACGCGCCCCGTTACCCCGTCGCGGAACTGCGCACCGCGCTCGACCTGCCCGAGGAGATCCCCATCCTCGACTGCGACGTGCGGCGCCGGGCCTCCAGCCGGGACGTCCTGATGACCCTGATGCGCTTCCTGCACGCCCTCGCCATGAAGGGCGCGCTCACCTGACCGGCGCGCCCACCCCAGACCCCCTCTGACGTGACCACACCCTTTGTTTGCGGAGCGAGACTGTGACGCCTGAACGCCACTCCCCGACCGGAACGGGCGAACCCCTGCTCGAACCACCGCCCGGCTGCCCCGCCCACGGCCTCGGGCCGGGCGGACTGCACCGGCTGCACGCGGCGGACGACCTGGAGGAGCTGTACGAGAAGCTCCGCGATCAGCACGGGCCGGTGGCGCCCGCGCTGCTCCACGACGACGTACCCGTGTGGGTGGTTCTCGGGCACGCCGAGAACCTGCACATGGTGAGCACCCCCTCCCAGTTCTGCCGCGACAGCCGGATCTGGACCCCGCTCAACGAGGGCATGGTCAAGCCCGACCACCCCCTGATGCCGCACATCGCCTGGCAGCCCATCTGCTCCCACGCCGAGGGCGACGAACACAAGCGGCTGCGCGGCGCGGTCACCAGCGCCATGTCCGACCTCGACTACCGGGAACTGCGCCGGCACATCAAGCGCTACACCCAGCGCATCGTCAACCGCTTCTGCGAGGAGGGCCGCGCCGACCTGGTCAGCCAGTTCGCCGAGCACCTGCCGATGGGCGTGATGTGCCACCTGCTCGGCATGCCCGAGGAGTACAACGACCGGCTGGTGGAGGCGGCCCGCGACACCCTCAAGGGCACCGAGACGGCGATCGCCAGCCACGCCTACGTCATGGAGGCACTGGGACGGCTCACCGCCGCCCGCCGGGCCGAACCGGCCGACGACATCGCCGGCCGCCTGGTCACCCACTCGGCCGGGCTCACCGACGACGAGGTGCGCGAACACCTGCGGGTGGTCCTGCTGGCCGCCTACGAGGCGACCGTCAACCTGATCGCCAACGTGCTGCGCGTGGTCCTCACCGACCCGGGCTTCCGCGCCCAGCTCAGCGGCGGCCAGATGACGGTGCCCCAGGCGGTCGAGCAGTCCCTGTGGGACGAACCGCCCTTCAGTACCGTCTTCGCCTACTTCGCCAAGCAGGAGACCGAACTCGGCGGTCAGCGCATCCGCGCCGGTGACGGACTGCTGCTCGGCATCGCGCCGGGCAACGTCGACCCGCGCATCCGTCCGGACCTGAGCGCCGACATGATGGGCAACCGCGCCCACCTCGCCTTCGGCGGCGGCCCGCACGAGTGCCCCGGGCAGGACATCGGGCGGGCCATCGCCGACGCCGGCATCGACGCGCTGCTGATGCGGCTGCCCGACGTCCAGCTCGACTGCGACGAGGACGAACTGCGGTGGCGGTCGTCGATCGCCTCGCGGCACCTGGTGGAACTGCCGGTGCGGTTCGAGCCCAGGGCGCAGCAGGACATCATGGAGCAGCCGAGCCACGCCCCGGCCCCGGCACGGCGCGCCGCCTGGCACGTCGGCCTCTCGACGCCGGAAGAGCAGACGCAGCCGCCGCAGCCGCCGCTTCCGTCCCAGCCGCCGCAGCCCGTGTCGATGACGGCCGCCGAGCCCCAGCAGGCGCCGGGAGCGGACCAGACCCTTCCCCGCGGTGCCTGGCAGCGCTTCCTGCGCTGGTGGCGCGGCCACTGACGGCCGGCCGACCCCGTCCGCCTACCGTTCCTCCCGCGCCGCCCAGTCCTCGTACGCCGTCCAGGCGCCGAGGGACCGGCCGCTGCGGAAGCGGTGTGCGTGCCCCGTGACCGGATCGGTGAACGCCAGCCCCCGCGCGAGCAGTTGCAGCGGGCGCCGGAAGTCACCGGCCGGCACGGGGGCGGCCACCTCGGGGTAGAGGGGGTCGCCGAGGATCGGCACGCCGAGCGCGTTCATGTGCACGCGCAGCTGGTGCGTCTGGCCGGTGCCCGGGACCAGCCGGTACCGGCCTAGCCCGCGGTCGGGCCGGTGCGCGAGCAGCTCGACGCGGGTCACGGCGTTCGGCTCGCCGTCGACCTCGCGGGCGGCGAGCACCCCGCGCTCCTTCAGGATCCGGCTGCGGACCGTGCGGGGGAGGGCGAGCGCCGGGTCGTACGGGGCGACGGCCTCGTACTCCTTGCGCACCCGCCGGTCGGCGAACAGGCCCTGGTACGCGCCGCGTTCCTCGGGGCGCACGGTGAACAGGACCAGCCCCGCCGTGAGCCGGTCCAGGCGGTGCGCGGCGCCGAGTGCCGGGACCCCCAGCTCGCTGCGCAGCCGTGCCAGCGCGGTCTGCGTGACGTGGCCGCCGCGCGGGGTGGTGGCCAGGAAGTGCGGCTTGTCCAGGACGACGATGTGCTCGTCGCGGTACACGACCTCCAGCGGGAAGGGCACCGGAACCTCGGCGGGCAGCTTGCGGTGGAACCACACGAACATGCCCGGCTCGTACGGCGCGTCGCCCGGCACGGGGCGCCCGTCCGCCCCGACGAACAGCCCGGCGTCGAACATGCCGTCGACCACACCGGCGCCCGCGCCCGACAGCCGCTCCGTCAGATGCTCCCGCACCGTGGCCCACGGCCCGTCAGCGGGCAGCCGCACCCGTACCGCGTCGATGCCGTCGCGCTGCGGCAGGGGCGAGGGCGGGGGAGGGGTACGGCGTCTCATCACCTGCCAGCGTACGAGGCGGTGGCCTGCGACGGTGGACCTCGCAGTCGTCATCGCCCCGGAAATCCGCTGGGCCGCCGGACGCCCCCGTTGGCAGGATGCCGCCCATGCCCTACCTCACCAGCCCGGTCCTCGCCGCCGGCACCCTCTCCCGCACCCCGCAGCCCACGCTCCCCACCGGCGACGGGCTGGTGCTGCGCCCCTGGCGCACCGAGGACGCGCCCGCCGTGCACGCCGCCTTCCAGGACCCGGTGCTGCGCCACTGGCACGTCCGGGCCGCCGACTCCGAGGAGGAGGTGCGGGGCTGGATCACCGAGTGGCAACGGGCCTGGAAAGGTGAGCGCAACGTGCAGTGGGCGGTCGCCGACGCGGCGGACGACCGGCTGCTCGGCCGGGTCGCGCTGCGGGAGATGGTGCTCGGCGACGGGGTGGCCGAGGTCGCCTACTGGACGACGGCCGACGCCCGCGGCCGGGGCGTCGCCGCGCGGGCCACCCGCACCCTCGCCCGCTGGGCCCTGGACGAGATCGGCTTCCAGCGCCTGGAACTCTCGCACGCCGTGGCCAACGAGGCCTCGTGCCGCGTCGCCGAAAAGACGGGCTTCGCCCTGGAGGGCATCAAGCGCAGCGCCCTCCTCCACACCGACGGCTGGCACGACATGCACCTGCACGCCCGCGTACGAGGCGACTGACGGAGGCGTGGCCCGCGGGGCGCGGGGCCTGCTGGGCGTCGCCGTGTGGGTGGTCGTGGGCCGGTGGAGGCGTTACGCCGCCGTTGCGCCCTCCTGCTCGGCCTCGATGCGGGCGTTCCACTCGCGCTTGGAGGCCTGCCAGCCGTCCTCGTTGTGGCCGAGTCGCCAGTAGCCGGAGATGGACAGGTCCTCGCGGGGGACCTCCCGCTCCAGCCGCAGGTACCGGCGCAGGTCCTTCACGCAGGCCGCCTCGCCGTGGACGAACGCGTGCAGCCTGCCCTCGGGGAACTCCAGCGCGCGCACGGCCTCGACCAGGGCCTGCCCGACCGGGCGGCCGGCGCGGTGCAGCCAGACCACCTCCACGTCGGAGTCGATCTTCTGCTCCTCCTCGGGCCCCTCGATCTCGACGAAGGCGAACGCGCGGGCGCCGTCGGGCAGCGCCTCCAGGGAGCGGGCGATCGCGGGCAGCGCGCTCTCGTCACCGGCGAGCAGGTGCCAGTCGGCGGCGGGGTCGGGGGCGTAGGCGCCGCCGGGGCCCATGAAGTGGATCTCGTCGCCGGGCCGCACCCGCCTCGCCCAGGGCCCGGCCAGTCCCTCGTCGCCGTGGATGACGAAGTCCAGCGTCATCTCGCGGTGCTCGGCGTCCCAGTGGCGGACGGTGTACGTCCGGGTCACCGGCCACTGCTCGCGGGGGAACTCCTCGCGGATCCGCTCCATGTCGAAGGGCTCCGGATAGGTCGCGCCCCCGGAGGGGAAGAGCAGCTTCACATAGTGGTCGGTGCAGGTGTCCGCCGCGAACGCGGAGAGCCCCTCGCCGCCGAGCACCACGCGCTGCATGTGCGGGGTCAGCCGCTCGGTGCGGACGACCTGCGCGGTGTGCGGCTTGCGCGGCTTGCGTGCCGGACGGTCTGCCATGACGGCCTCCCTGCTCCTGAGTTAGGTATACCTAAGCTAGCATCCCGGCCCGGCGTGTGGCTCAGGGAAAGGGGCGCCGCGTGCCGCCGCTCAGGCGGTGAGCGTGGTCAGCAGCCGCTGCAGCGACCCGCCCAGCCCCCAGCGGGCCGCCAGCGCGTCCAGCGCCTCGGCGTCGCGCGGTCCGTGCGGCAGCGCCGTGCCGGTGTCCGGCAGCGGCACGTCGTCCGCCACCCGGACGACCTTCGGGGCCACCGCGAGATACGGCCCGGCCTCGGTCAGCCGCTTGCGCTGCGTGGGGGTGAGCTTCGCCTTCGGGTCGTCGACGGCGGCCTGGATCCCGGCCAGGTCCCCGAACTCGGCGAGCAGTTTCGCCGCCGTCTTCTCGCCGATGCCGGGCACGCCGGGCAGACCGTCGCTCGGGTCGCCGCGCAGCAGGGCCAGATCGGCGTACCCGCCGCCGTCGACGCCGTACTTCTCGCGCAGCGCGGCCTCGTCGACGAGGTTGAGCGTGCCGACGCCCTTGACCGGGTAGAGCACGCGCACGCCGCGCGCGTCGTCGACCAGCTGGTAGAGGTCGCGGTCGCCGGTGACGATGTCCACCGGGCCCGTGGCCCGCGCCGTGTAGGTGCCGATGACGTCGTCCGCCTCGTATCCCGGCACACCGACGCGGGCGATGCCGAGCGCGTCGAGGACCGCCTCGATGACCGGCACCTGCGGGGACAGCGTGTCGGGCACCTCCTCCTCGTCGGGGCCCGCCGGGCGTTCCTCGGCCACCCGGTGTGCCTTGTAGGAGGGGATCAGCTCCACCCGCCAGTGCGGTCGCCAGTCGGCGTCCATGCAGGCGACCAGGTGGTCGGGCCTGTGGTCCTTCACCAGGCGGTCGATGAAGTCCAGCAGCCCGCGCACGGCGTTCACCGGCGTGCCGTCGGGCGCCCGTACCGAGTCCGGCACGCCGAAGTAGGCGCGGAAGTAGAGGGAGGCGGTGTCGAGAAGCATCAGTCGTCCGGTCACGCCTCGCATCATGCCGCAGGTGAGGTGGGTGAGGGACGGGGGGCTGTGAACTGAGTCACTCATATGTTTGGCGCATAAGGATCGGGGCAGGCGCGCACCCGGGCCGAAGCTGGTTGATGCATTCAACTGTTAGGGGAGCTTTGGGCCCTGTCCCTGCCCCCGAGCCAAGAGGTAAGCGTGTCAGCCAGACTAGAGGCCGAGAACCTGTACAAGGTCTTCGGCAGGAAACCGGACCAGGCAGTCGGACGACTGCGCCAGGAAGACGTCCGCAAGGACCAGGGGGACGTCCGGGAGGAACTGCGCGCCGACGGCACCACCGCCGCGGTCATCGACGCGTCCTTCACCGTGGAGCCCGGCGAGATCTTCGTGGTCATGGGGCTGTCCGGATCAGGCAAGTCCACGCTGCTGCGCATGCTCAACGGTCTGTCGGAGCCGACCGCCGGGCACGTCCGCTTCGGGGGCCAGGACCTCACCGAGCTCAGCGACCGCGAGCTGCGCGAGGTCCGTTCCAAGAAGATCAGCATGGTCTTCCAGCACTTCGCGCTCTTCCCCCACCGCAGCGTCCGTGACAACGCTGCCTACGGTCTCGAAGTGCAGGGCGTGCCCCGCGCCGAGCGCGAACGCCGCGCCGACGAGGCGCTCGCCCTGTGCGGCCTGGCCGGCTGGGAGAAGTCCTGGCCCGACGAGCTGTCCGGCGGCATGCAGCAGCGGGTCGGCCTGGCCCGCGCGCTCGCCACCGACGCCGACCTGCTGCTGATGGACGAGTCCTTCAGCGCCCTCGACCCGCTGATCCGCCGCGACATGCAGGACCAGCTGCTCGACCTGCAGAAGACCCTGAAGAAGACCATCGTCTTCATCACCCACGACCTCAACGAGGCCATGCGCCTGGGCGACCGCATCGCCATGATGCGCGACGGCCGGATCGTGCAGATAGGCACCGCGCAGGACATCCTGATACGTCCCGCCAACGACTACGTCGCCTCCTTCACCAAGGACGTCGACCGCTCCCGCGTCCTGACCACCGGGTCCGTCATGGAGACCGACCTGCGCGGTGACGAGGCGGACTGCGACTGCGAGACCGCCACGCCCGAGACGCCGTTCTCGGAGCTGTGCGCGATCAGCGCCCGCGTGCCCCACGCGGTGGCGGTGGTCGACGGTGACCGCCGGCTGGTCGGCGTCGTCCCGGCCCAGCGGCTCATCGGCTTCCTCGGCGACGAGGACGACGTCGTCCCCGGCGTCTGCGGCAACCCGCGGGACAAGGGCGGCAAGAAGGTGATCAGCCGTGCCTAGGATCCCCCTCGGCGACTGGGTCAACAGCAGCGTCGACTGGCTGCTCGACAACGTCTCCTGGCTCTTCACCTTCTTCAAGAGCGTCTTCACCGGCGCCTACGACGGCATCAACGCCGTCCTCCAGGCCCCCGAGCCGCTGCTGCTCGCCGGCATCTTCGCCGTGCTGGCCTTCTGGCTGCGCGGCACCGTCGCCGGTGTCCTCTCCTTCGTCGGCTTCGCCTTCATCGACTCCCTCGGTCTGTGGGAGAACGCGATGGTCACCCTGGCGCTCCTGCTGGTCGCCACGATCATCGCCCTGGTCGTCTCGGTGCCGGTGGGCATCTGGGCGGCCCGCTCGGACCGGGTGAGCGCCTTCGTCCGGCCGGTCCTGGACTTCATGCAGACGCTGCCCGCGATGATCTACCTGATCCCCGCGATCCTGTTCTTCGGGACCGGTTCCGCCCCGGGCATCGTGGCCACCCTCATCTTCGCCCTCGCCCCCGGCGTCCGGATGACCGAGCTGGGCATCCGCCAGGTCGACAAGGAACTGGTCGAGGCGGCGGAGGCGTTCGGCACCACGCCCCGCAACACCCTGCTGCGCGTCCAGCTCCCGCTGGCGCTGCCCACCGTGATGGCGGGCGTCAACCAGGTCATCATGCTCGGCCTGTCCATGGCCGCGATCGCCGGCATGGTCGGCACCGGCGGCCTCGGCGGCGACGTCATGGAGTCCATCGGCCAGCTCAACGTCGGCCTCGGCGCCGAGGCCGGTGTCGCCATCGTGATCCTGGCGATCTACCTGGACCGCATGACCAGCGCGCTGGGCACGCACGTCTCCCCCCTGGGCCGCCGCGCCGCCGCCAAGGCGCGCGCCGCCAAGGGCCTGAAGATCTGGTCCTACCGCCCCCAGCCGCAGGTCGCCGTGATCGGCATCGTGATCCTCGCCCTGGTGGCCGGCGGCATGGGCATGTTCGGCGGCAGCTCCGACGACGCCGACACGGCGGGCGGCGGCAACAACGTCGGCAACGGCAAGAAGGTCTCCATCGGCTACATCCCCTGGGACGAGGGCGTCGCCTCCACGTTCCTGTGGAAGGAGATCCTCGAACAGCGCGGCTTCGAGGTCGAGGCCAAGCAGTTCGAGGCCGGTCCGCTCTACACCGCGCTCGCCCAGGGCAACATCGACTTCCAGACCGACTCGTGGCTGCCCACGACGCACGAGCAGTACTGGAAGAAGTACGGCAAGCAGCTCGAGGACCTCGGCTCCTGGTACGACCAGACGTCGCTGGAGCTGACCGTTCCGGCGTACATGAAGGACATCAACACCCTCGACGACCTCAAGGGCAAGGCCGGCCTCTTCGGCGGGAAGATCACCGGCATCGAGCCCAGCGCCGGTGAGATGAACCTGCTCAAGAGCAAGGTCCTCAAGGAGTACGGCCTCGACAAGGAGTACAAGGTCGTCGACAGCTCCACGCCGGCGATGCTGGCCGAGCTGAAGCGGGCCTACAGCAAGCAGGAACCGATCGTCACCACGCTGTGGTCCCCGCACTGGGCGTACAACGACTACAAGCTGAAGAAGCTGAAGGACCCCAAGAACGCCTGGGGCAAGGGCGACGGCGTGCACTCGCTGTCCCGCAAGGGCTTCTCGGACGACAACCCGGTCGTGGCCGAGTGGCTGAAGGACTTCTCCATGACGGAGAAGCAGCTCACCAGCCTCGAGGCCGAGATCAACAAGGCCGGCAAGGGCCGGCAGCAGGACGCCGTCCGCACCTGGCTCAAGGCCAACCCGGGCGTCGTCGACAAGCTCGCCCCGGTCGAGGGCGGCAGCGGCGGCACCCCCGCCGAGGCCAAGCAGGCCCTCGACGTGGCCTGGTTCCCCTGGGAGGAGGACGTCGCCGTCACCTACCTGTGGAAGAACGTCCTCGAGCGCCGCGGCTACAAGATGAACCTCAAGCAGATGGACGTCGGCCCGGTCTACACCGGCCTGGCCTCCGGAGGCATCGACCTCAACTTCGACGCGTGGCTGCCGTACGCCCAGAGCAACTACTGGAACAAGCACAAGGACAACCTCACCGACCTGGGCACCTGGTACGAGCCGACCTCCCTGGAGATCGCCGTCCCCTCGTACGTGAAGGACGTCAAGTCCCTCGCGGACCTCAAGGGCAAGAGCGACCTCTTCGACGGGAAGATCATCGGCATCGAGCCCGGCACCGGTGAGATGCAGCTGCTGAAGAACGAGGTCCTGCCGGGCTACGGCCTGGAGGACGAGTACGAGGTCGTCGACGGCTCCACGCCCGCCATGCTGGCCGAGCTCAAGCGCGCCCTCGCCAAGAAGGAGCCGGTCGCGGTCACCCTGTGGTCGCCGCACTGGGCCTACAGCGACTACGAGCTGACCAAGCTGAAGGACCCGAAGAAGGCCTTCGGCGAGGGCAACACGATCCGGACCATCTCCAGCAAGGACTTCCCCGAGCAGTACCCGCAGCTCACGAAGTGGATCAAGAACTTCAAGATGAGCGAGGACGAGCTGGGCAGCCTGGAGGCCGAGATCAAGGACCGCGGCCAGGGCCAGGAGGAAGAAGCCGTCGCGGCCTGGCTGAAGGACCACCCGGACATGGTCGGCCGGATGACCCCCTAGCAGCGCGGTACTGCTTTCTGACGGTCACCCCGAGGGGTGGGCCCGGCGGCGTCTCCTGACGGCGCGCCGCCGGGCCCACCCCTCGGGTCGTTCCCGGACCGGACACGGTAGGAATTCGGCCAACCACGGAGCGCCAGGCCCCGGCCTGAGCATCCCCCGACCGGGGGCGCGAGCGGCTGGCGGGAACATGCGGGACCGTCCACGCCTTGAACCGGTAGGGCGCGCGGACCCGCCCGTCGATGGCGAGAAACGTGAGGTCGCGGCCACCGCACCGTGACATCGATGTGACGGCCGCATGAAACGGTTTGCCGAACATGCGTAGGGTGCAGAGAACTCATCAGGACGACGGGTGGAGGAGGGAGCCGGAGCGATGGGCGACCACAAGGATCAGCACCTCCGGGTGGGCGCGGCCGTACGGCGGCGGCGCCGGGACCTCGAACTCACCCTCGCCGTGGTGTCCGAGCGCAGCGGCCTGTCCGTGCCCTTCCTGAGCCAGATCGAGAACGACCGGGCGCGGCCCAGCCAGACCTCCCTGGAGAAGGTGGCCGACGCCCTGCGCACCACCGCCGTGGAGCTGCTCGCCGCGGCCGACCCCGCGTGCAGCGTCGACGTGGTCCGTGCCGAGGACCCCGACCCCGAGCTGGCACCCAGGGTGCGCTCCCTGGTGCGCGGGCACCACCAGATGCACGCCTTGGAGTTCACCGGCGACCACGACGCCGGCCGGGAACTGCAGTTCCGCAACGACCAGTTGATGTTCGTCGCCGAGGGTGCCGTGGAGATCGAGGCCGAGGGCCGCGCCTACCGCCTGGGGCGCGGCGACACGCTGTACCTCACCGGCGGGGTGCGGCACCGCTGGCGGGCCACCGTGCCGGACACCCGGCTGATCGTCGTCGCCGTCGCCGAGCACATCGAGGCGGTCCGGGAAGGGCCCCGCCGGTGAGGCCGCGCCGGTGAGGGTGGTCTCGCTGGTGCCGTCGCTGACCGAGGCGGTGGCCCGTACGGTGCCGGGCGCCCTGGTCGGCGCCACCGACTGGTGCACCCACCCGGCCGCCCTCGACGTCGTCCGCGTCGGCGGCACCAAGAACCCGCAGACCGAGCGGATCCTCGCCCTCGCCCCCGACCTGGTCGTCGCCAACGAGGAGGAGAACCGCGCCCCCGACCTCGACGCCCTGCGCGCGGCGGGCGTCGAGGTGCTGGTGACCGAGGTGCGCACCGTCCCGCAGGCCGTCACCGAGCTGGACCGGGTGCTGACCGCCTGCGGCGCGCCCTCCCGGCCCCGCTGGCTGGACGAGGCGCAGGCCGCCTGGGCGGACCCGCCCGTCCCCGGGCGGCGCGTCACGGCCGTCGTGCCCGTCTGGCGCAGGCCCTGGATGGCGCTGGGCCGGGACACCTTCGCGGGGGACGTCCTGGCCCGCCTCGGCGTCGACCACCTGTACGCCGGCCATGCCGAGCGCTACCCGAAGGTCCCGTTGGACGAGCTGCGGGCGGCCCGCCCGGACGTCGTGGTGCTGCCGGACGAGCCTTACCGCTTCACCGCCGACGACGGCCCGGAAGCCTTCCCCGGCCTGCCCTGCGCCCTCGTCGACGGGCGGTACCTCACGTGGTACGGGCCGTCACTGGCCCGGGCGCCCCGGGCGCTGGCCGCGGCCCTGCGAGCAGCCCGCCGCTGAGCAGGCCCCGGGCGGTGTGCACGGCGGCGACGGCCCAGGCGGCGACGAGCAGGGCGTACAGGGCGACGGCGAGCCCGTCGTAGACGACCAGCCCCGTCTCCCGGGCCAGCGCCTCGGTGCCGGTGACACAGGTGCCCACCGGGAAGGTGAAGGACCACCACGTCATCGAGAAGCGCATGCCCTCCCGGCGGGCCCGCACGACGTGCGCGACGGCGAACGCCAACCACATCAGGGCGAAGCCCGTCACGGGCACCCCGTACAGCACGGCGAAGACCGAGAAACCCTCGGCGTACGGCCCCGGCAGGACACCCGGCGCCACGTCCGCGAACTTCCCCACGGCGGTCGTCGACTGCCCGAGCGGGCCGAGGACGAGGAACAGCGACGGGGTGAGCGCCAGCGGCAGCGGGCCGCCGGTGAGCAGCCTGCCGAAGATGACCGGGAGCGTCACCAGGGTCGCGCACAGGCTCACGCCGAACAGCGCGACGCAGGCGAGGAGCAGCGTCTGGCGGGGCTGCCCCGGCGGGAGGTGCGGGACGAGCAGCGGGCCGACGGCCGCGGACACCATCGGTGCGACGAGCGGCAGCAGCCACACCGGGCTGGCCTGCCCCGGCTCGATGCGGTGGCGTACGCCCATCAGGTACGGCACGGCGACCGCCGCCGCGAGCCCGATCACCGTACCGGCGGTGAACAGCACGGTGTCCAGGGCGACCGCGGCCGACGTGCCGGTCCAGTCCCGGCCGAGGGTCAGGGCGCCGCCGCCGACCGCCAGCAGGGCCATCGACAGACAGCCGTAGAACGGGGCCGCGGCCGGGTCCAGGAGATGGGCGCGGGCCTGGTCGCGGTGGTGGCGCCAGTGCAGGGACCGGGCGGCCAGCAGCACCGCCAGCAGGAGGAGGGACAGGGCCCAGACCGCGGTGCACACGGCCCGCAGGCCGGGCACGTGCCCGGGGAGCGCGGCTCCCGCCGTACCGACGATGGCGGTGCCCATGACGCAGGCGTACCAGTTGGGTCCGAGATGGCGCACGGCCGGGACCCGCCGGACGGCCGGGCCGACGGCGGGGGAGGGGGAGGGCGCGGGAGAGCGGTGCTGGGCTGCGGTGACCATGGCTCCACCGTCCCGGCGGGCGAAGCCCCTGACCAGGGACCATGTCTCTATGAGGGCATAAGCTGGGGTTATGAGCGGTGGCAGGGGCGGCAGTACGGGCGAGGGCACGGGCATCGGCGCGGACGCCGTGGCGGGCGGGCGCGACACCCGGGCGCGGCACGCGGCGGGTTCGCTGGCACACCGGGTGCCGGACCTCGGTGCGATGGAACTGCTGCTGGCGGTGGCGCGCCTGGGCAGCCTCGGCGGGGCGGCGCGCGAGCTGGGCATCACGCAGCCGGCCGCCAGCAGCCGCGTCCGCTCGATGGAACGGCAGCTGGGCGTCGCCCTGGTGGACCGCTCGCCGCGCGGTTCCCGGCTCACCGACGCGGGCGCGCTGGTCACGGACTGGGCACGGCGGATCGTGGAGGCCGCCGAGGCGTTCGACGCGGGCGCGCAGGCGCTGCGCGACCGGCGGGACTCACGGCTGCGGGTCGCGGCGAGCATGACCATCGCCGAGTACCTGCTGCCGGGGTGGCTGGTCGCGCTGCGCACCCAGCTGCCGGACACGGCGGTGTCGCTGCTGGCGGGCAACTCGGCGGCGGTGGCCGAACGGCTGCTGGCCGGCGAGGCCGATCTCGGCTTCGTGGAGGGGGTGAGTGTCCCGACCGGCCTCGACTCCGCGGTCATCGGCCACGACCGGCTCATCGTGGTGACCGCGCCGGGCCACCCCTGGGCCCGCCGCAGGCGCCCGCTGGAGGCGGCGGAGCTGGCCGCCACGCCGCTGATCCTGCGGGAGAAGGGCTCGGGCACCCGGCAGGTCCTGGACGCGGCGCTGGGCGGCCTGGCCCGCCCGCTGATCGAACTGTCCTCGACCACGGCCGTGAAGGCGGCCGCGGTGGGCGGCGCGGGCCCCTCCGTCCTCAGCGAACTCGCCGTCGGCGAGGAACTGACCACCCGGCGCCTGGTGAGTGTCCCCGTGGCGGACGTCGTCCTGGCCCGCGACCTGCGAGCGGTGTGGCCCACCGGCCACCGCCCCACCGGACCGGCCCGCCAACTGCTCTCCCTGACCCGGGCGTAGACGCGCGGCCGGAGCGTCCCAGCACCGGTCGCGCACCGGTCGCACCGGCGCGGCGGCCGGCCTGGTGGTGGCATTCCGTCGGGGGCCTCAGCCCGCTCGTGACGCGTCCACCAGTGCTCGCATCACGCGCGCGTCCTCGCCCATCTCCGGGTGCCACTGGACGCCCAGGACCCAGCCGGGCGCGGAGGGCAGTTCGACGGCCTCCACGGTGCCGTCCGCCGCGTGGGCCGACGCGATCAGGCCGGTGCCGAGCCGGTCCACCGCCTGATGGTGGTACGTCGGCACGAACGCCTCCTCCGGTACGGCACCGGCGTACAGCGTCCCCGGCACCGGCCGGACCGGGTGGCCGCCGAACACGCCCACCACCTCGGCGTGCCCCTCGATGTGCTGGACGAGGGTGCCGCCCAGGGCGACGTTGAGCAGCTGCATGCCCCGGCAGACGCCCAGCAGCGGGACGCCCGCGGCCAGGGCCGCCTCGATGAGCGCCAGCTCCCAGGCGTCCCGGGCCCGGGACGGCGGGCCGGTGCGCGGATCGGGCTCGGCGCCGTAACGCACCGGCTCCACGTCCGGGCCGCCCGCGATCACCAGCCCGTCGAGGCGGGCGACGGCCGCGGCGGCGTGCTCCGGCGCGTCCGGCGGGAGCATCGCGGCCAGCCCGCCCGCCCGCTGCACCAGCCGCGGATACCCGGCCGGCAACAGCACCGCCTCCAGCTCCCACACGCCCCAGCGCGCGCCGGACTCCAGATACGTACTGACACCGATCAGCGGCCGGTCGGCCATCCGCCCTCCAGACAATGAACCGTTCTCATACCTTTGCCGGAGCGTGCGCCCCCGGCAAGGCGCTCAGGTCAGGAACCCGCGCAGCAGCGCCGCCGTCCCCGCGCAGTGCTCCCGCGCGATCTCCCGCGCCCCGTCCGCGTCCCCGTCGAGCACCGCCTCCACCAGCGCCGCGTGCTGGCGCTGGGAGTGCTCCAGGTTGCGCACCAGCAGCGGGATGCAGTCGAGCAGGTCGTTGAGGGTGGCGCGGACCGCCGCGTACTGCGCCGCCAGCGCCGGTGAGCCGCACAGCTCCGCCAGGGTGAGGTGCAGCATCGTGTCCAGCCGCCGGTACTGCGCCAGCGGCGCCTCCCGGGTGCCGGCCAGCGCCTCGCGCAGCCGCGCTGCCCCCGGGTCCGGCAGTCCGTGCGCCGCGCACAGCCCGGCCGCGCCCGCCTCCAGCACCTCCCGGAAGCGCAGCACGTCCTCGATGTCCACCCCCGCCACCCGGCGCCGCAGCTCGTCCTCGCCGCCCGCGTCCGCGCGGGGCAGCACGAACGTTCCGCCGTAGCGCCCCCGTCGTGCCTCGACCAGCCCCTGCTCCTGGAGCACCCGCAGCACCTCGCGCAGCGTCACCCGGCTGATCCCCAGCCGCTCCGCCAGTTCCCGCTCGGCCGGCAGCCGCTCGCCCCCCGCCACCAGGCCCAGCCGGACGACCTGGAGGATCTGCTCCAGCGCCTCCTCGAAGCCGTTTCCGGCCCGCACCGGTCGCAGGACCGGCGCCAGCCGGTCCGTCACGCTCCCGGCACCCCCGGCGGATTCCTCCCACACGCCGCCGCGCCCCCTTCCCAACCAAAGGTTCCCGGCAATACCTTATGGCTCCCGGCCAGAAGGAGGCTCTCCCCGTGGCAGACCGCACACCCCCGCTCGGGGTCGAGGAACTGCACGCCCTCGTCGCCGCCGGTGACATCGACACCGTCGTCCTGGCCTTCCCCGACATGCAGGGCCGCCTCCAGGGCAAGCGGTTCGCCGCGCGGTTCTTCCTCGACGAAGTCCTGGAACACGGCACCGAGGGCTGCAACTACCTCCTCGCCGTCGACGCCGACATGAACACCGTCGACGGCTACGCCATGTCCTCCTGGGACCGCGGCTACGGCGACTTCGCCCTGCACGCCGACCCGGCCACCCTGCGCCGGCTGCCCTGGAACGAGGGCACCGCGATGGCCGTCGCCGACCTCGCCTGGGAGGACGGCTCCCCGGTGCTCGCCGCGCCCCGCCAGATCCTGCGCCGCCAGCTGGAACGGCTCGCCGGGCACGGGTACACCGCGCAGGTCGGCACCGAGCTGGAGTTCATCGTCTTCCGCGACACCTACGAACACGCCTGGGACGCGGGCTACCGCGGCCTGACCCCGGCCAACCAGTACAACGTCGATTACTCGGTGCTCGGCACCGGCCGCGTCGAACCCCTGCTGCGCCGCATCCGCAACGAGATGGCCGGCGCCGGTCTCACCGTCGAGTCCGCCAAGGGCGAGTGCAACCCCGGGCAGCACGAGATCGTCTTCCGCTACGACGAGGCCCTGGTCACCTGCGACCAGCACGCGGTCTACAAGACCGGCGCCAAGGAGATCGCCGCCCAGGAGGGCATGTCCCTCACCTTCATGGCCAAGTACAACGAGCGCGAGGGCAACTCCTGCCACATCCACCTCTCGCTCGCCGACGCCGACGGTCGCAACGCGATGGCCGACGGGACCGGCATGTCCGAGGTCATGCGGCACTTCCTCGCCGGACAACTGGTGGCACTGCGCGAGTTCTCCCTCCTCTACGCCCCGCACATCAACTCCTACAAGCGTTTCCAGCCCGGCTCCTTCGCCCCCACCGCCGTCGCCTGGGGCCACGACAACCGCACCTGCGCCCTGCGCGTCGTCGGCCACGGCCGCTCGCTCCGCTTCGAGAACCGGCTCCCCGGCGGCGACGTCAACCCGTACCTCGCGGTGGCCGGCCTGGTCGCCGCCGGACTGCACGGCATCGAGCAGGGGCTGGAGCTGCCCGGCCCCTGCCCCGGCAACGCCTACGCCGCCGACTACGAGCACGTCCCCACCACCCTGCGCGAGGCCGCCGAGCTGTGGGAGAACAGCACCCTCGCCAAGGCCGCCTTCGGGGACGAGGTCGTCGCCCACTACCGCAACATGGCGCGCGTCGAACTGGACGCGTACGACGCCGCCGTCACGGACTGGGAACTGCGCCGCTCCTTCGAACGCATGTGAGGCACCGGTTGTCCGAGAAACTCCCCGACGAGCTACGTGTACTGAATCCCGCCACCGAAGAGGTCGTCGCCACCGTCCCCGCCGCCTCCGCGGCCGACGTGGACGCCGCCGTCGCCCGCGCCGCACGGGCCCAGACCGCCTGGGCCGCCCTCGCCCCCGGCGACCGGGCCCGGCTGCTGCGCCGCTTCGCCGCCACCGTCGACGAGCACCTGGAGGAGCTGGCCCGCCTGGAGGTCCGCCAGGCGGGGCACCTGCTCGGCAACGCCCGCTGGGAGGCCGGCAACGTCCGTGACCTGCTCGACTACGCCGCCGGGGGAGTGGAGCGGCTCACCGGACGCCAGATCCCGGTGGCCGGCGGCCTGGACGTCACGCTCCTCGAACCGCTCGGCGTCGTCGGCGTCATCGCCCCCTGGAACTTCCCGATGCCGATCGCGGCCTGGGCCACCGCACCGGCGCTCGCGGCGGGCAACGCGGTCCTCCTCAAGCCCGCCGAGACGACCCCGCTCACCGCGCTCCGCCTGGCCGGACTCGCCCTGGACGCGGGCCTTCCCGAGGGCCTGTTCCAGGTGCTGCCCGGGCACGGGCCCGTCGCGGGGGACGCGCTCGTCGAGCACCCGGGCGTCGCCAAGATCGTCTTCACCGGGTCCACGGCCGTCGGCCGACAGGTGGCCGCCAAGGGCGCGGCGCTCCTCAAGCCCGTCACCCTCGAACTCGGCGGCAAGAGCCCCAACATCGTCTTCGCCGACGCGGACATCGAGGCCGCCGCGGCCGCCACGCCCATGTCCTTCCTGGACAACGCGGGCCAGGACTGCTGCGCCCGCACCCGCGTCCTCGTCCAGCGGTCCGTGTACGACCGTTTCCTGGAACTCCTCGCCCCCGCGATCGAGGCCGTCCGCGTCGGCGACCCGGCCGACGAGAGCACCGAGATGGGTCCGCTGATCTCCCGCGCCCAGCTGGAGCGCGTCCGCTCCCACGTCCCCGCCGACGCCGCCGGCATCCGCGGCAAGGCACCCGAGGGCGGTCCCGGCTTCTGGTTCCCGCCCACCGTCCTCACCGGCGTCGACGCGCACGCGCGCGTGGCCGTCGAGGAGGTCTTCGGGCCCGTCGCCGTCGTCCTGCCCTTCGCGGACGAGGCCGACGCGATCCGCCTGGCCAACGCCACCGACTACGGCCTGTCCGGCTCGCTGTGGACCCGGGACGTCGGCCGCGCCCTGCGCGTGTCGGGCGCGGTGCGCGCCGGGAACCTGTCCGTCAACTCGCACGCCAGCGTCCGCTACTGGACACCGTTCGGCGGGTTCAAGCAGTCCGGCCTCGGCCGCGAACTGGGCCCGGACGCGCTGACCGCGTTCACCGAGACCAAGAACGTCTTCATCAGCAC
Source organism: Streptomyces sp. MH60 (assembly GCF_002939385.1). Classification (GTDB taxonomy): domain Bacteria; phylum Actinomycetota; class Actinomycetes; order Streptomycetales; family Streptomycetaceae; genus Streptomyces. Next base: position 3,580 of record NZ_MULI01000034.1, on the reverse strand, counting down.
GGAGGCCTAGCCACTCATGACCGAGCCACACACGACCGGGGACATCATCTGCCGCCGTCTGGTCGGCCGTACCGCCGTGGTCACCGGGGCGGGCAGCGGCATCGGCCTCGCCACCGTCCGCCGGCTGGCCGCCGAGGGCGCCCACGTCGTCTGCGGCGACGTGGACGAGACCCGGGGCAAGGCCGCGGCCGAGGAGACCGGCGGCCTCTTCGTCAAGACCGACGTCACCGACCCCGAGCAGGTCGAGGCGCTGTTCGCGGCGGCGTACGACACCTACGGCAGCGTCGACGTCGCGTTCAACAACGCCGGCATCTCGCCGCCCGACGACGACTCCATCCTGGAGACCGGCCTGGAGGCGTGGAAGCGCGTCCAGGAGGTCAACCTCACCTCCGTCTACCTGTGCTGCAAGGCCGCCATCCCCTACATGCGCCGCCAGGGCCGGGGCTCCATCATCAACACCGCGTCCTTCGTGGCCCGGATGGGCGCGGCCACCTCGCAGATCTCGTACACCGCCTCCAAGGGCGGCGTCCTCGCCATGTCCCGGGAACTGGGCGTGCAGTTCGCGCGGGAGGGCATCCGCGTCAACGCGCTGTGCCCGGGGCCGGTCAACACCCCGCTCCTCCAGGAGCTGTTCGCCAAGGACCCGGAGCGGGCCGCGCGCCGTCTCGTGCACATTCCGGTGGGGCGGTTCGCCGAGGCCGAGGAGATCGCCGCCGCCGTCGCCTTCCTGGCCAGCGACGACTCCTCCTTCGTCAACGCCACGGACTTCCTGGTGGACGGCGGGATCTCCGGGGCGTACGTCACACCGCTGTAGAACACCGCGCGCGGCGTCCTACAGTGCCGGGATGAGCATGACGCCGCCGCCCGGCTGGTACCGCGACCCGTCGGCCCCGCACCAGGAACGGTGGTGGGACGGCGCCGCCTGGACGGAGCACCGCCGCGCCCCCGAACCCGTCGGGTACGGGCCGGCGGTGGGCGCCCCGGACCCCGGGCCGGGGACGCGCTCCGGCGGACGCGGGAAGGCCGTCGCCCTCACCGCCGCCGCGGCCGTGCTGGTCGGGGCGATCGTCACCGGCGTGTTCGTCCTGCGGGAGGACGACGGCGGCAGCCCGCGGACGCAGACCCCGCCGGTCACGGCGACCGCCACCGGCCCCGCGCCGGTGAGCGACCCGCCGTCCCCCGCACCCAGCGCCTCCGAGCCCTCCGCCGACGATCCGTCCCTGGTCGAGGACCAGCTCAACGGCATCACCTTCCCGCTGCCGGACGGCTGGGTCCGGCCCAAGTACGTCGCCGAGGACGACGTCATGATGACCACCGACGGCACCTACGACTGCCCCGCCGACGGCAGCGTGTGCCGGCACGGCCTCGTCGTCTCCCGCACCGTCACGGCGAACGCCGAGTCCGCCCCGAAGGTCCTCGCCCAGCAGGACATCGAGGACGCCGCCGACGACGCCTACGACCGCGACCTGATCGGCAACAAGCCCTTCGGCGGCATCGAGTCCCACCAGGAGGTGGCGTCCGGTCCCGTCGCGGTCGCCGGACGCGCCGGGTACTACGTGCGCTGGCGGGTGAAGACGGCGAAGGGGCCCGGCGGTTACGTGCAGTCGACGGTCTTCCCGTCCACCGTCGGCACCGAGTCCCCGATCCTCGTCCGCTACGTCTTCGACGCCGGCGAGGACGGACCGCCACTGGCGGACATGGCCCGGATCACCAAGGGCATCCGGCCCGTCGGCGACGCGGACACCGGCGGCGGCGTGGGCAGCGGCATCGGCCCGACGGACTGACCCCGGCCCAGGGCGCCCGCGCTACAGGAAGGTGCGCCCCTCGCCCCGGTACGTCGGCACCGTCGCCGTCACCGCGTCCCCCTCCACCAGGTGCAGCGCGTCGAACCGCTCGCACAGCTCCCCGGCCTTGGCATGCCGGAACCACACCTTGTCGCCGATCAGCAGGTCGTCGGCGGGCGAGCCCAGCAGCGGCGTCTGCACCTCGCCCGGGCCCTCCTGGGGGTCGTAGCGCAGCCCCTCGGGCAGGTACGGCACCGGCAGCCGGTCGGGTCCGGGCGCGCCCGAGGCCGGATACCCGCCGCCGAGCACGGTCACGACCCCGACCCCCGGCCGCCGTACGACGGGCTGGGCGAACAGCGCCGCCGGACGACCGCTGAACGACGTGTAGTTGTCGAACAACCGCGGCACGTACAGCCCGGAACCGGCCGCGATCTCCGTCACCGCGTCCTCGGCGGCGGTGTGCTGCACGCTGCCCGTGCCACCGCCGTTGACGAACTCCAGGCCGGGCACCACGGCCCGCACCGCCCGCACCACGGCCGCCCGCCGCTCGGCCAGTTCCCGGCGGGCGGCGGCCTGCATCAGCCGCACGGCACGCGACCGGACCGGACGCCCCGCCACCGCGTCGCCGACCCCGGCGACATGCCCCTCGTACGCCATGATGCCGACGACCTCGAACCCGGGCCGGCGGGCCACCGCGCGGGCCAGGTCGGCGACCTCGGCGGGGGAGTGCAGCGGCGAGCGCCGGGCCCCGACCCGCACCCGGCCCCCGAACAACTTCAGCGAGGTGTCCAACTCCAGGCACACCCGCACGACTTCCCGGCCGCCGTCGCCGTCCCGCGCCGCGTCGACGAGGTCCAGCTGCGCCACGTCGTCGACCATCACCGTCACCGCGGAGGCCAGTTTGGGGTCGGCGGTCAGCTCGGCGTACCCGGTCCGGTCCGCCGACGGATAGGCGAGCAGCACGTCCTCGAAACCGGAGCGCGCCAGCCACAGGGACTCGGCCAGCGTGAACGACATGACGCCCGCGAAACCGTCCCTGGCCAGGGCCCGTTCCAGCAGCGCACGACAGCGTACGGACTTGCTGGCGACCCGGATCGGCTTCCCGCCGGCCCGGCGGACCAGGTCGTCCGCGTTGGCGTCGAAGGCCTCCAGGTCCACGATCGCCACAGGGGCGTCCAGATGGGCGGTGGCCCGGTCGTAACGGGCCCGGTCGGCGGCGCGCGCAGTCATGGACGCAGCCTGCCAGACAGGATTACCGCAGGGTAGGGGGACGATCCGGGCCAATGCCACGGGCGTGCGGACTGGTTCCCCCTCGGGCGGGGTCACGTCGTAGAGTGACGCGCACGCACGGCGGGCCCGCCCCGGCGGCAGGGCCCTGGCGGCCGCGCCGGGATGATGGTCCTCCCGAGCGGGTATGCGTGCCCGGGACGGAACGGTTCCGCGCCGGGCCGGGCAGGAGACGACCACGGTCGGGACCACCGTCTTGGGCCCGTGTCGGAGAGACGGGCCGGGCCCGGGGAAACGGGGGGTGCATGAGCACGGAAGCGCGCCGCGCCTCCTTCCCCCCGCCCCCCGAGACCCCACCCCACCCGCAGACTCCACCCCACCCGCAGACCCCGCCCCGCCCTACGACGCCCCCGAGCCCCGAGCCTCCGCCGACCCCGCCGCGCCCCGAGCCCGTGCCCGGTCCGTCGTCCGCGCCGGGGCGGCCCGGCACCGTTCCCCGGTCCACCTCGCCCCGGCCGGAGTCCCCGGCCCGCCCGGCGACGCCGCCGCGTCCGGAGCCCGCGCCCGGT
>NZ_MULI01000033.1 GCF_002939385.1 Streptomyces sp. MH60 | reverse complement strand
CCCGCCCAGGCCCTCGCGCCGTCTCCGCCGCAGCGCGCCGACGTCCCCACCGCCGCGTACACCGCCCGGAACCCGCGGTCCGCCCCGCCCGCCCAGCACCGTGGGACCCGGCGGCGCCGCCGTCCCGGTCCCCCGGCCCGGGTGGCCCTGCCGCTGCTGCTGCTCGCGCTGGCCTGCTACGCCGTGGGTTTCTGGGCACTGACCCGGATCTGAGTCCGGCGCGCCGGAAGGGGGCTAGGCCCGGCGCCGGGCCGTCGCCGTCCACACGGCCAGGCCGAGGAGCAGCAGGCTGCCGGTGCCGATCCCGCCGACGGCGACCGCCTTCATGGCGAGGTCGTCGTCCGCGGCGGCGCTCACGGGCGCGGCCGCCCGGTCCCGCGCGGAGACCTCGAAGAGGCCCTTGGGCCGGGACTCCCCCGCGTAGTCGGGTCCGGCGCCCGCCGTTCCCCCGAGTCGCAGGCGCAGCGTCACGCCGAACGGGCCCTGGCCGAAGTCGTCGGCCACCTGGGCCGCGAGGTGGATCACGACGTAGTAGTCACCGGCGAACCGCAGCGCGCCGACCTGTCCGGCGGTGGCGTACCGGTTGGGGTACGCCACCGGCGGCAGGGGGGAGAGGCCGACGGTGGTCCGGCGCCCGGTGTAGCCCTTGGCGGCGTCGTCGACCTCGCCGCGCACGGGGTTGTGCAGGGCCAGTCGCAGGGCCCCGGTGGCATAGCCGGAGGCGTCCGCGGAACCGGCGAGTTCCGCGGTGGCGTACACCTGGCGGCCCCAGTCGACCGGCACCTTGTAGTAGAGGGTCTCCCCGGGCCGGATGTCGTCGCGCCAGACGCCCTGCCCGACGAGGGTGGCGTGGGCGAAGCCGTTGCCGCCCGGCCGGTGTTCCGGCTCGCCGGGGAGCGGCTCGGGCGAGGCGGAGTCCCAGGTCTCGGGCGCCCCGGTGGCACCGGTCTGGCGCGGGCGGGGTTCGGTGGCGGCGGTGAGTTCAAGGTCCCAGTCGTCCGGCGGGGAGTCCTGGGGCCGGGTCCGCTCGACGCCGACGTAGTAGGTGCCGGGGTCCTGGCACCGGTTGGCGCCGGGGTCGATCTCGCGCATGCCCCAGGCGGTGACCGGGCGGGGGCTGCGGGCGGCGCCGAAGGTCGCGCTCTGCACGGAGCACGAGCCGCCGTCGGCGTCCTGCACGGAGACCCGGATGCCGTCGACGGCGGTGACCTCGCCGTCGGCGCCGGGTACGGCGGTGACGGAGACGTAGGCGTCGGAGGCGTCGTCGAGGTCGAGGCGGTAATAGAGGACACCGTTCCGCGGCAGGGTGCTGCGGTACGTGGAGCCGGCCTCCAGCGGTTCGGCGCCCGCGGGGGCAGGCGCGCCCGCTCTGCGCACGGCGTCGCCGGCGAAGTCGTACCCGTCGGTCGCACCGGCCGAGCCGGTCCCACGGGCCGAGCCGGGCTCACCGGCAGCGAGGGCGGCGGCTCCGGGCAGGGCGGCGGTCGTGGCCAGTACGAGTACGGCGGCCACCACGGCCACCCGCCCGGACACCGCCGGTCGCGCGGTCACCGACGGTCGTGCCCGCCCCGTTCCGGCACGCCGCCGAGCCGTACACCACCGTCCCATGACCCGCCACCCCTCGCGTTCACCGGCTCCGTCGCCGCCCGCCCCCAGCGGACCGTGCCCCCTCGGGGCAACACAAAACCCCGACCGTATGACGGCCGGGGTCTGCTCAGGACCGGATGTCGGTCGTTCTCACGAACCCGTGGGCACGGAGTCAGTCGCCTCCGTCCACAGATCCTGCTCGGCGCGATCCGCCTGGATCTGGCGGTACACGAGGAGCCCGCCGATGGCGGCCAGTGCGACCAGGAGAAGCTTCTTCACCGCGCGACCTCGTCTTTCCTTGACGTAGGGGACCTCTGGCGCCCGACTATACACACCGGCCGATACCGATCGGTGACCTGCGTCGACGGTCAACTGCCCGTCCCGGGAACCCTTTAGAAGCGGACGAACCCATTCTGATCGGAGGGTGATCACACCCTCACATGCGGTGACTTTTGCCCGCCTCCCTCCCGTCTGGGCACCTTTTCCAGCCCTTTGCGGCCATTCGAGTGGTGTTCATCTGAACATCGACGCGCCACGGGCGTCGGTCCACCACTTCGCGGCGCTCATACACATCATGAGGAAAGTACGCAAATCGCCCAACCCGAAAGTGAGGGGCCATGGCCCGGAACAAGGTCCTGACGCTCTGGACCACCATCGTCACCGCCTTCCTCGCGCTGTGCACGGCGCTCGGACTCATCACGACGACGGCCGCCGCGGCCGTACCGCAGACCGGAACGCACAGCAACACCGAGAGCGCCTCCCCCGAGGCGGCACCCGCGGCCGCGGTTCCCTGGTCCTGGTCCTGGTCCCGAACCGGTTCCCTGCCCCCCACGATGAAGCAGCGCATCCGCGCCGAGGCCCACGGCACGGCGCCCAGTTGCCGCCACCGCCCACTCGCCGACGCCGCAGCCACCGCCACGGCCGCCACCACCGCCACGGCCACCGGCCTTCGCTGCGACGACACCGCCGCAGAGCCCCCGGCCCAGCACACCATCCCGCTCCAGCGCTGAGCGGCCCGCACCACCCCGACCCCGACGTAACGGCGATCTGCGTACGCACCACACGCGAGAACGGCCCGGCAGCTCGACAGAGCAGCCGGGCCGCCGTCGTGTGTGCGGAAACAGGACGATACCCGGTCAATCCCGTCCGCTTCCCGCCCCCAACTCTTCAAGACCTCTTGAGGAGTTGTACCCTGCGGCCATGCCCAAGGCCTACGAAGTGATCGCGGACGATCTGCGCCGCTCCATCCGAGCGGGTGAGCGGCGCCCCGGCGACCGGCTGCCCTCGGAGGCCGACCTCGCCCACCACTACCGGCGCAGCGTGCCGACCGTGCAGAACGCGCTCCGGCTGCTGAGTGACGAGGGCCTGATCGACAAGCGGCACGGCCTCGGCACCTTCGTCCGCCGGCCCCGCACCCCGGCGGTGCGGGACAACCGCCGGCACCAGTGGGAGAAGGACCGGGCCCGGCGCCCGCTGGCCACGCGGGCCGAGACGGGCGCCACGGAGCGCGACACCGGCCTGCGGGCCGACGACCTCGTCTTCCACGCGGAGTACCGCGAGCGGGAGGCGTCCGCGGAACTGGCCGAGGCCTTCGGCGTCCCGGAGGGCACCGTGCTCCTCCGACGCGTCTACCGGACGCGGTACTCGGCCGAGCCCGCCCCGTTCAACCTGGTGACCTCCTACCTCGTCCGCGACATGATCGCGGCCAACCCCGACCTCCTGGACGAGGCCAACGAACCCTGGCCGGGCGGCACCCAGCACCAACTCCGCACCGTGGGCATAGAACTGGACCGCGTGGAGGAGCGCCTGACCGCCCGCCCGCCGACACCGGAGGAGGCCGCGGCCCTGGACCTGCCGCCGGGCACGTCGGTGATCCTGCTCCGCAAGACCTCGTACGACACCGACGGCCGGGTGGTCGACGTCTCCGACGTCACGCTGCCCGGCGACCGCACCGAACTGCTCTTCACGACCCGTCTGGAAAGGTGGTGAGTGCCGCCGTGAACCAGCACGTCACCGTCGTCACGGCCGTCCACGGCCCCTCCGCCCCCTTCCTGCCCGAGGCCTACGCCTCGCTGTGCGCCCAGGAGATGCCCGCCGGCTGGGAGTGGCGCTGGGTGATCCAGGAGGACGGCCGCACCCAGGACGTCCGGCCCCACGTGCCCGACGACCCGCGGGTCGTCTTCCACCAGGGGCGCCACGGCCGGCAGGGCGGGCCCGGGGTGGCGCGCACGATGGCCCTGGCCCACGCCGACGGCGGGTACGTGAAGATCCTGGACGCCGACGACCGGCTCACGCCGGGCGCCCTGGCCCGCGACCTGGCCGCCCTGGAGGCCGACCCGTCGATCGGGTGGGCGACCTCGCGGGTCCTGGACCTGCTGCCCGACGGTTCGACGGCCGGCTTCCCCGGCGACCCGGCGCACGGGCCCATCGAGCGCGGAGGGGTGCTCGACTTCTGGAAGGCGAACGGCTTCCGCGCCCAGGTCCACCCGGCGACCCTCCTCGTCCGGCGGGACCTGCTGCTCGCCCTCGGCGGCTGGATGGCCCTGCCCGCGTCCGAGGACACCGGCCTGCTGCTGGCGCTGAACGGCGTGAGCCGGGGCTGGTTCTCGGCGGAGGTCGGCCTCCTCTACCGCAAGTGGGAGGGCCAGGAGACCGGCCAGGCTGCCCACGCCGACCCCGTCGAACGCGAAGCCCGGATGGCGGTGGTGGAGGCCAGGGCACGCGCCCTGACGTCCTTCGGGTGGCGCCTGCCGGAAGGCGCCGACGACTCCAACGACTCCGGCGGGTCGCGCGGGCGCTCCTGAAACGGGCGTCGGGCGCGCCCGGCGGTCAGGGCAGCCGTTCCGCGTCGACCCGCGAGAAGATCAGGTCGCTCTCCTCGGTCACCGGCCCGCGCAGGCGGACCGGCGCCCGGGGGGCACCGCTCAGCGCCGCGGGGTAGCTCCCGGGCGCGTAGTCGTTGGCCAGCCGGTAGACGTGGAACCCGGCGTCCCGCATCACCGCCAGCAGGTCGTCGGCACGATCCCCGAGCCGGGCCATGCGCTCGGGCGACACCTCGACCGTGATCTCCGCGTCGGACCGCAGGGCGCCCAGCACCGGCGCGAGACCGCGCACGACACTCCCCTCGGCGCCCTCGACGTCGATCTTGATCACCCGGGCGGTCGCGATCTCCGCCGCGTCGAGGAGCTCCGGCAGCGGCCGGGCCCGTGCCCGGAAGCTGGACTCCACCGGGCCGTCGTACGGGACGATGCTGTTCGCCCCCGTGTTCCGTGAGCTGGCGAGCGCGAAGGTCAGCGTCCTGGCGCGGTCCGAGACGGCGGCATTGAGCGCCCGGACGTTGCCGAGGGCGTTGAGCCGGACGTTCCGTACCAGGCGGCGGTGGAGATCCGGCGACGCCTCGATCGCGACGACCCGGCCCCCGGCACCGACGAGCCGGGCCGCCAGGACGCTGAAGACGCCGATGTTGGCCCCCACGTCGACGAAGCCGTCCCCCGGCCGCAGCCGGTGCCGCAGCCAGCCCGTCAGATGCGGCTCCCACGCGCCGAACAGGTACAGGTACCGCTGGATGAGGTCCTGCGTGTCCACGGCGAACAGATCGCCGCTGCGCGTTTCGACGACGGCCCGGCGCGGGTGCTCGCGCAGCCGCGGGTTCAGCCAGTGCGCGGCGAGGGCCGCCTTCCCGAAGGTGCCCGGGCCGATTCGCACGTACCGGGCGGCAAGGCCGGCCAGTGCCTCGGCGACGGCGGCACCCGGCTCGCCCCGGGTACTCAGCGTCAGACCCCTTCCGTTTCCGTGCGCGTGATGGTGATCGCCGCGGAGGGACATCCCTCGGCCGCCTCCCGCACCCGGGGAGCGTCGACGTCGTGTTCCCGGCCGGGTATGACGGCACCGAGGCCGTCCACCCGGGTGAAGACGGCAGGGGCCCGGTGGACGCAGTCTCCGGAGCCGTAGCACTGCTCGGGGTCGACGGAGATCCTCATGCGCACTCCAGCAGCGGTCGGTTGCGGGCCTTCACGACCTGCCTGCCCACGGAACGGCACACTGAATCCGCCCCGGCCGCCCGCCTGTTGGCCGACTCGCTCCGGTCCTCATAAGATCATCCGACACTCGTACGCGGTGCGGAGTGGTGACGGGGGGACGGTGTGGGAACCGGCGAGCAACTCGTGACGATCGCGGCCGTACTGCTCGGCGCGCTGACCACACACGTCACGAACTACCTGATGGAGCGGAGCAGGAACCGCCACCAGCTGCTCACGCGGTGGGACGACAAGAAGGTCGACGCCTACGGGGAGTACGTGGACGCCGCCAAGATGCGGATCGCCGCGTCCGTGCCGCTGTACGAGGCGCGGGAGGGGCTGCGCGAGAGCCACCGGAGCGAGGAGGAACTGCGCGACGACCTGGCGGAGGCGAGCCGGCGCTGGGGGTCGGCCTTCGAACGGGTCATGCTGCTCGGCGGGGACGAGGCCATCGAGTCCGGGCACGAGCTGAACGTGGTGCTCGCCGAGATCGACTGGCAGGCGACCGGCCGGATCGACGGCAGCCTGGAGGAGTGGCGGGAGCGGCACCGGGCGGCGTTCCGCGCCATCAACGCCTTCCACGAGGACGCCCGGGCCGACCTGGGCATCCGGGGCAGGGTCACCGGCGAGAAGCACCCGGAGCGCGATCTGCTGGTCCCGCCCGCACGCCGGCCGGCCGCCCGGGATTGACGGCGACGGCGGCGGCCGCATCGACCACAGGTGCGCGTCGGCATGGTTTGGCTCCGGTCCCTCCCCTCGTGGGGACCGGTGCCAAACCATGCCGGCGCCGTTTTCTCGCGGGTGGTACCGGCCGGGTCGGGGGACGGGCCACCGAAAGCTGACCGAGAACATGCGGCCTCACGGGGTGGCTCTCCGAGTGCTGAGCCGCTGACCTGTCCGGGTGCCGCGGGGCCGCCTCGCCACTGCGACGCGATCCTGCCACCCGTGGTCGCCGCAGAGGAGGTTCCGGAGCCATCGGACCGCTGTAGCCGCAGGTCAGCCGTATAGAGTGAGTTTTCCGGTCCGGACGTCCAGGTGCGGGGGAAGTAAGGAGTGGAGACCTTGAGTTTCGACTCAGGGGCACGCACGGCCTTCGCAGAACGCCTCGCACTGCTGTACAGGGAGGCGGGCAACCCTCCCCTCAAACGTGTGTCCGAGGCCGTCGTCCGGCTCCAGCGGGTCGATGAACGGGGGCGGCCCGTGCGGGTCTCCGCCCAGCGGATCAGCGACTGGCGGCGGGCCAAGAACGTGCCCGCCCAGTTCCCCGCCCTGGCGGCCGTCCTGCACGTCCTCATACCCCAGGCGCGGCGCGCCCGGCCGGTACCGGTCTCCGCCGGCCTGTACGACCTGGCCCGGTGGCAACGCCTGTGGGAGCGGGCGGTGGCCGACCCGACCGGTGAACGTCCCGCGCCGGCCTCGGCCGCGGAGCAGCCCCCGGGCGAGGCTCCGGCGGCCCCCGGCGGGATCTGTCCCTATCGGGGACTGGCCGCCTACCGCAGGCAGGACGCCGACTGGTTCTTCGGACGGGAGCGGAGCACGCGGGCCCTGGTCGCCCAGCTCCACGCGACGCGGGACACCGGCGGCCTGGTCATGCTCGTGGGCGCCTCAGGAGCGGGGAAGTCCTCGCTGCTCAACGCCGGTCTGGTGCCCGCCCTGCGGACCGGCACGCCGGACGCCTGTGACGGTCCGCCCAGGCGGGTGCTCCAACTCGTGCCGGGGGCCGATCCGCTCGGCGAGCTGACCCGCCTGATACCGCAGTTCGCGCCGGTCGTCGGTGCCATAAGGGAAGCGGCGGCCCAGGAGACGGCGGCCCCGGGCTCCCTCGAGACCCACCCCACGGGCGACCCACGGGCGGAGGACGCGGCGAGGGCAGCCGTCGCGGCCTGGGCGGCCACCACGGAAGGCCCACCCGGACCGGGGGGAAGGGACGGGCCGGACAGGACGGACGGGCCGGAAGGACACCGGGGCAGCCGGGGCAGCCGGGGCAGCCCGGCAGGGCAGGCGGGCCAGGCGGACCAGGGAGGCCAGGACGGCCAGGCAGACCTGGGGGGCCAGGCAGGCGAGGCAGGCGAGGCAGGCCCGCTTGACCCGGCAGATCCGGGCGGTCGGGACGGCATGGACGGCCCCGAAGGACAGGCGAGCCCGACAAACCCGGACAGTCGAGATGTCCCGGACGGCCGCGACGACCAAAACAACCTGAACGACCAGCACAGCCGGGACACCCGGGCACTCCCGGATGCCCCGGAGAGCGCCCGTCCGGTCGTCATCGTGGACCAGTTCGAGGAACTCTTCACCCTCTGCGCCGACGAGGCGGACCGGCGCGTGTTCATCCGGCTGCTCCAGGCCGCCTGCACGCCCGGCGCCGACGGGGACCCGCCACCGGTGCTGGTGACCCTGGGCGTACGCGCCGACTTCTACGACCGGTGCCTGCGGTACCCCGAGCTGGCCGACGCGCTGCAGCACCGGCACATGGTGCTCGGGCCGCTGACCACCGCGGAACTGCGCGAGGCGGTGACCGCTCCCGCCAGGGCCGTCGGCATGGAGCTCGAACCGGGGCTGGCCGAGCTGATCATCCGCGAGGTGAGCACCGACAGCCCGCGCGGGGCACACGACGCGGGCGTGCTGCCGCTCCTCTCCCACGCCCTGCTCGCGACCTGGCAGCGGCGCAAGGCGGGCCGGCTGACCCTGGCCGGATACCGCGCGGCCGGCGGCATCCAGGGCGCGGTGGCCGCGACCGCCGAGCGGGCCTGGTCCGGTCTGGACCCGGCGGCCCGCACGGCCGCACGGCTGCTGCTGCTCAGGCTGGTCCGGCTGAGCGAGGACACCCAGGCCACCCGCAGGCGCAGCACGCGGCGCCGGCTGGCCGAGGAGTCGGTGGACCCCGACAAGACCGAGGAGTCACTGGAGGCGCTGGTACGGGCCCGGCTGGTGACACTCGACTCGGACACCGTGGAGATCACCCACGAGGCGCTGCTGCACGCCTGGCCCCGGCTGCGCGACTGGATCGACGAGGACCGCGCCGGAAACCTGCTGCGCCAGCGGCTGGAGGAGGACGGCCTGGCCTGGGAGGAGTCGGACCGCGACAGCGCGCTGCTCTACCGGGGCTCCCGGCTGGCGCAGGCCGGCGGCTGGGCGAAGGCGGCCGGCGACACCTTCCTGACCCGCAGCGCGGTGGAGTTCCTGGCCGCCGCGGACCGGCTGCGCAGACGCACCGTCATGATCAGGCGTGCCGCGGTGTCCGCGCTGGTCGTCCTGGCGCTGGTGGCCGTCGGTTCGGCGGTGCTCGCCTGGCAGCAGCGCAACGACGCCGTGTTCGAGCAGGTGGTCGCCGAAGCGGACCGGGTCGAGGACACGGACCCGTCCCTGTCGGCCCAGCTCGACCTGGCGGCGCACCGCCTGCGGCCGGACGACGAGAACGTCAGGAACCGGCTGATCTCGATCGTGAACGCGCCCCTGGCCACCCCGGTCCTCGGGCACACGGGCGCCGTCTACCTCACCTCGTTCAGCCCCGACGGGCGGACCCTGGCGACGGCCAGCTACGACCGGACGGTCCGGCTCTGGGACGTCTCGGACCCCGGCCGTCCGAAGCAGCTGGGAAAGCCCCTCACCGGACACACCAGCTGGGTGAGCACCGCGGTCTTCAGCCCGGACGGCCGCACCCTGGCCAGCGCCTCGGACGACGGCACGATCCGGCTGTGGGACGTGCGGGACCCGCGCCGTCCGCGCCCGCTCGGCGCCCCCCTGACCGGCCACGGCGGCACCGTCTACCTGCTCGCCTTCAGCCCGGACGGCCACACCCTGGCCTCCGCCCACGACGACCACACGGTCCGCCTGTGGAACGTCGCCGACCCGCGCCGCCCCGAGGCGCTCGACACCCTGAGCGGCCCCACCGCGGCGGTGCGCTCGGTGGCGTTCAGCCCCGACGGACACACGCTCGCGGCCGGCGGCGACGACGAGAAGGTCCGGCTGTGGGACGTGGCCGACCCGCGCCGCCCCGAGCCCGTCGGCGCACCGCTGGCCGGCCACAGCGGCCTGGTGCACTCCGTGGCCTTCAGCCCCGACGGCCGCACCCTCGCCAGCGGCAGCGCGGACGACACCGTACGACTGTGGGACGTCACCGATCCCGCCGGGGCGAAGTCCGTCGGCGCACCGCTCACCGGTCACAGCGGGCCCGTCTGGGCGGTGGCGTTCAGCCCCGACGGCGACACCCTCGCCACGAGCAGCGCGGACAGTACGGCGATCCTGTGGAACGTCAGCGACCCGGCCTACCCCTCGCAGGTCGGCGTCCCCCTCGCCGGCGGCAGCGGTGAGATGTACGCCCTCGGCTTCAGCCCCGACGGCCACACCCTCGCCACCGGCAGCGGTGACAGCAAGGTCCGCCTGTGGTCGCTGCCGACCTCGGACATGATCGGCCGTATCGGAGCCTTCCGTCCGGACGGGCGGGCACTGGCCACGGCGGCCCGCGACGGCCGGGTCCGGCTGTGGGACGTCACGGACCCCGCCCGGCCCGTGTCGCTGAGCGCGCCCTTCAAGCCCGGGGAGGGGGACATACGGTCACTGGTGTTCTCCCCGGACGGCAAGACGCTCGCGGTGCTCGTGGGGGGCCGCGCGCTGCAGTTGTGGGACGTCACGGACCCGGCCCGGCCCAAGGCCCACGGACCGCCGGTGGCGCTGCGCACCCGGTACGCGGGCCCCGACACGCTGGCGTTCAGCCCCGACGGCCGCACCCTGGCCACGGCCCACGACGACCGCTCCATCCAGTTGTGGAACGCCGAGGATCCGTCCCACCCCCGCCGTCTGGGCAAGCCGCTCGCCGGCCACACGGGATACGTCAACACGCTCGCGTTCAGCCCGGACGGCCGCACCCTCGCCAGCGGCGGCGCGGACGACGCCGTACGCCTCTGGGACGTCACCGACCCCGCGCACACCACCCGCCTCGGTGCGGCCCGTACCGGGCACCTCGGACCCGTCAACGTCCTCGCCTACAGTCCCGACGGCCGCACCCTGGCCAGCGGCAGCGACGACGGCACGGTCCGCCTCTGGGACGCCACCGGGCCGGGCGAGGCGTCCGGGGCCGAGACCACGCTCGCCGGGCACACCGACTCGGTGGTGTCGCTGACGTTCAGCCGGGACGGCTCCACCCTGGCCAGCGGCGCCAACGACAACACGGTCCGGCTCTGGAGCGTCACCGACCCCGCCGAGGCCGCCCCCATCGGCCAGGCGATGAGCCCCAACGCCAAGACGGGCAACTTCCTGTCCTTCAGCCCCGGGCACCACATGCTCGGGGTCTCCAGCGGCACGGACACCGTCCGGCTGTGGAGCCTGGGCGTGGACGACGCCATCGACCGCATCTGCTCGGCCACCCGGGGGGTGCTGACCGAGGAGAAGTGGCACGAGTACCTGCCGCGCCTGGACTACGAACCACCGTGCGACCGGTGAAGCCACCCGCCTGCGTGATCCCTGTCACATCTCCGGCACCCGACCGACCAGTCGGCACCCACCGGACACCCGGCCTTGTTAGCCTTGGCCACAGCCCGACCGCTGGCGCATCCCCCGTCGCCAGCGGTCGGGTCTTTTTCTGAGCTCTCCCGCCCCACCGCGGCACACGCGAAGACCCCCAACCGGATCCGGCTGGGGGTCTTCATGCTGTGGGGCTAACAGGATTTGAACCTGTGGCCTCATCCTTATCAGGGATGCGCTCTAACCAACTGAGCTATAGCCCCGCCGCGCTCTGCGGTGTATGTCCCGCGCGCTGACCCCTGAAGATTAGCGCACGAGGCGGGCAGTCCCAAAATCGGTTGTCGCGCGGCCGACGAGCACGGTCGGCTCCCGGATCACTCGTCCTCGGCGAGCGTCAGCTCCACGCCGCCGACGAAGCCGGCGGACAGGTTGTAGATGAACGCGCCGAGGGTGGCGAGGGCCGTCGCGAGGACGACGTCGATGACCGCGATGACCGTCGCGAACATCAGCACGTTGGGCAGCGACAGGAAGGACTGCAGGTCGAAGCCGTTGGACTCGTTGGACCCGGTGGCCTCGGCGATCGTGCCGCCGACCGTCGAGAAGACGCCCATGGCGTCCATGACCATCCACAGCACGGCGGACGCGACGATGGTGCAGATGCCGAGCGCGATGGAGAGCAGGAAGCTGACCTTCATCACCGACCACGGGTCGGCCTTCGACACGCGCAGGCGCGCCTTGCGCACCCGGGGCGTGGTGCGTGCGCCGGTGCGCGGGCGGCGCACGGCCGCCGTGTTGCCGCCGTGGGTCTGGTAGGCCTGCGGCGGGTGGTAGGGCCCGCCGGGCTGCTGGGGCTGCCGTTCTCCCGGCAGCGGCGAGGCAGCCTGCTGAGTCTGCTGGCCTCGGGTGTCCGTCACAGTTCCCCCCTGGGATCCATGCGTTGTGGACGAGCTCCCCGAGTGCGAGTCGGTCGCTCCGTCGTCGATCTTGCGCAGTTGAGTCGTGTGCGAATCCGTCGCACGCGCGGCGGAGCCACGGCCGCCGCCGCCCGTTTCCGTACCCGTGGGGGTACCGGCCGATCCGGCGCCCGTGGCTCCGCTCACGATGACTCTCTCCTCGTGCTACTCGGCCGAGGGCGCCTCACCCTCGTCCGTGCCGGTGGTCGCGGCATCCTCGGCGGTCTCGTCGACGGCCACATCGCCGTCGACCTCCTCCGCCTCGCGTCCCGCCTCGGCGTTGCGTGCGATGCCGACGACGGCATCGCGCTTGCCCAGATTGATCAGTTGAACGCCCATGGTGTCACGGCCGGTCTCCCTGACCCCGTTGACTCGCGTACGAATCACACCGCCCGAGAGTGTGATGGCGAGGATCTCGTCGTGCTCCTCGACCACCAGCGCGCCCACGAGCGACCCGCGGTCCTCGACGATCTTGGCGGCCTTGATGCCGAGGCCGCCGCGACCCTGGACGCGGTACTCGTCGACGGAGGTCCGCTTCGCGTAACCGCCGTCGGTGGCAGTGAACACGAACGTACCGGCTCGAACAACATTCATCGAGAGCAGCTCGTCCCCTTCGCGGAAACTCATGCCCTTGACGCCCGAGGTGGCACGCCCCATCGGACGCAGTGTGTCGTCCGACGCGGTGAACCTGATCGACTGCGCCTTCTTGCTGATCAGCAGCAGATCGTCCTCGGCCGAGACGAGTTCGGCCCCGATCAGTTCGTCGTCGCTTCCGTCCGCCTGCTCCCGCAGGTTGATGGCGATGACACCGCCGGAGCGCGGCGAGTCGTAGTCCTTCAGCGGCGTCTTCTTCACCAGACCGGCCTTGGTGGCCAGGACCAGGTACGGAACCGCCTCGTAGTCGCGGATCGCGCGGATCTGGGCGATCGTCTCGTCCGGCTGGAAGGCCAGCAGGTTCGCCACGTGCTGGCCGCGCGCGTCCCGGCCGGCGTCCGGCAGCTCGTAGGCCTTGGCGCGGTAGACGCGGCCCTTGTTGGTGAAGAACAGCAGCCAGTGGTGCGTGGTGGACACGAAGAAGTGGTTGACGATGTCGTCTTCCTTGAGCTTCGCTCCGCGCACGCCCTTCCCGCCGCGCTTCTGCGCCCGGTAGTCGTCGGTCTTGGTGCGCTTGATGTAGCCGCCCCGCGTGACCGTGACGACGATGTCCTCCTCGGCAATCAGGTCCTCGATGGACATGTCGCCCTCGTACGGGATCAGCTTCGTCTTGCGGTCGTCGCCGTACTTCTCGACGAGCGCGGTCAGCTCCTCGCTGACGATCCCGCGCTGGCGGACGGGCGAGGCGAGGATCTCGTTGTACTCGGTGATCTTGGCCTGGAGTTCGTCGTGCTCACGGACGATCTTCTGCCGCTCCAGGGCCGCCAGGCGGCGCAGTTGCATCTCCAGGATGGCGTTGGCCTGGATCTCGTCGATCTCCAGGAGGTCCATCAGGCCCCCGCGCGCGATCTCGACGGTGTCGCTGCGCCGGATCAGCGCGATGACCTCGTCGATGGCGTCCAGCGCCTTGAGCAGACCGCGCAGGATGTGCGCCCGCTCCTCCGCCTTGCGCAGCCTGAAGCGCGTACGGCGGACGATGACCTCGATCTGGTGGTTCACCCAGTGGCGGATGAACGCGTCCAGGGAGAGGGTGCGCGGCACGCCGTCCACCAGGGCCAGCATGTTGGCGCCGAAGTTCGACTGGAGGTCGGTGTGCTTGTACAGGTTGTTCAGCACGACCTTGGCGACCGCGTCCCGCTTGAGCACGATCACCAGGCGCTGGCCGGTGCGCGAGGACGTCTCGTCGCGGACGTCCGCGATGCCGCCGATCTTGCCGTCCTTCACCAGGTCGGCGATCTTCTGCGCGAGGTTGTCGGGGTTGGTCTGGTAGGGCAGCTCCGTGACCACCAGGCACTGGCGGTTCTGGATCTCCTCGACCTCGACGACCGCGCGCATGGTGATCGAGCCGCGCCCGGTGCGGTAGGCCTCCTCGATGCCCTTGCGGCCCACCACCAGGGCGCCGGTCGGGAAGTCGGGGCCCTTGATGCGCTCGATCAGCGCGTCGAGCAGCTCCTCGTGCGAGGCCTCGTAGTTCTCCAGGTACCACTGGGCGCCGGCCGCGACCTCGCGCAGGTTGTGCGGCGGGATGTTGGTCGCCATGCCGACCGCGATGCCCGCCGAGCCGTTGATCAGCAGGTTCGGGAAACGGGCCGGCAGGACGGTCGGCTCCTGGGAGCGGCCGTCGTAGTTGTCCGTGAAGTCGACGGTCTCCTCGTCGATGTCGCGGACCATTTCCATCGACAGCGGCGCCATCTTGCACTCGGTGTAGCGCATGGCCGCCGCCGGGTCGTTGCCCGGCGAGCCGAAGTTGCCGTTGGAGTCGACGAGCGGCATCCGCATCGACCACGGCTGGGCGAGGCGGACCAGCGCGTCGTAGATGGAGCTGTCGCCGTGCGGGTGGTAGTTGCCCATGACGTCGCCGACGACGCGGGCGCACTTGTAGAAGCCGCGCTCGGGGCGGTAGCCGCCGTCGTACATGGCGTACAGCACCCGGCGGTGCACGGGCTTGAGGCCGTCACGGACGTCGGGCAGCGCACGCGAGACGATGACGGACATCGCGTAGTCGAGGTACGAGCGCTGCATCTCCGTCTCGAGCCCCACGGGCTCGACACGCATCGCCAGGGCGTCACCCTCGGGCGTGGTCACAGGAGTGTTCTCGTCGGTCATTGCTGGTGAAGGTCCTTCCTGGTGCGGTCAGCTGAGACCGACTCAGATGTCGAGGAAGCGGACGTCCTTGGCGTTGCGCTGGATGAACGCGCGCCGGGCCTCGACGTCCTCGCCCATCAGCACCGAGAACAGGTCGTCGGCCTGCGCGGCGTCGTCGAGCGTGACCTGGCCGAGCACCCGGTGCTCCTGGTCCATGGTCGTGATGCGCAGCTCCTCGGCGTTCATCTCGCCGAGGCCCTTGAAGCGCTGCACGGAGTCCTCGCGGATGCGCTTGCCCGCGTTGCGGCCCATCTCGATCAGCGCGTCGCGCTCGCGGTCGGAGTAGGCGTACTCGAAGTCGTCCCGACCCCACTTGATCTTGTACAGCGGGGGACGGGAGAGGTACACGTGCCCGGACTCGACCAGCGGCCGCATGAAGCGGAACAGGAAGGTCAGCAGCAGGGTGTTGATGTGCTGGCCGTCGACGTCGGCGTCCGCCATCAGGATGATCTTGTGATAGCGGAGCTTCTCGATGTCGAAGTCCTCGTGCACACCGGTGCCGAACGCGGAGATCATCGCCTGGATCTCCTGGTTCTGCAGGATCCGGTCGATGCGCGCCTTCTCGACGTTGAGGATCTTGCCGCGGATCGGGAGGATCGCCTGGTACTGCGGGTTGCGGCCGGACTTGGCCGAACCGCCGGCGGAGTCGCCCTCGACGATGAAGATCTCGCACTTGGTCGGGTCGTTCGACTGGCAGTCGGACAGCTTGCCCGGCAGCGACGCCGACTCCAGCAGGCCCTTACGGCGCGTCAGGTCGCGGGCCTTGCGGGCCGCCACGCGCGCGTGGGCCGCCTGGATGCCCTTGCGGATGATGTCCGCGGCCTCGTTGGGGTTGCGGTCGAGCCAGTCGGTGAGGTGCTCGTAGACGACCTTCTGCACGAAGGTCTTCACCTCGGTGTTGCCCAGCTTGGTCTTGGTCTGGCCCTCGAACTGCGGCTCCGCCAGCTTGACCGAGATGATCGCCGTCAGACCCTCGCGGATGTCGTCACCCGTGAGGTTGTCGTCCTTCTCGCGCAGCAGCTTCTTGTCGCGCGCGTACTTGTTGATGAGCGAGGTGAGCGCCGCGCGGAAGCCCTCCTCGTGCGTGCCGCCCTCGTGCGTGTGGATGATGTTGGCGAAGGAGTACACGCCCTCCGTGTAGCCGCCGTTCCACTGCATGGCGACCTCGAGGGACAGGCTCTTGTCCTTGTCCTCGGCCTCCAGGTCGATCACGGTGGGGTGCACCAGCTCTCCCTTGCGGGAGTTGAGGTACGTCACGAAGTCGACGATGCCGCCCTCGTAGTGGTACGAGACGCTCTTTTCCTCGTGCTTCTCGTCCTCCCCCGCCTCGTCCGCGCCGGCGGTGGCCTTCGCCGACTCGCGCTCGTCGGTGAGGTTGATCCTCAGGCCCTTGTTGAGGAAGGCCATCTCCTGGAAGCGCCGGGAGAGCGTCTCGAAGGAGTAGTCGGTGGTCTCGAAGATGTCGCCGTCGGCCCAGAAGGTGACCGTCGTGCCGGTCTCCTCGGTGGCCTCGTGCCGGGCGAGCGACGCCGTGGGGACGCCCAGCTTGTACTCCTGCGTCCAGCGGTAGCCGTCGGTCTTGACCTCCACCGCGACCCGCGTGGAGAGGGCGTTGACGACGGAGACACCCACGCCGTGCAGACCGCCGGAGACCGCGTAGCCGCCGCCGCCGAACTTGCCGCCCGCGTGCAGCACGGTCAGCACGACCTCGACGGCGGGCTTCCCCTCGGAGGGGACGATGCCCACCGGGATGCCACGGCCGTTGTCGACGACCCGGACCCCGCCGTCGGCGAGGATCGTCACGTCGATCGTGTCCGCGTGACCGGCCAGCGCCTCGTCGACGGAGTTGTCCACGACCTCCTGCACCAGGTGGTGCAGGCCCCGCTCACCGGTCGAACCGATGTACATACCGGGTCGCTTGCGGACCGCGTCCAGACCCTCGAGGACGGTGATGGCACTGGCGTCGTACGACGCGGAGGCATCGCTGTGCGAGGTGCTCACCGCGTCGTTCACGCCGGTGTCGGTGGACGGGTTGTTCTCGTTGGGGTTGCCGGAATCGGCCACGAAGCGCCCTTTCTGGCACAGCACGAGCCGGGCTCGTCGGCAGGTTGCCGGAGCGGCTGCGGCATGTTGCGTTGGTAAGCCTTGATCAGCGTTGCTCAGCTAGTCCCGGACGGTCCCCACAGTCGGGGCGGGATTCTCTCTCATTCTACCGGTACCACTGACACTGATGGGGGTTTGCCGGTACCTGAGTCCGCATGTGCCGCCCTGAACGCTGCTCGTCCGACTCCCGATATGCGGATGGGGGCCTCAAGAGGCTCACAACGGCACCCAGCGCTTCGAGGCGTCAACCCTTTGCTACTTGGGAGTCAGATCCCGCTCCGAGGCCCCGCACGGGGGTACGGCGCAGCGCGCCCCGACGGTTCACTCCGACCGGCGGCGCTCATTTTTGTGAGGTACATCACGCATCTCTGACGGGGTGCCAGACCGCCCGCAGATCACCCGTAGGTGTCGCCCGGGCCCTGGCTGCCGGGCGCCCGCAATGGCCCGTAGCGCCGGCCCGGACCGCCCGGACCACCGGGTCCGAGAACCTTGATCATCCGCACCGACCCGTGCCCCAGGTCCTCGTTGAGCCGGGCCACCAGCGTCGGCGCGAGCAGCCGCAGGTTCGTCGCCCACGCCGTCGAGTCGCAGCGCACGACCAGCACCCGCTCGTCCTCGTCGTACCGCTCCGGCTCACAGTGCTTCGCCACGTCCTCACCGACGATCTGCGGCCAGCGGCCCATCACCCCGCCCACCGCGGCCGGTGTCTCCCAGCCGCGCTCGGTGATCAGCCGGTTGATCGCGGAACCCAGCGCCATGGGGTCACGGCCGTCGGCCCGCGCCCCGGAGCGCAGACCCCCGCGACGCGCCTGCTTCTTCTGCTGGGCCGCGTCCCCACGCGCGCGTGCCGCTTCCCGCGCCGCCCTGAGCGCCACGCGCGCGAGGTCGACGCCGGACGGCTCCTGGCCGCCTTTCCCGGGGGCTTTCCCGGGGTCGCCGGGAGGACCGGGGGCCGGCTCGTCGGCGCTCATACGCGCTCCACCGTCCCCTCCGCCACCGTGAACCGCGCCCCCGCCAGCACATGCGGTACGTCGTCGTCGACCGCGGCCGTCACCAGCACCTGCTCCCCGGGCGCGACCAGCTCGGCCAGCCGCTCCCGGCGCCGCGCGTCCAGCTCGGCGAAGACGTCGTCCAGCACCAGCACCGGCTCGTTGCCCTCCGCCCGCAACAGGTCGAACGACGCCAGCCGCAGCGCCAGCGCGTACGACCACGACTCGCCGTGGGAGGCGTAGCCCTTGGCGGGCAGCGAGCCGAGCTTGAGCAGCAGGTCGTCCCGGTGCGGACCGACCAGCGTGACGCCCCGCTCGATCTCCTGCTTGCGCGCCTCGGCGAGCGCCGCCATCAGCTGCTCGTACAGGTCCTCACGCGTGTGCGCCTCACCGGGCGCCGACGGCTTGTACTCCAGGGCGACGGGCCCACCGCCCGGGGCCAGCTGCTCGTACGCCTTGTCGGCCAGCGGCTGCACGGCCGCGATCAGGTCCAGCCGCTGGGCGAGCAGCTCGGCGCCCGCGCGCGCGAGGTGCTGGTCCCAGACGTCGAGCGTGGACAGGTCCATCGTGCGGCCGCCGTGCCGGCGGGCGAGCGCGGCCGACTTCAGCAGGGTGTTGCGCTGCTTGAGGACCCGGTCGTAGTCGGAGCGCACCCCCGCCATCCGCGGGGAGCGTGCGGTGATCAGCTCGTCCAGGAAACGGCGCCGCTCACCGGGGTCGCCCTTGACCAGCGCGAGGTCCTCCGGCGCGAACAGCACGGTGCGCACGATGCCGAGCACGTCACGCGGTCTGACCTGCGAGGACCGGTTGATACGGGCGCGGTTGGCCCTGCCCGGGTTCAGCTCCAGCTCGATCAGCTGCTGCCGCTCGCCCTGCCGGACCTGGGCGCGGATCACGGCCCGCTCGGCGCCCATGCGCACCAGGGGGGCGTCGGAGGAGACCCGGTGGCTGCCGAGGGTGGCCAGGTAGCCGACCGCCTCGACCAGGTTGGTCTTGCCCTGCCCGTTCGGGCCGACGAAAGCGGTGACGCCCGGGTCCAGGGGCACCTCGACCCGGGCGTACGAACGGAAGTCGGCCAGCGACAGATGCGTGACGTGCATGGTCGTTCGCCGACCTCCCCAACTGGTGGTGCCTACTTCTTCTCGACCGCGTGGCCGCCGAACTGGTTCCGCAGCGCGGCGATCATCTTCATCTGCGGCGAGTCGTCCTGCCGGGACGCGAACCGCGCGAAGAGGGAGGCCGTGATCGCGGGCAGCGGCACCGCGTTGTCGATCGCCGCCTCCACAGTCCAGCGTCCCTCACCGGAGTCCTGTGCATAACCCCGGAGCCCGTCCAGGTGCTCGTCGTCGTCGAGGGCGTTGACGGCCAGGTCGAGGAGCCAGGAGCGGATGACGGTGCCCTCCTGCCAGGAGCGGAAGACCTCGCGGACGTTGTCCACGGAGTCGACCTTCTCCAGCAGCTCCCAGCCCTCGGCGTAGGCCTGCATCATGGCGTACTCGATGCCGTTGTGGACCATCTTCGCGAAGTGGCCCGCGCCCACCTTTCCGGCGTGCACGGCACCGAAGTCGCCCTCCGGCTTGAGGGCGTCGAAGACCGGCTGCACCTTGGCGACGTTCTCGGCGTCGCCGCCGTACATCAGCGCGTAACCGTTCTCCAGGCCCCAGACGCCGCCGGAGACGCCGCAGTCGACGAAGCCTATGCCCTTGGCCGCCAGCTCCTCGGCGTGCTTCTCGTCGTCCGTCCAGCGGGAGTTGCCGCCGTCCACGACGACGTCGCCGGGCTCCAGCAGCTCGCCGAGCCGGTCGACGGTGGCCTGGGTGGCCTCGCCTGCCGGGACCATCACCCACACCACGCGCGGTGCGCTGAGCTTGCCCACAAGCTCTTCCAGGCTGTGGACGTCGGCGAGGTCCGGATTGCGGTCGTATCCGACGACGGTGTGGCCCGCGCGGCGGATCCGCTCGCGCATGTTGCCGCCCATCTTGCCGAGGCCGACGAGACCGAGCTCCATCAGTTGCGTTCCTTAGGTGTGCGAGGTGGCAAGGCGGCACCTCCGAACCCGCCGGATGCGTGCCGCGGCACTTTCGTACCCGCGTCGAGCCTAAACCCGCACGCCCGTGCACAGCTGTGGGCATACGCGCTCAGACGTACGCCCTCACCTGCGGGTTCGTCCCCACCCTGTGGACAGCGACCAACGGTGCGGCGGCCTTGCTCAGCCGCTCAGCCGCACCGGCATGATCAGGTACTTGTAGGCCTCGTCCGCCTCGGCGTCCACCGCGGGCTTGCCGCTGAGCAGGGCGGGCTTCGTGGACGTGGTGAAGGACAGCTGGGCGACCGGGGAGTCGATCGCGCTCAGGCCGTCCAGCAGGAAGGTCGGGTTGAAGGCGATCGAGATGTCGTCGCCCTCCAGCTGGGCGTCGACCCTTTCCACAGCCTGTGCGTCGTCACTGGAGCCAGCCTCCAGGATGAGCACGCCCTGCTCGAAGCTGAGCCGCACCGGGGTGTTGCGCTCGGCGACCAGGGCCACGCGCTTGACGGCCTCCACGAAGGGGGCGGTCTCGATCACCGCGACGCTGTTGAACTCCGTCGGGAAGAGCGTCTTGTACTTCGGGAGGTCGCCCTCCAGCAGACGCGTCGTCGTCCGGCGGCCCGCGCCCTCGAAACCGATCAGGCCCTCGCCCGCGCCCGACCCGGACAGCGCCAGGATCACCTGGTCACCGCTGGTCAGCGCCTTGGCGGTGTCCTGGAGCGTCTTGGCGGGCACCAGGGCGACCGCGGAGATGTCCGGGTTCTCCGGCTTCCACAGGAACTCGCGGACCGCGAAGCGGTAGCGGTCGGTGGAGGCCAGCGTCACCGAGTCGCCCTCGATCTCGATGCGCACACCGGTCAGCACGGGCAGCGTGTCGTCGCGGCCCGCGGCGATGGCCACCTGCTGCACGGCCGAGGCGAAGACCTCGCCGGGGACCGTGCCCGTCGCCTCCGGCATCTGCGGCAGCGCCGGGTACTCCTCCACCGGCAGGGTGTGGAGGGTGAACCGCGAGGAGCCGCAGACCACCGTCGCCCGTACACCGTCTGTGGAAATCTCCACCGGCCGGTTGGGGAGGGCGCGGGAGATGTCCGCGAGCAGCCGGCCCGAGACGAGGACCGTGCCCTCCTCCTCGATCTCCGCTTCGACCGACACCCGCGCCGAGACCTCGTAGTCGAAGCTGGACAGGCTCAGCTGCCCCTCCTCGGCCTTCAGCAGCAGGCCCGCGAGGACCGGCGCCGGCGGACGGGCCGGGAGGCTGCGAGCCGCCCAGGCCACTGCCTCCGCGAGTACGTCGCGTTCCACCCGGATCTTCACTGTTGCCGCCTCCTGCTGTTGCCGGCGCTGCTCGCCCTGCTTCGCCTTCGTCGTCTGACCGGTGTCGTCCGCCGCTGTGAGGGGCAGAACACCGGGGACCAGTCTGACGCACCCCACTGACAGTAGGTGCCGTTCGGGGTCAAGTCGTGACGAGGGGCGGTCGGGCTCGAGAGAGCGAGTTGTGCACAGGACCCGCTTCGAAACGAATTCCGCACTCTCTCTAGTCGTCAGTAGTAGTAGGGCCTGTGGATACCGTGGATAACCTCGTTTGCCCAGGTCAGGCCGGGAATTTTGTCCACCGGGCCTGTGGGCGGAGCCGGTGGACAACCGGGCCCTTCTGTGGAGAACAGAAAGTTCTGCACACACCGTGCACAGGGAGAGGCGACTTCTCCCCAGCGCCGTCCCCAGCTTTACCCACGTTTCCCACAGCCCAACCAGGCAGCCCGGTGTGACGCCTTTCACTCGACGCGGTGACAGGGCGCGTCACGTTGCCGAACAGTGGACAGGCATGTGGAGAAGCTGGGGATCGCTGGGGACAACCGCGTCCATCCTGTGGGTTGCCCGTGGACAACCGGACGCACAGCCTGTGGATCATTTCTTTGTCCACAGCCTGTGGAGATCGTTCGTCCACGAATCCACAGGGAGCTGACCTGCCCTGATGATCCCTCACCAGCCTGGCCTGTGGACAGGATCGGGACAACTTCCCAGTCCCCAAGGTGTGGACGGAAAAAACTGGCCCAATCTGTGGAGGACGCCCGTAACCCGGCAGGTATTCGAACAGCGGCCAGGACAGCCGTACGAGCCGGTGGAGACGCGGGGACGCGCGGGAGACACGCGAAAGGCGCCCCCGGGGGTCCCGGAGGCGCCTTCGTAGCCGGTGCCGGCGGCCGTCAGCCGTTCTTGATGCGGTTGGTCAGCTCGGTCACCTGGTTGTAGATCGAGCGCCGCTCGGCCATCAGATTGCGGATCTTCCGGTCGGCGTGCATCACCGTGGTGTGGTCCCGGCCGCCGAACAGCGCGCCGATCTTCGGCAGCGAGAGGTCCGTCAGCTCGCGGCACAGGTACATGGCGATCTGCCGGGCCGTCACGAGCGCCCGCCCGCGCGAGGTGCCGCACAGGTCCTCGATCGTGAGGCCGAAGTAGTCAGCGGTCGCGCCCATGATGGCCGTGGACGTGATCTCGGGCGCCGAGTCCTCGCCGCCGGGGATCAGGTCCTTGAGGACGATCTCGGTGAGTCCCAGGTCCACCGGCTGCCGGTTGAGCGACGCGAACGCCGTCACCCGGATCAGCGCGCCCTCCAGCTCGCGGATGTTGCGGGAGATCCGCGAGGCGATGAACTCCAGCACCTCCGGCGGGGCGTTGAGCTGCTCCTGGACCGCCTTCTTGCGCAGGATCGCGATGCGCGTCTCCAGCTCCGGCGGCTGGACGTCGGTGATCAGGCCCCACTCGAAGCGGTTGCGGAGCCGGTCCTCCAGCGTCACCAGCTGCTTGGGCGGCCGGTCGCTGGAGAGCACGATCTGCTTGTTGGCGTTGTGGAGGGTGTTGAAGGTGTGGAAGAACTCCTCCTGCGTCGACTCCTTGTCCGCGAGGAACTGGATGTCGTCGACGAGCAGGATGTCCATCTCGCGGTAGCGCTTGCGGAAGCTGTCGCCCTTGCCGTCGCGGATGGAGTTGATGAACTCGTTGGTGAACTCCTCCGAGCTGACGTAGCGCACGCGCGTGCCCGGGTAGAGGCTGCGCGCGTAGTGCCCGATGGCGTGCAGCAGGTGGGTCTTGCCGAGTCCCGACTCCCCGTAGATGAACAGGGGGTTGTAGGCCTTCGCGGGTGCCTCGGCGACGGCGACGGCCGCCGCGTGGGCGAAGCGGTTGGAGGCGCCGATGACGAAGGTGTCGAAGAGGTACTTCGGGTTCAGGCGGGCGGTCGGCTCGCCGGGGCCGGTCGCCGGCGCGGGCTGCGCGGCCAGCGGCCCGGGCGCCCCGGTGGCGGGTCCGGGGCCGACCGGGCCGCCGCGGTGGACGTGCCCGGACCCGGGCGGGGGATCGGGCAGCTCACGGCGCGGGCCGCGCTTCTCGTAGTCGCCGCGCTGCTGGTCGTAGTCCCCGCGCGGACTGTCGTATTCACCCCGGGACTGTTCGTAGTCGCCGCGGGACTTGTCGTAGTCGTTCCGGGACTGCTCGTACTCGCCGCGCTGGGTGTCGTACGAGGAGCGTTCCGGGGGCTGCTGCCGGTAGTCCTGCTGGTACGGGCTGTGGGACTCGTGGGAGTACGGCGGCGGCTCCTGGCCGTACGGCTCCTGCGACGGGGACGCGTAGGGGTCCCGTTCCGGGAAGCCGAGGCGCTGCTGCTGCCAGCCGTAGTCGTCCTGCTGCGCGGGGCGGGGCCAGGAGCCGGGCTCGGGGCGCTGGTACTCCTGCGGGTAGGCGGGCCGGGCGGTGGGGAGCTGGTCGGCGCGGTGGCGGCCGTACCCCTCGTACTCGTCGCGGTACTCCTCGCGGCCGCCGCCCTGTCCGGGAGCGGGGAGCTCGGGCTCCTCGTAGCGGGGCTGGGGTCGGGAGGGCGGCGCTTGGGGCGCCTGCGGAGCGGGCCCGGCGGGCTCCCCCGCGGTGTCGTCGACGGTGATCGCGATGCGGATCGGGCGCCCGCACTCGCGGCTGAGGGTCTCGCTGACGATCGGGGCGAGACGGCCCTCCAGTACGCCCTTCGCAAATTCGTTCGGTACGGCGAGCAGGGCGGTGTCGGCGACCAGCGCGAGCGGCTGGCAGCGCCGGATCCAGTGCTCGTCCTTCGACTCGACACCCTGCCCGCGGCCCTCCCCGAGAAGTTGCTCCAATACGCGTGGCCACACTGCGGCAAGATCGGCAGGTACGTCAGCCACAGGGCACGCTCTCTCACGAGTCCCTCGAAGGTGTGATTCGGGGACGGGTCGGGATGAAACTCGGGTGGGGCAGGGATAAGGGAACGAATCGGAGTCCAGTCACGGTAGTCAGCGCGACGGGTAGGGTTCAAGTTGTTGTCCCCAGCCTGTGGACAAGTGTCTCCCGGTCACCGCTGGTTTGACCGAATGGCGCAGTCGCACGTACCGTAACCAGGTCGAGTTGTCGATGGCTGCTGCCGCCTGCCTCCGATGGGCACAGGTCACGTCCAAGGTGATCGAAAAGCGGTGCACTCGGGCGTAACGCGAGCTACTCGTGGGCGCACGGTGACAGCCAGGACGGCACCCCGCCAACACCCGAATCTTTCTGGAGCCCCCGAGTGAGCAAGCGCACCTTCCAGCCGAACAACCGCCGCCGTGCGAAGACCCACGGTTTCCGGCTGCGTATGCGTACCCGTGCCGGCCGCGCGATCCTCGCGACCCGCCGCAGCAAGGGTCGCGCCCGTCTGTCCGCCTGATCCCGGTCAGGTCATGACATCGTGCTGCCCACCGAGAACCGGCTGAGGCGGCGCGAGGACTTCGCGACCGCGGTACGACGGGGACGCCGGGCCGGCCGCCCGGCCCTCGTCGTCCACCTTCGAAGCGGTGCCACGGACCCGCACGCGCCTGGGGAGAGCGCTCCCCGGACACGTGCGGGTTTCGTCGTGAGCAAAGCCGTGGGCGGTGCGGTCGTGCGCAACAAGGTGAAGCGCAGGCTTCGCCATCTGATGCGCGACCGGATCGACCTGTTGCCCCCCGGTAGCCTGGTAGTCGTACGAGCGCTGCCCGGTGCGGGTGACGCCGACCATGCACAGCTGGCCCGAGACCTGGACGCCGCCCTGGAGCGGCTGCTGGGAGGGGGCGCGCGATGAAGTACCCGTTGCTGGCTCTGATCAAGCTCTACCAGTGGACGATCAGTCCGCTGCTGGGGCCGGTGTGCAAGTACTACCCGTCGTGTTCCCACTACGGCTACACGGCCATTGACCGGCACGGAGCCGTCAAGGGCACCGCGCTCACCGCCTGGCGCATCCTGCGGTGCAATCCGTGGTCGCCGGGCGGCGTGGACCATGTTCCGCCGCGCAAGCGCCCGCGGTGGCACGAAATGCTGCGTGCCGCCTGGCGGGCACGCAAGGGCGGGACCTCCGCCGCCGAACCGGCCACCGAAGGAGGACCTGCTCATCCGAGCCCGTCCCGTCCTTCGGGCCCGGCCGCAGAGACCTCGCCCCATGCCCAAGGAGCATGATTAGTGGACACGATTGCCAGCCTCTTCAGCTTTATCACCTGGCCCGTCTCCTGGGTCATCGTCCAGTTCCACACGGTGTACGGGGCGATCTTCGGACCTGACACCGGATGGGCCTGGGGCCTGTCCATCGTGTCCCTGGTGATCCTCATCCGTATCTGCCTGATCCCGCTCTTCGTGAAGCAGATCAAGGCGACGCGCGGGATGCAGACGCTCCAGCCGGAGATGAAGAAGATCCAGGAGCGCTACAAGAACGACAAGCAGCGTCAGTCCGAAGAGATGATGAAGCTGTACAAGGAGACGGGTACCAACCCGCTCTCCTCGTGCCTTCCCATCCTGGCGCAGTCCCCGTTCTTCTTCGCCCTGTACCACGTGCTCAACGGCATCGCGTCCGGCGACACCATCGGCAAGATCAACCAGCCTCTGCTGGAGAGCGCCCAGAAGGCGCACATCTTCGGGGCCCCGCTGGCCGCGAAGTTCACCGACGGCGCGTCCAAGGTGGAATCCCTCGGAGCCTCGCTGACGGACGTCCGGGTCGTCACCGCGGTCATGATCGTGCTGATGTCGGCGTCGCAGTTCTTCACCCAGCGCCAGCTGATGACCAAGAACGTCGACACCTCGGTGAAGACGCCGTTCATGCAGCAGCAGAAGATGCTGATGTACGTCTTCCCGGTCATGTTCGCCGTCTTCGGTATCAACTTCCCCGTCGGTGTCCTCGTCTACTGGCTGACCACCAACGTGTGGACCATGGGCCAGCAGATGTACGTCATCCGCAACAACCCGACGCCGGGTTCCAAGGCGCAGGCCTCCTACCTGGAGCGGCTGCACAAGAGCGTCACCGAGCACGGCAAGATCCGTGGCCGGGGCCAGAAGGCCATCGTGAAGGCCATCGTCGCCAAGGGCCGGGACCGCAACGAGGCCGAGCGCAAGTTCATCAACGGTCTGAACAAGTCGGGCCTGGCCGCCCAGGCCGACGGCACCGTGGTGAAGAACGACGCCGCGGTGGACGCCCAGAGCGCGGACGGTTCGACCGTGACGACCACGGCTCAGCCCAAGCGCCAGCAGCCCAAGCGGCAGAGCAAGTCGCAGCGCCAGGCCAAGCCCGCCGGTGAGGCCGAGCCGAAGACGTCGCTGACCAAGTCGGACGAGCCGCAGGACCCCGAACCGGCCGGCAAGCAGGACGCCAAGCCTGCCGCCGGTGCCAAGAAGCCGGCTCAGAAGTCCGGCGGCGGTGGCCGCAGCAAGGCCCAGTCCGGACAGCGCAAGGGCCCGCAGCGGCCCAAGTCCCCGTCGAAGAAGTAAGAAGGAGTCCATCCCGTGACGGAAGGCACCACCTCCGCCGCTGCCGAGGGTGCAGACACCCTCACCCGCCTCGAGCAGGAGGGCGAGATCGCCGCGGACTACCTGGAGGGTTTGCTCGACATCGCCGACCTCGACGGCGACATCGACATGGACGTCGAGGCCGACCGTGCCTCCGTCTCGATCATCAGCGACAGCCAGAGCAGGGACCTGCAGAAGTTGGTCGGCCGGGACGGTGAGGTGCTGGAGGCTCTGCAGGAGCTCACCCGTCTCGCCGTGCACCGGGAGACCGGCGACCGCAGCCGGCTGATGCTCGACATCGCGGGTTACCGCGCCGACAAGCGCGCTGAGCTGTCCGAGCTGGGCGCCAAGGCCGCGGCCGAGGTCAGGAGCAGCGGCGAGTCCGTGCGGCTGAAGCCGATGTCGCCCTTCGAGCGCAAGGTCGTGCACGACGCGGTCAAGGCCGCCGGACTGCGCAGTGAGTCCGAGGGCGAGGAGCCTGAGCGCTTCGTCGTCGTGCTTCCCGCCTGATCGGTTCTCTCGTTCTCCGGCCCCGTCTGTTGCGCAGGCGGGGCCGAATTTTGTCAGCCTGATAGTTCTGGTGGTTCTGGTACCGACGCCCGGTGCGTCGGTGCCGTACGGAAGGACGGTCCCCGTGTCGGAGGCAGCGGAGCTCCCCCCTGTACCCGAGCAGGCACGTGACGTGTTCGGTGATCGCTACGCGGACGCGGTCCGCTATGCGGAACTGCTCGCCGAGGCGGGGGTGAAGCGCGGGCTGATCGGTCCGCGTGAAGTGCCCCGGCTCTGGGAGCGGCACCTGCTGAACTGCGCGGTGCTCTCCGAGGTCGTGCCCGAGGGAGTGACGGTGTGCGACGTCGGCTCGGGCGCCGGCCTGCCCGGGATCCCGCTGGCACTGGTACGCGAGGATCTGAAGATCACCCTTCTCGAGCCGCTGCTGCGCCGCACGAACTTCCTGACCGAGGTCGTGGAGCTGCTGGGCCTGGACCATGTGACCGTTGTGCGGGGCCGGGCCGAGGAGGTCATGGGCAAGCTGCCGCCGGTGCACGTGGTGACGGCACGCGCCGTTGCTCCCTTGGACCGTCTCGCCGCCTGGGGCATCCCGCTGCTGCGCCCGTACGGCGAGATGCTCGCCCTCAAGGGCGACGCGGCCGAGGAGGAGCTGAAGGCGGCGACCGCGGCGCTGAGCAAGCTCGGTGCGGAGGAGACGTCCATCCTTCACGTCGGAGAGGGTGTCGTTGACCCGATGTCCACCGTGGTGCGGGTCGAGGTCGGCGAGAGCCCCGGTGGCGTGCGCTTCGCCGCCAAGCGGGCCAAGGCCGCCCGGACCGGACGGACGCGCCGACGTCGCGGATAGCGGCCCGAGGCGGTTCATGGTTGCCGTGATGGTCCGCCGTACTCCACACAAGCTGCCCTGCCTCCGCATGCCGGAGTGTCGCGGCAGTTCGGCATCGGCAGCTGTGCATCGTGTTTCACGTGAAACGTCGCTCACTGCTGCACGGCATCATCAGTCGCGGCCGCGCCGCGGCCGACCCCCGCGATCGAAAGCCTCTCGGGTCGCTCAGAGAGGGTACGGAGTTGTCCACAGAGGTGGATTTCTCCACAGAAGACCAGGCCTCACTGGTTCATGACCCCGAAGGCATGGGAGGCTCTGTTCATTGCGAGCCTGAAGTCGAGGAGAGTGAATCCTTGCGGTCCGACGCCAATATCGCGGGACCGATGACCGATCCGGTCCCCGGTCCCCGTACCGAGTCGATGGGAGCGGATGTTTCACGTGAAACACCGCCTCCGATGGACGACACTCCGATCGGTCGTGCTGCCCAACTCGCCGTCGAGGCTCTGGGCCGCGCCGGCGAGGGGCTGCCGCGACCCGAGCAGACCCGGGTCATGGTCGTGGCCAACCAGAAGGGCGGTGTGGGCAAGACGACGACGACCGTCAATCTTGCCGCGTCACTCGCCCTGCACGGCGCGAGAGTCCTGGTCGTCGACCTCGACCCGCAGGGCAACGCCTCTACCGCGCTGGGCATCGACCATCACGCCGATGTCCCCTCCATCTACGACGTGCTGGTCGAGAGCCGACCGCTATCGGAAGTGGTCCAGCCGGTCCCCGATGTCGAGGGCTTGTTCTGTGCGCCTGCCACGATCGATCTCGCCGGTGCGGAGATCGAACTGGTCTCTCTGGTCGCACGCGAGAGCCGTCTCCAGCGGGCGATCACGGCATACGAACAGCCGCTGGACTACATCCTCATCGACTGCCCGCCCTCTCTGGGCCTGCTGACCGTCAATGCTCTCGTCGCGGGCCAGGAGGTGCTGATCCCGATCCAGTGCGAGTACTACGCCCTGGAAGGACTGGGACAGCTGCTGCGCAACGTCGACCTGGTACGTGGACATCTCAACCCCACGCTGCATGTGTCGACGATTCTCCTCACCATGTACGACGGGCGGACGCGGCTCGCGTCGCAGGTCGCTGATGAGGTGCGCAGTCACTTCGGCGAGGAGGTGCTCCGGACGAGCATCCCTCGCTCGGTCCGTATCTCCGAGGCCCCGAGCTACGGGCAGACGGTACTGACCTACGATCCAGGATCAAGTGGAGCCCTCTCCTATCTGGAGGCGGCCCGTGAGATCGCGCTGAAGGGCGTGGGCGTCAACTACGACGCCACCCACGCTCACCTCGGCGCCCAGAATGATCCGAGCATGGTGGAGGGGATCCAGTGAGTGAGCGACGGAGGGGGTTGGGCCGTGGTCTGGGCGCACTGATCCCCAACGCCCCGACCGAGAAGTCGGTTGCCTCGGCGGCGTTGGGTACCGCGGCCTCCGCGTCCCCCGGGACGATGCCGCTGCTGCCGAACGAGCGCGGAGTGGCCGCGGCGAAGGTGGCCACGCTGGCGCATGTTTCACGTGAAACAGAAGAGCCGATCGCAGCGTCGGGCATGGACGGACTCCGGCCGCCCATGGGGGCGCACTTCGCCGAGGTTCCCCTCGACGCCATCACGCCGAACCCGAAGCAGCCGCGCAAGGACTTCGACGACGACGCGCTGGCCGAGCTCGTCACCTCCATCAGGGAGGTCGGTCTCCTCCAGCCGGTTGTCGTCCGGCCGACGGAGCCCGGGCGCTATGAGCTCATCATGGGTGAGCGCCGCTTCCGTGCCTGCCGCGAGCTGGAGCTGGACGCCATCCCGGCGATCGTGCGGGCGACGGAGGACGAGAAGCTCCTCCTGGACGCACTCCTGGAGAACCTGCACCGCGCTCAGCTGAACCCGCTGGAGGAGGCGTTCGCCTACGACCAGCTGCTGAAGGACTTCAACTGCACGCACGACCAGCTGGCTGACCGCATCGGTCGCTCCCGCCCGCAGGTGTCCAACACGCTGCGTCTGCTGAAGCTCTCCCCGAAGGTGCAGAACCGGGTGGCGGCAGGCGTACTCTCCGCGGGGCATGCGCGAGCCTTGCTGTCCGTGGACGACCCGGAGGAGCAGGACCGGCTGGCGCATCGCATCGTGGCCGAAGGGCTCTCGGTGCGGTCGGTCGAGGAGATCGTGACCCTGATGGGTTCACGGCCGCAGAAACCGCAGCGGGCCAAGGGCCCGAGGGCCGGCTCTCTGGTGTCCCCGGCGCTCTCTGACCTGGCGACGCGGCTCTCGGACCGCTTTGAGACGCGCGTGAAGGTGGACCTGGGACAGAAGAAGGGCAAGATCACCGTCGAGTTCGCCTCCATGGAGGACCTTGAGCGGATCCTCGGAAGTCTCGCCCCCGGCGAAGGCCCGGTACTGCAGAAGGGGCTCCTGGAGGGCGAGGACGAGGACGGGGACGTCGAGTCCTGATGTCCGGGTCCTGATGTCCTGGTAGAGGGAGCACTCAAGGGTGCTTCGGCAGTCTCAAGGGCGGGCCGTGTCCGGTGCATACCGGAACACGGCCCGCCCTTTGCTTTGCGTCGGTGTCGGGGCCACCGCATCGTGGATACGATGCGATCGAGATGGCGTTGTCACCTGGCAGTACCTCTGAGAGGAAGGCAGGGGCCATGCGAACGATGAGCCGTACCGAATTGGTGAGCGCGGGCTTGGGGCTGGGCGCGGTCGGTGGGTTCATCGGCAGCCTGCTCAGGGAACGGAGCGCTCTGACAGCCGCCCGCGACGCGGCAGGGGAAGGAAGCGAGGAACAGCCTTCATGGGGCGCCGGCTCGTACCGCTCACGCTGGACAACCTTCAGGACCTTCCCCAACGCTGTCGCTCGTGCGTCTTCTGGGAACTGGACCCCGTCAGTGGCGAGGCCGCGGTAAGGGCGGGCACGCCGGCCCTGGAGAAGGAATCCTGGATCTCCGCCGTTCTGCTGGACTGGGGATCCTGCGGCCGGGTGGTCTACGTCGATGACGTCCCGGTGGGTTTCGTTCTCTACGCTCCCCCTGCGTATGTACCGCGCTCGGCAGCTTTCCCCACCAGTCCGGTCTCTCCCGACGCGGTCCAGCTGATGACGGCGTTCGTGATGCCGGGGTACCAGGGCCAGGGTCTGGGCCGGGTGATGGTTCAGACGGTCGCCAAGGATCTCCTGCGCCGTGGCTTCAAAGCGATCGAGGCGTTCGGTGACGCTCGCTGGAAGGAGCCTGCCTGTGTCCTGCCGGCGGACCATCTCCTGGCGGTGGGTTTCAAGACGGTCCGGCCGCATGCCCGGCATCCGCGACTGCGGCTGGATCTGCGGTCCACGCTGTCCTGGAAGGAAGACGTGGAGATGGCGCTGGACCGCCTGCTGGGTGCCGTTCAGAAGGAACCGGCGTTGCGTCCGCTGTAGTGACGGCACCGGAGAGGGCAGTAATCCGAATGGGCCGACCCGGTCGGGTCGGCCCATTCGTGTTTCACGTGAAACGTCAGTCGTCGATCGTCAGTCGGCGATGAAGTCCTCAAGGTCGCGGACGATCGCGGCCTTCGGCTTCGCACCGACGATGGTCTTGGCGACCTCGCCGCCCTGGTAGACGTTCAGGGTCGGGATAGACATGACGCCGTACTTGGCAGCCGTACCCGGGTTCTCGTCGATGTTCAGCTTGACGATCTCGATCTTGTCGCCGTACTCGGCGGCAATCGCTTCGAGGGACGGCGCGATCTGGCGGCACGGACCGCACCAGGCGGCCCAGAAGTCCACCAGGACGGGCTTGTCGTTCTTGAGGACGTCCTGCTCGAAGGAGTCGTCGGTCACATGCTTCAGGGTGCCGGCCACGGCGGGCTCCTTAAATGGTTGGTGCGGGGGATGGGGTGGTCAGACGGCGGTCTTCTCGGGCTCCGCCTTGTCCTCGTCACTGAGGGCGGCGAGGTAACGCTCGGCGTCGAGAGCGGCGGAGCAGCCGGTGCCCGCAGCGGTGATCGCCTGTCGGTAGGTGTGGTCGACCACGTCACCGGCCCCGAAGACACCCGTCAGGTTGGTGCGGGTCGAGGGCGCGTCGACCTTCAGGTAGCCCTCCGGGTCCAGGTCGAGCTGGCCCTTGAAGAGCTCGGTGCGCGGGTCGTGGCCGATCGCGATGAACAGGCCGGTCACCGGAAGATCAGAGAGTTCGCCGGTCTTGACGTTGCGCAGCTTCAGACCCGCCAGCTTCTGCTCGCCCTGGACCTCGGCGACCTCGCTGTCCCAGACGAACGTGATCTTCGGGTCGGCGAAGGCACGCTCCTGCATCGCCTTGGAGGCGCGCAGGGTGTCCCGGCGGTGGACGATCGTCACGGACTTCGCGAAGCGGGAGAGGAACGTGGCCTCCTCCATCGCGGTGTCGCCTCCGCCGATCACGGCGATGTCCTGGTCCTTGAAGAAGAAGCCGTCACAGGTCGCGCACCAGGAGACACCGCGACCCGACAGTGCGTCCTCGTTCGGCAGGCCGAGCTTGCGGTGCTGAGAACCGGTGGTGACGATGACGGCCTTGGCCCGGTGGACCGTTCCCGCGGTGTCGGTGACGGTCTTGATCTCACCGCTGAGGTCGACGGCCACGACGTCGTCCGGGATCAGCTCGGCACCGAAGCGCTCCGCCTGGGCCCGCATGTTGTCCATGAGCTCGGGGCCCATGATGCCGTCCTGGAAGCCGGGGAAGTTCTCCACCTCGGTGGTGTTCATCAGCGCTCCGCCCGCGGTGACGGCACCCTCGAACACCAGCGGCTTCAGCGACGCTCGCGCGGTGTAGAGCGCCGCCGTGTAGCCGGCGGGCCCGGAGCCGATGATGATCACGTTTCGGACGTCGCTCACGGCTTCATTCCTCGTCTCTGGACTGCGTCTTCAGGGCCGGGTGGAGCTGCACTCGGAACTCTCACCCCACCTAACGGATCCTACGGGGCGCGCATTCCCGCTGTGCCCGGGCACACGGCGTCCGGACCGGGCCACGTGGCGGGGTGGAACGTCCGAACGCTACGGACGTGCGTAGGAGTGCTTCAGAAGGATCTTGGCCTTGCCGACCGCGGGCTGATCCACACACGCCGCCTCGACGATGTAGGCGGTGACCCGGGTGTCGTGGGCGACGTCGGGCAGTACCACCAGCAGTGCTTCCTTGCCCTGGTAGACGCCCGGCTCCGTGGCGATCGCCGCGTCGTCGCGGCCGATCCCGTTCTGGACGCACTCTGGAACGGTCGGCTGCTTGAAGACATGGTTCTCGGTGGTCTCGCCACCGTTCTCGGACTCCATGCCGAAGCTGCGCGGTGTACGGGACCCGTTCTGGGTGCCCCCGTCCGCGATGAGGTTGGTGACCTTGTCCTTGAGTCGGTCCTCGGAGAAGGTGTCCGCGACTGCGGTCTGCTGCTCATGGGCGGTGTTGCCGGAAGGGTTCTCACCAGTGAGGGAGGACACGATGACCGAGCCGATTCCGATGGCGGCCGCGGCGGCCACGGCACCGAGTACAGCGATCCGTCGCCGCCCGCCCCGGCGGCGGTCCTTGCGGCCGGGGCCGGTGGAGGAAGAGCGAGCCTGCCCGACGGGTCGGTCGACCGATGCCGATGTTTCACGTGAAACACGCGCACCGTCGGGGACACCCGGCAGAGTCTCGGCTGCCAGGGCGGCGTCGATACGGGCGGCCACGTCGTCCGGCATGCGGTCGGGGGACGGCAGGGCGCCGAGCAAACCCTGGATCTCCCCCAGCGACGCGTAGACGTCCGCGCAGAGCGCGCAGTTCTCCAGGTGCTGTCGTACGTCGGCGGTCCGTGCGGACGGCAGGATGCCTTCGGCGAGGTCGGCGATCTCCGCGACGTCAGGGTGACCGGTCATGTCTGTCGTCGACGACGTCATGCTCGTCCACCTCCGCCCTTCACTGCGGTTGAATCGCTCGGCCCGGCCTCCGACGGCGTTGCTTCCGACGGTCCTGCTGCGGGTGGGACGGATGCCCCCTGCGTCCGGTTCCGTTCCGAGCCGGGCTTCCTGCCCTCGCCGCTGCCGTCCGGGCGCAGGTGGGTGAGCAGCGGCAGGAGCCGGGCTCTGCCCCGGGCGCACCGGCTCTTGATCGTTCCGGCCGGTACGTCGAGGACACGGGCGGCCTCCGCGACGGGGTAGCCCTGCATGTCGACGAGCACGAGAGCGGCCCGCTGGTCGACCGGCAGCGTGTCCAGGGCCTCCAGCAGCTGGCGGTGCAGATCATTGCGCTCGGCGGGAGCGGAGGCCGACTCGTGCGGCTCCAGAAGCTGCTCCAGGCGCTCGGTGTCGTCGACGGGCGCGGTCTTCCGGGAGGCGGCCTTGCGGACTCGGTCCAGACAGGCGTTCACCGTGATCCGGTGCAGCCAGGTCGTGACGGCCGCCTGTCCGCGGAAGGTGTGCGCGGCCCGGTAGGCGGAGACGAGCGCGTCCTGGACGGCGTCAGCGGCCTCCTCGCGATCCCCCAGCGTCCGCAGGGCCACGGCCCAGAGACGGTCGCGGTGACGCCGCACGAGCTCGCCGAAGGCGTCGGGGTCGCCCTCGACGTGGCGGGCGAGGAGGGCTTGATCGCTGATGCCGTCGTGCGCGGTGTCATCTGCCATCGGCCTCCTCCCCCTTTCCTCGGAGGACCCTCAGCCCTTGAAGGTCACGTCGGTGATCGCCTGCTTGTAGCCGGCACCGCTGTAGCCGTCGGACGGCGCGTTCGGGACGTCGGTCATCCACAGCAGGACGTACCGCGTCTTGACGGGCTTCGACGCCTTCGCCGTGAGTGAGGAGCCGGTCGTGGTGGCACTGGCGATCTCCGTCATGCCGTCGACTCCGGTCGAGGGCGACAGCGAATCGGTGGCATAGAAGTGCACGGTTGTGTGATCGCCTGTGTACCGGAGCCCTATCGACGCCGTCGAGACGTCCTGCGGCGAGCCGAGGTCGTAGACGATGCCGACTCCGGGCTTGTACGGCGCGAGCTTCGGACCATCGGTGTACTTCTTCGTGCGCCAGAAGGTGGAGGCGTCGGCGTCGTAGGTGTTGGTCACGTCCTGCGGCGCCTGGGCGCTGCCGCTGGCGACATACTCCTGGGCTCCCTGAACGCTGATCGGCTTGACCGGACTGGTCTGCTCGTTGTTCTTGTCCCCGCCGTCCACCGTCTGGGTCTGGTTCGGGTTGTCGGCCTTGCCGCCCCGTTCCATGAGGGCGTCCGCGAGCTGCCAGCTGCCGAGGCCGAGCGCGGCGATCAGCAGGGCCGACACGCTCCACTTGAGTGCCTTGCCGGTACGGCTCTGCAGTGGGGGCGGCGGTGTCGGCACGGGCTGGGTGACACCGGGGTGCGGTGCCGGACGGCCGTAGGGGCCCTGCTGGTAGGCCGTGCGCTGGTACTGGGGCGGGGCGGTGTACGCCGGCTCCGGCGGGCGGATGCGCGGCATCTCGCCGATCGCCTTCACCAGTTCTTCCGGCGTGGTGCACGGGGACTCGTGACGGGAAGCGGTGGCGCCGTCGTTGGCGAGCGCTCGCATCGCCAGTTCGGACAGGCCGCGGTGGACACCGGCCCGCACCTGGTCCGGCGGGATCAGCCCGATGTCCTTGGGCAGACCCGCCAGACCGTACGCGTCGCTCTCGTACGGCCAGCGCTGGGTGAGCGTGGCGTACAGCAGGGCGCCGATGGCCTCGGTGTCGGTGCGCTGCGGAGTGTCGGAACTGATGCCGCGCAGTGCGGCGTTGACGGCGAGTCCGCGGATCCGCCACTGGCCCGTCGACGTACGCAGTACCGCGTTGGGGTTCAGGCGCAGATGGGCGAGGCCCTCGCGGTGGGCGGCCGCCATGGCCGACGCCACCTGACTGACCATCTGGTAGGCGTCGTACACCTCCAGCGGCCCGGAGGCGAGGAGCGCGGTCAGCTCGGTGGCATCGGGGAGCCACTCGTGCACGACGTAGACGAGGTCGTTGTCCTCGACGGCATCCAGTACCTGAACGAAGCGGGGGTCGCCGAGCAGGGCGGACGAGCGTGCCGACGCCAGTACGGACCGGGCTCGCGCGTGGTCCGCCGGAAGGAGGTGGACTCCGACGGCGCGGCGCAGCTTCTCGTCGACGGCCCGCCAGCTGCTGAAGCCGTCCAGACGGGTGACGCACTCTTCGAGACGGTAGCGTCTGGCGAGCTTGTGCCCGCTGTGCAGTTCGGGAGGCGAGGCCTTGCCGGATTCCTCGCTCGTGGGGTTCCCCTGTGCCTCGTCGCTGTCCGTGTCCCGCTCCCGGTTGTTGGCCACCCCGTCGGCCGTGGACTGGTCCGCCTGTGCGGTCAGCGGCTCATCGCCGCTGTTGTCTGCCACGTCGACGGCAGCTGTGCTCCGTTCCGCCACCGTCGTTCCTGCCTCCCCATTCCGTGCGCGTCGGCCGACTCCCGATCCGCGCGTCCGACGCCGAACCCAATTGTGCCCACAGTCCGCCGCTATGCACGACACACGGCGGCGGACGATGGTTGTGCGCCTACCCCGGCTCTCAGCGTCCCAGGCGTCCGCGCACCATGCCGACCAGAGAGTTGACTTCCTCGATGCGCATGCGGCGGGCGGCGACGAAGAAGACACCGAAGAGGAGCACTCCGCCGGCCAGCAGCGCGGCGAACGAACCCACGACGCCCTGGCCGAGCTCGCGGCTGATCGCGTAGCAGGCGGCGCCACCGAGCAGGGCGGCCGGGACGGACGCGATGCACAGCCGGGCGTAGGTCCGCAGCACCCGGGCGCCGTCCAGGTCCCCGCCGAGCCGCGTGCGCAGCCTGCGCCAGGCGATGCCCACGCCGATCACATAGGCCAAGCCGTAGCTGGCCGCCATGCCGACGACGGCCCAGCGGGAGGGCAGCAGGAGGTAACACAGGCCCGAGGCGGCGGCGTTGACCACGGCCACGATGACGGTGTTGTAGAAGGGCGTCCGGGTGTCCTCGTAGGCGTAGAAGGCGCGCAGGACGACGTACTGCACGGAGTACGGGATGAGACCGAGGCCGAAGGCCATCAGCATGTAGCCCATGTTGGTGGCCGCGCCCGTGCCCGAGGACCCGAAGATCAGCGTGCACATCGGGATGCCGAGTGCGACGAAGCCGAAGGAGACCGGCACGATGGCGACGGCAGTCGTGCGCAAGCCCTGCGAGATGTCGTCGCGAACTGCTCCCCCGTCCTCCTCGGACGCCGAGCGGGAGATGCGGGGGAGCAGGGCAGCCATCAGTGAGACGGTGATGATGGCCTGCGGCAGGCCCCAGATGAGCTGGGCGTTGGCGTAGGCGCTGTAACCGGTGCCGGCGAGGTCGGTGTCCGTGACCGACGCCGTGGCGAGCTGGATGACGACCAGGGCGCCCGCCTGGTTGGCGAGGACGAACAGGATCGTCCACTTGGCGAGCATCGCGGCCTTGCCGAGCCCGTGGCCCCTCCAGTCGAATCGCAGCCGGAGCCTGAACCCGGTCTCGCGCAGGTACGGGATCATCGCCAGGGCCTGGACGACGAGGCCGAGCAGGATGCCGATGCCCAGGAGCTGCTTGCCCTCCGGCGGGATGGTCGCGACCGTCATCCCGGAGTCGGCGGCCGTGCCGTAGACCCAGAGGAACATACCGAGGGTCACGATGATGACGATGTTGTTCAGGACCGGGGTCCACATCATCGCGCCGAACCGTCCACGGGCGTTGAGGATCTGCCCCATCACGACGTGGACGCCCATGAAGAAGATGGACGGCAGGAAGTACCGGGTGAAGGTGACGGCCGTCTCGTTGGCCGCGGGGTCCGAGGCGACCGGGTTCGACAGCGCGCGCACCAGCAGTGGTGCCGCCAGCATGCCCAGCGCGGTGAGGAGGCCGAGGGCCACCATGACCAGGGTCAGCAGTCGGTTGGCGTAGGCCTCGCCACCGTCGTCGTCGTCCTTCATGGCGCGGACGAGCTGGGGAACGAAGACCGAGTTGAGGCCGCCGCCGACGGTGAGGATGTAGATCATCGTCGGCAGCTGGTAGGCGATCTGGAAGGACTCGCCCAGCAGGGCGAGGCCCAGTGCGGAAACGATCATCGCGGACCGGACGAACCCGGTCAGCCGCGACACCATCGTGCCCGCCGCCATCACGGCGCTCGACTTCAGCAGGCCACCCGCGCGCCCGCCCTTCTTGGGCGCGGCCGGGGCGGCCGCAGGGGCGGGCTCGGGCTCCTGAAGGGGTGCCTCGGCCGCCTCGGGCGTGGGTGCCACCGCGTACTGGCCGGGCGCGGGCGCCGCGTGCTGTCCGTGCGCCGCGGGGCTCCCGTACTGTCCCTGCGCCGGGGCGGGACCGCCGTACTGTCCGTGCGCCGGAGTGTTCCCGTACTGGCCGGGACC
This sequence comes from Streptomyces sp. MH60, assembly GCF_002939385.1. GTDB lineage: Bacteria > Actinomycetota > Actinomycetes > Streptomycetales > Streptomycetaceae > Streptomyces. Next base: position 32,869 of record NZ_MULI01000033.1, on the reverse strand, counting down.
CTGCTGCCCGCCGTACGGTCCCGGGGCCGGCGTCGTGCCGTACTGACCCGGCCCCGCCCCACCGCCGTACGGTCCCGGCTCCGGGGCCGGGGCGGGCACGGCCGCCTGGTCGTCGTACGAGGGGTGGCCGCCGCCCTGCTGCTGGTCGCGGAAGAGGTGCGCGAAGGCGTCCGGCTCGTGACGCTGGTCACCGGCCTGGCCGACCAGGTCGTCGACGCCCACGAACTGGGTGGTCCGCGGATCGTCGCCGTACGGCAGGTACTGCGTCGGCCCCTCCGGTTCGGGGGCCGGGGTCGGGGCCCAGACACGGGGGTCGGGGGCGTAGGGCGACTGCGAGGGCTGGGAGTACAGCGGCTGCTGCGGCGGGTAGGTGCCCGGGGGCGGAGGGGGATGCGCGGCGCGGTCGTAGAGCGCCTCGGAGACCGGGTCCTGGGCGGAGAGGTCCTGCGCCCGGTAGGGGTCCTGGTCGTAGGCGTCCTGGAGGTACATGTCCGGCTGCTGCGGTGGCGTCTGTCCGGGGTCCGGCGGCGGGCCCTGGGGGTGACCCGAGCCGTCCACGGCCTGACCGCGGTCACCGTCGTACGGCGCGTTCATGGTTACCCCACCTCATCGTCCCGGGCCGACCGGCCACGACATCCTCAACGGTCCACTCTCTCACCCGTGCCGGACGGGTCGGTGCTTTCCGCTGCGGTGTCCGGTGTCGGGTCACTCGGCTGCTCGGGGTCACCTGCGCGGGCCGGCGCCGCGGACTCCTCCGTGAGACGTCCTTCGGGGCCCTCCGGGTTCTCCGGGCCGTTCTCGGAGTTCTCCGACGCCTCCGGCTCCTCGGAGTCGCCCTCCTCGCCCCTCTCGGCGGCGCGGGCCGCGGCACGCTTGCGCTGCGTGTACATCCGGAACCCGGCGAGGACGAGCAGCAGGACGCCGCCGCCGATGACGAGCATCACGGTGGCCGTGATCTCGGTGACCTTCACGTCGAAGGTCACCGCTTCGCCGTACGGCCGCCCGTCCTTCGTGTACAGCTGGGCGATCACCGTCGCCCGGCCGTTGGCCTTGGCCGACGTGGTGAACTTCACCGACTGGCTGTGGCCGCCGGAGACCGAGATCGGCTGCTCCTCGTAGTCCGCGCCGTCGATCTCGAGGCGGGTCGGATTCGTCGAGGTGAGCCGCAGGACCAAGGGGCCGACGTCCTGCACGAGGTTGTTCTGCACCGTGACCGGGATCGTGGCGCTGCGGCCGGAGAGCTTCGTCTCCGACTTGTCGATCAGTCTGACCCGGCCCGCCAGCCCGTCGAGGTACGACTTCACTCCGGCGCGGAACGACTTCGCCTCGGCGGCCCGGCCGCGCCAGGACACGGACATCTCCCGGTTGAGGGCGCGTCCGAAGGGGGTCACCACCCGGGACGGGTCCGAGAGCACGACCTTGAAGCTGTCCAACGAGTCCTGCGTCCGCGCGCTCTCCACGAAGGCCGACCGGGGCAGCTCCTTCTTGCGCAGCGCCGACGGGTAGGAGGAGGTCCCCGGAACCGCGGTGGTGGCGTCCGGGTCCGGCTTGGCCGCGGAGGCCGCCGCCAGCTTCTGGGACTGGGACCAGGTGCCGCTCTGGAGGGCCCGCAGCGCCTCGGCCATCGCGCGGGCCTGGCTGCCGGAGGGCATGCGCTGCGGGGCGATGACGACGCTGCGCTGCTTGTCGGTCTGGAGCCCCAGGCCGAGGCTCTGGGCGAGGAAACGCTGCACGGCGAGCGTGGAGGCGGACGCGCTCGTCAGGTCGCCCTCGAAGGCCGTGGACATCCGGGCGTCCGCCACGACGGCCGTGGTGCCGCCGCCGATGGGACGGGCGGCGGACGGTGTGTAGGACAGGCCGTTGGTCTCCTGGAGGCTGTCGCTGCGCGCGATCACCTTGTCGGCACCCGCCGAGGTGGCGACCTTGACGATCGACCGGTCGACGGCGCCGTCCACGGGCCAGGCGAAGTCGGTGTTGGGCTTCACATGGAGGATCGGCTCGACCGTGTTGTCGACGACGTCCGTCGCGTCCTTGAGCTGACTCAGCGAGCCGGTGACGTCCGTGCCGTTGTGGGCCAGGGACGCCAGGTCGGGGTCGGCGAAGGGGAGGGCGACGACCTCCTTGTCGGCCACCGCGTCCTGCAGGTCGGCGAGCCACTGCTTGGCGACCGTCTGGTGGGTGCCGGCGGTGGTCTTGTCCCCGTTCCGGACGCGGTAGCTGCCCGTCATCGCGTCGACGGACGCCAGCAGGTCCGGGTCGACCACCCAGGTGACGTCGAGGTCCTTGCCCAGCGTCACCATCTGGTTCAGACGGCCGCCGGGGGAGATCTCCTTCGCCAGGTCGTTGTTGAGGAAGACCGGGGTCTGCTCCTCGTTCGGTCCCGTTTCGGCGGCCATGTGCGTCGTCGAGACGAGCGGCCACAGCGCCGTGGTCTTGGTCCTGGTGTCGGCATCGTCGGGCTGCCACGGCAGGAAGGTCCGCTGGATGCCGAGGATCTGCTCCCACGGCTGCGCGGAGGTCTCACCGGACAGCGAGACGGCGAATTCGTAGACACCGTCGTTGCCGAGGTTCAGGTCGTCGACCGGCACGGAGATGTTGAAGTGTTCGGCGACACCGGGGGTGAGCTCGGAGAACTTCTCGGTGTACTTGTTGTCGATCTCCGGGGAGATGGACCCCTGGAGATCGTCGCTGTCCTTGGCGATCGCGTCGACCGAGGAGCGGGTGTCGACCGGCGGGCCCACGCGCAGGCCCACATGGGCGTCGGTGACGGTCCGCTTGCCGTGGTTGGTCACGGTGCCCGACACGGTGACCGTGTCCCCGTCCGTGGGCGCGGAGGGGGTGAGCGAGTCAACGGCCACGGCCACCGAGCCCGAGTCGGAGTCGGCCAGGGCGGCTGTCGCCTCCTCGGCGTGCGCCGACCCGGCGGCGGGCAGCTGGACCAGGCCGGCCAGCAGCGGCGCCCCGGCGAGCAGTGCCGTGGTGCGCCGCAGCCACCGGCGGGCAGGTGAGGCACTGGTCCCCTGGAAGTCTGCCGCCTCGGCCACGCGCTCGCCCGTCCCTCGTCGTGATCAGTGGTCGTCGGAATGTGCGTCCACGCATGGTAACGATGTGCGGCGAGGGGAAGTGCCGCGGAGTACGCCACAAGATCCGCGGCCGGGCCGGGCTTCCCGCTATGTGCGCCTATAAAGGGAGCGGTACGGAAGCGGGGGATTCGGTACGCGTCTTATGGAGGCGCCTGTCTCCGCGCGGGCCACGTACCCTGTTCTGTTGTGCCGAACGCCAACGAAGTCAGCCCCAGCGCCCTGAGCCAGGAGCAGCACCGCACGGTGAGTGAGCCGCTGCGGATCGCCCCTGTCGCCGACGATCTCGCCCGCCGCTTCCAGGAGGCCGGGTTCTCGCTCGCCCTGGTCGGCGGTTCGGTCCGGGACGCCTTGCTCGGGCGGCTCGGCAACGACCTGGACTTCACGACCGACGCACGCCCCCAGGACGTACTGAAGATCATGCGTCCCTGGGCGGACGCGGTCTGGGAGGTCGGGATCGCCTTCGGCACGGTCGGGGGACAGAAGGACGGCTGGCAGATCGAGGTGACCACCTACCGGTCGGAGGCGTACGACCGCACCTCGCGGAAGCCCGAGGTGTCCTACGGCGACTCCATCGAGGAGGACCTCGTCCGGCGTGACTTCACGGTGAACGCGATGGCCGTCGCGCTCCCGGAGAAGGCGTTCATCGACCCGTACGGCGGTCTCGACGACCTCGCGTCCCGCGTTCTGCGTACTCCCGGGACCCCCGAGGACTCGTTCTCGGACGACCCGCTCCGGATGATGCGGGCCGCGCGCTTCGCCGCTCAGCTCGACTTCGAGGTGGCGCCGGAGGTCGTCAAGGCCATGCACGACATGGCCGGGCGCATCGACATCGTCTCCGCCGAGCGGGTCCGTGAGGAGCTGAACAAGCTCATCCTCTCCTCCCACCCGCGTAAGGGCCTGAGCCTGCTGGTGGAGACGGGCCTCGCCGCGCGGGTCCTGCCCGAGCTGCCGGCCCTGCGTCTGGAGCGTGACGAGCACCACCGGCACAAGGACGTCTACGACCACACACTCATCGTCCTGGAGCAGGCGATGGCGCTGGAGAGCGAGGGGCCCGACCTGACCCTCCGCCTGGCCGCCCTGCTGCACGACATCGGCAAGCCGCGCACTCGCCGCTTCGAAAACGACGGCAGGGTCTCGTTCCACCACCACGAGGTGGTCGGGGCGAAGATGACGAAGAAGCGCATGATCGCGCTCAAGTACTCCAACGAGCTGGTGAAGGACGTCTCACGCCTGGTCGAGCTGCATCTGCGCTTCCATGGCTACGGCACGGGTGAGTGGACGGACTCCGCGGTCCGCCGCTATGTCCGGGACGCGGGACCGCTGCTCGACCGTCTCCACAAGCTGACGCGGTCGGACTGCACGACGCGCAACAAGCGCAAGGCGGCGGCTCTCTCCCGTGCGTACGACGGCCTGGAGAAACGGATCGCGCAGCTTCAGCAGCAGGAGGAGCTGGACTCGATCCGCCCGGACCTGGACGGCAACCAGATCATGGAGATCCTCGGCATCCGCCCTGGGCCGGCCGTCGGGCAGGCGTACAAGCACATGCTGGAGCTTCGTCTGGAGAACGGGCCGATGACGCACGACGCGGCGGTGGCGGCGCTCAAGGAGTGGTGGGCCGATCAGGAGTCGTGACCCGAAGGTGACGGACAGACGAAGGGGCGATGTTTCACGTGAAACATCGCCCCTTCGCGGTGGGAGACCGCGCCCTACTTGTCCTTCAGGCAGAGCAGGAAGTCGCTGCCGCTGCCACTCTCGGTGTACGAGTACTGGAAGTCCTTGGCTGCTTCCGAGCACTTGCTCTCCGCAGTGAGGGCGGAGAAGGATCCTTCAATCTTGGCCAGCACCACGTACTTGGCCTTCGCGTCGCCGCAGTCCACGACCTCAAGGTCCGGATCGGTGTCGCTGGTGCTGCCGCGCTGCATGCAATCGCCAACCGCGGCCGTGTCGGCGTCGTCCCGACTGGCGATGTAACCGCCGACCGCGACACCCACGACGACCACCGCGATGACGATGTTCTTGATCGTCTTGAAGCTCAGCTTGCGGCGGGCCGGCTGCGGCGGCACAGGGGCGTACGGCGCACCCTGCTGCGGAAAGCCGGGCTGGCCGGCCTGCTGCGGGAAGCCCGGCTGCTGCCCCTGGGCGTAGGGGTTCTGCCCCTGAGGCTGCTGCGGAGCCTGCGGCTGGTTCTGCGCGAACGGGTTGCCCTGAGGCGGCGGCTGGGTGGTCACTGGGGGTCCCCCTGAAATAGGTGCGTGTCGCGGACATGCCGCGAGATAAGACGCACGTAAGCTACCGGGTCCCAGTGACAACTCTGTAGTCCGGTGAGGCTCTGTGTCACTGATGTGACACTCGTCGGCTCTCAAACCGGGCCATAGCTGCCGCAACCACTCCGTAGATCACGCAGACCGTCATGACCAGCGGTACCGACCGGCCGTCGGGCGGCAGCATGAGGGCGGCCACCCCGGCCGCGCCGACGAAGGCCACGTTGAACAGCACGTCGTAGACGGAGAAGATCCGTCCGCGGAAGGTGTCGTCGACCGAGGACTGCACGACCGTGTCGGTCGCGATCTTCGCCCCCTGTGTGATCAGGCCCAGCACGAACGCGGCGGCGAGCAGGGGCGCCGTGGCGAACGGCAGGCCCAGCGCCGGTACCAGCACGGTGGCGACCGTCGCGCACACGGCCATCCAGAGACCGGGCCCCAGCCGTCCCGCCGCCCAGGGGGTGACCACCGCGGCCGCGAAGAAGCCCGCTCCGGACACCCCCAGCGCCAGCCCCAGCAGGGCGAGCCCCTCCTCCGTCTCCGAGGTCAGGGAGTACCGGCACAGCATCAGCAGCATGACCAGCAGGGCGCCGTAGCAGAACCGCATCAGCGTCATGGCCGCGAGCGCCCAGGCCGCTTCCCGGCGGGCGGGTGCGGCGAGATGACGTACGCCCGCCACCAGGTCGCGGGCCGTGCCGGTGAGCGCCGAGGTCAGCCTGGGCGGTACGCGTGCCGGGTCGGGACCCAGCAGGTCCACGGCGATCCGCAGCGACGCCAGTGCTCCGCACAGGTAGAGGCCGGCGCCGAGCAGCACCACGGCGGCGTCGGAGTCCGAGACCACGAGGCGTACGACGAAGGCGAGGCCGCCACCCGCGGTGGCGGCCAGGGTGCCGGCCGTCGGGGAGAGCGAGTTGGCGATCACCAGGCGTTCGGCGTCGACCACCCGGGGCAGCGCGGCGGACAGGCCCGCGAGGACGAAGCGGTTGACGGCCGTGACGCAGAGGGCCGAGACGTAGAAGAGCCAGTCGGGGACGGAGGCGATCATCAGCACCGCGGTCACCGAGGCCAGCACGGCGCGCAACAGGTTGCCGTAGAGGAAGACCTGGCGGCGGCGCCAGCGGTCGAGGAGGACCCCGGCGAAGGGACCCACCAGGGAGTATGGAAGCAGCAGCACCGCCATCGCGGAGGCGATCGCGGCGGGCGAGGTCTGTTTCTCCGGGGAGAAGACGACGTAGGTGGCGAGCGCGACCTGGTAGACACCGTCGGCCCCCTGGGAGAGCAGACGAACGGCGAGCAGGCGCCGAAACCCCTTCAGACGCAGCAGGACGCGCAGGTCACGGACGACGGCCATGGGGCACAGCCTCACATACGGGAAAGGTCCCCGGGTCATGCGACCCGGGGACCCTCGGCAGACCGGGGTCAGCGACTGCTCAGCGCTCGACCTCGCCCGCGATGAACTTCTCGACGTTGACGCGGGCCTCGTCGTCGAAGTACTGGACCGGCGGGGACTTCATGAAGTAGCTCGACGCCGACAGGATCGGGCCGCCGATGCCGCGGTCCTTGGCGATCTTCGCGGCGCGCAGGGCGTCGATGATGACACCGGCCGAGTTCGGGGAGTCCCAGACCTCGAGCTTGTACTCCAGGTTCAGCGGGACGTCACCGAAGGCGCGGCCCTCGAGGCGGACGTAGGCCCACTTGCGGTCGTCCAGCCAGGCGACGTAGTCGGACGGGCCGATGTGGACGTTGTCCGCACCCAGGTCGCGGTCGGGGATCTGGGAGGTGACGGCCTGCGTCTTGGAGATCTTCTTGGACTCCAGGCGCTCGCGCTCGAGCATGTTCTTGAAGTCCATGTTGCCGCCGACGTTCAGCTGCATCGTGCGGTCCAGGACGACGCCCCGGTCCTCGAACAGCTTCGCCATGACGCGGTGCGTGATGGTGGCGCCGACCTGCGACTTGATGTCGTCGCCGACGATCGGGACGCCGGCCTCGGTGAACTTGTCCGCCCACTCCTTGGTGCCGGCGATGAAGACCGGGAGGGCGTTGACGAAGGCGACCTTGGCGTCGATGGCGCACTGGGCGTAGTACTTCGCCGCGACCTCGGAACCGACGGGCAGGTAGCAGACGAGCACGTCGACCTGCTTGTCCTTGAGGACCTGCACGATGTCGACCGGCGCCTCGGCGGACTCCTCGATGGTCTGGCGGTAGTACTTGCCGAGACCGTCGTGCGTGTGGCCGCGCTGGACCTGGACGCCGGTGTTCGGCACGTCGCAGATCTTGATGGTGTTGTTCTCGGAGGCGCCGATGGCGTCCGCGAGGTCCAGGCCGACCTTCTTGGCGTCCACGTCGAAGGCGGCGACGAACTCGATGTCACTGACGTGGTAGTCGCCGAACTGGACGTGCATCAGGCCGGGGACCTTGGCCGCCGGGTCGGCGTCCTTGTAGTACTCGACGCCCTGCACCAGCGATGCGGCGCAGTTGCCCACACCGACGATGGCTACGCGAACCGAACCCATTCCGGTTGCTCCCTGTGTGTACGAGTGAGGCCCTGACTGGGCGCTCACGTGGCGGTGTCGCCGGGCGTATCCGGCCGGGGGTCGTCCCCCGGCCGGGGCAGGCCGCCCGTCGCTCCATATGTCGTGTCCTGTTGAGCGGCCCCCTCGGCGGCGGAACCCCTCAGGTCCCGCCCCGCCCGCTCGCTCTCGATGAGCTCGTTCAGCCAGCGCACTTCGCGCTCCACGGACTCCATTCCATGGCGCTGCAGCTCAAGCGTGTAGTCGTCGAGTCGCTCCCGGGTGCGGGCCAGTGAGGACCGCATCTTCTCCAGGCGCTCCTCCAGCCGGCTGCGCCGGCCCTCGAGCACGCGCATGCGTACGTCTCGTGACGTCTGGCCGAAGAACGCGAAGCGAGCGGCGAAGGTCTCGTCCTCGTACGCGTCCGGGCCCGTCTGGGAGAGGAGCTGCTCGAAATGTTCCTTACCGTCGGCCGTCAACCGGTAGACGATCTTGGCGCGGCGTCCCGTGAGGGAAGCGGCGGCCTCGCCGACGTTCCCCGGTTCCTCGATCAACCAGCCGTTGGCGACCAGCGTCTTGAGGCAGGGGTAGAGCGTCCCGTAGCTGAACGCCCGGAACACACCCAGTGACGTGTTGAGCCGTTTACGCAGCTCGTAGCCGTGCATCGGGGACTCGCGGAGCAGGCCGAGTACGGCGAACTCGAGGATGCCGGATCTCCGGCTCATCGTCGCCTCCTCTCGCCCTTATGCCGCGCTGATGTATCGAGTCGATACATCAGCACGATAGAACGAGCTTCCGCGTGCGACAAGGGGGGAACTGGTGAACGGGATCACATCAGGGTTTCATCGCGAGCAAGTTGCCTGATTTGAGGTGAACTTCGGGCCGCGGGGGTTTTGACGGTGCGTAGTGTGTGCGCCATGCAAACCACCGGGAACCAAGTGACGTCTGGGGGCGTCCCTGTCCCCGGTGCAGTACGGGTGAATGCGGAAGGGGCCGCATCCGTACTTCGGGGGGACCGGAAACCAGCCGCCTTTACCAGGCGCGCAAAGGTGCGCCTGCCCGAGGAGTAGTCGTTCGATGAGCGAGCACCGTCGCAAACCGCCGCAGCCGCAGGGAGGCGGACGTGCCGCGGCCCGACGCGGTCAGTCCGGCTCGTCCTCCGGCCGCCGTGCGGCACCGCGAGGCGCCACAGAGTCTCCGTCCGGCTCGTACGGTCCGGAGAACGAGGAGCGTGCGTACGGGAGCCGGGCCGAGGCCCGGCGCGCGGCACAGCGGAGCGGGGGTGGCCGTCGCAGAGCGGCCGAGCCGGGCCGCGGTGGCCGACGTGGGGCACCCGGCGGCCCAGCAGGGCCCGGACGAGGACGCGCCGCGGCGCCCGGCAAGAAGCGGATGATCGACTACCCGCGCCACGACAAGGACGGGTGGCACCGCTGGGTGCCGTCCTGGAGGCTCGTCTCCGGGCTGTGCATCGCCTTCATCGGCTGCCTGGTCGGTGCCGCCGGCCTCGCGTACGCCATGGTGAGCGTCCCGGTCGTCGACGATTCCGCCAAGGCGCAGAACAACGTCTACTACTGGGCCGACAACACCCAGATGGTGGCCACGGGCGGTGACCGCAACCGCCAGAACGTCAATCTCTCGCAGATCCCGAAGGCGATGCGCAACGCCGTCATCTCGCAGGAGAACAAGACGTTCTACACCGACAGCGGCATCGATCCCAAGGGCATCGCCCGCGCCGTGTTCAACATGGCCAAGGGCGGTGAGACGCAGGGTGGCTCCACCATCACCCAGCAGTACGTGAAGAACGCGATGCTCAACGACCAGTCGCAGACGATCTCCCGCAAGGTCAAGGAGATCTTCGTCTCGATCAAGGTCGGTACCGACGTCTCCAAGGACGACATCCTCGAGGGCTACCTGAACTCCGCCTACTACGGCCGCGGCGCCTACGGCGTCCAGGCGGCCGCACGGGCGTACTTCAACGTCGACGCCGTCGACCTCAACCCGGGGCAGTGCGCCTTCTTGTCATCGGTGCTCAAGGGCGCCACCTACTACGACCCGGCGGGTTCGATCGGGATCGACCCGGCGGCCACGCCCGAGGCCAACAAGAAGCGGGCCCTCTCCCAGATGCAGGACACCCTCGACAAGATGGTGGAGTACGGGCATCTGAGCCAGACGGAACGGGCCAAGTACACCGAGCTCCCCACCACGCAGAACCCGCAGTCGAACGCGAATCTGGGCGGTCAGATCGGCTACCTCGTCAGGCTCGCCAAGGCCTCCGTGGTCAGGAGCGGCGAGGTGACGGAGCAGCAGCTGGAGAAGGGCGGCTACTCGATCTACACGACCTTCGAGAAGAAGAAGGTCGACGAGCTCGAGAAGGCGGTCAAGAAGGTCTACAAGGAGAAGATCGACCCCAAGAAGCGCCCCAAGACGGACACTCACGTCCAGTTCGGCGGCGCCTCGATCGACACCCAAACCGGGGCCATCAAGGCCATCTACGGCGGTGAGGACGCCACCAAGCACTTCACCAACAACGCCGACGTGACCGGTGCCCAGGTCGGTTCGACGTTCAAGCCGTTCGTGCTCGCGGCCGCGATGAAGTGGGGTGTGCGGGACCCGGACCTCGGTCCGGTCCAGGCCCAGGACGAGCGGACCGTCGTCTCCCCGAAGAGCCTCTACAGCGGCAAGAACGACCTCAAGATCAATAACTATGACGGGTCGATCTGGGAGAACGAGAAGGGCGAGCAGTGGCGTCAGGAGAACGACGGTCAGGACGACGTCGGTGATCCGCCGGACTACAAGATCGACCTCCGTGAGGCGATGCGGGAGTCGGTGAACTCCGCCTTCGTGCAGCTCGGCATGGACGTCGGCCTGGACAAGGTGAAGGAGTCCGCCGTGGACGCGGGGCTCCTGGAGGACAGCCTGGCCGGCTCCGGCTATCCGTCCTTCTCCATCGGTGTCTCGGACCCGAGCGCCATCCGCATGGCGGGCGCGTACGCCACCTTCGCGGACAGCGGCAAGCAGCGCGAGCCGTACTCCGTCACGAAGGTGACGAGCAAGGACGGCACGATCTACACGCACAAGGTCGAGGAGAAGCAGGCGTTCACGGCGAAGGTCGCGGACAACGTGACGGACGTCCTGAAGACCGTCGTCGAGAAGGGAACGGGCTCCAACGCCCAACTGCCCGGTCGTGAGGTGGCCGGCAAGACGGGTACCACCGACGGCAACAAGTCCGCTTGGTTCGTCGGCTACACCCCGCAGCTGTCGACCGCGATCAGCATGTACCGCTACCCGGACGACGAGACCATCAAGGACCGCACGTTCCTGGAGATGTTCGGGACCGGTGGCGAGAAGAAGATCCACGGTGCCTCCTTCCCGTCCACGATCTGGCAGGACTACATGTCCGATGCGGTCAAGGGCATGAAGGTGGAGAAGTTCCCGAAGCCGGAGCCCATCGGCGAGGTCATCAACGACACCCCGTCGCCGACCCCCACGCCCTCCCCCTCCCCCTCTGCTTCCGAGACCGAGGAGACCAGCCCGTCGCCGTCGCCGTCGCCCAGTGACACAGGGCCCAGTCCTTCACCTTCCGTGACCGAGACCTGCGGTGTCTGGGACTGGAACTGCGAGGACGGGAGCAACGCCGGCAACGGCAACGGGGGCAATGGCCCAGGCGGCTCGGAGGGAAGCCAAACGCCTTCACCCTCGGCCAGCGAGACGGAGGGAGACGGTGACAGCAATGGAAACAGCCGGGGCAACAGCATCTTGGGCCCGAACGGCTAGCTTGTTCCGGAGTCGCCGATAATGGGTGTTTCACGTGAAACACCCGCAAGTTTCACGTGAAACAGGGGCCGCCGCATCCTTGAGGGTGCGGCGGCCCCGGCGTGTTCCCAGGCGCGTACGGCAGGATGTGCCCCATGCCCAGTGCAGAATCAACGCCAGCGAGCGTGCACGAGCCGGACCCGGTGCGGCCGACCAGGGAGGACCCGGTCGCCGCAGCAGGCAGCGAGCTGATCGGCGGTCCGATGGGCCGACGCGCTCTGCTCGGGAACTCCTGGTGGACCCCCGTGCGGGTGATCGCACTCGTGGCGATCGGCATGTTCGCCCTGGGACTGGTCCAGAAGGCGCCCTGTTACAACGGTGCGTGGTTCTTCGGAGCCAGTTCCCAGTACACGCACGCGTGCTACTCGGACATCCCGCACCTCTACCAGGGCCGCGGGTTCGTCGATGGGCTCGTGCCGTACTTCGACAAGCTCCCCGGCGACATGGAGTACCTGGAGTACCCCGTCCTGACCGGCCTGTTCATGGAGGTCGCGTCCTGGCTCACGCCGGGCAGCGGCACCATTCAGGACCAGGAGCAGTGGTACTGGATGGTCAACGCCGGGATGCTCATGGTCTGCGCGGTCGTGATCGCCATCTGCGTGACCCGCACGCACGCGCGGCGCCCCTGGGACGGTCTGCTGGTCGCTCTGGCCCCTGCCTTCGCGCTGACGGCCACCGTCAACTGGGACCTGTTGGCGGTCGCCCTGACGGCCGCCGCCGTCCTCATGTGGTCCCGGGAGCGTCCGCTGGCCTTCGGCGTGCTGCTGGGCCTGGCCACGGCAGCCAAGCTCTATCCCTTCCTGATCCTCGGCCCCCTGCTCGTCCTGTGCTGGCGCGCGGGCAAATGGCGGGCGTTCGGAACAGCGCTGGGAGGCGCGGCCGGCGCCTGGCTCGTGGTGAACCTGCCGGTGATGCTCTATGCCTTCGACGGCTGGTCGAAGTTCTATACGTTCAGTCAGGAACGGGGCGTGGACTTCGGGTCCTTCTGGCTGATCCTGGGCCAGAACTCCGACAACCCGCTCAGCACCGAGACGGTCAACACCCTCGCCACGCTTCTCATGCTGCTGTGCTGCGGTGCCGTCGCGGCACTCACACTGACCGCGCCCCGGCGGCCGCGGTTCGCCCAGCTCGCCTTCCTGATCGTCGCGGCGTTCATCCTCACCAACAAGGTCTACTCACCGCAGTACGTGCTCTGGTTGGTGCCGCTGGCCGCGCTGGCCCGGCCGAAGTGGCGGGACTTCCTGATCTGGCAGGCGTGCGAGGTGGCCTACTTCCTCGGCATCTGGATGTACCTCGCGTACACGACCAGCGGCGACGCCCACAAGGGTCTGCCGACGGACGGCTACCACTGGGCCATCGGCCTGCACCTGCTGGGAACGCTGTTCTTCTGCGCCATGGTGGTGCGCGACATCCTGATGCCGGACAGGGACCCGGTCCGGCGGACGGGTGACGACGACCCGTCGGGCGGTGTGCTGGACGGCGCGGAGGACGTCTTCGTCCTGGGCCCCGCGGCTCGGCCCGAGCAGCCCGCGGACCACTTCGAAGGGCCGCAGGTGTACTGGGGCAAGGGCCGTCAGCCGAACGGGTCGCTCTGAGTGAACGCGTGAGAGGCCGTACACGAGGATCACGAAGACGTCGTGTACGGCCTTCTCGCGGGTACGGCCCGCTCGCTAGCGATCGAGGATGCGGTCGAACTGCGTGGTGGTGTGCCGCAGATGGGCCACCAGCTCATCACCCACCTTGGGTTCCGACGCGTCCGAGGGCACGAACAGGATCGACACCTGCATGTGCGGTGGTTCCGCGAACCAGCGCTGCTTGCCGCTCCAGACGAACGGCGAGAGATTCCGGTTGACCGTGGCGAGGCCGGCCCGGGCGACACCCTTGGCGCGCGGCATGACGCCGTGCAGCGCCTTCGGGGCCTCCAGCCCCACCCCGTGCGACGTACCGCCCGCCACGACCACCAGGAAGCCGTCCGAGGCTGCCTTCTGCTGCCGGTAACCGAAACGCTCGCCCTTGGTGACACGCGTGACGTCCAGGACCGCGCCGCGGTACTCGGTGGCCTCGTGGTCCCCCAGCCACAGCCGGGTGCCGATCCGGGCGCGGAAGCGGGTCTGCGGGAACTGCTGCTGGAGCCGAGCCAGTTCGTCGGCCTTGAGATGGCTGACGAACATGGTGTGCAGCGGCAGCCGGGCCGCGCGCAGCCGGTCCATCCAGCCGATGACCTCCTCGACGGCGTCCGAGCCGTCGGTACGGTCCAGCGGCAGGTGGATGGCGAAGCCCTCCAGCCGGACGTTCTCTATGGCGGCGTGCAACTGCGGCAGGTCCTGCTCGCTGATGCCGTGCCGCTTCATCGAGGACATCACCTCGATGACCACGCGTGCGCCCACCAGGCCGTACACGCCGTCGATGGAGGACACCGAGCGCACGACCCGGTCGGGCAGCGGTACGGGTTCCTCACCGCGCCGGTACGGCGTCAGGACCAGCAGGTCACCGCCGAAGAAGTCCTTGATGCGGGCGGCCTCGTAGGTGGTGCCGACGGCCAGCACGTCCGAGCCCAGCCGCGTGGCCTCCTCCGCCAGCCGCTCGTGGCCGAATCCGTAGCCGTTGCCCTTGCAGACCGGGACCAGCCCGGGGAACTGCTCCTGCACGTGCTTGTGGTGCGCCCGCCAGCGCGCGGTGTCGACGTAGAGCGTGAGCGCCATGGCCGGACCTGGAACCTTTCTCGTGGCTGTCAGAGGTGCGGATCGGGGATGGGCTGTGCGGTCAGCGGCGCGACATGTAGATGTCGAGCGCCTTGTGGAGCAGCTTGTTCAGCGGGAAGTCCCACTCGCCGAGGTACTCGGCAGCCTGACCGCCCGTACCCACCTTGAACTGGATCAGGCCGAAGAGGTGGTCGCTCTCGTCCAACGAGTCGGAGATGCCGCGCAGGTCGTAGACGGTGGCGCCCAGGGCGTAGGAGTCGCGGAGCATGGCCCACTGCATGGCGTTCGACGGCCGGACCTCGCGGCCGATGTTGTCGGAGGCGCCGTAGGAGTACCAGACGTGCCCGCCGACGACCAGCATGGTCGCCGCCGACAGGTTCACCCCGTTGTGCCGGGCGAAGTACAGCCGCATGCGGTTGGGGTCCTCGTTGTTGAGGGCCGCCCACATGCGCTGGAAGTACGACAGCGGACGCGGCCGGAAGTGGTCGCGCACGGCCGTGATCTCGTACAGGCGCTGCCACTCCTCGAGGTCGTGATAGCCACCCTGGACGACCTCGACACCGGCCTTCTCGGCCTTCTTGATGTTGCGGCGCCACAGCTGGTTGAAGTTCTTGTGGACGTCTTCCAGGGAGCGGTTGGCCAGCGGCACCTGGAAGACGTAGCGGGGCTGCACGTCACCGAAGCCGGCGCCGCCGTCCTCGCCCTGCTGCCAGCCCATGCGGCGCAGCTTGTCGGCCACCTCGAAGGCGCGCGGCTCGATGTGGTCCGCCTCTATGTCCCGCAGGCGCTTGACGTCGGGGTCCTGGATGCCCTTCTTGATGGACGTCGCGTCCCAGCGCCGGATGATCACCGGCGGGCCCATCTTCACGGAGAAGGCGCCCTGCCGCTTGAGGTGCGCCAGCATCGGCTCCATCCAGTCCTGGAGGTTCGGCGCGAACCAGTTGATGACCGGGCCCTCGGGCAGGTAGGCGAGGTAACGCTTGATCTTGGGCAGCTGCCGGTAGAGGACGAGACCCACACCGACCAGCTCACCGGTCCGGTCGTCGAACCAGCCGAGGTTCTCCGAGCGCCACTCCGCCTTGACGTCCGCCCATGCCGGGACCTGCATGTGACTCGCCGCCGGCAGACTCTGGATGTACGCCAGATGCTGCTCGCGACTGATGGTCCTCAGGGTCAGGCTCATTCGGGGCGCTCCTCGGGCTGGTGTGTCCCCATGGGTACAGGGGCTCCGGCTCTCGCGCGAAGCCTACTGCGCCCTGTGAGCGCCCCGTCCGGCGTACGGCCGGAAGGGCTTGTCCGGCGGGCGGCCGGCGGCGTGGATCAGCCGACGAGCCCGCCGTGGTAGATGCCGAAGAACAGACCGATTGCGGAGGCGCCGAGTCCCAGTACCAGGCCGAAGCGCTCCCGTGTCGTCTCGGACACGTACTGACCGTATCCGCCGGTCAGTACACCGAGCAGCCCCGCCCAGGAGGTCAGGACGTGCAGTCCACGGAAGCTCGCGGTGGCCAGGGCAAGCACGCCCAGCACCACGGTCACGGCCAGGAGCGCGTCCTGGAGAGGGTGTCGTTTGCCGTCGGTGGCCAGTAGGCCGGTCCGGGGCCTGGCGGGTCGCATGATCTGTGCCATGGAGAACCTCCTGCCGAAGGGCAGTGTGTTTTAGCCCTCACATCCCTGACTACCGATTGTGTCCCCTCGGGGCCGGATTTCAACCGCAGGGCGACAGCCGGGTACGCTGTACCTTCCGCACCGGTGTCTGTTGCCGGCCACGACCGGGCCACCTCCTCGGAGGAGGCCCGATTGTCAGTGGGTCCTGGTTTACTCGTTGATGCCGGTGCGAACGCATCGCAACCCTCCTGCCACGGAACGACCGTGGCCGTTGAGTCCAAAGGAGGTGGGTTCCACATGCGTCACTACGAGGTGATGGTCATCCTCGACCCCGATCTCGAGGAGCGCGCTGTCTCCCCGCTGATCGAGAACTTCCTCTCTGTCGTCCGTGACGGCGGCGGAAAGGTCGAGAAGGTCGACACCTGGGGCCGTCGTCGTCTCTCGTACGAGATCAAGAAGAAGCCCGAGGGTATCTACTCGGTCATCGACCTGCAGGCCGAGCCTGCGGTTGTCAAGGAGCTCGACCGCCAGATGAACCTGAACGAGTCGGTCCTCCGGACCAAGGTCCTCCGTCCCGAGATGCACTGAGCCTTCCCGCTCAGCTGATCCCGGGATTCGAGTAGCAGCAACCAAGCAGCCAGAGCAGCAAACCCGCCGAGAGGTTCCCCATGGCAGGCGAGACCGTCATCACGGTCGTCGGCAATCTTGTCGACGACCCCGAGCTGCGCTTCACCCCGTCCGGTGCGGCCGTCGCGAAGTTCCGCGTCGCGTCGACTCCCCGCACCTTCGACCGCCAGACGAACGAGTGGAAGGACGGCGAGAGCCTGTTCCTCACCTGCTCGGTCTGGCGTCAGGCGGCGGAGAACGTCGCCGAGTCGCTCCAGCGAGGCATGCGCGTCATCGTGCAGGGCCGGCTGAAGCAGCGGTCCTACGAGGACCGTGAGGGCGTCAAGCGCACGGTCTACGAGCTGGACGTCGACGAGGTCGGCGCCAGCCTGCGCAATGCCACGGCCAAGGTCACCAAGACCTCGGGCCAGGGCCGCGGAGGTCAGGGCGGTTACGGCGGCGGTGGCGGCCAGGGTGGCGGCGGCTGGGGCGGCGGCTCCGGTGGCGGCCAGCAGGGCGGCGGCGCTCCGGCCGACGACCCCTGGGCGACCGGTGGTGCTCCCGCCGGTGGCCAGCAGGGCGGTGGCGGCCAGGGTGGCGGCGGCTGGGGCGGCGGCTCCGGCGGCGGTGGCGGCTACTCGGACGAGCCCCCCTTCTAAGGGAACGGGCTACCCACACTTCTTGATCACACAGGAGAAACATCATGGCTAAGCCGCCTGTGCGCAAGCCGAAGAAGAAGGTCTGCGCATTCTGCAAGGACAAGGTCACGTACGTGGACTACAAGGACACGAACATGCTGCGGAAGTTCATTTCCGACCGCGGCAAGATCCGTGCCCGCCGCGTGACCGGCAACTGCACCCAGCACCAGCGTGACGTCGCCACGGCCGTGAAGAACAGCCGTGAGATGGCGCTGCTGCCCTACACCTCCACCGCGCGATAAGGGAAGGGTGACCGAAACATGAAGATCATCCTCACCCACGAGGTCACTGGCCTCGGTGCCGCGGGCGACGTCGTCGACGTCAAGGACGGTTACGCTCGCAACTACCTGATCCCGCGGAAGTTCGCGATCCGCTGGACCAAGGGTGGCGAGAAGGACGTCGAGCAGATCCGTCGCGCTCGCAAGATCCACGAGATCCAGACCATCGAGCAGGCCAACCAGGTGAAGGCCCAGCTCGAGGGTGTGAAGGTCCGTCTGGCCGTCCGCTCCGGCGACGCCGGTCGTCTCTTCGGCTCCGTCACCCCGGCCGACGTCGCTTCGGCGATCAAGGCCGCCGGTGGTCCCGAGGTCGACAAGCGCCGCATCGAGCTGGGTTCGCCGATCAAGACCCTGGGCGCCCACGTGACGTCCGTGCGTCTGCACCCCGAGGTTGACGCCAAGGTCAGCATCGAGGTCGTCGCTGCCTGAGCACTGCTCTCGCTGAAGCGATGAGAGGGGCCGCATCTCCCGTCGGGGATGCGGCCCCTCTTCATGACCGTGCTCGTGGCCGTGTTTGTTCGCAGCCGTGTTTCACGTGGAACGTCCCCCTTCACCGTTTCACGTGAAACGGTCAGCGCGTCGCGCCCGTGACGATCCAGCGACCCGATCGGGTACGCAGCCACAGCGTCACCAGACGCATCGCCATCATCAGCGTCATGGCCGCCCACAGCGCGGTGAGCCCACCGCCGAGCGTCGGGACGAGAAGCGCCGCGGGAGTGAAGATCACCAGGGTCAGCAGCATGGCCCAGGCAAGGTAGGGACCGTCGCCCGCGCCCATGAGGACACCGTCCAGGACATAGACCACGCCGCAGATCGGCTGTGCGACGGCCACGATCACCAGAGCGGGCAGCGCGGCGTCCTTGACCGAGGAGTCGCCGGTGAACAGGGGCAGGAACGCCGGGCGGGACAGCACCACGAGCAGACCCAGTACGACCCCGACGGCGACGCCCCACTCCACCATCCTGCGGCAGGCGTCCCGGGCCCCCTGGGCGTCGTCCGCGCCCAGATAACGCCCGATAATGGCTTGCCCGGCGATGGCGATGGCGTCGAGAGCGAAGGCGAGCAGGCTCCACAGGGACAGCACGATCTGATGCGCGGCGATGTCTGCGTCGCCGAGTCGGGCCGCCACGGCCGTTGCGATCATGAGAATGGCCCGCAACGAGAGCGTGCGCACGAGCAGCGGCATCCCGGCCTGGGCGGAAGCCCTGATCCCGGCCACGTCCGGGCGCAGGGAGGCGCCGTGTCGTCGGGCTCCGCGGATGACCACCCACAGATAGACCGCGGCCATGCCGCACTGAGCGATGACGGTGCCCCAGGCGGAACCCGCGATGCCGAGCCCGGCACCGTAGACGAGCACGACATTGAGGACGGCGTTGGCGACGAAGCCGGCCACGGCCACATAGAGGGGGGTCCGGGTGTTCTGCAATCCCCTCAGCACACCGGTCGAGGCGAGCACGACGAGCATGGCGGGGATGCCGAGGGCGGAGATCCGCAGATAGGTGGTGGCATAGGGGGCCGCGGTGTCGGAGGCGCCGAAGAGTTCCACGAGAGAGGGGGCCGTGGGCAGAACGACCGCTATGACGGCGGCGCCGAGCAGCAGTGCGAGCCAGATGCCGTCCACCCCCTGGCGAATCGCTGCCTGCAGGTCCCCCGCGCCGACGCGCCGGGAGACGGCCGCGGTGGTGGCGTAGGCGAGGAAGACGAAAATGCTGACGGCTGTGGTGAGCAGGGCCGAGGCGATGCCGAGCCCGGCGAGCTGAGCGGTCCCGAGATGGCCGACGATGGCACTGTCGGCCATGACGAAAAGGGGCTCGGCGACGAGCGCGCCGAAGGCCGGGACTGCCAGCGCGACGATCTCTCGGTCGTGCCGACGCCGGACGGTCCGGGTACGCGCGGGGGCCTGTGTCATGAGCACCAATCTAATCGTCCACAGGTAAGAGATGCAAAGGTTGGATGACCCTTACGTTCGCTCTCGCCCCGTGTACTTCTGGGCACCATTCGAAATGATCTTGATCCGACCGGGCAAGTTTTTCTTCTGCACAGGCGGTGGACGGTAAAAGCGCAGTTCAAGCGCACTTTCTGGGCTGGGGTGCGGGCTTGTTCACAGGGCTGTCCACCGGCTCGTGCACAGGTTTGGCGGAGTTCTCCACAGCATCTGGCCAGTCGTCCACATGGCCTGTGGATAACCAGATTGGCTGACGGTGCCCGCGGGCCTACGGTTATCCGGCGCCCGCTCCGTCCGTCGGCTGTTGAACCATCACAAAACCGACGCGCCAGAACCGGAGTTGGGCGTCCTATTTGTCAGTGCCGTGCCGTAGAAATGAGGGGCACGGCGAGGTCCGCTCGGCGGACGGGAGGAGGTGGCTCGGTGAGCATTTCCGAGCCCTTGGACGACCCGTGGGCCGACAGCGGCCCCAGTGATCGTCTGCCTGCTTCCCGCCGCCGCGGTGAGGGGGGCCGCAGCCGGGAGGAGCAGCACGAGCGCGGCCCGGACAACGGGTGGGACGGCGGGGGTGCCGCGTTCGAGCGGGTGCCGCCGCAGGACCTGGACGCCGAGCAGTCCGTCCTCGGCGGGATGCTCCTGTCCAAGGACGCCATCGCCGACGTCGTCGAGATCCTCAAGGGCCACGACTTCTACAAGCCGGCCCACGAGACGGTCTACCAGGCCATCCTCGACGTCTACGCCAAGGGCGAGCCGGCCGACCCCATCACGATCGCCGCCGAACTCACCAAGCGCGGTGAGATCAACAAGGTCGGCGGCGCCTCGTATCTGCACACCCTCGTCCAGACCGTGCCGACGGCCGCGAACGCCGCGTACTACGCGGAGATCGTGCACGAGCGGGCGGTCCTGCGCCGTCTGGTGGAGGCCGGTACCCGGATCACGCAGATGGGATACGCGGCCGACGACGACGTGGACGAGATCGTCAACCGCGCCCAGGCCGAGATCTACGCCGTCACCGAGCAGCGCACCAGCGAGGACTATCTGCCGCTCGGCGACATCATGGAGGGCGCACTCGACGAGATCGAGGCGATCGGGTCGCGCAGCGGCGAGATGACCGGTGTGCCGACGGGCTTCACGGACTTCGATTCGCTGACCAACGGCCTGCACCCCGGGCAGATGATCGTCATCGCCGCACGTCCCGCGATGGGCAAGTCGACCCTCGCGCTGGACTTCGCGCGGGCCGCCTCGATCAAGAACAACCTGCCGAGCGTCATCTTCTCGCTCGAGATGGGACGCAACGAGATCGCGATGCGACTGCTGTCCGCCGAGGCCCGCGTCGCGCTGCACCACATGCGGTCGGGCACGATGACGGACGACGACTGGACCCGGCTGGCGCGCCGGATGCCCGACGTGTCGGCCGCGCCGCTCTACATCGACGACTCCCCGAACCTGTCGATGATGGAGATCCGCGCCAAGTGCCGTCGCCTCAAGCAGCGCAACGACCTCAAGCTGGTCGTCATCGACTATCTCCAGCTGATGCAGTCCGGCGGCTCGAAGCGTGCCGAGAGCCGTCAGCAGGAGGTCTCCGACATGTCCCGTAACCTCAAGCTCCTGGCGAAGGAGCTGGAGATCCCGGTCATCGCGCTCTCCCAGCTCAACCGTGGTCCGGAGCAGCGCACCGACAAGAAGCCCATGGTCTCCGACCTGCGTGAGTCCGGCTCGATCGAGCAGGACGCGGACATGGTCATCCTGCTGCACCGTGAGGACGCCTACGAGAAGGAGTCGCCGCGCGCGGGCGAGGCGGACCTGATCGTGGCCAAGCACCGTAACGGCCCGACGGCGACCATCACGGTCGCCTTCCAGGGCCACTACTCGCGCTTCGTGGACATGGCCCAGACCTGACAGCCGGCCAGGTGTGCCTCCTTCTCCCTGAACGGAGGCGGTGCCACGGGGAAATCGGCTCGACGTGAGGTGTCCCGGCCGGTGGACTGGGCACATGACGACACCTCAGGAAGAGCTGCTCCCCGCCACCCGCCGGGCATTGACGCACCGGATCGCCGTGGCGCAGGCCGAAGGGCGTACGCCGTCGCTCGTGGCGGCGGTGGTCCGGGGCGGGCGAACCGTGTGGCACGGTGCGCGGACCTCGGTCGACGGGCACGGTCCGGACGAGAACGTGCAGTACCGGATCGGCTCGATCACCAAGACGTTCACCGCGGTCCTGGTCCTTCGGTTGCGCGACGAGGGCATGCTCGATCTCGGGGATCCATTGGAGAAGCACCTGCCGGGCACCGGGGCGGGGGAGGCCACGATCGCCGAGTTGCTCGCGCACTCGGGCGGGCTGGCCGCCGAGTCACCGGCGCCCTGGTGGGAGCGGACGCCGGGCTCCATGCGCCCCGAGCTGGCCGATGTGCTGGGCGAACGGCCGCTGTTGCACCCGGTGGGCCGCCGCCACCACTACTCCAACCCCGGCTACACCCTGCTCGGCGCACTGGTCGAGAAGCTGCGGGGCGCTCCCTGGGAAGAGGTGCTGCAGCGGGAGGTGCTGGAGCCGTTGGGGCTGGAGCGTACGGCAACCCGGCCCAGTGCCCCGCAGGCCGGCGGCTGGGCGGTGCATCCCTGGGCCGATGTGATGCTGGCGGAGCCCGCCGAGGACCTCGGGCGGATGGCCCCGGCCGGTCAGCTCTGGTCCACCACGGGGGATCTGGCGCGGTTCGCCGTCTTTCTGACACAGGGGGACGACAGGGTGCTCGGGGCGGAGACCGTGCGGGAGATGCGGGCGCCCGCCGCACCGGTCGAGGCCGCGGACGTCGTGGACGGCGCGGCGTACGGACTGGGCCTGCAGGTCCAGAGCCAGGGCGGGCGGCTGCTCGTGGGGCACTCCGGCTCCCTGCCGGGCTTCCTGGCCAACCTCACCATCGGGGTGGAGGACGACGTGGCCGCGGTCGTCCTGACCAACTGCACCTCCGGGCCACTGCTCGCCGGGGTCGGGGCCGACCTCGTGCGCATCGTCGCCGAGGCGGAGCCGCGGATCCCCGAACCGTGGCGGCCACTGCGAGAGGTCGACTCCTCCGTACTGGAGCTGGCGGGGCAGTGGTACTGGGGGACGCATGCCTTCGCCCTGCGGTTGACGTCCGACGGAGGGGTCTCCCTGGGACCGCTGTCGGGCGAGGGGCGCCGCTCACGTTTCCGGCCGAACGGTGACGGCAGCTGGACGGGACTGGAGGGGTACTACGCGGGCGAGTCGCTGCGTGCGGTGAGGCGTCCGGACGGAACCGTGAGCCACCTGGACCTCGGGTCGTTCGTCTTCACGCGTCAGCCGTACGAGGAGGGCGCCGCTGTGCCGGGCGGAGTGGACCCGGAGGGATGGCGGGGGATCGGCTAGCGGCCGCCCCTGCGGATGCGGCCCTGTTTCACGTGAAACAGGGCCGCGCGCGTTGAAGGCGGGTACGGGAGCCCTGCCCTCAGAGCTGGAGCTTGAAGCCCGTGTGCGAGGCCGTGAAGCCGAGACGCTCATAGAAGCGGTGAGCGTCGGTACGGGTCTTGTCGGAGGTGAGCTGTACCAGGTGACATCCCTGCCGCCGGGACTCGTCGATCGCCCATTCGATGAGCTGTGTGCCCAGTCCGCTGCCGCGTTCGTCGCCGTGGACGCGTACCCCTTCGATGATCGAACGGACGGCGCCGCGTCGGGACAGTCCCGGGACGATCGTCAGCTGGAGCGTGCCGACGACACGGTCGTCGCGGACCGCCACCACCAGCTGCTGGTTCGGGTCGGCCCTGAGTCGTTCGAACGCGGCCAGGTACGGCCCCAGATCGTCCGGTGATTCGCGCTGTGCGCCCAGCGGGTCGTCGGCGAGCATCGCGACGACCGCCGGGATGTCCTCGGCCGTGGTGGGGCGTATTTCGAGATCTCCCATGACCGCACTCTAGAACCGCTCTAGGCGGGCACCGGTGCCTTCAGGGTCTCCACCGCCCGCACCAGCGGGGCCAGGTCGGGGTTGGTGGCCGCCTCGTCGAGGGCCTCACGCAGGGCGGCGTCATTGGTGGGCCGCGCCTCGTCCAGCAGGTGCAGGCCCGTCGCGGTGACGTTGGTGTAGATGCCGCGCCGGTCGGTGGGGCACAGGTAGCGCTCGAGCAGGCCCCGGTCCTCGAGCCGGGTGACCAGCCGGGTGGTCGCGCTCTGGCTGAGGACGACGGCGTCGGCGACCTGCTTCATCTGAAGATGCCCCCCGTCACCGTCATGCTGCCGACTGAGCACGTCGAGCAGGGAGTACTCGCGCACGCTCAGGTCGTGGCCGGCCTGCAGAGCCCGCTCGATGTGTGCCTCGATCCTCCCGTGCAGCAGGGAAAGGGCGCACCAGCCCTGGGAGAGGGCGGTGAGCGCCGGGTCCGTCGCTGTCATGTGGTTCCTCCGTCCAGGAGTGGCTGAGACCAGGGTAGACCAGCTCCGCAATTGTCGTCGCTTGCATATTGCCCGCGTCTGCAATTATTGTGGGCGAACGTAAAGCGCTACTGCAATTATCTGGGAAGGTGTACCCCTCCATGCCTCTCGCGCTTCTGGCCCTCGCGATCGGGGCCTTCGGGATCGGAACGACCGAGTTCGTGATCATGGGCTTGCTGCCCGAGGTCGCGAACGACTACGGGGTCTCCATCCCCACCGCCGGCTATCTGGTGGCCGGATACGCGCTCGGCGTGATGTTTGGCGCCCCGCTGATGACCGTGCTCGGCACCAAGGTTCCGCGCAAGCGGATGCTGATGCTGCTGATGGGCCTGTTCATCGTCGGCAACCTGGTCTCCGCCCTCGCCCCCGCCTTCTCCGTCATGCTGATCGGCCGCGTGGTCGCCTCACTCGCCCACGGCGCCTTCTTCGGCATCGGATCGGTCGTCGCGGCCGGTCTGGTCGCCCCGCACAAGAAGGCCGGCGCCATCGCGATGATGTTCACCGGCCTGACCGTCGCCAATGTCGTCGGTGTACCGCTGGGCACGCTGATCGGGCAGTCCGCCGGCTGGCGCGTCACCTTCGCCGTCGTCGCCGCGCTCGGAGTCGTCGGCCTGGCCGGAGTCGCCAAGCTGGTCCCCGACGTGCCGAGGGCCGAAGGCGTGCGGCTGCGTCACGAAATGGCCGCGTTCAAGAACGTGCAGGTCCTGCTCGCGATGGCCATGACCGTCCTCGGCTTCGGCGGGGTCTTCGCGGCCATCACCTACATCGCGCCGATGATGACCCATGTCGCGGGCTTCGCCGACGGCTCGGTCACCTGGCTGCTGGTCCTCTTCGGCCTCGGCATGGTCGGCGGCAACCTCGTCGGCGGCCGGTTCGCCGACCGCGCCCTGATGCCCATGCTGTACATCTCCCTGGGCGCCCTGTCCGTCGTACTGGCCCTCTTCACCCTCACCGCACACAACAAGATCGCGTCCGCCGTGACCGTCGTCCTGATCGGGGCCCTGGGCTTCGCCACCGTCCCCCCGCTGCAGAAGCGCGTCCTGGACCACGCCCACGGCGCCCCGACCCTGGCCTCCGCGGTGAACATCGGCGCCTTCAACCTCGGCAACGCGCTCTCCGCCTGGCTAGGCGGCGTCGTCATCGCCGCGGGCTTCGGATACACCGCCCCCAACTGGGTCGGCGCCGTGCTCGCCGCGGCCGCGTTGGTCCTCGCCGTCCTCTCGGCCGCCCTGGAACGGCGCGGGAGTGCTCCCGGCGCGCTCGTCGCAGAGTCCGTGCCCGCCGAGCAGCGGGCCGCAGCCGTCCACCACTGAACGACCCACCCCCGCCCGTGGGAAACGGAGCCAGGGCCGTCCCCGTGTCCCACGGGCCCTCACCGCCTCGACGACCACCGAGGCACCGCACCACTCGGCACGACCAAGGAGAAAGACCCATGAGCACCACCGCTGTCGCCCCGCTGACGATCCAGGACGCCGAAGAACTGGTCACCGCGGCCCACCGCGCCGCCGAGGCGGCCGACGTCACCGTCAGCGTCACGGTCCTGGACGCCGGGGGCCACCTGCTCGCCTTCCGGCGCGACGACCGCGCCGTGCTGATCTCCGGCGAGACCAGCACGCGCAAGGCCTACACGGCGCTCCAGCTGAACGCTCCCACCGCTGACCTCGTCGACGCGGTGCAGCCCGGAGGCCCCTTCCACACCCTGCCCACCGCTCTCGACCGGCCGCTGCTGTTCATCGCGGGCGGCGTGCCCGTGCACCGGGAGGGCCGGCTGATCGGCGCGATCGGGGTGGGCGGCGGCGCCCCCGAGCAGGACCACGGGTTCGCCTCGGCCGCCGTGCGGGCGCTCGCCTGACCCGTGCCCGACACTGACGGCACGGACCGTCCCGGCGTCAGCCCGCCGCGACCGTCAGCGGCGCGAAGCGCCGGGACCAGTCCCCGGGGAGCTCGGTGATCCCGTAGGTCATGACCGCGTTCGGGGCGACCGCGGAGAGGCCGCGCTCCTTCACCCACGCGAGCAGTTCCTCGTGCCGTACGTCGATGTCCGTGCGCAGCGGCCGGTCGGTGCGGGCGGCGAGCGAGCCGATCAGGGCCTTGGCCGTCTCCGTGTCACGGGCGATCAGCGGGCCCACCACGTGGGTGTCCATGTTGGGCCAGGCCGCGGCGTACCCGGTGATCCGGCCGTCCTCCTCGGCGACGCGCAGCTGGTCGGCGAAGGCGGGCAGGCGCGTGACGATGTGGGTGCGGTCGGCACCGAAGACGTCCTCGTCGAGCCGGAGGATCGTGGTGAGGTCCTCGGCGGTGGCCGCGCGAGTGACGGCCTTCGGCTCCTGCCCGCCCGGCACGAAACGGCCGCGCACCATCTCTGCCCCGCCCGTCACCTTGAAGCCGAGCTCCTCGTAGAGCGGACGGCCGTACGGTGTCGCGTGCAGGGTCAGCGGAACGGTACCCAGGCCGGAGACGACGTGGCGCATCAGCCGGCGTCCGACGCCCTGGCGGGCGTGCCGCTCGGCGACCAGCACCATGCCGATGGCGGCGAGCGCGGGGCGCTCCTGCGGTCCGTACTCGGTGACGGTGCAGGCGGCGACGAGGCCGCCGCCGGGGTCGTCGATGCCGTACCCCTTGCCGGCCGTGAGGAGGAATCCCCACTTGTGCTCCTCGCGCGGCCACCCCCGGTCCTCGGACAGGTCGGCGCAGGCGGTGAGATCGCGGAGCGTCAGACGGCGGATCGGAGCAGAGACGAGGAAAGGTGTCGGCACGCAGGTCAGGCTGTCCGACGGTGACCGTCCGCGTCCACCTCTTTCCCGTGGAACATGCGGGCTTTCGGCCATGTCGGTTCAGCCGAGGTCGGGGGCGTGCAGGGCACGCACACCCTCGATGTTGCCGTCCAGGTAATGCCGCAGCGACAGCGGCACGAGGTGGACGGAGGCGATCCCGACCCGGGTGAACGGCACTCTGACGATCTCGTACTCACCGGCGGGCTCGTCGACCTCGGGGCCGTGCCGCAGGGACGGGTCCATGGATTCCAGGTGGCAGACGAAGAAGTGCTGCACCTTCACGCCGGTCGTGCCGGCGTCCTCGCCGATGTGCTCCACGGTGTCCACGAAGCAGGGCACCACGTCGCTGATCTTGGCGCCGAGTTCCTCGTACACCTCACGGTGCAGGGCGTCCACGACGGTGGTGTCGTCCGGCTCCACCCCGCCACCGGGAGTGACCCAGTACGGATCCACACCGGGCTTGGTCCGCTTGATCAGGATCAGGTGGTCGTCGTCCAGCAGGACGGCACGAGCGGTGCGCTTGACCACGGGTCGGACGGTCATGGGAGAAATGTGGCCCGGCTGGTTCCACGTGAAACATCGTGAGGCGCGCCCGGTTCGCGTGTGCGCCGACTCAGTTCCAGTCGGCGGCCGCGCGCAGCAGCCAGTCGTGGGCCCGGGCGATGTGCGGCATCGCCAACGTGCCGGTGCGCACCACCAGGAAGTACGTCCGCAGCGGCGGCACCGGTGGGTCGTGCAGGGTGACGACGTCCCCGCGCCCCAGCGCCTCCGCGCACAGATAGCGGGGCAGGACGGCGAGCCCCGCACCCGCGACCGTGCAGGCGAGAACCGCACGCAGATCGGGGACGACGACCGTGGCCGGGACGGACGGCCGGGCGTCGAAGACGGAGGCCCAGTAGCGGGCGACGAAGGGCAGTGACTCGTGCACTTCGACCACGGGGACGTGCTGGAGAGCGGGCGCATCGGTGCCGCGGAGGTCTTCGACACCCGCACGCTCCGCCCAGTCAGGCGCGGCGACCAGGACGTGCACCTCGTCGCAGAGCGGTGTGGCCGTGAGCAGCGTGCCGCGAGGGCGAGCCGTGCCGATGGCCAGATCGTGATGCCCGGCGGCCAATCCGTCCAGGGTGTCCTCGGCGTTCCCGAACGAGGCGCGCAGGGCGAGGGCCCGGCCGTCCTCGCCGGTGAGTTCGGTGAGTGCGGGCAGCGCCCGTTCGGCGGTGAACTCGGGTGGTCCGGCCAGATGCAGGGTGCGCAGGGCGGAGTCGTCCGTCAGCCCCGTCTCGGTGATCTCCACCAGGGCGTCGAGATGCGGTGCGGTCTTGTGGGCGAGTTCGTCGCCGATGCTCGTAGGGGTCACGCCGCGGGCCTGTCGGAGGAACAGCGGGCGGCCGAGCTGGCGCTCCAACGTGCGGATCTGGGAGGTGACAGCGGGCTGGGAGAGGCCGAGCAGAGCGGCCGCGCGAGTGAAGGAACCGGCCCGGTGCACGGTGACGAAGGTGCGGAGCAAGGCCAGATCCACGGAAACCCGTCCCCTCTTCCGTTCTCCCCAGCCTCCCGGCCGTGCCCAACTATAAATATGTCGATAGGCCGCTGTCGCTACTGTGATTGGACACTGACACTGAGTCAACTAGCCTTGGTCGCGCGGTTCTTCGCGTGCGGAACCGGAGGACGGTCCGAGCCACGAGGGGGGAGGCTCGGACCGTCCGTGCGACGGTTCAGTCCGCCGTTTCGTCCAGCGCGCGCAGCAGATCCGCCACCAGGTCGTCCGGGTCCTCCGCGCCGACCGAGAGCCGGATGAAGCCCTCCGGTACCGCGTCACCGCCCCAGCGCCCGCGCCGCTCCGCCGTGGACCGCACCCCGCCGAAGCTCGTCGCGCCCTCGACGAGGTGCAGGGCGTCCAGGAAACGATCGGCACGCGCGCGCGAGGGCAGCGTGAAGGAGACGACACAGCCGTAGCGCAGCATCTGCTGCGATGCGATCTTGTGGGACGGATCGTCGGGCAGCCCGGGGTACCGCAGGCCGGTGATCTCGGGCCGTGCCCGGAGCGCTTCGGCCACCCTGAGCGCGGTGGCGTCCTGCCGGTCCACGCGCAGCTGGAGAGTGGCGATCGAGCGGTGCGCGAGCCACGCCTCCATGGGCCCGGGGATCGCGCCGACGATCTTGCGCCAACGCCGTACGGCGGCCATCGCCCCGGCGTCGCGACCGGCGACGTAGCCGAGGAGGACGTCGCCGTGGCCGGTGAGCTGCTTGGTGCCGCTGGCCACCGAGAAGTCGGCGCCGAGCTCCAGCGGGCGCTGCCCGAGCGGGGTGGCGAGGGTGTTGTCGACGGCGACCAGCGCACCGCGCGCGTGTGCCGCCTCGACGAGCCGCCGTACGTCGCACACGTCCAGCCCGGGGTTCGAGGGCGTCTCGATCCACAGCAGCTTCGCCCCGTCCAGGACGTCGAGCTGGGCGTCCTGGCCGGTCGGCGCGGTCCGCACCTCGATGCCGTACGCCTCCAGCTGCGTGCGGACCAGCGGCAGTGCCTGGTAGCCGTCGTCGGGCAGGACGGCCGTGTCGCCGGCGCGCAGCTGGGAGAAGAGCACCGAGGAGATGGCGGCCATGCCCGAGGCGAAGACGAGTGTCTCCACGCCGTCCTCTCCGGGCGCCTCCAGCTCGCCGATGGCGCTCTCAAGGCGGGTCCAGGTCGGATTCTCGTCGCGGCCGTAGGTGTACGGGCCGGTCGGTTCGCCCGGCAGATGGTAATGGGCGGCGAACACCGGGCCGGGCAGGGTCGGCTCGTGCTTGACGGGCTCGGGCAGCCCGGCCCGCACCGCGCGGGTGCCGTCACCGGGGCCGGAAGGGGATCTCTCCGTGCCGGTGCCTGCGCTGTCGTTCGTAGCGGAATCGCTCATGCCGCCCGTCCTTCCACTTGCTCGCGTACCGCGGCGAGCAGTCCGGTGCTCGCCGCCTCCACCATCTCAAGGCATTCCTCGAAGCCGTCCTGGCCCCCGTAGTACGGGTCCGGGACATCCAGGTCACCGCCCTGCGCGGCGGGGTCGTACGACCGCAGCAGGCGCACCTTGGCCGCGTCCCGCTCCGTGGGGGCGAGACGCCGCAGGGCCCGCAGGTGCCCGGCGTCGAGGGCGACGACCAGGTCGAGACGGGAGAACCAGGACTGCTGGAACTGCCGGGCCGTGTGGTCGAGACCGTAACCGTGCTCCGCCAGGACGGCCACGGTGCGCGGGTCCGCGCCCTCGCCCTCGTGCCAGCCGTCGGTGCCGGCGCTGTCGGCCTCGACCAGGCCGTCGAGCCCGGCGTCCGCCACGCGCGCGTGGAAGACGGCCTCGGCCATCGGGGAGCGGCAGATGTTGCCCGTGCACACGAAACAGACGCGGTAGGTCATCGGGATCAGTCCCCGTCGGGCAGGAACGCGTTGAGGGCCCAGGAGACGATCGAGATGATCAGGCCGCCCAGGACGGCGGTCCAGAACCCTTCGACGTGGAAGCTCACGTCGAGCTTGTCGGCCACCCACGACGTGAGCAACAGCATCAGCGCGTTGACCACCAGCGTGAACAGGCCGAGCGTCAGGATGAACAGCGGGAAGGTCAGCACCTGCACGATCGGCTTGACCACCATGTTGACCAGGCCGAACACCAGGGCGACCACGATCAGGGTGACGGCCTTCTCCCCGGTGCTGCCGCCGGTCAGGGTGATCTTGTCGAGCAGCCACACGGCGACCGCGAGGGCGCCCGCGTTGGCGATCGTCTTGACTAGGAAATTCTTCATGTGTCTGATCGTGGCAGATGCGATCGGACACGAACGGTGAGGCAGGGGCGGACGAGGCGATGAAGGCATTCCGGCTGGACGAACTGGAGGCGGAGCGCGCCGCCAACGACGGTGCCTATCTGCAGTTCCTGCGGGAGCGGAACATGTCGGTCGGCCTGTACGCCCTCGACGCGGGGACGGCCGACCCGCAGAAGCCGCACGCGCAGGACGAGGTGTACTTCGTGGTGAGCGGCCGGGCCGCGATCACCGTCGGCATGGAGACCACCCAGGTCGCCCGCGGCAGCGTGGTCTACGTGCCGGCCGGGGTCGCCCACAAGTTCCATCACATCAGCGAGGACCTGCGGGTTCTGGTGGTGTTCTCTCCGCCGGAGAGCTGAGGCCCGGTCCCGGGGTTCCCTAGGGGATCGGTCAGGGGGAGACAAGGGATGCCAGGCCCCTGTCGTGGCGCTCGCGGCCCTAGCATCGGGTGCAGGACATCAGAGGACTCCCCAGGAGTCCCCGAAAGGTAAGGGCAAGGGCGATGCGAGAGATCTTCACGGGACTTCCGTGGTGGGTGAAGTGGATCGCGGTGCCGGTCATCGCCCTGGTCGTGTTCGGCGGGCTGATCGCCAGCGTGGTCGGGTTCGTGATCGGACTGCTGTTCAAGCTGCTGGTCTTCGTCGCGCTCGTCGGCGGACTGGTCTACGTCGTACGCAAGTTCATGTCGAGCTCGTCGTCGCGCAGCGACTGGTGAGAGCCGTGGGACACCGGTGGCGGTAACAGGAACCACCGGTTCCCTCGGGCGAGGGAAGTTTCCCGGACGGGCCGTCGGTGAGCGGTGACCGGCGGTTAGAGTCCGGAACTCCAGGCGGGGGCGACCTCGCGAACGGCGCACACCCCCACCCGTGTTCTCCGCACGGGCTGCCACCTCGCGTTCCGGGAGTGACCCTTGGCCACGGCTGACACCGCATTCGCTCAGCTGCACGCCCTTCCCGTGCAGCCCCGCTCGACGCCCGGGACATCCCCCGCACCGTCCGCCGCCGACCCGCCCTCCGCGACGTTGATCGGCTCCGTGCAGCGGGCGATGCGCCTGCTCGAGTGCGTCGCCGAGCACCAGTACGGAGCCCCCGCCAAACAACTGGCCCGCGAGACGGGGCTCGCGCTGCCCACGGCGTACCACCTGCTGCGCACCCTGGTCCACGAGGGCTATCTGCGCCGGGACAAGGGGCTGTTCTTCCTCGGCGAGGCCGCCGAGCGGCTGGGCAGCAGCGGGGCCGAGCAGAAACGTCGCAGCACGGTGGTGGACACCATGGCGCGCTGGCGGGACGCGATCGGCGTCCCCGTGTACTACGCCATGTACCGGGACGGCGAGATCGAGGTGATGTGCGTCTCCGACACCCCGGGCAATCCGGCGGTCGAGGAGTGGGCGGACTTCCGCGAGACCGGGCACGCGCACGCCATCGGGCAGTGCCTGCTCTCCCAGCTCGACGAGGACGCCCGCCGCGACCACTTGGACCGCTACCCGGTGCAGCCGATCACGCCGTACACGGTGCGTGACGGACACAGTCTGCTGAGGCGGCTGGAACGCATGCGCCGGATGACGCCGGTGATCGAGCGCCAGGAGTACGCGCTGGGGACGGTGTGCGCGGCGATCCCGATCACCGTCGGCACCACGGCCGCCACGATGGCCATCTCACTGCCCCTGCATCAGGCGGGCCGGCTGCTGCCCTCGGCCCAGCGCTTGCAGAACGAGGTGGGGCGGCGTCTGGGCTCGCTCGCGCTCTCTATCAGTATCTGAAAACTCACTCCTTGTGATCTGGTGTGTACGTTGAGCAAGATGCCACCAGTGTTAGAGGTTTGATTCCCGGACAGTCGACGGCGAATGACGGGGTAGGCGAATGGGCGAGTCCGTACAGGCGGAGGTCATGATGAGCTTTCTCGTGTCCGAGGAACTCTCTTTCCGCATCCCGGTGGAGCTGCGCTACGAGACCCGGGATCCCTATGCCGTACGCCTGACCTTCCATCTGCCCGGAGACGCGCCGGTGACCTGGGCCTTCGGCCGGGAGTTGCTGGTCGACGGGGTGGGCCGGCCGTGCGGCGACGGTGACGTGCGCATCGCACCGGTCGACCCCGAGCCCCTGGCCGAGGTGCTGATCCGTCTTCAGGTCGGCAGCGACCAGGCCCTGTTCCGCTCCTCGGCGGCGCCCCTCGTGGCCTTCCTCGACCGCACCGACAAGCTGGTGCCCCTGGGCCAGGAGGGTGCGCTCGCCGACTTCGACAGCCACCTCGACGAAGCCCTGGACCGCATCCTGGCCGAGGAGCAGAGCGCGGGCTGAACCGTTACGGCAGTCCCGGGGCGGTGGCGTAACGCTTCGCCGGGCGTCTCAGCGCTTACGGCGCCGGCCCCGCCCG
>NZ_MULI01000032.1 GCF_002939385.1 Streptomyces sp. MH60 | reverse complement strand
GTCAGCAGCCGCCGTACGGCCAGGTGCCCGGCCAGAGCGCGCCGCCGCCTCCCGGCTACGGCCAGCCGCAGGCTCCCCAGGTCCCCGGCCCGCCGCCGGGATACGGGCAGCCGACCGCGCCTCCCGGCTACGGCCAGCCCGGCCCGCCCGCGGCCCACGGTCAGCCGACGCCCCCGCCCGGCTACGGCCAGCAGCCTGCCCAGGGCATGCCCCAGGGAGCACCGCAGGGCGCCGGTGTGACGGCGGCGCTCCAGCAGTTCCGGGAGACCGCGCCCGGGCAGCGCTGGACGCAGCAGAACAAGAAGCTGGTCCGCGTCGACCTCGGAGCGGAGGGCCAGCCCGTGCTCGCCCGGCAGGGCAGCATGGTGCTCTACCAGGGCAAGGTCGACTTCAGCTACAAGGGCGCCGGATTCGCCGGCCGGGTCGTGGGCAACGCGACCGGTCAGGAGATGCAGCTGATGCGCTGCACCGGCAAGGGGCAGGTCTTCCTCGCGGACAACTCCGCGATGCTCCACCCCATCGAGCTCCAGGGCGACGCCGTCTGCGTCTCCGCGGAGAACGTCCTGGCCTTCGACGAGAGCCTCCAGTACGAGGTCCGCCGCGTCGAGGGGCACGGCATCCCGGGCGGCGCGCTGTTCACGATGCAGTTCCAGGGCACCGGCACGATCGTCGTGAAGACGCGCGGTGTGCCCGTGGTGCTGCCGGTCACGCCCACGACCTTCGCCGACTGCAACGCCGTCGTCGCCTGGTCCGCCGCCGCCCAGGTGGTCGTCTCCAGCCAGGTGCGGATGCGCCGCAACTCCTACGCGGGCGACACCGGCGAGAGCGTCAACCTGCAGTTCCGGGCCGCGCCCGGCAGCTTCGTCGTCGTCCAGCCGTACGAGATCTGAGGGAGAGCCCGACATGAACCAGCCGCTCGCGGGCTACGCTCCCGCACCCGTCGCCGCCCGCATGGAGAACCACGGCAACCACATGCTGAAGGTCGCCATGCAGACCGGAAACGACCTCTTCGCGCGCGTGGGCTCGATGGTCGCCTACGAGGGCTTCGTCCAGTACGAGCCCAACCCGCCGGCCGTCCGCCAGATCGCCAAGGACTGGATGACCGGCGAGGGCGCGCCCCTGATGAAGTGCTCCGGCGACGGACTGCTCTACCTCGCCGACTACGGCGCCAACGTCGTCGTCATCAACCTCAACGGCGACGGGATCTCCGTCAACGCCACCAACCTGCTCGCCTTCGACGCCCACCTCACGTGGGGCGTGGAGCGGGTCAAGGGTCTGGCGAAGTTCGCCGGGCAGGGCCTGTGGAACACCAAGATCTCCGGCCAGGGCTGGGTCGCGCTCACCTCCCGGGGCAAGCCGATCGTGGTCGACTGCGGCGGCGGCGAGGACGAGACCTACGTCGACCCGGACGCGCTCGTCGCCTGGTCCCCGAACCTCAAGGTGAAGGGCAAGCGCAGCTTCAAGGCACAGTCGCTGATCGGCCGCGGCAGCGGCGAGGCCTTCCAGATGGCCTTCTCCGGTCAGGGCATCGTCGTCGTCCAGCCCAGCGAGGACAGCACCGACCGCCTCCGGGTCCGGGGCTGAGGGGGAGCCACACCATCATGCAGAGCCCGATTTTCGCCTACAACGACCAGCAGACCCAGGACGCCTGGAGCCTGCAGAACAAGCACATGCTCCGCGTCGCCCTGACGGGCCACGACGACGTGCTCGCCCGCAAGGGCACGATGGTCGCCTACCAGGGACTCGTCGAGTTCGACGCCGAGTACCAGAGCAACAACCAGTCGCGCGCGCGTGCGCACACCGGTGAGGGCCTGGACCTGATGCGCTGCCACGGGCAGGGCACGGTGTACTTCGCCAACCTCGCCCAGTGCGTCCACGTGGTGGACGTCGACCAGGACGGACTCACCGTCGACAGCAGCTACGTGCTCGCGATGGACTCGTCCCTCCACCACGAGGTCATCGCGGTGGACAGCCTCTACGGCATCTCCGGCTCGGGGAAGTACCAGCTCAACATCACCGGCCGGGGCAAGGTCGCTCTGATCACGTCGGGCTCCCCCTTGTTCATGCAGGTGACGCCCGACAAGTACGTCAACTGCGACGCCGACGCGATCGTCGCCTGGTCCACCGGCCTGCGCGTGCAGATGCAGGCCCAGACGCACTCCTCCGGGGTGTGGCGGCGGCGCGGCAACACCGGCGAGGGCTGGGAGCTGAGCTTCATGGGCAGCGGCTTCGCGCTCGTCCAGCCCAGCGAGCTGCTGCCGCCGCAGAACGCCCAGGTCGGGCAAGGGCTCGCCGCGCAGTACGGCATGGGCCAGCACGGGGCCCGCGGTCAGAACCAGGGCAACGTCTGGAGC
Source organism: Streptomyces sp. MH60 (assembly GCF_002939385.1). Classification (GTDB taxonomy): domain Bacteria; phylum Actinomycetota; class Actinomycetes; order Streptomycetales; family Streptomycetaceae; genus Streptomyces. Next base: position 72,131 of record NZ_MULI01000032.1, on the reverse strand, counting down.
TGAGCGCTCCCACGGCCACCGTTCGGTAAGGGGTGATCGCCAGGGCGGTCACCCCTTACCGCTCACAGGCGGGCGCGGGTCGCCTCCAGCAGGCGCACGACCGACTCGTCGGCGACGTCCGCGACCTCGGCGTACGGGAACCAGCGCAGGTCGAGGGACTCGTCGCTGATCGCCTCCACCGCACCCTCGGGAGCCACGGCCGCGTACTGGACGTCCAGGTGCCAGGCGCAGGGCGTGTGGTGGCGGTCCAGCCGCACCGGGCCGCCGGACAGCAGGGTCAGTCCGGCGATGCCCGACTCCTCCGTGCCCTCGCGCAGGGCCGCCCGGGCCAGCGTCTCGTCGACCGGCTCGCAGTGACCGCCCATCTGCAGCCACCTGCGCATCTTCTTGTGCAGGGTCAGCAGGACCCGCTCGCGCGAGGGGTCGATCACCATGGCGCTCGCCGTGACGTGCCCGTCGGCGCAGGCCTTCCACATCCCGTCGGGGTGGGCCGCGAGATGGTCCAGATAGACCTGCCGCAGCTCGTCCTGGCCCTCGTACGCCTTGAGGACCAGGACCGCGTCGTCGTGGAGGCTCACTCGCCGCCGTCGCCCTTGGTCTCGTCCGGGCCGTCGTCCCGGCTCTCGCCCTGGTCCTTCTTCTTCAGATCGGGCTTGCCCGCCGCCTCGCCGAGCATCTTGTCCAGCTCGGAGAAGTCGAGCTGCTCGCGGTGCACGAAGCCGTCCGGGTCGTCCAGGTCGGTCGCGGTCGGCAGCATGTCCGGGTGGGCCCACAGGCCGTCCCGGCCGTCGACACCGTGCGCGTCCGTCAGGGACGCCCACAGACGGGAGGCGTCGCGCAGCCGGCGCGGGCGCAGCTCCAGGCCGATCAGCGTCGCGAACGTCTGCTCCGCGGGACCGCCCGAGGCGCGACGGCGGCGCAGCGTCTCGCGCAGCGCGTCGGCGGAGGACAGGCGCGGCTTGGCGGCGGTGTGCACCACCGCGTCCACCCAGCCCTCGACGAGCGCCAGGGCGGTCTCCAGACGGGCCAGGGCCGCCTTCTGCTCCGGGGTGTCCTCCGGCTGGAACATGCCCTGCTGGAGAGCCTCCTGCAGCTGCTCGGGGTTCTGCGGGTCGAACTGGCCGACCACGTCCTCCAGCTTGGCCGTGTCGACCTTGATGCCACGGGCGTAGCCCTCGACGGCGCCGAACAGATGCGAGCGCAGCCACGGCACGTGCGCGAAGAGGCGCTGGTGGGCGGCCTCGCGCAGAGCCAGGTACAGCCGCACCTCCTCCTGCGGCACGCCGAGGTCCTTGCCGAACGACTCGATGTTCACCGGCAGCAGCGCGGCCTTGCCGGCCGGGCCGAGCGGCAGGCCCACGTCGGTCGAGCCGACGACCTCACCGGCGAGCACGCCGACGGCCTGCCCGATCTGCGTGCCGAACATGGCGCCGCCCATGGACCGCATCATGCCGATCAGCGGGCCGGCCATGGCCTGCATCTCCTCCGGCAGGACGTCGCCCATGGCGTTGCCGACGCGCTCGGCGACCGGGTCGACCAGCTCGCGCCAGGCGGGCAGGGTCGCCTCGACCCACTCCGCGCGGCTCCAGGCGACGGCGGTGCCCGCACCCGACGGCAGGGCCGTCGCGTCGTCCAGCCACAGGTCGGCCAGGCGCACGGCCTCCTGGACGGCATTGCGCTCGGAGGGACCGACGCTGGCGTCCTTGCGGCCGTCCGGCGTGCCCTGGGAGACCGTCTGGCGGGCGATCTGCTTGGCCATGTCCCAGTTCACCGGGCCGCCCTCGTAGGAGAGCATCTGGCCCAGCTGCTGGAACGCGGCGCCCAGGTCGTTGGGGTTCATGGAACCGAACATGGCAGCGAACGGGTTGTCCGCGCCGGGGCCGCCCAGGCCTCCGGCTCCGGACATCCCGAAACCGAACGGGTTGGCCGGTCCCTGACCACCGCCGCTCTGCTGGTCCTTCTTCTTGCCTTCGTCGCCGTCGTCCGGCTCCTCCGGCGGAAGGCCGAATCCGAATGGGGTGTCACTCACGGGGTTCCTCGGCTGGTAGGGCCGCCGGTTCTTTCCGGCGGCACGGCTGCCCGACTTCACCACCCAGCGTAGACACCCGAAGCCGTTCGGGCCTCGGTGCTTCGCCGACTGACGGCCTGCGGCAGGATGGATGCCACCTGGTACGCACGCGTCGCTCGCGCTCGTACTGAAGACAACCTCTGGAGACGCCCGGTGAGTTCCCCAGATCCGCAGGTTCGCGCAGCGCGAAACCAGTCAACCAGTTCCGCCCGCCCCGGCGCGCGCGGACCCGTCGTCGCGGTCACCGGTGCCGCGTCCGGGGTCGGGGCCCTGCTCACCGCGCGGCTCGCCGCGTCCGACGAGGTCAGACAGGTCGTGGCCATCGACGAACGGCGCGGGGAGTGCGAGACGGCCGAGTGGCAGATCCTGGACGTACGGGACCCGGCCATCGCCGAGAAACTGCGTGGTGCGGACGTTGTGGTGCACCTGGCGCTCGACCTCGACCTGGAGACCGATGCGGCCGCCCGTACGGCTTACAACGTCCGGGGGACGCAGACCGTCCTGACCGCCGCGGCGGCGGCCGGCGTGCACCGGGTCGTGCTGTGCACCTCCGCGATGGTCTACGGCGCCCTCCCGGACAACGAGCTGCCGCTGTCCGAGGATGCCGAGCTGCGCGCCACGGCCGAGGCCACGGGCGTCGGGGACCTGCTGGAGATCGAGCGGCTCGCGCGGCGCGCGCCCCGGGCGCATCCCGGCCTGAACGTGACCGTGGTACGGCCCGCCGTGCTGGTCGGGGGCATGGACACCGCGCTGACCAGGTACTTCGAGTCGCCCCGGCTGCTGGTCGTGGCCGGTTCGCGGCCCGCCTGGCAGTTCTGCCACGTCGACGACCTGTGCAGTGCCCTGGAGTACGCCGTCCTGGAGAAGGCCGACGGTGAGCTGGCCGTCGGGTGCGACGGCTGGCTGGAGCAGGAGGAGGTCGAGGAGCTGAGCGGCATCCGGCGCATGGAGCTGCCCTCCGCGGTCGCGCTCGGCGCGGCGGCCCGGCTGCACCGGATCGGACTGACGCCCTCCCCGGCGGGTGACCTGGCGTACACGATGTACCCCTGGGTCGTGAGCGGCAGCCGCCTGCACGATGCCGGATGGCGTCCCAGGCACACGAACGAGGAGGTCCTGGCGGAGCTGCTGGAGGAGGTCTCGGGGCGGCACACGGTGGCCGGCCGGCGCCTCGGACGCAAGGACGCGACGGCGGCGGGGGCCGCGGGCGCCACGGTGGCGCTGCTGGGCGCGGCCGCGGTGGTGCGCCGCGCGCGCAAGGCCCGGCGCCGCATCTGAGACGGACCCGGCCCGGCGGCCTCCGTAGGAGGCTCCAAGGCACCACGCGCGCGTGCCGGGTGATCACGCTATTCCGCGCCGTCCGCGGCGTGCGGCACGATGGGCGTATGGCAACCACGAACGACCACCCCGGCGAGCGGGCCGCAGCGGACCCCGTCAAGCTGATCGGCATCCGCGAGACACCCCTGTCCCTGGACGAGGTCTTCCGCGCGGTCGGGGACGACTCGTCGGGCGGCACCGCGCTGTTCGTGGGGACCGTGCGCAACCACGACGGCGGTACCGACGTCGACCGGCTCGGGTACTCGTGCCACCCGAGCGCCGAGACCGAGATGCGGCGGATCGCGGAGAAGGTCGTCGCGGAGTACCCCGTACGGGCGCTCGCGGCGCTGCACCGTGTGGGGGACCTGGAGGTCGGGGACCTCGCGGTGGTCGTCGCCGTGTCCTGCCCGCACCGGGGCGAGGCCTTCGACGCCTGCCGGAAGCTGATCGACGACCTGAAGCACGAGGTGCCCATCTGGAAGCACCAGACGTTCTCCGACGGCACCGAGGAATGGGTGGGCGCCTAGCGCCCCAGGCCCTGGTGGCGGACGCGGCGTCGCGCCCGTGGCTCGGGTTGCGTAACCCGCCCCCCGGCGTGAGCGTTGTCACTGCGAATGGTTAATCTGCTGATCAGTCAGTCGCGGACGCTCATGGGGTTGGGAGGTCGGCATGGCAGCGCTTGCCTGGTTGCTCATTCCGCTGGTGGCCGCTGTCGGTGCGGGCCTGTGGGGCAGTTGGGCCAACCGGACCCGCAAGGCGCGGAGCGACGGTCCCGAACTGGACGGGTACGCCCGGTTCCGTGAGGCCATGGAGAAGCCCCGCACGGGTGCCTGAGGGCCGCCTCGACGGGCGCCCGGCGGCCACCCCGCCCTGACGGTGTTCCGACAGCCGCGTCCCGTACTGTCGTGCCATGCCACGCCGCACCGCGACGATGCTCGCCTCCACCCTGATGCTGATCGCGCTCCTGTGCGCGGGTGTGTTCATCCCCGTGCCGTACTCGGAGATGTCACCCGGGCCGACGGTGAACACCCTGGGGGACCACGACGGCGAGCCGGTGCTCCAGATCTCCGGCCACAAGACCTACGAGGCGAGCGGTCATCTGAACATGACCACCGTCCGGGTCACCAGCGCCGAGTACAAGATGAACCTCGTGGAGGCCGTCTACGGCTGGCTGGCGCACGACAACAGCGTGGTGCCGCACGACACGCTCTACCCGGACGGCAAGACCGAGGAACAGGCCACCCAGGAGAACGCGGAGGAGTTCAGCCAGTCCCAGGAGACCGCGAAGGTGGCCGCCCTGAAGGCGCTGGACGTCCCGGTGAAGTCCTGGGTGGTCGTCTCCGCCGTCGTCAAGGACTCCCCGTCGCAGGGCAGGCTGCACGCCGGTGACGTGATCAAGGCCGTGGACGGCACGACCGTCAAGAAGCCCACGGATGTCTCCGAGCTGGTGACCAAGCACAAGCCGGGCGAGGACACCGTCTTCACGATCGTGCCCGCCAAGGAGCAGGCCGCCGCGGAGAAGGAGGGCCGGACGGCGACGAAGACGCAGAAGGTCGCGATCACCACGGAGACCTCGGACGACGCCGGGGAGAAGCGCGCCGTCGTCGGGATCTCCGCCGGGACCGACCACACGTTCCCGTTCGACATCGACATCAAGCTGGCCGACGTCGGCGGCCCGAGCGCCGGTCTGATGTTCGCCCTCGGCATCTACGACAAGCTGACCCCCGGCGACCTCACCGGCGGCAAGTTCGTCGCCGGCACCGGGACGATCGACGACAACGGCAAGGTCGGCCCGATCGGCGGCATCGGCATGAAGACCATCGGCGCGCACGACAAGGGCGCCCAGTACTTCCTGACGCCCGCGGACAACTGCGCGGCGGCCGCCGAGGACACCCCCGACGGGCTCACCCTGGTGAAGGTCGACACCATCGACGACGCCCTCGGCGCGCTCAAGGACATCCGTTCCGGAAAGACCGCCGACCTGCCGAAGTGCACGGAGGGCTGACCCTTCCGGCCCAGCCGTCCGTCCCGGCGGTCGGCGTCCGGCGGGTCTACTCCTCGAAGGTCGCCGTCAGCGCCTCGGCCAGACCCGGCACCAGGTCGGAACCCGTGAGGACCTCCGTGGCCGTGTCCTTCTCCCGCAGCCGCAGGGCCGAGTCGCGGGCGCCGTCGCGCAGGACCGCGACCGTCATGCGGACCTCCTGACGGTCCGGGTGCTCCGCCACCCACTGTGCGAGCTTCTTCTCGTTGAGGCCCGAGGGCACCTGGGCCTCGGCCGAGGGCGGCAGCATCAGCCGTTCCACGACGAGCGCGCAGCCGACCACGGAGTCGGGCCAGGCGATGGTGCCCAGGAACTCGTCGAGTGCCTGGTCCGTTGGAATCTCGTCCTGCTCGATCGGGGTCAGGCCGGAGGTCTCCGACTCTTCCCGCAGACCGAGCCGGTCCGCGAGGGAGGGCTGCTCGGCCCGCAGCCGTGCGGTGTCGACAAGTGCGAAGAGGCGTGCGGGCTGGTCCCAGCCGAGGCCGGAGACGTACTCGTCGATCTCGAGTACGGCCCGGGTCAGGGGGCTCGCTGCCATGGGGGTGTTGGACATGGTCACAATCCTGCCTCGTTCATGGCCCGAATCGGGAACCGAGTAAACGATGAGTAAGTTGCATAAGTGTGGGCCCGCGATCACGGGGGCGCACGGGGGGCCCGCGAACCCGAGGGCCTGACGGATCAACAGCGAACTTCGAGGTGCGCACCTTGGCTTTCCAGATGCCGGACCGCGGCGGAGGCCCCCCGTCGGGGCCGCGGATCAGAGTGGGCCGCCCGTCCCGGCGTGTCCGAACCCTGCTGCTGACACTTGGTGTCCTGGCCGTGCTCGCCATGGCGTTCACCATGTTCGCGGGATTCTGGACGGACTGGCTCTGGTACCGGTCTGTTCACTACTCGTCGGTGTTCACGACGACCCTGTGGACCAAGATCGGGCTCTTCTTCGTCTTCGGCCTGCTGATGGCGCTCGCCGTCGGGTTCAACATCTGGTTGGCCCACCGCCTGCGCCCGCCGCTGAGCGCCATGTCGATGGAGCAGCAGAACCTCGACCGGTACCGGATGGGCATCGCCCCGTACAAGAAGTGGCTGCTGCTCGGCATCACCGCCCTGGTCGGCCTGATCGCCGGCGCCTCGGCGTCCGGTCAGTGGCGCACCTGGCTGATGTGGGTCAACGGCGTGCCCTTCGGGCAGAAGGACCCCCAGTTCAAGCTGGACGTCTCCTTTTACGCCTTCGACCTGCCCTGGTACCGGTTCCTGCTCGGCTTCGGCTTCGCAGCCGTGATCATTTCCGTGATCGCCGCCGCGCTGACCCACTACCTGTACGGCGGGCTCCGGGTCACCAGCCCCGGCGCGCGCGCCACGGCCGCCGCCACCGGGCACCTGTCGGTGCTCATCGGCGTCTTCGTCGCCCTCAAGGCCGTCGCCTACTGGCTCGACCGGTACGGCCTCGCGGTGAAGTCCAGCGACTTCAAGGCGACCGACAACTGGACGGGCCTCAGGTACGTCGACGCCAACGCCTACCTGCCGGCCAAGACGATCCTGTTCTGCATCGCGGTCATCTGCGCCCTGTTGTTCTTCGCCACCCTGTGGCGGCGCACCTGGCAGCTGCCCGTGATCGGCTTCGGCCTGATGGTGCTCTCCGCGATCCTCATCGGCGGTCTGTACCCGGCGCTGGTCCAGAAGTTCCAGGTCCAGCCCAACGAGCAGGCCAAGGAGGCGCCGTACGTCGAGAAGAACCTCGCGGCCACGCGCGACGCGTACGGCATCGAGGGCACCCAGGTCACCGAGTACCCGGGCAAGAGCGAGACCAAGGACAAGACCAAGCTCCGCGACGACGCGGACGCCGCGGCGTCCGTCCGGATCATGGACCCGAACATCATCTCGCCGACGTTCCAGCAGCTCCAGCAGATGCGTAACTACTACGCGTTCCCGACCAACCTGGACGTCGACCGCTACGCCAAGGACGGCAAGGACCAGGACACGGTCATCGGCCTGCGCGAGCTGAACCTGGCAGGCATCCCGAAGAAGAACTGGATCAACAACCACTTCCGCTACACCCACGGCTACGGCGTGGTCGCGGCGAAGGGCACCCAGGTCGACTCCGAGGGACGCCCGGTCTTCACCGAGTCCAACCTGCCGTCCGAGGGCAACCTCGGGAAGTACGAGCAGCGGGTCTACTACGGCGAGAAGACCACCACCTACTCGATCGTCGGCGGTCCCCAGAAGGAGATCGACTACTCCGACGACACCGGGGAGAAGACGTTCAGCTACAAGGGCGACGGCGGAGTCGACCTGTCCAGCCCGATCAACCGGGCGGCGTACGCGGCCGCGTTCAGCGAGCCGCAGATCCTCTACTCCGGTGCCATCGGCGAGGGTTCGCGGATCCTTTACAACCGCACGCCCAAGGAGCGCGTCGAGGCGGTCGCGCCGTGGCTGACCATCGACGGCGACGCCTATCCGGCGGTGGTGGACGGCCGTATCCAGTGGATCGTCGATGCCTACACGACGACGAACGGCTATCCGTACGCCTCCCGTACGACGCTCGGCGACACCACGGCGGACTCGCTGACCGCCAACAACAACTCGCGCGCGGTGGTGGCCCAGCAGAACCAGGTCAACTACATCCGCAACTCCGTGAAGGCGACCGTCGACGCGTACAGCGGTGACGTGAAGCTCTACCAGTGGGACACCCAGGATCCGATCCTGAAGACCTGGATGAAGGCGTTCCCGGACACGGTGCAGGACAAGAGCGAGATCTCCAAGGAGCTGATGGCGCACCTGCGCTATCCGCAGGACCTGTTCAAGGTCCAGCGCGAGCTGCTCACGCGCTACCACGTGAAGGACGCCAACACGTTCCTCAGCGGCAGCGAGGTGTGGCAGGTGCCGGACGACCCGACCAACAAGTCGGGCGACGCGGTGCCGCCGTACTACCTGAGCATGAAGATGCCGGACCAGAAGGCGCAGGCCTTCTCGCTGACGACGACGTTCACACCCAACGGGCGTGACAACCTCAGCGCGTTCATGGCGGTCGACGCCGAGGCGGGCACCAGTGACTACGGCAAGATCAGAATCCTGAAACTGCCGACGAGCACGACCGTCGACGGACCCAAACAGGTGCAGAGCCAGTTCAACTCCGAACAGGACATCGCCGAGTCGATCAGGCTGCTGAGAGGCGGCGACTCGGAGGTGGAGTACGGCAACCTGCTGACGGTGCCGCTCGACGGCGGACTGTTGTACGTCGAGCCCGTCTACGTGCGCGGTGGCGACCTCAAGTACCCGTTGCTGCGCAAGGTCCTGGTGAGTTACGGGGGCAACACCGCCTTCGAGAACACGCTCGACGCGGCCCTGAACAAGGTCTTCGGAGCCCAGGCCGCCGAGAACGAGCAGCCACCGGACGAGGGCGACGACACCACCGAACCGCCACCGACGTCCACCAACCCCACGGTCCGGGAAGCGCTGAGCGATGCGCAGAAGGCCTTCGACGCCGGGCAGAAGGCCCTGGAGCAGAAGGACCTGGCCGCGTACGCCGAGGCGCAGAAGGACCTTGAGGACGCGCTCCAGCGGGCCGAGGACGCACAGGCCAAGGCCGACCAGAACGCCGGTGGCAAGAACGGCGACGACAAGAACACCGGCGACAAGAACAGTGGGGACAAGGCCGGAGACGACAAGGCGAGTCCGGACGCCACGCCGACCGGTGACGCCGGGGGAGGCTCGGACACGGGCTGACCGCCGGCCTCGCGCCGGGCGTTCGCTTCTGGCGTTCGAGCTGGTCAAGGCCCATCCCGCGCCGTGCTAGGGTTGTGAACACAACGGCGCGGGGTGGAGCAGCTCGGTAGCTCGCTGGGCTCATAACCCAGAGGTCGCAGGTTCAAATCCTGTCCCCGCTACTGAAGTCGTGAGCTACGTGCGAACGACCACGAAGGCCCGGATTCCTCAAGGAATCCGGGCCTTCGTGATGTGCGAACGCATGTCCCGGCGGACACGACGGCCGCGCCGCCAAGGGGAGTTGGGCAGTTCTGTGTTTGACTTGTCTCCCTGTGGGCATGTCGACAAAACGCTGAAGTGACCTCACTGACTGCGGTATACCGGATGTACCGAGGTTGCGGGTGGTGCGACGATGAACGTTATGGGGGACATGGCAAATCTGTTCGGGACAGGGCGTTTTGCGCAGCCGTCCGGTCAGCCGTCGGGTCAGGAGGAAGCCGCGGACGAGGCTCAGGAAGCCGCCGACGAGGCCGCCGAGGAAGTGCGTCTGCGGCTCGCGATCGACGGAGGCGACGTCGAGGCGATGAGCGTGCTCGGCGCCATGCTGCTGCGCCGTGGCGACTTCGACGGAGCCGAGTCCCACCTGCGTGCCGCAACCGCGGCCGGCGACCGGGCCGCCGCCAACAACCTGGGTGTCCTGCTGCACCAGCGCGGATACGCCGACGAGGCGGCCGGATGGTGGCGTATCGCCGCCGTCGCCGGGTCCGCCGCCGCCGCGCACGCGCTGGGCCGGCACTTCCGCGAACGCGGGGACGAGCCCGCCGCCGAGTACTGGCTGCGCCAGTCCGCGGAACAGGGCCACGTACTGGGCGCCTACGCGCTCGCCGATCTGCTGGAGCACCGCGGCGACGACACCGGGTCCGAGCGGTGGATGCGGGCCGCGGCCGAGCGCGGGCACCGGGAAGCGGCGTACCGGCTGGCGCGGACGCTGGACCGGCGGACCGGGCAGGGCGGCGACGACAAGGCCGCCGCACTCGCGGCGGACGAGGCCGAGCAGTGGTACCGGCAGGCCGCCGCGCGCGGTCACCGGCGGGGCGCCCTGCACCTCGGGACGATCCTGGAGAAGCGCGGCGAGCTCAGGGAGGCCGGCCGCTGGTACCTCACCTCCGCCAAGGACGGCGAGGCCCGCGCCGCCTGCGCCCTCGGCTTCCTGCTGCGGGACGCCGGGGACACCGAGAGCGCCGCCGTGTGGTGGCTGCGCGCCGCCCAGGACGGCGACGGCAACGCCGCCAACGCCCTGGGCGCGCTGCACGCCGAGCGCGGCGAGACCCAGACCGCCGAGCGCTGGTACCGGGCCGCGATGGACGCCGGTGACGACAACGGGGCGTACAACCTCGGGCTGCTCTGCGCCGAGCAGGGGCGCACCACGCAGGCCGAGCAGTGGTACCGGCGGGCGGCGTACGCCGGGCACCGGGAGGCCTCCAACGCGCTGGCCATCCTGCTGCTGCGCGCCGGGGACGAGAGTGGCGCCGAGCCGTGGTTCTCCAAGGCCGCCGAGGCGGGCAGCGTCGACGCCGCCTTCAACCTCGGGATCCTGCACGCCGGGCGGAGCGAGGAACGGGCGGCGCTGCGCTGGTACGAGCGGGCCGCCGCGGCCGGGCACACCGAGGCGGCGCTCCAGGTCGGGATGGCACGGCTGCGCGACGGCGACGAGCGCGAGGCGGAGCGCTTCCTGCGCTGTGCGGCGGGGGGCGGCAGCGCGGAGGCCGCGTACCGGCTGGCGACGGTGCTGGACGCGCGCCGGCCGCCCGCGCCCGCGCACGAACTGGGCGAGCCGGCGCAGGAGAAGTCCGAGTGCGAGGAGTGGTACGAGCGGGCGGCCTCCCAGGGGCACCGGCGGGCCCAGGTACGGGTCGGGATGCTCGCCGCGGCGCGCGGGGACGTGGTGGAGGCGGCGCGGTGGTACCGCGAGGCGGCCGAGGCCGGGTCGCGCAACGGCGCGTTCAACCTGGGGCTGCTGCTGGCGCGCGAGGGGAGCGAGCCGGAGGCCGTGGTGTGGTGGCGCCGGGCGGCCGACGCCGGGCACGGGCGGGCGGCGCTGCGGCTGGCGCTGGTGTTCGCGCGGCGGGGAGAGCTGGCGGAGGGGCAGCGGTGGGCGGACCTGGCGGTGTCGCTCGGGCCGGCGGAGGTGGCGGAGCGGGCGGCGCGGTTGCGGGACGCGTTGCGGCAGGAGCTGTCGGCGTGACGCCGCGCTGAGCTTCGGTGCCTTCTGAAAGGTGCCCGGGGTTTCGGCCGGCCGGGAGTGGGGTGCGCGGGCCGGCGCCGTTCAGGCACTGGGGGAGGCACGACTGCCCGCAGCCATGGGCAATGCACCGAGGGCCGGATTCCTTTCGGAACCCGGCCCTCGGCCTTCAGTAGCGGGGACAGGATTTGAACCTGCGACCTCTGGGTTATGAGCCCAGCGAGCTACCGAGCTGCTCCACCCCGCGTCGATGAATGGAACACTACGTCAATACGAAGACGAGAAGCAAATCCCGCTCCGCTCACGCCCCCGCGCAGTTCGGGCAGGTGCCGCGGTACGTCACCTCGACGTCCGACACCGTGAAGCCGAAGCGCTCCGAGTCGGGGAGGTCGGCCAGCGGGTTGCCGGTCGGGTGGACGTCGCGGATCGCTCCGCACCGGGCGCAGACCAGGTGGTGGTGCGGCCGGTGCGCGTTCGGGTCGTAGCGCTTGGCGCGCTTGTCCGTCGCCACCTCCAGCACCTCGCCGAGCGAGACCAGCTCGCCCAGGGTGTTGTAGACGGTCGCCCGGGAGATCTCGGGGAGCTTGTCCACGGCCCGGGAATGCACCTCGTCGGCCGTCAGGTGGACGTGTTCGCCGTCGAGGACCTCGGCCACCACCCGACGCTGCGCGGTCATGCGCCAACCGCGCCCACGCAGCCGTTCCAGAAGGTCACTCATACACATCAGCCTAACAGCAGGGGGACCAGGTCCCGAACGGGTGTTATTTTGGAGTCTTGCTTGACTTAGACATTGTCTATTGTAGGATCAGGGACATCATTAGCCAAGAGACAGAACCAGCAGGATCGCCAGGATTGGCACAGGAGGAGCTCGTGACCCAGGGACCGCTCACTACGGAGACAGGTGCCCCCGTAGCCGACAACCAGAACAGTGAGACGGCGGGCGTCGGCGGCCCCGTGCTCGTCCAAGACCAGCTCCTGCTGGAGAAGCTGGCCCACTTCAACCGTGAGCGCATCCCGGAGCGCGTCGTGCACGCCCGCGGCGCCGGCGCCTACGGGACCTTCACGGTCACCGCCGACGTCACCCGGTACACGCGGGCGGCCTTCCTCTCCGAGGTGGGCAAGGAGACGGAGACCTTCCTCCGCTTCTCCACCGTGGCCGGCAACCTGGGCGCGGCGGACGCCGTCCGCGACCCGCGCGGCTTCTCGCTGAAGTTCTACACCGAGGAGGGCAACTACGACCTCGTCGGCAACAACACCCCGGTGTTCTTCATCAGGGACGCCATCAAGTTCCCCGACTTCATCCACACCCAGAAGCGCGACCCCTACACGGGTTCGACCGAGATGGACAACGTCTGGGACTTCTGGAGCCTGTCGCCCGAGTCGACGCACCAGGTGACCTGGCTGTTCGGCGACCGCGGCATCCCGGCGTCGTACCGCCACATGGACGGCTTCGGCTCGCACACCTACCAGTGGAACAACGAGGCGGGCGAGGCCTTCTGGGTCAAGTACCACTTCAAGACCGACCAGGGCATCAAGAACCTCACCCAGGCCGAGGCCGACAGGCTCGCCGGTGAGGACCCCGACTCCCACCAGCGCGACCTGCGCGAGGCCATCGAGCGCGGTGACTTCCCGTCCTGGACCGTCGGCGTGCAGATCATGCCCGTCGCAAAGGCGGCGACGTACCGCTTCAACCCGTTCGACCTGACCAAGGTGTGGCCGCACGCGGACTACCCGATCGTCTGGTTCGGCAAGCTGGAGCTCAACCGCAACCCGGAGAACATCTTCGCCGAGGTCGAGCAGTCGATCTTCTCCCCGGCGCACTTCGTGCCCGGCATCGGGCCGTCCCCGGACAAGATGCTCCAGGGCCGCCTCTTCGCCTACGGCGACGCCCACCGCTACCGCGTCGGCATCAACGCCGACCAGCTGCCGGTGAACCGCCCGCACGCCACCGTGGCCCGCACCAACTCCCGTGACGGCCGGCTCTACGACGGCCGCCACAAGGGCGCGAAGAACTACGAGCCGAACAGCTTCGGCGGCCCGTTCCAGACGGACCGGGCCCTGTGGCAGCCGGTCGCGGTCTCCGGCGTCACCGGCGAGACCCCGGCGCCCTCGCACGCCGAGGACGACGACTTCGTCCAGGCGGGCAACCTCTACCGGCTGATGACGGACGCGGAGAAGGAGCGGCTGATCGGCAACCTGGCCGGCGCCCTGTCCGGCGTCTCACGCGACGACATCGTCGAGCGCGCGGTCGACAACTTCCGTCAGGCCGACGGTGACTTCGGCAAGCGGCTGGAAGCCGCGGTCCAGGCCCTGCGCGGCTGACATCCAGCACTGGACCGCTTGCCGTTGCGGCGGGCCGGACCCCCGGGGACGGGGGCCCGGCCCGTTCGTCGTTCCGGCCCTACGCGCTCCGGGCCGGCCGGTACCCGCTCGTCCCGTCAGGCGGTCACCACCGGAGCGTTGTGCGCGGCGCGCGCCGGCGCCCAGCGGCGGATGATGTCGCGCACCGAGACGATGCCGACGGGCTCGCCGCCGTCCAGGACGATGAGGTGGCGGAAGCCGCCGTGCGCCATCGCGCCCGCCGCCTCCTCCACGGTCCAGGTCGGGGCGGCGAAGACGACGTCGGTGGTGGTGTGGCCGTGCGCGCGCTCGGTGTCCGGGTCCTGGCCCCGGCCCACGGAGACGAGGACGTCGCGTTCGGTGAGGATCCCGATGCCGCCGGCGTCGGGGTCGTGCACCACGGCCGCGCCGACGCGGCGTGCGGACATCAGGGCGGCGGCCTGACGGAGTGTGTGGGCGGGACCGATGGTGAGGACGACCGTGCTCATGACTTCTCGGACGAGCATGGGTGGAGCCACCTCCTGCCGGTGATCCATGAGCTAGTTCATGGATTCACAAGTTCACAAGTGGGGGAACTCATAGAGTGGCAGGTAAAGCACGGGTCAACAAGGGGGCGCGGAGGGCGAGTCGACGGGCGCTCAGTAGCGCTGATTGAGATATCCGAGCAGCTCGTCGTGGAGCCGGCCGTTCGACGCGGCCGCGTTCCCGCTGTGCGGGCCGGGGCGGCCGTCGAGGCCGGTGAAGGTGCCCCCGGCCTCCGTGACGATGATCGCGTTGGCGGCCATGTCCCAGAGGGAGAGCTCGGGTTCGGCGCAGATGTCCACCGAGCCCTCGGCGACCATCATGTACGGCCAGAAGTCGCCGTACGCGCGCGTGCGCCACACCTCGCGGGTCAGGTCCAGGAAGCCGTCGAGGCGGCCCTGCTCCTCCCAGCCGCTCAGCGAGGAGTACGCGAAGGAGGCGTCGGAGAGCGTGGAGACCTGGGAGACGTGGAGCCGATGGGCGGAGGTCAGGCTGCGGCCGGTGAACGCGCCGTGGTCCTCCACCGCCCACCAGCGGCGGCCGAGGGCGGGCGCCGAGACGAGGCCGACGACCGGCTGGTACCCGCCCTCCTTCGCCTCCATCAGGGAGATGAGGGTGGCCCACACGGGGACGCCGCGCACGTAGTTCTTGGTGCCGTCGATCGGGTCGACCACCCAGCGCCGGGGTCCGGTGCCCGACACGCCGAACTCCTCGCCGTGGACCGAGTCACGGGGGCGGGCGCGGGCGAGGTGACCGCGGATGAGTTCCTCGGCGGCCTTGTCCGCCTCGCTCACCGGGGTCATGTCCGGCTTCGTCTCGACCTTCAGGTCGAGGGCCTTGAAGCGGTCCATCGTCGCGGCGTCGGCGGCGTCGGCGAGTACGTGGGCGAGGCGGAGGTCGTCGAGGTAATCGGGCATGCCGTCACGCTATCTGTCGCGGGCGGGGCGGGGCTACCAGGGCTTTGGCGGGCGTGGCGTGGGCGGCCGGGCGGCGCGGGGACCCTTGACAGTGCCCCCGTACGCGTCAAATCTGGGCAGCGAGCCGCTCGGTACATCTGGCAGCATTCGCTCGGCCCGAGGGAGGCGAGGGTGCCTGCAGCCCGGGATTCCCTGCTCGACGCCGCGTACACGGCGCTGGCGGGCCGGCCGTGGTCCGCGGTGCGGATGGTGGACGTGGCGGCTTCCGCCGGGGTGTCCCGGCAGACCCTCTACAACGAGTTCGGCAGCAAGGACGGCCTCGCCCGGGCGCTGGTGCGGCGGGAGGCCGACGGCTATCTCGCCGGAGTGGAGCGCGCGCTCTCCGGGCCCAGCGACCCGCGCGAACGGCTCACCGCGACCGCCGAGTGGATGATGTCGGCGGCCCACGACAACGCGCTGGTCCGGGCCATGCTCACCGGCTGCTGGAGCGAGCGGCTGCCCTCGCCGGCCCTGACGGCGGTGCCCTCCGCCGCCGCGCCGGCCCAGCGGCGGGCCGACGGTCCGCTGCCCTCGCCCGGCGACTTCGTGGGCCTCGTCCGCGACCGCGCCGTGGCCGTCCTGGGCGGCGCAGGGCCGCTTGCGCCGCCGGACGCCGCCGAACTGGCCCGCTCCTGCGAACTGGCCGTGCGGCTCGCCCTCTCCTGCGTCGCCGCGCCGCCCGCCGAAGGCGGAGTGGCCGACCTCGTACGCACCGTCCTGCCGCGCCGGTCGACGGCGTAGCGGCGGGCGACGGTGCCCGGGAGGCGTCCTAGTGCGCCGAGCCGGACAGCTGCAGACCGATCACGCCGATGATGACGAAGCTGATCGAGACGATCTTCAGGGTCGAGACCAGGTCGCCGAGGAAGATCATGCCGTAGATGGCGGTGCCCGCCGCGCCGATGCCGGTCCACACCGCGTACGCGGGGCCGACGTCGAGCTTCTTCAGGGACATCGTCAAGAGGCCGAAACTGCCCAGCGCGAAGGCGCAGAAGGCGATGGTGGGCCAGAGCCGGGTGAAGCCGTGCGACAGCTTCAGACAGACGGCGAAGCCGGTTTCGAGCACTCCTGCCACTATGACCAGCAGCCACGCCATGTCTCGTCCTCCCGTGGTCCCCTACCGCGACCGCTGTGTCGACGTCGATCAGTGGCTTCGTCCGACAGCGACTTCGTCCGGCTTTGCTCAGGCTTGGTTCCGGCTTGGTGCGATTATGCACTTACCGGTTGCACCGCACGGCAAACAACGCGGGGCTCAGTCCCCCTCCTTGCGTTCCCGCGTCGACAGCAGCCGGCGCAGCGAGTACAGCCGGGCCGGATCGGCGTGCCCCTCGGCGACCCAGGCGTCCAGCGCGCAGTCGGGCTCGTCGTGGCTGCACGCCCGCGGACAGCCCTCGGTGCCGGGCACCAGGTCGGGGAAGGCGTTGATCACCCGGGACGGGTCGATGTGCGCCAGCCCGAACGACCGCACGCCCGGGGTGTCGACGACCCAGCCGCCCGCCGCGGAGGACAGCGGCAGGGCGAGGGCGGAGGTGGTGGTGTGCCGGCCGCGGCCCGTGACCGCGTTCACATGCCCTGTCACCCGGCGGCGGTCCTCGGGCACCAGGGTGTTGACCAGGGTCGTCTTGCCGACGCCGGAGTGGCCGACGAAGGCGGTGATCTTCCCGTCGAGGTGCTCGCGCACGAGGTCCGCGGCGGCGCCGTTCTCCAGCTCCTGGCGGCTGGTGACGACGTAGGGGATGTCCAACGCGCCGTACAGCTCCAGGAATTCGTCCGGCGGCGCCAGGTCCGACTTGGTCATCACCAGCAGCGGGGAGAGGCCGCCGTCGAACGCCGCGACCAGGCAGCGGTCGATGAGGCGGGGGCGCGGCTCGGGGTCGGCGAGGGCGGTGACGATGGCGAGCTGGTCGGCGTTGGCGACGACCACCCGCTCGTAGGGGTCGTCGTCGTCGGCCGTGCGGCGCAGCACGGAGACGCGCTCCTCGATGCGGACGATCCGCGCGAGCGTGTCCTTCTTGCCGGACAGGTCGCCGACCAGGGCCACCCGGTCGCCGACGACCGCCGCCTTGCGGCCCAGCTCACGGGCCTTCATCGCCATGACGATCCGGTCCTCGACCAGGCAGGTCAGCCGGCCGCGGTCCACCGTGAGGACCAGGCCCTCGGCGGCGTCCTCGTGCTTGGGCCGGATGTGGGTGCGCGGCCGGTTGCCCTTGCGGTTCGGGCGGGAGCGGATGTCGTCCTCGTCGGTGTGCTTGCCGTAGCGGCGCATGGCGAACCGTCCCTACGCCCCGAGCATCCCGGTCCACAGATCGGGGAAGTCGGGCAGGGTCTTCGCGGTCGTCGCCACGTTCTCGATCTGGACGCCCTCGACCGCGAGGCCGAGGACGGCGCCGGCGGTGGCCATGCGGTGGTCCTCGTAGGTGTGGAAGACGCCGCCGTGCAGCCGGCGCGGGCGGATGTGCAGGCCGTCGGCGGTCTCGGTGACGTCGCCGCCGAGTTCGTTGATCTCCTTGGTGAGCGCGGCCAGCCGGTCCGTCTCGTGCAGCCGCAGGTGCGCCACGCCGCGCAGCGTCGAGGGGGAGTCCGCGAGGGCGGCGACGGCCGCGATGCCCGGGGTCAGCTCGCCGACCTCGCCGAGGTCGACGTCGATGCCGTGGATCGCACCCGATCCGGTGAAGACCAGTCCGTAGTCGGTCAGTTCGCAGGAACCGCCCATGTCGGTGAAGATCTCGCGCAGCCGGTCGCCGGGCTGGGTGGTGCGGGACGGCCAGTCGGGGATCACCACCTTGCCGCCGGTCACCAGCGCCGCCGCGAGGAAGGGCTGGGCGTTGGACAGGTCCGGCTCGATCGTCAGGTCCCGGCCGAGCAGCGCGCCCGGCGTGACCCGCCAGACGTTCGGCTCGCCGCCGGACTCGGGGGTGTCGACCTGGGCGCCGACCGCGCGCAGCATGTCGACCGTCATGCGGATGTGCGGCATGGACGGCAGCGCGGAACCGGTGTGGCGCACCTCGACGCCCTGGTTGAAGCGCGGTCCGGACAGCAGCAGGGCGCTCACGAACTGCGAGGAGGACGACGCGTCGATCTCGACCGGACCCCCCTCCAGGGCCCCGCCGCCGTGCACGGTCAGCGGCAGCGCGCCGCGCCCGTCGTCGTCGACCCGGGCGCCCAGGACGCGCAGCGCGTCGATCACGCCGTGCAGCGGACGCTCGTAGGACCGCGGGTCGCCGTCGAAGCGGACGGCGCCGTCGGCCAGCGCGGCGACCGGCGGGAGGAAGCGCATGACCGTGCCGGCGTTGCCGACGTCGACCGTGGCCGGGCCGCGCAGACCGGCCGGGATGACCCGCCAGAACTCGCCGGTGCCCTCGGCGCCGACGCCCTCCTCGATCTCGACGCCCATCGTGCGCAGGGCCTCGGCCATCAGCAGGGTGTCGCGCGAGCGCAGCGGGCGCCGCAGCCAGCCGGGCTCGGAGGCGAGGGCGGCCAGCACCAGGGCACGGTTGGTGACCGACTTGGACCCGGGCACGTGGACGGTCGCGTCGACGGCCCCGCTCGCGTGCGGGGCGGGCCAGAGGGCGGTGTGCGCGGGGTTCACGGTCATGGGCCCCACTTTAATGGCTGAGGACGATCGGAGATCTTGATCAAAAGCGGCGAAACCTGACCGAAAGAGCAACAGTGCACTTGCCGTGCATATATGCGGAGCGTACGGAGGGCGCCCGGGGCCTCACAGCTCCAGCAGCCAGCGCCCGCCACCGATCAGCGAGCACAGCGACACCGCGTGGAACAGGAAGAACCACACCCCCGCCGGCGCGTGCGTCAGCCGCGCCAGCTGGTCCGCGTCCGAGTCCCCGGCGCCGCCCCGCGACCGCTTGGCCTGCAGCTCGAAGGCCGGGCGCACCCCGCCGAGCAGCAGGAACCACACCACCGCGTACGCGAACGCGGCCTGCACCTGCGGTCCGGCCAGCCAGGACACCAGGACGAACGTGCCGCCGGTGACCACCACCGTCAGTACCCCGTAGGCGTTGCGGACCATCACCAGCAGGGCGACGAGCAGCGCCGTCGCCAGCCACAGCAGCAGGGTGATGCGTCCCGTCGCCAGCAGCGCGGCGCCGCCGAGGCCGAGCAGCGGGGGAGCGGTGTAACCGGCGACCGCGGTGAGGATCATGCCGACGCCGTGCGGCTTGCCCCGGCTCACCGTCAGGCCGCTGGTGTCCGAGTGCAGGGTGATGCCGGTCAGGGTGCGCCCGGTCAGCAGGGCCACCAGGCCGTGGCCGCCCTCGTGGGCGATGGTGATCGCGTTGCGCGCTATCCGCCACGACCCGTGCGTCACGACGACGGCGAGCGCGGCCACCAGGGTCGCGATCACCACCCACAGGTCGGGATCGGGCTGGGTGCCGGAGACCTCGTCCCACAGGGAGGTGAGCGAGGCCGTCGCGAGGTGGTCCATGTTCGGTGAGGGCTCCTCGTAGTGACGGTCGAGCGGGTGCGGCGCGAAGCGCCTCGTTGAGGGGTGGTGGCCGGGAGACGGGCGGGCCTGGCAGTGTGGCACGTATGTGCGGACGGTATGCGGCGAGTCGTCGACCCGAGGATCTCGCGGGAATCTTCGAGATCGAGAAGTGGGAGCCCGAGGAGGGCTTGGAACCCGACTACAACGTGGCCCCCACCAAGGAGGTCTACGCCGTCCTGGACCGTCCCCTGAAAGACGTCGAGGACCCGAAGCCGGTTCGCCAGCTGCGGAAGCTGAAGTGGGGCCTCGTCCCCTCCTGGTCCAAGACGCCCGAGGGCGGCGCCCGGATGATCAACGCCCGCGCGGAGACCGTCCACGAGAAGCCCTCCTACCGCCGCGCCTTCAGCACCCGGCGCTGCATCCTGCCCGCCGACGGCTACTACGAGTGGGTCACCGGCACGCAGGAGCGCGACCTGGAGGTCGAGGGGCGCAGGAAGCGGCCCCGCAAGCAGCCGTACTTCGTGACCCCCGCCGACGGCTCCGTGTTCGCCATGGCCGGGCTCTACGAGTTCTGGCGGGACAAGACGCTCCCCGACGACCACCCGCGGGCCTGGTGGGTGACGTGCTCGGTGATCACCACCGAGGCCGAGACCACGCCGCTCGCGGTCGCCCCGGCCGACGGCCCGCACGCCCTGGCCGACATCCACCCCCGGATGCCGCTGATGCTGACGCCGGACCGCTGGGACGACTGGCTGGACCCGGCGCGCACCGACCCCGACGAGCTGACCTCCCTGCTGGCGCCCCCGCCCGCCGGGCTGATGCGGGCCTTCCCCGTCTCCACGGCCGTGAGCAACGTCCGCAACAACGGGCCGGAGCTGCTCAAGGAGCTGGAGGCACCGGAAGAGGGCACACTCTTCTGACGTGACCAGCGACACCAGTGGAACCAGCGAACCCACCGAGACCGTAGACACCGAGGCGGGCCTCGCCCGCATCACCTGGCACCGGGCGAAGCGGCCCCGGCTCGTCCTCGCCGTGAGCCACGGCGCCGGCGGCGGCATCGAGGCGCGCGACCTGAAGGCGCTGGCGGCCGCCCTGCCCGCCCACGGGGTGAGCGTCGCCCTCGTCGAGCAGCCCTGGCGGGTGGCCGGCAAGAAGCTGGCGCCCGCGCCGAAGACCCTGGACACCGGCTGGCGGGGCGTGTGGCCCGCACTCGCCGCGCCGGGCCTGCCGGTGATCTCCGGCGGCCGCAGCGCCGGCGCCCGCGTCGCCTGCCGCACCGCCGGCGAACTGGGCGCCCACGCCGTCCTCGCCCTCAGCTTCCCGCTGCACCCACCGGGCAAGCCGGAGAAGTCCCGCGCCGACGAGCTGCTCGGGGCCGGGGTGCCCACCCTGGTCGTCCAGGGCGGCAACGACCCCTTCGGCAGGCCGCGGGAGTTCCCCGAGGCGCCCGCGGGGACCTACGACCTGATCGAGGTGCCGTACGGCGACCACGGCTTCGCCGTGCCCAAGCGGGCGGAGATCGGACAGGAGGAGGCGCTGGAGCTGATCACCGACGGCGTCCTGAAGTGGACCGGCTCACTCGGCTGAACGCCCGGGAATGACCGGCGGGCGGCCACTGTTGTGCGGTGCGTACGTTGCTGAGAATCAGCACCGACGCCGTAGGAGAGGAAGTCCGCCGCATGGGTTCAGCCTTCTGCCCGAGTCGCAGCAGCCGCGCCGACCTGGACTGGACCGTGCTGCACGCTGCCAAGACCGCCCCTCTTCGGGCGGCGGGCGGACCGGATCGGCAAGCGTCCCCGACCGTAGGTCGTCTATCCTCCGATTCGAGTGAGACCGGTCTCGGTTTCACGACATCACTGGAGGAGGTGGGTCCGGTCACTGGGACCGACGCAGGGACCGAACACGGCCAGGCGGAGCAGCCCGAGGGCCGGGGTACGAGCGCGGAGTCGACCGCGGAGCGCAGCGCGCGCTTCGAGCGGGACGCGCTGGAGTTCCTCGACCAGATGTACTCGGCCGCGCTGCGCATGACACGTAATCCGGCCGACGCCGAGGACCTGGTGCAGGAGACCTACGCCAAGGCGTACGCGTCCTTCCACCAGTTCCGCGAGGGCACCAACCTCAAGGCGTGGCTGTACCGCATCCTCACCAACACCTTCATCAACTCGTACCGCAAGAAGCAGCGCGAACCCCAGCGCAGCGCGGCCGAGGAGATCGAGGACTGGCAGCTCGCGCGTGCCGAGTCGCACATGTCGACGGGGCTCCGCTCCGCGGAGTCGCAGGCGCTCGACCACCTGCCCGACTCGGACGTGAAGCGGGCGCTCCAGGCGATCCCCGAGGAATTCCGTATCGCCGTGTATCTGGCGGACGTCGAGGGCTTTGCCTACAAGGAGATCGCAGACATCATGGGGACACCCATCGGTACGGTGATGTCCCGGCTGCACCGTGGACGCCGTCAGCTGCGCGGCATGCTGGAGGACTACGCCCGCGACCGCGGCCTGGTCCCCGCCGGCGCCGGAGAGTCGAACGAAGCGAAAGGCTCGGGGTCATGAGCTGCGGAGAGCCGCACGAGACGGAGTGCAGCGAAATCCTCGATCATCTCTACGAGTTTCTCGACAAGGAGATGCCGGACTCGGACTGCGTGAAGTTCGAGCACCACTTCGAGGAGTGCTCGCCCTGCCTGGAGAAGTACGGGCTGGAGCAGGCGGTGAAGAAGCTGGTCAAGCGGTGCTGCGGACAGGACGACGTGCCGGGTGACCTGCGCGCCAAGGTCATGGGCCGACTGGACCTGATCCGGTCCGGGCAGTCCGTGCCCGAGCACGACGTCACGGCCGCGCCGTCGTCGGCCCCCCAGGAGTCCTGAGCCGGCCCGAGTCACTCGTACGTGCTAATCCGCGGGTTATCTGCCCGCGGCCCCCCGCCACCGCCCTAGGCTCCGGAGCCTGACAGACGTGGCCGGGGGAGGGGCTCATGGACGCGGTACCGGCGCGGGCACGTGTCTACGTGACCGTCGTCGCCCTCGCCGTCCCGCTGTGCCTGCGCCCGCTGCCGTCGGTGCACGCGCCCTGGTGGGCGGTGCTGCTGCTCGCCGGACTGTACGCGGGATCCGAACTCGTCGCGCGGTCCCGCTTCGTCGGGACCTGCTATCCCGTCCTGCTCGCCGGTGCCTTCCTGCTGCCGCCGCCCGCCGCGGCACTCGTGGCACTGCCCGGGGCCCTGCTGTCCCCGGTGCCCCGGCGGCCGTTCGGCCTGCGGCGCGTCTGGCGGGCCGCCCAGCTGACCCTCGCCGTGTGGGCCGCCGCCTGCGTCCACTGGCGGCTCGGCGGCCGGGACGCGGTCGTCGAGCCCGCCTTCCCGTACGCCCTGGTGCCGGCCGGGGCCGCCGTACTCGCCTTCTGCCTGGTGCTCGCGGTGCTGGACGGCGGCATCCTCGCCCTCGCCGACCACGTGCCGCCGAGCCGGGCGTGGCGGGGGCTGCTCTCCCGGTCGCTCGCGCCGATCGCCGTGCACGGGCTCGCCGGGCTGATGATGGCCGTCCTGTGGCGCAGCCCGTACGGTCCGGTGGCCGCGCTGCTCGTCCTGCTGCCGATGTGCGTGGCGTGGTGGGCCTTCGCCCAGTACCACCGCGAGCGGGCCGCGCACCAGGCGACCATCCGCGCCCTGGTGCAGGCCGTCGACATCAAGGACGGCTACACACGCGGCCACAGTGAACGCGTCGGCCAGGCCTCCATGATGATCGCCCGCGAGCTGGGCATGGACGACGAGCGCGTCGAGACCCTGCGCTTCGCCGGGATCCTGCACGACGTGGGCAAGCTCGGCGTGCCCACCCGGCTGCTGCGCAAGGACGGGCCGCTGACGCCCGAGGAGCGCCGGGTGATCGAACTGCACCCCGAGTACGGGCACGAGATGGTGCGCGGCATCCGTTTCCTGGGAGAGGCCCGCGCCGCGGTCCTCCACCACCACGAACGGCTGGACGGCAGCGGCTACCCCTACGGACTGGCCGGCGACCGGATCCCCGAGTCGGCCCGCGTGGTGGCCGTCGCCGACGCCTTCGACGCGATGACCTCCACGCGCTCCTACAGCAGGGCCCGCCCGGTCGCGGCGGCCCTGGCGGAGCTCCAGCGGTGTGCCGGCGGGCAGTTCGACCCGCGGATGGTGCGGGCGCTGGTCCACGCCCTCGGCCGCCACGGCTGGCGCCCGTCGGTGACGGCGGACGGCCCGCCCGGCCCCCCCGCCGAACCGGCACCGGGCCGGGGCGAGGGTGCGCGGAACAGCGTCGGCAGGGGAGCACCGTGACGCCCTTGCCGCCGCCGGTCCAGTCCCCGCCGCCGGCAGCCGTTCTCCTCGTACCCGGCTGTGCCGGGCTCCTCGCGCTCGGCTGTCTCGCCTCCGTGCTGGGGTCGGGACCCGTGCAGCGGCCCGTGGCGCTGGCCTTCGGCGGGCTGGTCGTCCTCGGTGAGCTGACCCGGCGGACCGGTACCGAGGCCCGGGAGGCCGCCCCGCTCGGGGCCGCGGGCGCGCTGGCGTACGCGCTGCTGGGAGACGTCGCCGGGCAGCCCGCGCAGCACGGTGTGGCCCAGACCGTCACCGTCGTGCTCGCCGCCTCACTGCTCGGCAGCGTCCCCTACGTCGCCCGCGGCCGCGGGCCCGTCCTCGACCACCTGGCGCGGCGGGTGCTCACCGTCGGCTTCGCCGCCGTGTGCTTCCGTCCGCTGTCCCACCAGGGCGCCTTCGACGACTGGAGCGGTCCCGCCGACGCGCTGCTGCTGCTCGCGCTGCTCGCCCTGACCACGCTGTGCGACGCCGTGCTCGCCGCGGCACCCGCGCACGCGCGCACCGGGTGGCCCTTCGGACCACTGCTGCGCGAGGAACTGCGCGGCATGGTCGGGATCACGTCCGCGGTGTGCGCGACCGGCGCGGTGATGGCGCTCGCGGTGAGCGTCGCGGGACTGTGGGCGCTCCCCGTCTTCTGCGTGCCCCTGCTGCTCGCCCAGCTCTCCTACCGCCGGTACGCGGCCGTCCGGGCCACCTACCGGCAGACCATCGCGTCCCTGGCCCGCGCCACCGAGATCGCCGGGTACACCCCGGCCGGGCACGCCCGCCGCGTCGCCGGACTGGGCGTGGCCGTCGGGCGGGACCTGGGCCTGTCCGGGGCCGAGCTGACCGTGCTGGAGTACGCGGCCCTGATGCACGACATCGGCCAGCTGAGCCTGGTCGACCCGGTCCCGGCCGGAGCCACCGCCGACCTGCCCGCCGCCGAACAGCGGCGGATCGCGCTGCTCGGCGGGGCCGTCGTCCGCCAGACCGGCGTCGACGCGGCGGTCGCCGTGGTGGTGGAGCGGCAGGCCGACCCCTGCCACGAGCAGCCGGTCGCCGCGCGGATCGTGCGGGTCGTGAACGCGTACGAGGAGAAGGCGCGGGACGCGGGCCCGGGCGGCGTCCTGACGGTGCTGGAGGAGCTGCGCCTGGCCACCGCCGGCGACTACGCTCCCGAGGTGGTGGAAGCACTGGCCCGGGTCCTTTCCCGGAGCAGCCTTACCGAGCCCGCGGCTGGGTAACCCATGGGTAATGAGCGCCTCTACAGCCGTACGTGGTTTGATGCCCGGGAGAGGGTGTCCGGGGGCGCGAAAGGCACAGCCAGCCCACAGAACGGAACTGGCAGGCGGGAATCGTGAGGATCTTCGGCAAGGCACGGCACCGGCCCTCCGCCTCTTGGCGGCAGGCCACCGACCGCGCGTTCACGCTGATCGGCGACGGTCGCTACGAGGACGCGGGTGCGCTGCTGACCCGGGCGGCCGACCTGGAGCCCTGGCTGTCGGAGTCCTGGTTCAACCTGGCGCTGCTGCACAAGTTCCGGCACGACTGGGAGCAGGCCAGGGCGGCCGGCCTGCGCGCCGTAGCGCTGCTCGACCGGGACTCCGGCGCCCCCGACTGGTGGAACGTCGGCATCGCCGCGACCGCCCTGCAGGACTGGCCGCTGGCCCGCCGGGCCTGGCAGGCCTACGGCCTGCGCACCCCGGGGGACGCCACGGACGCCGGTGAGCCGCTCGGCATGGACCTCGGCAGCGCGGCCGTACGGCTCTCCCCGGAGGGCGAGGCCGAGGTGGTGTGGGGGCGGCGGCTCGACCCCGCCCGCGTCGAGGTGCTGTCCATCCCGCTGCCGTCCTCGGGGCGGCGCTGGGGCGAGGTCGTCCTGCACGACGGTGTGCCGCACGGGGAGCGGACGACCAGCGCCGGGCACTCCTACCCCGTCTTCGACGAGATCGAGCTGTGGGCGCCCTCGCCCGTGCCCACCTGGGTGGTCCTCCTGGAGGCCGCCACCGAGGCCGACCGCGACGCCCTGGAGCAGCTGGCCGCCGACGCCGGGTTCGCCGCCGAGGACTGGTCGTCCTCCGTGCGGCTGCTGTGCCGGATGTGCTCGGAGTCCCGGATGCCGTCCGACGAGGGCGAGGGCGAGCACCTCGACCCGCACGACCACAGCGAACCCGGACATCCCGGTCCGCTGGGGCACCGCACCGACGGCCAGCTGTGGGTGCCGGAGCGGGAGTGCGGGGTGGCTGCGCCGGCGGGGCTGGTGAAGGGCTTGCTGGACGGGTGGGTCGCGGACAGCCCGGACTCCCGTGACTGGCGGGACCTGGAAGAGGTCTGCTGAGTGGCCCCGTAGTCTTTGCCAGGAGGACACTCCAGCAGCGTCAGCATCACCTTTGGTTGTACGAGGAAGGCATACGTCGGTCATGGCCCAGCAGGACACCGATCAGCAGCACCCGGGCGTGCTTCCCGTGGACGACGAGGGTTTCGTCGTCGACACCCAGGACTGCGAGGAGCGTGAGGCGGACTGGCGCGGGCGTGGCACCTCGCGCCCGATCACGGTGGTCGGCAACCCGGTGCTGCACAAGGAGTGCGAGGACGTCACCGACTTCGGCGAGGAGTTCCAGCAGCTGGTGGCCGACATGTTCGCCAGCCAGCGCACCGCCGAGGGCGTGGGCCTGGCCGCCAACCAGATCGGCGTCTCCAAGAAGGTCTTCGTCTACGACTGCCCCGACGACGAGGGCGTCCGCCACGTCGGCGTGGTCTGCAACCCCGAGCTGGTCGAGCTGCCGGCCGACCGCCGCCGCCTGGACGACAGCAACGAGGGCTGCCTGTCCGTGCCGACCGCCTACGCGCCGCTCGCCCGCCCCGACTACGCCGAGGTGACCGGGCAGGACGAGAAGGGCAACCCCGTCAAGGTGCGCGGCACCGGGTACTTCGCCCGGTGTTTGCAGCACGAGACGGACCACCTGTACGGGTACCTGTACATCGACCGGCTCTCCAAGCGCGAGCGCAAGGACGCGCTGCGGCAGATGGCCGAGAACGAGCCGCGCTACCCCGTGGTCGCGAACGACTGACACCGCCTCACGGGTCACACATCTCCCTTGCGCACGGCGCCTGTTCGGGTCTTCCCCCGAGCGGGCGCCGTTCGTCTGTGTGCGTCAGTGGAAAGCCGCCACACAACAGGAGAATTCCGGCATCGGGGGGTAGTGAATGAAGCAAATCCGTTCCCAGAACGGTCAGTTGTGGTGCTGAATGGGAACCGCGGGGATACGCAACGGCGCACGCCCCGCTCAGCGAGAGGGGTGCGCCACCGGCGGCTGAGAGGGGTTTGTTCGTGCATGCTTTCCCACACGGCACCACAGCGACACCGACCGCGATCGCAGTACCGCCATCGCTCCGTCTCCCGGTGATCGAGGCGGCA
The DNA here is from genome assembly GCF_002939385.1 of Streptomyces sp. MH60. Taxonomy (GTDB): domain Bacteria; phylum Actinomycetota; class Actinomycetes; order Streptomycetales; family Streptomycetaceae; genus Streptomyces. The sequence continues at coordinate 44,782 of NZ_MULI01000032.1, read as the reverse complement.
TTTCCCCGGCAACTGCACCCGTATTGGCCCAGGCTCCAGGAGACCACCCGCACCTGGCTGCTCGAAAAGCGGCTCATGCCCGCGGACAAGGTCGAGGAATATGCCGACGGCCTGTGCTACACGGACCTCATGGCGGGCTACTACCTGGGCGCCCCCGACGAGGTCATGCAGGCGATAGCGGACTACAGCGCGTGGTTCTTCGTCTGGGACGACCGGCACGACCGTGACATCGTCCACGGCCGTCCCGGCGCCTGGCGGCGACTGCGCGGCCGGCTGCACACGGCACTCGACTCACCCGGGGACCACCTGCACCACGAGGACACGCTGGTGGCCGGGTTCGCCGACAGCGTGCTGCGGCTCTACGCCTTCCTGCCGGCCACCTGGAACGCCCGGTTCGCCCGGCACTTCCACGCGGTGATCGAGGCGTACGACCGGGAATTCCACAACCGCACGCGCGGAATCGTGCCCGGCGTACAGGAGTACCTCGAACTGCGCCGGCTCACCTTCGCGCACTGGATCTGGACCGACCTGCTGGAGCCGAGTTCGGGCTGCGAACTCCCCGACGCGGTACGGAAACACCCGGCGTATCGCCGGGCGGCACTGCTGAGTCAGGAATTCGCCGCCTGGTACAACGACCTCTGCTCGCTGCCCAAGGAAATAGCGGGCGACGAGGTCCACAATCTCGGAATCAGTCTCATCACCCACCATGCACTCACGCTGGAAGAAGCCATCGGAGAAGTCCGGCGACGCGTCGAGGAATGCATCACCGAATTTCTCGCCGTGGAGCAGGACGTCTTACGGTTCGCCGACGAACTCGCCGACGGAACCGTACGCGGAAAGGAACTGAGCGACGCCGTACGGGCCAACGTCGGCAATATGCGGAACTGGTTCAGTTCCGTCTACTGGTTCCACCACGAGTCCGGCCGGTACATGGTCGACAGCTGGGACGACCGGTCCACGCCCCCGTACGTCAACAACGAAGCGGCAGGTGAGAAATGACCGTCGAGTCCGTCCACCCCGAAACGCGCGCACCAGGGGCACCGGAGCTGCGCGAACCGCCCGTCGCGGGCGGCGGCGTACCGCTGCTCGGCCACGGCTGGCGGCTGGCCCGCGACCCGCTGGCCTTCATGTCCCAGCTGCGCGACCACGGCGACATCGTGCGCATCAAGCTCGGCCCGAAGACCGTCTACGCGGTCACGAACCCGGAGCTGACCGGCGCCCTCGCCCTGAATCCCGACTACCACATAGCCGGTCCGCTGTGGGAGTCGCTGGAGGGCCTGCTCGGCAAGGAGGGCGTGGCGACCGCCAACGGCCCGCTCCACCGGCGCCAGCGGCGCACCATCCAGCCGGCGTTCCGGCTGGACGCCATCCCCGCCTACGGGCCGATCATGGAGGAGGAGGCGCACGCGCTCGCCGAGCGCTGGCAGCCGGGCCGGACCGTGGACGCCACCTCCGAGTCCTTCCGGGTCGCCGTGCGCGTCGCGGCCCGCTGCCTGCTGCGCGGGCAGTACATGGACGAGCGGGCCGAGCGGCTGTGCGTCGCGCTCGCCACCGTCTTCCGGGGGATGTACCGGCGCATGGTGGTCCCGCTCGGACCGCTGTACCGGCTGCCGCTTCCGGCCAACCGTCAATTCAACTCCGCGTTGGCCGATCTGCACCTCCTGGTCGACGAGATCATCGCCGAGCGCCGCGCATCCGGTCAAAAGCCGGACGATTTGCTCACGGCATTGCTGGAGGCGAAGGACGACAATGGCGACCCGATCGGGGAACAGGAGATCCACGACCAGGTGGTCGCGATACTCACCCCCGGCAGTGAAACCATCGCGTCCACGATCATGTGGTTGCTCCAGGCACTTGCCGACCATCCGGAACATGCCGACCGCATACGCGACGAAGTCGAAGCGGTCACCGGCGGGCGGCCCGTGGCATTCGAGGACGTCCGCAGTCTCACGCACACCGGCAATGTCATCGTGGAGGCCATGCGTTTGCGTCCCGCCGTATGGGTATTGACGCGGCGTGCGGTGGCCGAGAGCGAACTCGGTGGCTATCGCATTCCGGCCGGTGCGGACATCATCTACAGTCCGTACGCAATCCAACGCGATCCGAAGTCGTACGAGGACAACCTGGAGTTCGACCCCGACCGGTGGCTCCCGGAACGCGCGAAGAATGTGCCGAAATACGCCATGAAGCCGTTCAGTGCGGGCAAGCGTAAGTGCCCCAGTGACCACTTCTCGATGGCGCAGCTCACGCTGATCACGGCCGCGCTCGCCACCAAGTACCGCTTCGAACAGGTGGCGGGCTCCAACGACGCGGTCCGGGTCGGCATCACGCTGCGCCCGCACGACCTGCTGGTCAGGCCGGTGGCCCGGTGACGCGACCGGGACGGATCAGGCGGCGGCCTCCGGGCCCCGGAACGTGCGCCGGTAGGCGTGCGGGGTGGTGCCCAGGGCCCTGGTGAACTGGTGCCTCAGGGCCGCCGCCGTGCCGAAACCGGCGCGCCAGGCGATCGCGTCCATCGTCTCGTCCGTCACCTCGAGGAGACGCTGCGCCAGCAGCACGCGCTGGCGCAGGATCCAGCGGTAGGGGGTCGTCCCCGTCTCCTGCTGGAAGCGGCGGGCGAAGGTGCGCGGGGACATGTGCGCCCGGGCCGCCAGCTGCTCGACGGTGACCTCCTCGTCGAGGTGCTGTTCCATCCAGGCCAGCACCTCGCCGACGGTGTCGCAGGAGGAGCGCGGCAGCGGCCGTTCGATGTACTGGGCCTGCCCGCCGTCCCGGTGCGGCGGCACCACCATGCGCCGGGCAATCCGGTTGGCGACCTCCGGCCCCTGCTCCTTGCGCACGATGTGCAGGCAGGCGTCGATGCCGGCGGCGGTCCCGGCGGAGGTGATCACCGGGTCCTCGTCGACGTAGAGCACGTCCGGCGCGACCTCGGCCCGCGGGTACTGCCGGGACAGCTCGGCCGCGTGGTGCCAGTGCACCGCGCACCGCCGACCGTCCAGCAGGCCGGCGGCGCCCAGGACGAAGGCGCCGGAGCACACGCTCAGTACGCGTGTGCCCCGGTCCGTCGCCCTGCGCAGGGCGTCCAGCAGCTCGGGCGGGTACTCCCGGCGGACGAAGTCGCTGCCCGCCGGCACCGCGATCAGGTCGGCCTCCTCCAGCCGCTCCAGACCGTACGGCGTCGAGACGGTCAGCCCGCCGACGTGGGTGCCCAGCGTGGGGCCCTCCGCCGAGACCACCGCGAAGTCGTATCCCGGCAGACCCTCGTCGCTCCGGTCGATGCCGAAGACCTCGCAGATCACGCCGAGTTCGAAGGGATGCGCACCGTCCAGCAGGACGGCGGCCACGTTCCGCAACATGCCGCCAGTGTGCCTCGTCGGTGGCAGGAAATCGAGGCCTTACGGCAGTCCTGCCACTGACGGTAAGGAGTCTCCGGCGCGACAGTAGTGTCATGACCGGAAATCAGATAGAAGGCCTCGTCGGAATGCTCGCGACCTTCGGACTCCTCGTCCTCATGATCCTCCCCTCGGTGATCGGCATCGTGCGCGACAGGCGCATCGACCGCCAGATCAGGGAGGCCCAGGAGGGCCGGGCCCGGGAAGAGGAGACTCAGCAGACCCAGCCGCCTCAGAAGACCTCGACGACCCAGCCGCCTCAGAAGTCCTCGGACAGGTCGACGGTGCCCTCCACCGCCACCTGGTACGCCGAGGGGCGCCGCTCGAAGAAGTTGGTCAACTCCTGAACACCCTGCAGCTCCATGAAGGAGAAGGGGTTCTCGGAGCCGTACACCGGGGCGAAGCCGAGGCGCGTCAGGCGCTGGTCGGCCACGCACTCCAGGTACTGCCGCATCGAGTCGGTGTTCATGCCCGGGAGGCCTTCACCGCACAGGTCGCGCGCGAACTGCAGCTCGGCCTCGACGGCCTCCCGCAGCATGTCGGTGACCTGCTGCCGGAGCTCGTCGTCGAACAGCTCCGGCTCCTCCTTGCGCACGGTGTCGACGACGTCGAACGCGAAGGACATGTGCATGGTCTCGTCCCGGAACACCCAGTTGGTGCCGGTGGCGAGGCCGTGCAGCAGGCCCCGGCTGCGGAACCAGTAGACGTAGGCGAAGGCGCCGTAGAAGAACAGGCCCTCGATGCACGCCGCGAAGCAGATCAGGTTGAGCAGGAAACGGCGGCGGTCGGCCTTGGTCTCCAGGCGGTCGATCGACTCGACCGAGTCCATCCACCGGAAGCAGAACTCGGCCTTCTCCCGGATGGACGGGATGTTCTCCACGGCCGCGAAGGCGGCGGCGCGGTCCTCCGGGTCGGGCAGGTAGGTGTCGAGGAGCGTCAGATAGAACTGGACGTGGACGGCCTCCTCGAAGAGCTGGCGGGACAGGTACAGCCGCGCCTCGGGGGAGTTGATGTGCTTGTAGAGGGTCAGCACCAGGTTGTTCGCGACGATCGAGTCACCGGTGGCGAAGAAGGCCACCAGCCGGCCGATCAGGTGCTGCTCCATGGGGCTGAGCTTCGCGAGGTCGGCGACGTCCGAGTGGAGGTCGACCTCCTCGACGTGCCAGGTGTTCTTGATGGCGTCCCGGTAGCGCTCGTAGAAGTCCGGGTACCGCATGGGGCGCAGGGTCAGCTCGAAACCCGGGTCGAGCAGGTTCTTGGTGTTCTCGTTCATTACTGGCAGGCCTCGCAGGACTCGGGGTTCTCCAGGGAGCAGGCGACCGCTTCGGGGTCCGGGGCCGCCTGCACGGGGACGGTGGTGGCTCGGGCCGCGGCGCGGGCGATCCGGGTCGCCGGGCGCGAGCGCAGGTAGTACGTGGTCTTCAGGCCCTGCTTCCAGGCGTACGCGTACATCGAGGAGAGCTTCCCGATGGTCGGCGTCTCCAGGAACAGGTTCAGCGACTGGGCCTGGTCGAGGTACGGGGTGCGGGCGGCGGCCATGTCGATCAGGCCGCGCTGCGGGATCTCCCAGGCGGTGCGGTACAGCGCGCGCACGTCCTCGGGGACCCAGGAGAAGCCCTGCACCGACCCGTTCGCCTCGCGCAGCGCCTCACGGGTGCGGGCGTCCCACACGCCGAGCCGCTTGAGGTCGTCCACCAGGTAGGAGTTGACCTGGAGGAACTCACCGGACAGCGTCTCGCGCTTGAAGAGGTTGGACACCTGCGGCTCGATGCACTCGTAGACACCGGCGATGGAGGCGATGGTCGCGGTCGGCGCGATGGCCAGGAGCAGGGAGTTGCGCAGACCGGTGGTCGCCATGCGCTCCCGCAGCGCGGCCCAGCGCTCCGGCCAGGCGGGCGCCACGTCGTAGTGGTCCGGGTGCAGCACCCCCTGGGCCGTACGGGTCTTCTCCCAGGCCGGGGCGGGACCGCTCCGCTCGGCGAGGTCGGCGGAGGTCTCGTACGCGGCGAGCATGATGCGCTCGGCGATGCGGGTGGACAGGGCCTTCGCCTCGGGGGAGTCGAAGGGCAGGCGGAGCTGGAAGAAGACGTCCTGGAGGCCCATCGCGCCGAGACCGACCGGGCGCCAGCGGGCGTTGGAGCGGGCCGCCTGCTCGGTCGGGTAGAAGTTGATGTCGACGACCCGGTCCAGGAAGGTGACGGCGGTGCGGACGGTGGCGTCCAGGCGCTCCCAGTCCATCTCGCCGCTCGCGGGGTCGGCGAAGGCGCCGAGGTTGACCGAGCCCAGGTTGCAGACCGCCGTCTCCCCGTCGTCGGTGACCTCCAGGATCTCCGTGCACAGGTTCGAGGAGTGGACGACGTGGCCGGGGGTCGCGGTCTGGTTCGCGGTGCGGTTGGCGGTGTCCTTGAAGGTCATCCAGCCGTTGCCGGTCTGCGCGAGGGTGCGCATCATGCGGCCGTACAGCTCACGGGCGGGCAGCGACTTGCGGGCGAGCCCCGCCTGCTCCGCCCTGCGGTAGGCCGCGTCGAACTCCTCGCCCCACAGGTCGGTCAGCTCCGGCACGTCGGCGGGGGAGAACAGCGACCAGGTCCCGTCGGCGTCCACCCGGCGCATGAACTCGTCCGGGATCCAGTGGGCGAGGTTCAGGTTGTGCGTGCGGCGGGCGTCCTCACCGGTGTTGTCCCGCAGCTCCAGGAACTCCTCGACGTCCGCGTGCCAGGTCTCCAGGTAGACCGCCGCGGCACCCTTGCGGCGGCCGCCCTGGTTCACGGCGGCGACCGAGGCGTCCAGCGTCTTCAGGAACGGGACGATGCCGTTGGAGTGCCCGTTGGTGCCGCGGATCAGCGAACCCCGGGCGCGGACGCGGGAGTAGGCGATGCCGATGCCCCCGGCGTGCTTGGAGAGGCGGGCGACCTGGTGGAGGCGGTCGTAGAGGGAGTCCAGCTCGTCCCTGGGGGAGTCCAGGAGGTAGCAGGACGACATCTGGGCGTGCCGGGTGCCGGAGTTGAAGAGGGTGGGGGAGGAGGGCAGGTAGTCCAGGCGGCTCATCAGGCCGTACAGGGCGGCGACCTCGTCCACGGCCCGCGGGGTGTCGTCCTCGGCGAGTCCGGAGGCGACCCGCAGCAGGAAGTGCTGGGGCGTCTCGACGGCCTTGCGGGTGATCGGGTGGCGGAGCAGGTAGCGGCTGTACAGGGTGCGCAGTCCGAAGTAGCCGAAGCGGTCGTCGGCGTCCGGATCGACCAGCGCGTCGAGGCGGGCCGCGTGCAGCCGGACGAACGCGGCGGTGCGGTCGGCGATCAGGCCCTCGCGGTGGCCGGTGGCGACCGAGTCGGTGAAGGTGACGACGCCCTGGGAGGCGGCCTCGGCGCGGATGCCGATGGTCAGCAGCCGGGCGGCCAGCCGGGAGTAGACCGGGTCCTCGGAGATCAGACCGGCGGCCGCCTCCGTGGCCAGCTCGCGCAGTTCGGCCTCGTCGGCATGGGCGGACCGGCCCCGCAGCGCGGCGGCGGCCACCCGGCCGGGGTCGGCATCGGGGAGGTCGGCGGTCAGCCCGGTCAGGGTCCGCAGCAGGGCGGCACCGGGTCCGTCGGGTTCCCCGGTCGCCGTCACCGGGGTCGCTGAAGCCGGATCGGCTGGCGCGATGGTCACGTGGAGCACTCCCTCGCTCGGCACGGGGCCTGGCGGAGGGCAGGGGGGCTCACGAGCGCGCACGGCGTCGCGTCCACCGGCCCACTCCACGAGGCCCGGACGTCATGGCACCCGGACCGGGACGGCCGGGCGCACTGTCGGCAGGTGCTCGGACTGGACAGGCGTGCGGGCACGTGCGAAGACGTACGGATGCACGCAAGTACACCGTTGCGGGACAGTTCCGGATTCGCACCGGATTCCCCTGCGGCGACAGCGAGCACGAGCATACATCTTGTGCCGGGTTCCGCCAGCACCCCCAGATGTTGTGTCCGGATGGAGCGTCAGGGGGCCTCTCGGGTCGGCGTCAGAGCGTCAGTTCGTAGGTGAGCAGCATGATGCCGTCCAGCTCCGGCACGGGGTTCCAGTCGCGGGCGGGGGTGCGGACGAAGCCCAGCCGTTCGTAGAGGCGGTGGGCGGTGTGCATGGCGCGCTGGGTCGACAGCACGACGCCCGCGCAGCCCGCCACGGACCGGGCGCGGTCGACGCAGGCCCGCACGAGGGCCTCGCCGGCCCCGCGGCCGCGTGCCTCGCGGGCGACGGCGAGCATGCGTATCTCGGCCTCGCCGGGGCGCGCGATGTCCGCCATGGGGCCGCCGGACGGCACGAAGGTCACGCCGCCGAGCACCCGCCCCTCCGCCGCGGCGACCAGCACCTCGGCGGCCGCCGCCCGCTTGGCCACGTCGCGCAGCTCGCCCAGGTAGGAGTCGCTCTCCCCGAAGTCGAGGAGGCCGTCGCGCAGATAGGCCTGCGCGGTGATGTCGCCGAGGGTGTCGTACTCCTCGGCCGTCGCCCGTCGGATCACGAAGTCCATGACGCCGAGTGTGCCCGACGGATACGACAACGGGCCGCCGGATTTCTCCGACGGCCCGCCGAAGTGCGCCGCTAGTGCGAGCTGCCCGCCGTGGCCGGCGGCAGTTCCACCTGGACGCCGGGGTCGCCGGCGTCCGCCGTGTAGTCGCTCGGCTTGGTCTCGTCGACGCCGTCGGGCGCCTTGACCGCCCTCAGGACGAAGGTCAGGACCACGGTGACCAGGACGTTCAGCACGAAGGCGGTGAGACCGATGTAGCCGATCTCGCCGATGCCGGGGATCTCGTCGGAGGAGCCGCCGAAGTGCTTCTGCGTCGGCGAGGCCACACCGTAGGCGGCGACCGTGCCGTAGACCATGCCGACCGCCCAGCCGCCGAGCAGTGCCCAGCGGTGGAACCAGCGGGTGAACAGGCCGCCGACCAGGGCCGGGAAGGTCTGCAGGATCCAGATGCCGCCCAGCAGCTGGAAGTTGATCGCGACGGTCTTGTCCATGCCCAGGACGAAGATCAGCGCGCCCACCTTCACCAGCAGCGACACCAGCTTGGAGACCTTCGTCTCCTGTGCCGGGGTGGCGTCGGGCTTGATGAAGTCCTTGTAGATGTTGCGGGTGAACAGGTTCGCGGCCGCGATCGACATGATCGCCGCCGGGACCAGGGCGCCGATGCCGATCGCCGCGAAGGCCACGCCCGCGAACCAGTCCGGGAACATGTCCTCGAACAGCTGCGGGATCGCCAGCTGGCCGTTCTTCACCTTGACCCCGGCCGCGATCGCCATGAAGCCGAGGAGCGCGAGCAGGCCCAGCATCAGCGAGTACAGCGGCAGGATCGTGGTGTTGCGGCGGATCACCTCACGGCTGCGCGAGGACAGCGTGGCGGTGATCGAGTGCGGGTACATGAACAGCGCGAGCGCCGAACCGAGCGCCAGGGTCGCGTACGTCCACTGGCCCCCCGCGTTCGGCACCACCCCGCCCGCCCCCGTCTCGCTGAACTTGTCGCTCGCCGACGCGAAGATGTCGTCGAACCCGCCCAGCTTGATCGGGATGTAGATGATCGCCACCGCGATGACGATGTAGATCAGGGTGTCCTTCACGAACGCGATCAGCGCGGGCGCGCGCAGCCCCGACGAGTAGGTGTACGCCGCCAGCACGCCGAAGGCGATCAGCAGCGGCAGGTCCTTGACGAACCAGTTGGTGTCCTCGCCGCCGCCGACGCCCATCACGTCGAGCACGGCCTGGATGCCGACCAGCTGGAGCGCGATGTACGGCATGGTCGCCAGGATGCCGGTGACGGCCACCGCCAGCGACAGGCCCTTGGAGCCGAACCGGCCGCGCACGAAGTCCGAGGTCGTCACGTAGCCGTGCTTGTGCGAGACCGACCACAGGCGGGGCAGGAAGGTGAAGATCAGCGGGTAGACCAGGATCGTGTACGGCACCGCGAAGAAGCCGGACGCGCCCGCCGCGTAGATCGCCGCCGGGACGGCCACGAAGGTGTACGCCGTGTACAGGTCGCCGCCCAGCAGGAACCAGGTGACCCAGGTGCCGAACGAGCGGCCGCCGAGGCCCCACTCGTCGAGGCTGTGCTCGTTCTCGGCCCGGCGCCAGCGGGCGGCCAGGAAGCCCATGGCGGTGACGAGGACGAAGAAGAGGATGAAGACGGCGAGTGCGACGCCGTTCACGCCGTCGTTCATCGCGACTCACCACCCTTCGGGGCGGAGGGGGCGGAGGGGGCGGAGGGGGCGGAGGCGGCGGCGCGTCCGCGCTGGTCGCGCTGCCACAGCTTGTACGCGGTCACCGTCAGCAGGGTGGAGATCAACACCCAGGCCATCTGGTACCAGTAGAAGAACGGGATGCCGATGAAGGCCGGGTCCGTCTTCGCGTACGAACCGACCCACAGCATGGCGACGAACGGTGCGACGAGACAGAGCCCGATGACGACGCGCACCGGCGTCACCACCGGCTCTCTGCTCGCCTCTGTGTCTTCTGGCATGCGTGGCTCCGTCCCCTCGCTGATCACCTCGTGCAGTGCGCACGAAATGTAGGTGACGGTGTCAAGACAGCGGAAGACCTCGTCCGTATATCGGTCCTCAACCGCAACTTCGCGCCCGCGCGCGAGGAGGTATACCGGGTATGTCCTAGTCCTGGGGCCGCTTGAGGCGGGCCACGAACTTGTAGCGGTCGCCCCGGTACACCGAACGCACCCACTCCACCGGCTGACCGGTGCGGTCCAGCGAGTGCCGGGAGAGCATCAGCATGGGCAGACCCACGTCGGTGCCGAGCAGGCCGGCCTCGCGCGGGGTGGCCAGGGAGGTCTCGATGGTCTCCTCGGCCTCGGCGAGATGGACGTCGTACACCTCGGCGAGCGCGGTGTAGAGGGACGTGTACTTCACCAGGGAGCGGCGCAGGGCGGGGAAGCGCTTGGCGCTGAGGTGGGTGGTCTCGATCGCCATCGGCTCGCCGTTGGCCATGCGCAGCCGCTCGATGCGCAGCACCCGGCCGCCGGCCGTGATGTCCAGCAGTCCGGCGAGCCGGTCGTCGGCGGTGATGTAGCCGATGTCCAGCAGCTGCGAGGTGGGTTCGAGCCCCTGGGCCCGCATGTCCTCGGTGTACGAGGTGAGTTGCAGCGCCTGCGACACCTTGGGCTTGGCCACGAAGGTGCCCTTGCCCTGGATGCGCTCCAGGCGGCCCTCGACCACCAGCTCCTGCAGGGCCTGGCGGACGGTCGTGCGCGAGGTGTCGAACTCGGCGGCGAGGGTGCGCTCCGGCGGGACCGGTGTGCCCGGTGTCTGGGTCCGGGTCATGTCGAGCAGATGCTTCTTCAGACGGTAGTACTTGGGCACGCGCGCGGTACGGACGGTCGCCCCACCCTCGTTCTCCGCACTGCTGACGTCGGTGCTCATGCTCTGCCTTCCCGGCTCCGGGTGCCGAAGCGACCGCTATCCCTGTCGGCCACGGCTCACATCGTGGCACGGCTTCGTGCCGGGATGGCCCCGCACGCTCCGTGATCCCTTCTGTATACCCGCGGGAACACCCTTGGTCTAGTCCACAGGCGAGTCGGACGTCGCTGGTACGCGCGTTCGCAGTCGTCCCCGCACCTCATTCGGTGGGGGGTGGTACACCAGGTCCCGGTCCGCCCGATCTGTCGCTTGCGCAATGAAAGGTCCCTGCATATCTCGGTCCCATCACGGACGCCGGGACTGAGTTTGAACACCCTTGACAGTCCTATTGGTCTGGGCCAAGCTCCCCGTACTGGTCTACACCATTGGTCCAGGTCCCGGCCCCATGGGCGGTCCGCGTCGACGAGCAACCGCGGGGAGGCAGGGGGGTTGTGTGGCATCCCTGAGGAGGGTTGGCGTGAAGCGCAAGCTTATAGCCGCGATCGGTATCGCGGGCATGATGGTCTCCATCGCCGCATGCGGGGGCGACAGCGACGACGACGGCAAGAAGGCCGGGGCCGACGGTTACGCCGGCGAGACGCTCACCGTCTGGGTGATGGACGGCTCCTCCCCGGACGACTGGCAGGCGGACCTCGCCAAGGAGTTCGAGGCGAAGACCAAGGCCAAGGTCAAGTTCGAGATCCAGAAGTGGAACGGCATCCAGCAGAAGCTGACCACTGCCCTCTCCGAGGAGAACCCCCCCGACGTCTTCGAGATCGGCAACACCCAGACCCCCGCCTACGCCAAGACCGGCGGCCTCGCGGACCTGAGCGACCTCAAGGGCGAGATCGGCACCGACTGGTCCGAGTCCCTCAACAAGTCCGCCGTCTTCGACGGCAAGCAGTACGCGGCCCCGTGGTTCGTGGTCAACCGCGTCGTCGTCTACAACAAGAAGATCTGGGCGGACGCGGGCATCAAGGAACTGCCCAAGACCCGCGACGACTTCTACAACGACCTCAAGACCATCGGCGAGAAGACCGACGCCGAGCCGATCTACCTGCCCGGCCAGAACTGGTACCACTTCGTGGGCCTGGTCATCGGCGAGGGCGGCGAGCTGGTCAAGAAGGACGGCGACAAGTACGTCTCCAACCTCTCCGACCCGAAGGTCGCCGCAGCCACCGAGACCTACAAGAAGTTCCAGGCCCTGTCCAAGGCGCCCAAGGACAAGGACGAGGCCACCCCGCAGCAGGGTGAGATCTTCGCCAAGGGCAAGACCGGCTCCTTCATCGGCATGGGCTGGGAGGGCGCCACGGCGATCGCCACCAACCCGGCGATCGAGAAGGACCTCGGCTACTTCACCATCCCGGGCGCCACTGCGGACAAGCCCGAGGGCGTCTTCCTCGGCGGCTCCAACCTGGCCGTCGCCGCGGGCAGCAAGAAGCAGGACCTCGCCAAGGAGTTCCTGAAGCTCGCGCTCTCCGACAAGTTCGAGGGCGGGCTGGCCAAGGCCAACGGCGTCATCCCGAACAAGGAGGCGCTGCAGAGCAACCTGAAGGGCAACGCCGCCGCCGAGGCCGCCGCGCCGGCCGCCGGGACCGGTGACACCACCCCGCTGATCCCGGAGTGGGCCGCGGTCGAGAACGACCCGAACCCGATCAAGACGTACCTGACGGCCGTCATGAAGGGGAAGTCCCCCGCCGAGGCCGCCAAGCAGGTCGAGGGCGAGTTCAACAAGCGCCTGGCGCAGCAGCAGTAGCACCGGGTGAGCCGGGGCGGGGGCTGACACACGACGGCCCCCGCCCCGGCGTCGAGGTGAACAGGTCGAGAAGAGAGAGACCCCGAGCATGACCGTGCAGACCGAACGGCCGCCCTCAGGCCCGTCGGACGTCCGCAAGGCGGACGGTGGGGGAACCGGCGGGCCGAGAGCGAGAGCCGCGTCGCGGGCCGGCGCGCTGGCCCCGTATCTGCTGCTGCTGCCCGCCGCCGCGGCCACCGTGCTGCTGCTCGGCTGGCCGCTGCTGAAGGACGGCCTGCTGTCCTTCCAGAACCTCAACATGGCGCAGCTGATCCAGCACGTCACCGAGTGGACCGGCTTCGACAACTACAAGGAGGTCCTCACCGGCGAGGACTTCTGGCGCGTCACCCTCCGCTCCATCATCTTCACCGCGGTCAACGTCGTCCTCACCATGGTGGTGGGCGGTCTGATCGGCCTGCTGCTCGCCCGCCTCGGCAGGGCGATGCGGCTCGTGCTGATGATCGGCCTGGTCCTGGCGTGGGCCATGCCGGTGGTCGCCGCGACCACCGTCTACCAGTGGCTCTTCGCCCAGCGCTTCGGCGTCGTCAACTGGGTGCTCGACAAGCTCGGCTGGCACTCCATGGCCGACTTCAGCTGGACCGGCAGCCAGTTCTCGACCTTCTTCGTCGTCACCGTGCTGATCGTGTGGATGTCCGTCCCGTTCGTCGCGATCAACCTGTACGCGGCGACCACCACCATCTCCGACGAGCTGTACGAGGCGGCCGCCCTCGACGGGGCCGGCGCATGGCGCAGCTTCACCTCGGTCACCCTGCCGTTCCTGCGCCCGTTCCTCTACGCGACGACGTTCCTGGAGGTCATCTGGATCTTCAAGGCGTTCGTGCAGGTCTACACGTTCAACGGCGGCGGACCGGACCGTCTCACCGAGATCCTGCCCGTCTACGCCTACATCGAGGGCGTCGGCAACCAGCACTACGGCATGGGTGCGGCGATCGCGGTGCTGACCATCCTGATCCTGCTCGGCCTGACCGCGTACTACCTCAGGATCGTGCTCAAGCAAGAGGAGGACGAGCTGTGAAGCGCTCGCTCTTCGGCCGCGTGTGGCCCAACGTCACGGCCGTCGTCCTGTTCATCGGCCTCGTCTTCCCCGTCTACTGGATGTTCGCCACGGCCTTCAAGCCGACCGCGGACATCATCTCGGAGGACCCGGTCTGGTTCCCGACCGACGTCACCTTCGAGCACTTCAAGACTGCGACCGAGGCCGACCACTTCTGGACGTACGTCAGCAACTCGCTCATCGTCACCGTCTGCGCGGTCGTCTTCTCGCTGATCATCGCCCTGGCCGGGTCCTTCGCCCTGGCACGGATGCGGTTCAAGGGGCGGCGCGGCTTCATCGTCGGCTTCATGCTCGCCCAGATGGCGCCCTGGGAAGTCATGGTCATCGCGATCTACATGATCGTGCGCGACGCCTCGATGCTGAACAGCCTGGTGCCGCTCACGCTCTTCTACATGATGATGATCCTGCCCTTCACCATCCTGACGCTGCGCGGCTTCGTCGCCGCCGTGCCGAGGGAGCTGGAGGAGTCCGCGATGGTCGACGGCTGCACCCGGGTCCAGGCCTTCCGCCGCGTCATCCTGCCGCTGCTCGCCCCGGGCCTGATGTCCACCTCGATGTTCGGTTTCATCACCGCCTGGAACGAGCTCCCCCTCGTCCTGGTCGTCAACAAGGAGGCGGAGTCCCAGACCCTGCCGCTGTGGCTGACCAGCTTCCAGACCGTCTTCGGCGACAACTGGGGTGCGACCATGGCCGCCTCCTCCCTGTTCGCCATCCCGATCCTGATCCTCTTCGTCTACCTCCAGCGCAAGGCCGTCAGCGGCCTGACCGCCGGCGCCGTGAAGGGATAGCACCACCGATGACGACCCTCGCGAGGGCCACCGACACCCTCACGCGCGACGCGCTCACCGTCCTCCAGCCCGGCTTCGCCGGCACCACCGCCCCCGACTGGCTGCTGCGCCGCATCGGCGAAGGGCTGGCCTCCGTCGCCCTGTTCGGGCGCAACGTCACCTCGCCCGAGCAGGTGGCGGCCCTGACCGCGCAGCTGCGCGCCGAGCGCGAGGACCTGCTGGTCGCGATCGACGAGGAGGGCGGTGACGTCACCCGGCTGGAGGTGCGCACCGGCTCCTCCTTCCCCGGCAACCACGCCCTCGGCGCGGTGGACGACGTCGGGCTCACCCGGGCGGTGGCCGCGGAACTGGGCCGCCGGCTCGCCGCCTCCGGCGTCAACTTCAACTGGGCGCCGTCCGCCGACGTGAACTCCAACCCGGACAACCCGGTGATCGGCGTGCGCGCCTTCGGCGCCGACACCGACCTGGTCGCCCGGCACACCGCGGCCTACATCACCGGGATGCAGTCGGCGGGCGTGGCCACCTGCGCCAAGCACTTCCCGGGCCACGGCGACACGGGCATCGACTCCCACCACGCCATGCCGCGCATCGACGTGGACGCCGACGTGCTCGCCGAGCGCGACCTCGTCCCGTTCCGCGCGGCCGTCGCGGCCGGCAGCCGCGCGGTGATGAGCGCCCACATCCTGGTCCCGGCCCTGGACCCGGACCGTCCGGCAACGTTGTCCCGCCGCATCCTGACCGACCTGCTCCGGGGCGAACTGGGCTACGACGGGCTGGTCGTCACCGACGGCATCGAGATGAAGGCCATCGCGGGCACGTACGGCATCGAGCGCGGCACCGTCCTGGCCGTCGCCGCCGGTGCCGACGCGATCTGCGTGGGCGGCGGCCTGCACGACGAGGGCACCGTACGGCGGCTGAGCGACGCGCTGACCGAGGCCGTCCGCGCGGGTGAACTGCCCGAGGAGCGGCTGGCCGACGCGGCGGAACGCGTCCGGTCCCTGTCCCGCTGGGCCGCGGCGAACCGTCCCGCCGACGGGGCTTCGGACGCCGCCGACGGCGACGTGGGCCTGCGCGCGGCCCGCCGCGCGCTGCGCGTCACCGTCGCGGGGGAGCCCGCGCCGCTCACCGAGGCGCCGTACGTCGCCGCGCTCACCCCGGTGGCGAACATCGCGGTCGGCGACGAGACCCCGTGGGGCGTGGCGGCCGAGCTGGGCCGTCTGCTCCCGGGCACGGAGACCGGCAGCTTCAATGGGGCCGAAGCGGGCCGCGAGGCGCTGGCCGCGGCGGGCTCCCGGCGCATCGTCGCCGTCGTCCGCGACGAGCACCGCCACCCCTGGATGGCGGCGGCCCTCGACGTCCTGCTGGCGGCCCGCCCCGACACGGTCGTCGTCGAGATGGGCGTCCCGCGTGCGGAGCCCCGCGGCGCCGTCCACCTCGCCACCCACGGCGCGGCCCGCGTCTGCGGCCGAGCGGCGGCGGAGGCCCTCGCGGGCGTCTGACCGATCCCCGCCGTCACACCGAAGGCGCCGGTCCCGTCACGGGGCCGGCGCCTTCGGCGTGCGGGGCGGTGCGGTGGCGCGGCACGGGCATGGGCGTGGCGGGCGCGGTCCTGACACACGAAGGCGCCGGGTCCCCTGGGGAACCGGCGCCTTCGCACGTGAGTGACCGTCCCGCGAGGCTTCGCGCGTGGGACGGGGCAGAGCCGGGGGAGCGTCAGATGCCCTGCCAGTCCGGCTTGTGGGCGTAGGTGTGCCGGAAGTAGTCGGCGAGCTTCAGCTTGGACGCGGCGGCCTCGTCGACGACGACCGTGGCGTGCGGGTGCAACTGCAGCGCGGAGGCCGGGCACACGGCCGCGACCGGGCCCTCGACGCTCGCGGCGACCGCGTCGGCCTTGCCCTCGCCGGTGGCGAGCAGCACCACGTGCCGGGCCTCCAGGATGGTGCCGATGCCCTGGGTGATCACGTGGTGCGGCACCTGCTCGATGTCGCCGTCGAAGAAGCGCGCGTTGTCGACCCGGGTCTGCTCGGTCAGGGTCTTGATCCGCGTCCGCGAGGCGAGCGAGGAGCACGGCTCGTTGAAACCGATGTGCCCGTCGGTGCCGATGCCCAGCAGCTGGAGGTCGACCCCGCCGGCGCCGCCGAGCGCCCGGTCGTAGGCCTCGCACGCCGCCTGCACGTCCGCGGCCGTCCCGTCGGGGCCCATGAACGCGTCCATGCCGATGCCCAGCGGTTCGAGCACCTCGCGCCGCAGCACCGAGCGGTACGACTCCGGGTGCTCCGCGGGCAGCCCCACGTACTCGTCGAGCTGGGCGATCCGCGCCCGCGCGGTGTCCACGGCACCCGAGCGCACCTTGGCCGCCAGTGCCTCGTACACGGGCAGCGGCGTCGAGCCGGTGGCCACCCCGAGCAGGGCGTCGGGCTTGCGCCGGAGCAGCTGTGCCATGGCTTCGGCTATGAGTTCGCCGCCCGCCTTGGCATCGGGAACGATGACAACTTCCACGCTGGCCTGCCGTTTCGAAGAGAGGACTCACCCGGGGCCCGGGACTGGCTATGTGGTTTAGACCAATCTAACAGAGCAGGCCCCCGCGGTCTCGCTGAAACGGTCAGGCGAGTGGCGGTGTGCGGGCCGGGTGTGCCGGCGGTGGTGTCAGGTCAGTGAACCTCCCGTGGCGTCCACCCAGCTTCCCGTGACCCACCGGCCCCCGTGCGAGGCGAGGAACGCGACGACGTCGGCCACCTCGGCGGTCGACCCCACCCCGCCCAGTGCGGAGAGCGCGGCGGCCCGCCCCCAGCCGTCCGCGCTCCCGTGCAGGAGTTCGGCCGTGTTGTCCGTGTCGATGATGCCGGGCGCCACCGAGTTCACCGTGATGCCGCGGGCGCCCAGCACCTTGGAGAGGTCGCGGGAGAACACGTCCAGCGCGCCCTTGGTCATCGCGTACGCCATGTTGTCGGGCATCACGGCCGTACGTGCCAGGCCCGACGAGATGTTGACGACCCGGCCGCCGTCGCGCAGCCGGTGCATGCCGTGCTTGAGGATGAAGAACGGCGCCTTCACGTTGACCGTGAAGACCGCGTCGTACTCCGCCTCCCCTATCTCCCCGATGGGGCGCGTGTTGCCGATCCCCGCGTTGTTCACCAGGACGTCCAAGCCGTCGGCGTGTCTGTCGAACTGCTCCCACAGTGCCTCGGCGGCACCCGGAGCGGCCAGGTCGGCCCTGACCGTGAACGCCGAGCCGCCCGCGGCCTCGATCGCGGCGACCGTCTCCCTCGCCGCCGTCTCGCTCCGCCCGTAGTGCACCCCGACCCGCGCGCCGTCGCGGCCCAGCCGCTCCGCGATGCCCCGCCCGATGCCCCTGCTCGCCCCTGTGACGAGTGCCGTCCTGCCCGTCAGCACGCCCATGCCGGCGCCCCCTTCGTATTTACTAGTGGTCGCTACAGAAATGACCGTACAGGAGCCGGGCGGACTTTTTCTAGTGGTCGCTATAAAATGCACTCCATGGTGAGCGGTGAGAAGAGCGAACGGTCCGGGGCACCTGCTCGGAGCGGTGCGGCCAGGACCCGCGGCCGTCCGCGCTCCTTCGACCGGGCGACGGCGCTGGAGGCCGCGCTGCTGGCGTTCTGGGAGCACGGCTACGAGGCCACGTCCGTCTCCGACCTGACACGGGTCATGGACATCGGCGCCCCGAGCCTCTACGCCGCCTTCGGCGACAAGCGCTCGCTCTTCGAGGAGGTCGTCCAGGAGTACGGCGTGCGGTACGGCTCCTTCGGCGACCGCGCCCTCGCCGAGGAGCCGACCGCGCGCGCGGGTATAGAGAGGATGCTGCGCGAGGCCGCCGCCGAGTACACGGCCCCCGGCCGGCCGCACGGCTGCCTCGTCATCCACGCGGCCGCCAACTGCTCGACCGCCGAGGTCGAGGAGTCCCTGCGGCGGCGGCGCAACGCCAACATCGCCGCCATCGAGCGCCGGATCGACGCCGACGTGGTCGAGGGCGTACTGCCGCCGGACACCGACGCCGCAGCCCTCGCCCGGTACACCGGCGCGATGATCCAGGGCATGTCCCAGCAGGCGCGCGACGGCGCGAGCCGGGCGGAGCTGGAGGCACTCGCGGAAATTGCCCTGGCGGTCTGGCCCCGAGGTTGAGCCATCAGGGTTAGGCTTCTGGCGGCTGACCGGACGGTGGTGCGGTCGGCAGAAGTCACCAACGACAAACAACGTCCACCGCATGGACACGGTTAGTGGTCTAGTCCACAATGGTCGGCGAGGCACCGACCGTGTCACTCGCGCAAGGTGATCGTCAGGCTTCCGTCCTCCCCGCACAGGAGGACGGACCGAGGAACCGGAGCTCTCTGCCCTGACTGCCCCGGCTCCTCATCCTTCGGCCGACCGGGACCGCACACCCCACGGCCGATGTTGCTCCGGGCTGCGGTGCCGGGAGGGTTGAGGGTCCCTCTCAGGCGCCGCGGCCCGCGGGTGTTTCCAGGGGTCTTCCGAGCCGCGTCCGAGGGGCGGGGAGCCGTGCGGAGTGGCTGGTTTCGATCACTGTCCGTACCGCCAGGTACGCTCAGCCCCGTGCCCTCCATGAACGAACTCGTACGCCAGCACACCGCGCTCGACGACAGCGACCTCGAGTGGCTCCATCTGCTGGTCTCGGAGTGGCAGCTTCTGTCCGACCTCTCCTTCGCCGACCTGGTCCTGTGGGTCCCCACCCGGGACGGCACGCGCTACGTCTCCGTCGCCCAGATGCGGCCCAACACGGGACCCACCTCCTACCAGGACGACATGGTCGGCCACCTCGTCCCGCGCGGCCGGCGCCCCATGCTGGACGCCGCCCTGGACGAGGGCCGCATCGTGCGCGAGGGCGACCCCGAGTGGCGCGAGGAGGTCCCGGTCCGCGTCGAGTCCATTCCGGTACGCCGCCAGGGCCGCGTCCTCGGGGTCATCGCCCGCAACACCAACCTGCTCACCGTGCGCACCCCGAGCCGCCTGGAGCTGACCTACCTGCAGAGCGCCTCGGACCTCGCCCAGATGATCGCGGCCGGCGCCTTCCCGTTCGAGAACCAGCAGGTCGACATGGACGCCTCGCCCCGCGTCGGCGACGGCCTGGTCCGGGTCGACGGCGACGGCATCGTCCAGTACGCCTCGCCGAACGCCCTGTCGGCCTACCACCGCATGGGCCTGGCCGCCGACCTGGTGGGCCAGCACCTGGGCCGCACCACCGCCGAACTCGCCCCCTCCCGCGGCCCGGTGGACGAGGCGCTCGCCAAGGTCGCCAGCGGCTGGGCGCCGCGCGAGTTCGAGATCGAGGCGCACGACGGAGTGATCCAGTTCCGTGCCATCCCGCTCAAGCCCAAGGGCACCCGCATCGGTTCGCTGGTGCTTCTGCGGGACGTGACGGAACTGCGCCGACGTGAACGCGAGTTGATCACCAAGGACGCCACCATCCGGGAGATCCACCACCGGGTGAAGAACAACCTCCAGACCGTGGCGGCCCTGTTGCGCCTCCAGGCCCGGCGCATCGAGTCCGACCGGGGCCGGGAGGCGCTGGAGGAGGCCGTCCGCCGGGTGGGCTCGATCGCGATCGTGCACGAGACGCTCTCCCAGAACCTGGACGAGCGCGTGGAGTTCGACGAGATCGCCGACCGGGTGCTCGCGATGGTGGCGGAGATCTCACCGGGCAAGGTCACCGGCCGGCGCACCGGGCGCTTCGGCATCCTCGACGCCGAGGTCGCCACCCCGCTGTCCATGGTCCTGACCGAGGTGCTGCAGAACGCCCTGGAACACGGCTTCCGGGACGGCGACACCGGCACGGTCGAGGTCTCCGCGGTGCGCGGCGGTACGACGAAGGAGGCCCGGCTGCTGGTCACCGTCCAGGACGACGGCGTCGGCCTGCCCGAGGACTTCGACCCGCACCGCTCCGGCAATCTGGGCCTGCAGATCGTCCGCACCCTGGTGGAGGGCGAGTTGGGCGGCACCTTCGACATGGTCCCCGCCTCGGAGCGCGGCACCCGGGTGATCCTCGACATCCCGGTGCCCGCGGAGAAGTAGGGCGCACGAGCAGTACGGGCCGTGGGGGCGCAGGGGCACGGGGGTGCAGGGGCGCGGGCACAGCAAAAAGCCCCGGACCGGTGAAGGTCCGAGGCCAGTGCTCGTGCGATACATCGTCCGATGCGCATCGGGGGGTACTGCGCGCTGCGGCTCGGGAGCGGGGGATGCGTACTCGCTGTACGCGCCGCCAAGCTGAGGCTATCAGTAGGGGTGGGTTGTCAGGCGGAGGCCTGACGAGCCCGGTTGCGGGCGGCACGGCGCTTCATTGCGCGGCGCTCGTCCTCGCTGAGACCACCCCAGACGCCGGAGTCCTGGCCGGACTCGAGCGCCCACTGCAGGCACTGCTCCATGACGGGGCAGCGACGGCAGACGGCCTTGGCTTCCTCGATCTGCAGCAGCGCGGGACCGGTGTTGCCGATGGGGAAGAAGAGCTCGGGGTCTTCCTCGCGGCAAACGGCGCGGTGACGCCAGTCCATGGCTGCTACCTCTCCTTGGTATTACATGCTGGGATGCTTGTGAATGTGAACGCTTTCACGAATCCCTCAACAAGGGAAGGGCCTAGCGCCAGGTTCCCTGGCGTGGTCCTGTGGTTTGAAGAGGGGTTCCGGTGATCTGTGGATGCCGGTCCTGCGGGCTGTCCCGATCGCCAAGAAGAGACTCGCAAACCTCGGCGGCGGATACAACCCCTTCCGGAAAGTTTTTTTTGATTCTTCGGTGTCGACTAGGTCACAGCCGTACTTCCATGGGGTGGATCCTGGTCTAAACGTTCGAGTGAAAGGACTTTCGCCCCTTCTGCTCACACAATCACACGCAGTGCACGGCGTACGCCTGTGAACGTCACGCTGGTCCGCAACCCCAGGTGGTCACCGTCCATCTGGAGGGGCAGCGGCACCTTCGAATGCAAGGTGAAGTCGGTCAGATCGTGCAGGGTGACCGCGTGCCGACCGCGCGGCCCGCGCTCGGGGGACGAAGTGAGCAACTGGGTGCCATACCGGGCAACCGAGGCCGTCGACAGCCGGCTGAGGCCGAAGACGTCGAGCGCGGTGTCGAACGACGCCTCGGGGGAGGCGTAGATCGGGCGGTTGCCGAGGAACGTCCACGGGCAGGTGTTCGAAACTATGGAGAGCACCAGATCGGTGACCGGGTCCTCGCCCGCCCGCTCCAGGGTGATCGTCCCGCTGCGGCGGTGCGGCTCGCCGATGAGCTGGCGCACCACCTGGCGGACGTAGAGGGCGTGCGTCGACTTCTTGCCGCGCTCGCGGTGCTGCTCGACGCGGCCGACCACACCGGCGTCGAAACCCAGACCGGCGTTGAAGGTGAACCAGCGGGCCGGGACCGCCTCGTCCTCCGAGCCCGGCGTACCCGACGCCAGGCCCAGGCCGACGGTGCGCTCGCTGCCTTGGCGCAGGGCGTCCAGCAGGGCTCCGGTGGCCTCCACCGCGTGGTTGGGCAGGCCGAGGGCGCGGGCGAAGACGTTGGTGGAACCGCCGGGGACCACCGCGAGGCCGGGCAGGTGCTCGGGGTCGGGTCCCGCGTGCAGCAGACCGTTGACGACCTCGTTCACCGTGCCGTCGCCGCCGAGGGCCACCACCAGGTCGACGTCGTCGCTCTGTGCCGCCTGCCGGCCGAGGTCGCGCGCGTGGCCGCGGTACTCGGTGGTGACCGCTTCCAGCTTCATCTCGCTCGCCAGCGCGTGGATCAGCACGTCGCGCGTGCGCGCACTCGTGGTGGTTGCCGCCGGATTGACCACGAGAAGTGCACGCATGGTGTGCAGGGTACCTACTGGGTGGTACTCGGCCCAGACCGAGGTGAAGATCCCCACCGGCACCCCGTGCGCGTGATACGCCCGACACCCGGGCGGACGCGCGCAGGCCGAGGGCTACCCTTCAGGGGTGAGCAGTGAGCAGACCCCCGCCCCCACCTCCGCGGCCGCCGAAGACGTCGGCCCCCGCCCCGGCCGGCTGACCGCCGCGGCCGCCGTCGCCGCGCTGGAGGGGCTGGCGCTCGTCGTCGGCGGCGCCTGGATGCTCGTGGAGGGCCTCACCGGGCACCCCGACGACCGGACCTCGGCCGTCACCGGCGGCGTCACCCTGATCGTCCTCGCCCTGCTGCCGCTGCTCGCCGCCCGTGGACTGATCGGCCGGAAGGGCTGGAGCCGGGGGCCCGCCGTGATCACGCAGATCATGGCGCTGCCCGTCGCCTACAACATGGTGCGGGCCGACAGCCTGGCCGTCCCGGCGGGCATCGTGCTCGGAGTGGTGGCCGTCGCCGGGCTGGTGCTGCTCGTCAACCCCACCACCACCCAGGCCCTGGGCATCCGGGGACCGGGCGGCGCCGGGAAGTAGCTCCGGGCGCCCGACGACGGCACCCAGGGGCCCCCGGCCCGGCGGCTACTCCTCGACCAGCAGCTTCTCCCGCAGCTGTGCCAGCGTGCGGGCCAGCAGCCGGGAGACGTGCATCTGCGAGATCCCGACCTCTTGCGCGATCTGGGACTGGGTCATGTTGCCGAAGAAGCGCAGGAGCAGGATGCGCTTCTCACGCGGGGGCAGGTCTTCGAGGAGCGGCTTGAGCGACTCCCGGTACTCGACCCCTTCGAGGGCCTCGTCCTCGGCGCCGAGGGTGTCGGCGACCGCCGGGGACTCGTCGTCGGTGTCCGGGACGTCCAGGGACAGCGTGGAGTACGCGTTGGCCGACTCCAGGCCCTCCAGGACCTCCTCCTCCGAGATCGACAGCTTCTCGGCCAGCTCGTGGACCGTGGGGGAGCGGCCGTGCAGCTGGGAGAGCTCCGCGGTGGCCGTCGTCAGGGCCAGCCGCAGCTCCTGGAGCCGGCGCGGGACGCGCACCGCCCAGCCCTTGTCCCGGAAGTGCCGCTTGATCTCGCCGACGACCGTCGGGGTCGCGTAGGTGGAGAACTCCACCCCGCGCTCCGGGTCGAAGCGGTCCACCGACTTGATCAGTCCGATGGTGGCGACCTGGGTGAGGTCGTCCAGGGGCTCACCGCGGTTGCGGAAGCGGCGCGCGAGGTGCTCGACCAGCGGCAGATGCATGCGGACCAGCCGATTGCGCAGCTCCGCGTACTCCGCACTGTCCTTCGTCAGCGTGCGCAGCTCGGCGAACAGGAGGCGCGCACCGCTGCGGTCCTGCGGGTCGTGCCGGGTGACCTGCGCGCCCCGTGCCCCTGGCGCGTGGCCCTCGGAGTGTCGCTCGTGCTCGCTCATCGTCCCGCCCGTCGCCCTTTCCCGAGCCCTCGCCTCCGCTCGGACGGGCCGGACCGGGGTCTCCCCGGTCCGCTGCCCGTCGCCCGGAACGACGGCCTCGGGCGAGGTCTCGTCCTCCGGATGCGGCCGGGCCTGCTCGGGGATGCCGTCGATGCCGTCCGCCGTGCGTCGCGCCTCGTTCGGAGAACGTGTGCCCTCGGCCGGCAGCTCCCGTGAACCGCGCTCTTCGTCCCGCACCGGCCCGTCCCCGTCCCTCACGTCGGCCCGGGTCCCGCGCCGCGCTGTTTGTAGAGGCTGATCGAAACGGTTTTGTCCTCGTCCACGGCGGAGGAGACCTTGCCCGCGAGGGCGGAGAGCACCGTCCAGGCGAAGGTGTCCCGCGAGGGGGCGTGGCCGTCCGTGGTCGGCGCCGAGACGGTGACTTCGAGTGAGTCGTCGACGAGGCGGAAGACACAACTGAGCACCGAGCCGGGCACGGCCTGCTGAAGCAGGATCGCGCAGGCCTCGTCGACTGCGATGCGCAGGTCCTCGATCTCGTCGAGGGTGAAGTCCAAACGGGCTGCGAGGCCGGCCGTCGCCGTACGCAGCACCGACAGGTAGGCACCCGCGGCCGGCAGCCGGACTTCGACGAAGTCCTGGGTCGCGGGCTCGCCTGCGATCTGGGACACCCTCACCTCCAAGGTGGTACAAGCGTTACAGGGCCGAGGGACGCCCCTCGGGATAACGCGATACGTGGTTCAGCGGTGACGTTATCGCGCTCCGAAGTTTCCTGTCCCCGAGACCCCAACCCCATGCTGTCACTCATAGTAAACACGCGAACACGCACAGTGGCTAGGGGGTGGGCGGGCTCAAATCGGAAGAGCGCGCGCCGGGTTGACGTACCCAGACGTCAGACGGTCGAACCGTCCCGGGCAGAGGTCACACGAGGACGTGATCGACGAAGCACCAGCGCCAGCTCTCCCCGGGCTCGAAGGTCCGCATCACCGGGTGACCGGTCTCCTTGTAATGCGCCGTCGCGTGCTGCCTGGGCGAGGAGTCGCAGCAGCCGACATGGCCGCAGATGAGACACAGCCTCAGCTGTACCGGGTCCGTGCCCTCGGCCAGGCACTCCGGACAGGTCTCGCCGCACGGCTCCGGTTCCGGGTGCGGCAGCGCGTCGGCGTGCGTGCACTGTTTCATGATTGCCAGGTTACGACGGGCGTGCGGATGACCGCGCGGAATACGAGGGCGGGCGAGGACCATGGACGTGATGCCGCTGCTGTTGCTGGTGGCGGGCAGCGCGGCGATCGCCGCGGCGGGGCGGCGCGTGCCGGTGCCGGCGCCGCTGCTGCTGGTCGCGGCGGGCCTGGCGGTGAGCTACCTGCCCGGCGTGCCCGACTACACCCTCGACCCGCACATCGTCCTGCCCCTGCTGCTGCCTCCGCTGCTCCACACGGCGGCCACCGACAGCTCGTACCTGGACCTGCGGGCGCAGGCGCGGCCCGTGGCGCTGCTGTCCGTCGGCTACGTGCTGTTCGCCACCTTCGTCGTCGGCTGCGCCGCCTACGTCATCGTGCCGGGCCTGCCGCTGACCGCGGCCCTGGTGCTCGGCGCGGTGGTGGCGCCCCCGGACGCCGTCGCGGCCACGGCGGTCGCCCGTCGCGTGGGGCTGCCCTCCCGGATCACCACGATCCTCCAGGGCGAGTCCCTGGTGAACGACGCCACCGCCATCACCGCCTTCAAGGTGGCGCTCGCGGCGGCCGTCGGCGAGGGCGCGACCTGGGCCGGCGGGATCGGCGAGTTCCTGATCGCGGCGGTGGGCGGCGTCGGCGTCGGACTGGTCCTGATGGTGCCGCTGCACTGGCTGCGCACCCACCTGAAGGAGGCGCTGCTGCAGAACGCGCTCTCCCTGCTGATCCCGTTCGTCGCCTACGCGGTGGCCGAGCAGGTGCACGCCTCGGGGGTGCTCGCGGTGGTCGTCGTCGCGCTCTACCTCGGGCACCGCGCGTGGGAGGTCGATTTCGCCACCCGGCTCCAGGAGGAGGCGGTGTGGAAGATGGTGGCGTTCGTCCTGGAGTCGGCCGTGTTCGCCCTCATCGGACTCCAGCTGCCCGTCGTCCTCAAGGGCTTGGGGGACTACGAGGGGATCGACGCCGCCTGGTACGCCCTCGCCGTGTTCCTGGTGGTCGCCGTGGCGAGGTTCGTGTGGGTGTACCCGGCGACCTACCTGCCCCGGCTGTCGGCACGGGTCCGCGCGCGCGAGGGCGACCTCTCCTGGAAGGGGCCGTTCGTGATCGGCTGGGCCGGGATGCGGGGCGTGGTCTCCCTGGCCATCGCCTTCTCCATCCCGCTCACCGTGCACGGCGGCGAGCCCTTCCCCGAGCGCAACCTCGTCCTGTTCCTCACCTTTACGACCGTCATCGGCACGCTGGTCGTCCAGGGCGTCAGCCTGCCGCCGCTGATCCGGCTGCTGAAGTTCCCGGCGCACGACGTGCAGGCCGAGACGCTGGCGGAGGCCAACGCGCAGGCGCAGGCCTCGCGGGCCGCGGAGCGGCGCCTGGACGAGCTCCTGGCCGACGATCGCAACGCCCTGCCGACCCCGCTCGCCGACCGCCTGCGCACGGTCCTGGAGCGCCGCCGCAACGCCGTCTGGGAACGGCTCGGCCAGGTCAATCCCGTCACCGGCGAGACCGTCGACGACACCTACCGGCGGCTCTCCAGGGAGATGATCAGCGCCGAGCGCGAGGTCTTCGTCCGGCTGCGGGACGGCCGCTACATCGACGACGAGATGCTCCGGACACTGCTGCGCCGGCTGGACCTGGAGGAGGCGGCGGCCTACCGGGAGACCACCTGAGCGCGCGCACCGGCGCGGCGGCCGCCGCTCAGGGGAACGGGCGGCCGGTGACGACGGCGGCCAGGGTCGTCCCGCGCGGGAAGGCGCCCTCCTCGGTGAGGGCGAGCAGGGCGTACAGCAGCTTCGCCACGTAGACGCGCTCCACGGGCAGGCCGTGGCGGCGTTCGAAGTCCTCGGCGAAGGCGTCCAGCCCGGGCGTCGTGCGGGCGTAGCCGCCGTGGTGGAAGCGGTCGTCCAGGCTCCAGGCGCCGCGCGGCCCGCCGAAAGCGTGTTCCTGCAGCCGCCGTATGTCGCCCGCCAGGAAACCGCCCCTGAGCACGGGTATGCCGAGGGCCCGCCGCCCCCGGGGAAGTCCGGCGGCCAGCCCGGCGAGGGTGCCGCCGGTGCCGCAGGCGACGGCGGCCACGTCGGCGTGTTCGCCCAGTTCCTCGCCCAGGGCGCGGCAGCCGCGCACGGCCTGCGCGTTGCTGCCGCCCTCGGGGACGACCACGGCGTCCTCGGCGTCCACCGCGCGCAGGAGGGCCGCGAGGGTCTCCGGTTCGGACTTGCGCCGGTACGTCGCGCGGTCGACGAAGTGCAGCCGCATCCCGTCGGCGGCGCACCGGGCCAGCGAGGGGTTGAGCGGGCGGCCGGCCAGCTCGTGACCGCGGACCACGCCCACCGTGGGCAGCCCGAGCAGCCGGCCCGCGGCGGCCGCGGCCCGCAGGTGGTTGGAGTAGGCACCGCCGAACGTGACGACGGCTCGGCCGCCGGCCGTGGCGAGAGTCGGCGCCAGTTTGCGCCATTTGTTGCCGACCAGCTCGGGGTGGATCAGATCGTCCCGCTTGAGCAGCAACCGGACACCGTGCCGCTCGAACCGTCCGTCGGCCACCTCGTGCAGGGGCGAGGGCAGACGGGGCCGCAGGGCGGCGAGGTCGGGGGTGTCGGTGCCGGTCACCCCGTCATTGTCGCGCCGCCGCGCGGCGGACACCTCACGTCCTTCGCGCCCCGGTCACTCGGGCCGGCCTCCGGTCACTCGGGCCGGTCCCGGATCACTTCAGCCGGTCCCGGATCCGCTCCCGCATCGACGCCATCGTGAAGCCGCGCGGGTCCACCTTCCCCGGCTGCCACTCCAGGTGACCGATGACGGACCGCTCGTTCCAGCCGTGGTGGCGGCACACCGCCGCGGCGGCCCGCTCGACGGCCTCCAGCTGCGCCGCCGGCCAGGGGTCGTCGCCGTCGCCCAGGTTCTCGCACTCGAAGCCGTAGAAGTGCCGGTTGCCGTCGGTGTTCGCCTCGTTGTCCCGCGGCAGCGCCTTCTCCGCGATCACCGCGCGCAGGACGTCGTCGTCGCCGAGACCGGCGTGATTGGCCCTGCCGTACCCGACCAGGTGGACCTTGCCGTCCTTGGTGACGACGCCGTGGCACAGGGGGCCGGGCAGGCTCTCGTGGCCCGTGCGGCAGATGTCCACCGTCCGCGCGCTGCCCCTGGTGACCGTGTGGTGGATCATCACACCGTGCACGGGGCCCCAAGGGCCCTTGTGGTTGCGGTTGTGGTCCCGCCAGTCGCCGACCTCGACGACGGTGAGGCCCTCCGCCTTCAGTGCCTTGAGGAAACTGCTCGCGGACATGGGTGAGGCCACGCTCGGCTCCTTCACGCTGCGTGACGGCCGCCCGGTGCCACCGCCTCGTACGGAGCTTGTACCGACACGGAGCACCACCTATTACTTGCTCGGTCCGTGTGCGAATCGTTTCGGCCAATCTCATCCCGGCCAGGGGTGCCCAACCGTGGCCGGACGGAGCCGGGCAAGTCGCCGAGACGCCGGACAAGCCCCCATATCTGCCCCGGCCGCACGTGATCCATTCCCGCTCTTTCGTGTAATAGCACCGGCACGCTCCGTGAGGAAGGCTGGTCCATGCACATCGATGCCGGGCGTAGCCGTCCGGCATGACCGGGAGGGCAATTCCTTATGTCGGTAGGCGAAGAGGTCCGCACCGAGCAGACCAGGCCGCAGCAGAGCCTCGGCACGGCGGCCGCGCGGAACCTGGCCACCACCACCAAGTCCGTTCCCCAGATGCAGGAGATCAGCTCGCGCTGGCTGCTGCGCTCGCTCCCCTGGGTGGACATCCAGGGCGGCACGTACCGGGTCAACCGGCGTCTGACCTTCGCCGTCGGCGACGGTCGCGTGACGTTCGTGAAGACCGGCGACCGCGTCGAGGTCATCCCCGCGGAGCTGGGCGAGCTGCCGGCCCTGCGTGCGTACGCGGACGACGAGGTCCTGTCGGAACTCGCGCAGCGCTGTGAGCAGCGGGAGTTCGGCCCCGGCGAGGTCATCGCCTCGTTCGGCGGCCGGGCCGACGAGGTCTACCTGCTGGCGCACGGCAAGATCGAGAAGGTCGGCACCGGTCCCTACGGCGACGACGCGGTGCTCGGCGTCCTCGCCGACGGCGCCTACTTCGGCGACCAGGCGCTCCTCGACGGGGACGCCATCTGGGAGTTCACCGCCCGCACGGTCACCGCCTGCACGGTGCTGGTGCTGCCCCGCCAGGAGGTGGAGCAGGTCGCGGAGCGGTCGGACTCGCTGCGCGAGCACCTGGAGCAGCGGCGCTCGATCCCGGAGCAGCGCACCAACAAGCACGGCGAGAAGGAGATCGACCTCGCGGCCGGCCACACCGGCGAGCCGGACATCCCGCACACCTTCGTCGACTACGAGGCCCGGCCCCGTGAGTACGAGCTGAGTGTCGCCCAGACCGTGCTGCGCATCCACTCGCGCGTGGCTGACCTGTACAACCAGCCGATGAACCAGACCGAGCAGCAGATCCGGCTGACGGTCGAGGCGCTGAAGGAGCGTCAGGAGCACGAACTCATCAACAACCGTGAGTTCGGCCTGCTGCACAACTGCGAGTACGACCAGCGCATCCAGCCGCACGACGGCGTCCCCGGTCCGGACGACCTCGACGAACTGCTGAGCCGCCGGCGCGGCACCAAGCTGCTCCTCGCCCACCCGCGCGCCATCGCCGCCATCGGCCGCGAGCTCAACAAGCGCGGTCTCGTCCCCGAGACGATCGACGTCGCCGGGAACCGCATCCCGACCTGGCGCGGTGTGCCCATCTACCCGTGCAACAAGATTCCGGTCACCGGTGCCCGTACGTCGTCGATCATCGCGATGCGTACCGGCGAGCAGGACCAGGGTGTCATCGGTCTGCGGGCCACCGGCATCCCGGACGAGATCGAGCCGAGTCTGTCGGTCCGCTTCATGGGCATCAACGAGCAGGCCGTCATCAAGTACCTGGTCACGGCCTACTACTCGGCCGCCGTCCTGGTACCGGACGCGCTCGGCGTCCTGGAGAACGTCGAGATCGGCCGCTGGCGGTGACGCCACTGTCCCGAACACCGTGTCCCCGCCCTCCCGGGCGGGTACACCCCCGGGGTACGGACGGGCCCAGGGGGAAGGTGAGTCCATGACGGAGACCTCGCGCGGCGCCACCGCGACGCGCCGTCCCACCGGAACGCCGGAAAGGCACACGCCCATCGGCACGCAGCGCGAGAAGGAGCCGGGGGAGCCGTCCGACGGACAGGGACAGGCGGTGGCCGAAGGGCACGAGGCAGCCGTACTGCTGAGCGAGTCACGGGCGTCGGTCGACCCCGAACTGCGGTCCGCCATCGCCTCGCTGCCCGAGTCGATGCGCCGGATCGCGCTCTACCACTTCGGCTGGCAGCACGCGGACGGCACACCGGCGGCGGGCAACGCGGGCAAGGCGATCCGCCCCGCGCTCGTCCTCACCGCGGCGACCGCGCTCGGGGGGTCGGCGGCCCGCGCGGCGGCCGGCCGGGCCGCCGCGGCGGTGGAACTGGTCCACAACTTCACCCTGCTGCACGACGACGTGATGGACCGGGACGCCACCCGGCGGCACCGGCCGACCGCGTGGACGGTGTTCGGCGACGCCGACGCGATCCTCGCCGGGGACGCCCTCCAGGCGCTCGCCCTGCGGCTGCTCGCCGCGGACCCGCACCCGGCGTCCGCGGCGGCGGCCACCCGGCTCGCCGACTGCGTCATGGAGCTGTGCGAGGGCCAGCACGCGGACACGGCCATGGAACGGCGCCCGCCGGGCGAGGTCACGCTCGACGAGACGCTCGCCATGGCCGAGGCCAAGACGGGCGCCCTGCTGGGCTGCGCCTGCGCCCTCGGCGCGCTGTACGCGGGGGCGGCCCCGGAGGACGTCGAGGCGCTGGACGCCTTCGGCCGGGAGGCCGGGCTGGCCTTCCAGCTCATCGACGACGTCATCGGCATATGGGGCGACCCGAGCCACACCGGCAAGCCGGCCGGCGCGGATCTGGCCGCCCGCAAGAAGTCACTGCCGGTCGTCGCCGCCCTGACCTCCGGCACCCCGGCCGCCGCCGAACTGGCCGAGCTGTACGCGGCACCGTACGACGAGGGCAAGGAGGACCTGGAGCACACCGCCCTGGCCGTGGAGCGGGCCGGCGGCCGGGACTGGGCGCAGGCCCAGGCGGCCGACCGGATGGCGAGGGCCATGCAGGAGCTGGCCCGTGCCGTGCCCGAGCCGGAGGCGGCCGGCGGCCTGCTCGCGCTGGCCGAGTTCGTGACCCGGCGCAGCACCTGAGCGCCGCCACGCAAGACCCCGGAGCCCGTGCAGGGCCGTACGGCACCTGACCGACGTACGGCCGCACCGCCGACGGCTCCGGTCCGGCGGGTCCCGCACTTCCCCACGGTGTGCGGGGCCCGCCTCTCTGTCTCTCCCACTGGGGTGCGGGCCCAGCGGCTAGGCTCAACCGCCGTATGCGCAAGCGGTGTTGAGTCGGAGGGGCGAGGCATGGGTGTGGTGATCCGGACGGCGGGGGAGGACGACCGGGATCTGGTCGTCCGGTTGCTGGACGAGGCTTTCCAGGACGATCCGGTGAGCAGTTGGGTCTTCCCCGGCGAGGAGTACCGGCGCCGGACGCACCACCGGCTCATGGCCGCGTTCGCCGACGCCGTCTTCGCCGACGGGCACATCGACCTCACCGAGGACGGTGCCGCCTGCGCGCTGTGGCTGCCGGTCCCGGCGGACGAGCCCGAGGACGCCGAGAGCGCTCCCGCACAGCTCCGCCGGGCCGTCGACCCGGAGAACGAGCGCGTGGAGCTGATAGCCCGGCTCACGGGCGGCATCCACCCCACCGGCCGGGCCCACGAGTACCTGTGGATGATCGGCGTCGTCCCCGGGCGGCAGGGCGAGGGGCTGGGCGCCGCGCTGATCGAGAGCGTCCTCGACCGCTGCGACCGCGAAGGGCTGCCCGCCTACCTCGAGGCGAGCAGTGCCCGCGGCAAGGTGCTGTACGAGCGTCTCGGCTTCGAGTTCACCGGCCGGGCCCTGGACCTGCCGGACGGTCCCCGTATGTGGCCGATGTGGCGAGAGCCGCAGACCCTGTAGTCCCCTCATTCAATCCGCTCCCCAAGCCACTACGGCTAGAGTACTGTGACTGTAGTGGTCAACGCGAAGGGGAGACCGGTTTGCGCAAACTCACATACTTCATCGCCTGCTCGATCGACGGCTTCATCGGCGGCCCGGACGGCGACGCGTCGTTCATGGTCCCGTTCGTCGACGAGGAGTTCTTCGAGTTCCTGAAGTCGGAGTACCCGGAGACACTGCCGACCCACGGCCGTCGGCCGCTCGGCATCGACGACCTGCCGAACAAGCGGTTCGACACGGTCGTCCAGGGGAGGGTCAGCTACGACCTGGCCCTCAAGGAGGGCATCACCAGCCCGTACGCGCATCTGCGCGAGTACGTCGCCTCGCGCACGCTCACCGAGTCGCCCGACCCGAACGTCGAGATCATCTCGGCGGACCTGGTCGGCAGGGTCAGGGAGTTGAAGGCGGAGGACAGCGCCTTCGACATCTACCTGTGCGGCGGCTCGGCCGTCGCCGGCGAGCTGGCCGACGAGGTCGACGAACTGGTCGTCAAGACCTACCCGGTGGTGCTCGGCACCGGCATGCCCATGTTCGCCTCCGGCTTCGAGGTCACCGAGTTCGTGCCGGACTCGGTGCGGACCTTCGGCAACGGCGCCGTGGTGCGGACGTACCACCGGAAGCGCTGAGCCGCCGCCCTCCCCGACCCACGCCGAAGGGGCCCGGCCATGGTGGCGGCCGGGCCCCTTCGGGCTGTCCTGCGGCCTGCGATGGTGCACCGATCGCCGGCCCCGGGATGCTGACGTTCGTCAGGCCTTCTTGGTCTCCCAGAAGATCTTGTCGATCTGGGCGATGTAGTCCAGGGCCTTCTGACCGGTCGCCGGGTCCTTCGAGGCCTTGGCGGCAGACAGGGCCTTCAGGGTGTCGTTGACCAGCTGGTGCAGCTCCGGGTACTTCTCGAAGTGCGGGGGCTTGAAGTAGTCGCTCCACAGCACGGAGACGTGGTGCTTCGCCAGCTCGGCGCGCTGCTCCTTGATGACCGTGGCGCGCGTCTGGAAGTGCGGGTCGTCGTTGCCGGCCATCTTCTCCTGGACGGCCTTCACCGACTCCGCCTCGATGCGGGCCTGGGCCGGGTCGTACACGCCGCAGGGCAGGTCGCAGTGGGCGCTGACCGTGACCTTGGGGGCAAACAGGCGGGAAAGCATGAAGCGTTCCTTCCTCGTGATCGTCTTCTCAGGGGGGACATTACTCCCTGGGAGGCCCGATTTCGCGAGTGCCCCCGTGGGCTTAGGACAAAAGTCCGGGGTGAGACTGAGACTGGTGGAGGAAAGACCGGGGAGGTGCCGGGTGATGCCGGAGCAACTGTCGCAGGAGACCGAGCGTGCCAGAGGGGCGTTGCCCTTCGGGCCGGCCGAGGTGACCGGGCCGTCGATGGTGCCCACGCTGCACCACGGTGACGTGCTGCTCGTGCACTGGGGAGCGCGGGTCCGGCCGGGTGACGTGGTCGTACTGCGGCACCCCTTCCAGCAGGACCTGCTCGTGGTCAAGCGGGCGGCCGAACGGCGCGGGGCCGGCTGGTGGGTACTCGGGGACAACGCGTTCGCGGGCGGGGACAGCACCGACTACGGGGTGGTCCCGCAGGACTTGGTGCTGGGCAGGGTCCGGTTCCGCTACCGGCCGCCGCGGCCGGGTCAGCGTTCGCCGCTCGCCGTGGTCCGCTGGGCACTGTCGGCGGTCAGGCCGGTGCTGGCCGACCGGTCCGCCTCCAGGCGCTTGCGGGCGCGGTAGGCCGCCACGTTGGCGCGGGTGGCGCAGCGGTCGGAGCAGTAGCGCCGGGAGCGGTTGGTGGAGGTGTCCAGGTAGGCGTTGCGGCAGGGGGCCGCCTCGCACAGGCCCAGCCGGTCCACCCCGTACTCGGTGAGGTGGAAGGCCAGGCCCATCGCCGCGATGGCGGCGAAACCGGCGGTCGCGTTGGAGGGGTGGTCCGCCAGGTGCATGTGCCACAGCGGGCTGCCGTCCTCCGCGCGGTGGTCGTGCCCGGAGATCTGCGGGCTCACCGGGAACTCCAGGAGCAGTGAGTTCAGCAGGTCCACGGCGAGGGTCTCGTCGCCGCCGTCGGCCGCCTCGAAGACCGCGCGCAGCCGTCCCCGGACCGAGCGGAACCGGGTCACGTCGGCGTCGGACGCGCGCCGGGCCGCCGACTGATTGGCGCCGAAGAGCTCACGGACGGCCTCCACCGAGGTCAGGGAGTCCTGGCCGCGCGACGGTTCCTCGGTGTTGACGAGACGTACGGCGTAATCCGAGTAATAGGCCAGTTCCACTTGTAGTCCTTACGAAGGGGCTCTAGGGTCGTGCCTGCGGTCAGGTAACAGCTGATCGTGCTTCCAGGGTATTACGCGAGGCAAATCGGAGGGGCTCGATGACGAACGCGGACACCACCACGGCCACCACGACCACCACGACCGCCGCGGCGGGTGCCGACTGGCAGGCCTGGCAGCACAGCTGGGACCGGCAGCAGGAGTGGTACATGCCGGACCGCGAGGATCGGTTCCGGATCATGCTCGACATGGTCGAGGCGCTCGTCGGCCCCGCGCCCCGCGTGCTCGACCTGGCCTGCGGCACCGGCACCATCACGGCCCGGCTGCTCGCCAGGTTCCCGGAGGCCACGAGCACCGGCGTGGACCTCGACCCCGCGCTCCTCGCCATCGCCGAGGGCACCTTCGCGGGCGACGAGCGGGTCTCCTTCGTCACCGCCGACCTCAAGGACCCCGACTGGCCGTCGAAGCTGCCGTACGACGCGTACGACGCCGTGCTGACCGCGACGGCCCTGCACTGGTTGCACGCCGAACCCCTCGCGGATCTCTACGGGCGGGTCGCGGAGCTGGTCCGCGACGGTGGTGTCTTCATGAACGCGGACCACATGATCGACGACACGACGCCCAGGATCAACGCGGCCGAGCGCGCCCAGCGGCACGCGCGGATGGACGCCGCCAAGGGCGAGGGCGCGCTGGACTGGTCCGAGTGGTGGCAGCTCGCCGCCAAGGACCCGGCGCTCGCCGGGCCCACCGCCCGCCGCTTCGAGATCTACGGCGAGCACGCCGACGGCGAGATGCCCTCGGCGGCCTGGCACGCGCGCGTGCTGCGCGAGAAGGGCTTCGGCGAGGCGCGGCCGGTGTGGTGCTCGCCGTCGGACACCCTGCTGCTGGCGGTCAAGTAGGACCACACGCCGAAGGGGCGGTACGGAGATCCGTACCGCCCCCTGGCCTCTGCTCGCCCGGTCTCAGAGGACCTTGGACAGGAACGCCTTCGTCCTCTCGTGCTGCGGGTCGGTCAGGACGTCGCGCGGGTTGCCCGACTCGACCACCACGCCGTTGTCCATGAAGACCAGGCTGTCGCCGACCCCGCGGGCGAAGCCCATCTCATGGGTGACGACGACCATCGTCATGCCGGACTCCGCGAGGTCGCGCATGACGTCGAGGACGTCGCCGACCAGCTCGGGGTCGAGCGCCGAGGTCGGCTCGTCGAACAGCATCAGCTTCGGGTCCATCGCCAGGGCCCGTGCGATGGCGACGCGCTGCTGCTGGCCGCCGGAGAGCTGCGAGGGGTAGTTGCCGGCCTTGTCGGCCAGGCCCACGCGCTCCAGGAGGGCCCGTGCGCGGTCCCTGGCCTGGCCCCGGCTCATGCCCTTGACCTGGACCGGCGCCTCCATGACGTTCTCCACGGCCGTCATGTGCGGGAACAGGTTGAAGCGCTGGAAGACCATGCCGATGTCCCGGCGCTTGAGGGCGACCTCGCTGTCCTTCAGCTCGTAGAGCTTGTCGCCCTTCTGGCGGTAGCCGACCAGCTCGCCGTCGACGTACAGACGCCCGGCGTTGATCTTCTCGAGGTGGTTGATACACCTGAGGAAGGTGGACTTGCCGGAGCCGGAGGGGCCGATGAGGCAGAACACCTCGCCCTGCTTCACCTCCAGGTCGATGCCCTTGAGGACCTCGACGGCACCGAAGGACTTGTGCACTCCCTCGGCCTTGACCATGGCGGTCATGCCGCACCTCCCGGCGTGCTGGAGCGGTTCGACAGGGAGAACAGGTTCGCCCTGATCTTCTGCAGCGGGGTGGGCGGCAGACTGCGGCTGGAGCCGCGGGCGTAGTAGCGCTCCAGGTAGTACTGGCCGACGCTGAAGACCGAGGTCAGCAGCAGGTACCAGGCCGCCGCCAGGAAGAGCATCTCGGCCGGGGCGCCCGAGGTCTGGCCGATGTCCTGGGCGACCCGGAACAACTCGGCGTACTGGACGACCGACACCAGGGAGGTCGTCTTCAGCATGTTGATGACCTCGTTGCCCGTCGGCGGCACGATCACGCGCATCGCCTGCGGGACCACGATCCGGCGCAGCGTCTTGGCGTGGCTCATGCCGAGGGCGTGCGCCGCCTCGGTCTGGCCCTCGTCGACCGCGAGCAGACCGGCGCGGCAGATCTCCGCCATGTACGCGGCCTCGTTGAGTCCGAGACCGAGCAGCGCCGTCAGGAACGGCGTCATGAAGTCCGACCACTCGTCGCGGTAGAACGGGCCGAGGTTGATGTACTCGAAGACCAGGCCCAGGTTGAACCAGACGACGAGCTGCACCAGGACCGGCGTGCCGCGGAAGAACCAGATGTAGAACCACGAGATGGACGAGGTCACCGGGTTCTTCGAGAGCCGCATCACGGCGAGCAGGATGCCGCCGACGACGCCGATCAGCATCGCGAGGACGGTGATCAGCAGCGTCTTGCCCATGCCGGTCAGGACGCGGTCGTCGAAGAAGTAGTCCGGGATCGCCCCCCAGTTGATCTTGCCCTGGGAGAACGCGTAGACGACCGCTGCCAGCAGCGCGATCGCGACGACCGCGGAGACGTACCGCCCGTAGTGCCGGACCGGGATGGCCTTGATGGCCTCCGGGCCGGCCGGCGGGGTGTCGGCGGGGCCGCCCGCCGTCTTGTCTATGTCAACAGTCATGGATGTTGCCTTTCAGTGCCCGCCGCGCGGTCACTTGCCGCCGTTGATGGTGGCCTGGGTGACGGCGCCTTCCGCCACGCCCCACTTCTCCATGATCTTCTTGTACTCGCCGTTCGCGATCACCGCGTCCAGCGCCGCCTTCAGGGCGTCCCGCAGCTGCGCGTTGTCCTTGGCGACCGCGATGCCGTACGGGGCGGCCTCGACCTGCTCGCCGACGATCTGGAAGTCCTTGCCGCCGCCGGAGGTCTTCACCGCGTACGCCGCCACCGGGAAGTCGGAGGAGCCGGCGGCCGCGCCGCCCGCGCGCAGGCGGGTCTGGGCCTGCTGGTCGTTGTCGAAGGCCTCCATGGAGATCTTCTTGCCGGCCGGGCACTTCTCGTTCTCGGCCTTGGCGAGGTCCTCGGAGACCGTGCCGCGCTGGAGCACGAGCTTCTTGCCGCACAGGTCGGACCAGGTCTTGATGCCCTGGTCGTCGCCCTTCTTGGTGTAGATCGAGACACCGGCGGTGAAGTAGTCGACGAAGTCGACGCCCTGGCCGACCTTCTTGCCGGTGTCGGAGTCGATGCCCTCCTGGCGGTCCTTGGTGTCGGTCATCGCGGACATCGCGATGTCGTACCGCTTGGAGCGCAGACCGGTGATCAGGGTGTCGAAGGTGCCGTTCTCGAACTCGAACTTCACCCCGAGCTGCTTGCCCAGGGCGTCCGCGAGGTCCGGGTCGATACCGGTGGTCTTGCCGGAGTCGTCCTTGAACTCGACCGGGGCGTACGCGATGTCGGAGCCGACCTTGATGGTGCCCTTGTCGCGGATCGACTGCGGCAGCTTGTCGGCCAGCGGAGCACCGCTCGCGGACTGGTTGTCGCCGCCGGAGTCGCTGTTCTCGGTCTGGTCGCCGCATCCGGTGAGCAGCAGAGCGCCTGCGACCGCGATCGCACCGACCGCTGCTAGCCGGGAGTGCGCGGCGGTCGTACGACGGGTGGAGCGTGCGGTCATGGTGGTTCCTCCGGCGGATGAGGGAGTTGCCGATGGGACGGGACGCCGGCCGGGGACCGGCCGGTGCCGTGGGTCGACGAGAGCACACACCTTCGAGTGCCGCGACCTCGTGCGATTACGGCATCTTGCCATTCGGACTCGGCCGTTCAGGGGGGCCGTCATGTCAAAATCGGATAACGGGTCAGCCCCCGAACCGCACCAGGTCGGTACATCACGACCGAACCTTTACGGGAATCTGCCCCTCCGGCCGGAAGATCTGCGGAATTTCTCGTTATCCGAGCATGGATCGCGGGCGGACGGGGCCGTCGAAGGTGGCGTCCGCGGCTCTGTCAAGAGGGGCCGGGAGGTTGTCCGGAACCGCGGCTATGAGCCATGTCACCGACATGCGGCGTTCGGGGTCCGGGATGTGAGCTTGCGCTTATCGGACTCGTCGCGGGAGGCGTCCGTCGGGTAAGAAGGTTCTTTACACCCCTCATCAGGGGCTCAGGGCGCGTGTGCGGCGCGCCCGTCGCGCAGGGGCCCGCGTGGCCCAGACAGCCATCTCCCTGTGCGGTGCCCGCCCATTCCTCACCAGGAGTGGACAAACCCTCAAACCATGAACTCTTAAGGGGTAAGACAAAGTGGCAGCGGAGATCGTCAATCCTCGCAGCGACAGCGAAGCCGGTGCGGAGCAGGGGGAGGGCGCCGAGCCGCTCGACTCCTTCGACCCCGCGTTCGCGCTGCACCGCGGCGGCAAGATGGCCGTGCAGGCCACCGTGCCGGTCCGCGACAAGGACGACCTGTCCCTGGCGTACACGCCCGGCGTCGCGAAAGTGTGCAGCGCGATCGCCGAGCAGCCCGACCTCGTCCACGACTACACCTGGAAGTCGTCGGTCGTCGCGGTCGTGACGGACGGCACGGCGGTGCTGGGACTCGGTGACATCGGGCCCGAGGCGTCCCTTCCCGTGATGGAGGGGAAGGCCATCCTCTTCAAGCAGTTCGGCGGAGTGGACGCGGTCCCGATCGCCCTGGACTGCACGGACGCCGACGAGATCGTCGAGACCGTGGTCCGGCTCGCGCCCTCGTTCGGCGGCGTCAACCTGGAGGACATCTCGGCGCCGCGGTGCTTCGAGATCGAGCGCAAGCTCCAGGAGCGCCTGGACATCCCGGTCTTCCACGACGACCAGCACGGCACGGCCGTCGTGACGCTGGCCGCCCTGCGGAACGCGGCGCGGCTGAGCAAGCGGACGCTGGGTGAGCTGCGGGCGGTGATCTCGGGAGCGGGCGCGGCCGGGGTCGCCATCGCCAAGATGCTGGTGGAGGCCGGTATCGGGGATGTCGCGGTCGCCGACCGCAAGGGTGTCGTCTCCGCCGACCGGGACGACCTGACCCCGGTCAAGCAGGAGCTGGCTTCCTTCACCAACAAGGCCGGGCTGTCCGGCCCGCTGGAGGCGGCCCTCGCGGGTGCCGACGTCTTCATCGGCGTCTCCGGCGGTACGGTGCCGGAGCCGGCGGTCGCCTCGATGGCCGAGGGTGCCTTCGTCTTCGCGATGGCCAACCCGAACCCCGAGGTGCATCCGGAGGTCGCCCACAAGTACGCGGCGGTCGTCGCGACGGGGCGCTCGGACTTCCCGAACCAGATCAACAACGTGCTGGCGTTCCCGGGCATCTTCGCGGGCGCGCTGCAGGTGCGGGCTTCGCGGATCACCGAGGGCATGAAGCTCGCGGCGGCCGAGGCGCTGGCCTCCGTGGTGGGGGACGACCTCGCCGCGGACTACGTCATTCCGTCGCCGTTCGACGAGCGGGTCGCGCCGGCCGTCACGGCGGCGGTGGCGGCGGCGGCCCGGGCGGAGGGGGTTGCGCGCCGGTGACGGTGTGAGCCGCCCTGTGTGTGGCGTGTGGTGAGCGGCCTCGTCCTTGGTGGACGGGGCCGCTCGTCTTTGGGTGGCGGGTGGCGGATGGCGGGTGCGGTGCGCTCGTGCTCGGCGGGGGTGGGGGCGCGGGCCGGCGCTGGCCGGGTGCCGCTGCGCCCACCCGTGCCGCCCCAGCGGCACGACTGCCCGCAGCTACGGGGGGCGGGGGGCGCGACTGCCCGCAGCTACGGGGGCGGGGGCGGGGGTGGGGGGACGTCCGCGGTTGTGGTGCGGCTGTGTGCAAGAGGGGGTGTGTCACACGGTGCTGTGGTTCCGGATGGGCGGTGTGGAACCTATCGTCAAGGTCATGTTCGCTGTCTACGCCGCCCGAATCGACCGCGACCAGCCGCTGGCCGGCCTGGAGTTGGGAGAGCTTCCGGCTCCCGAGGCCCGGCCCGGCTGGAGTGTCGTCGATGTCAGGGCCGCTTCCCTTAACCACCACGACCTGTGGTCCCTGCGCGGCGTCGGCCTCCCCGAGGACCGGCTGCCGATGATCCTCGGCTGCGACGCGGCCGGGATCGACGCCGACGGCAACGAGGTCGTCCTGCACTCCGTGATCGGCCAGACCGGCCACGGGGTCGGCCCCAAGGAGCCCCGCTCCATCCTCACCGAGCGCTATCCGGGGACGTTCGCCGAGCAGGTCGCCGTGCCGACCTGGAACGTCCTGCCCAAGCCCAAGGAGCTCTCCTTCGAGGAGGCCGCCTGTCTGCCCACCGCCTGGCTGACGGCGTACCGGATGCTGTTCACCAACGCCGGGGTGCGTCCCGGTGACTCGGTGCTGGTGCAGGGCGCCGGCGGCGGGGTCGCCACGGCCGCGATCGTGCTCGGCAAGGCGGCGGGGCTGCGGGTCTTCGCGACCAGCCGGGACGAGGCCAAGCGCAAGCGGGCCCTGGAGCTCGGTGCGGTGGAGGCCGTCGAGACCGGTGCGCGGCTGCCGCAACGGGTGGACGCCGTGATCGAGACCGTGGGCGCCGCCACCTGGTCGCACTCGATCAAGTCGCTCCGGCCGGGCGGCACGCTGGTTATCTCCGGTGCCACCAGCGGTGACCGGCCCTCCCACGCCGAGCTGACCCGGATCTTCTTCCTGGAGCTCAAGGTCGTCGGCTCCACGATGGGCTCCAAGGACGAACTGGAGGACCTGCTGTCCTTCTGCGCCGCCACCGGTGTGCGGCCCGTCATCGACGAGGTGCTTCCGATGGACCGGGCCCGCGAGGGGTTCGAGCGGATGGCCTCCGGCGGT
Source organism: Streptomyces sp. MH60 (assembly GCF_002939385.1). GTDB lineage: Bacteria > Actinomycetota > Actinomycetes > Streptomycetales > Streptomycetaceae > Streptomyces. Next base: position 3,775 of record NZ_MULI01000032.1, on the reverse strand, counting down.
CAGTTCGGCAAGATCGTGCTCAGCAACTCCTGACGCGTTTCCCCACGTACGGCGGGTCCGGTTCCCCGGGCCCGCCGTTCGCGTTCGCGCGCGGCCTTCATGTGTCAACCAGGGTTGACATTCGTGGGATGTCAACTTACGTTGACAGTATGAGCGAAGCAACGGATCTCGCCACGCGTGCGGGTGACCGCGATCCCCGGATCGGGCTGCGAGCCGTCGCCGCCCTGCGGAAGCTGGTGGAGCAGCTGGAGGCCGTACAGGTGCGCAGCGCGCGGCAGCAGGGATGGTCGTGGCAGGAGATCGCCACGGAACTCGGGGTCAGCAGGCAGGCCGTGCACAAGAAGTACGGGAGGCATTGATGTTCGAGCGATTCACCAAGGACGCCCGCGCGGTCGTGCAGGGGGCGGCAGGACACGCCGAGGAGGCGCGGGCGGGGACCGTAGAGCCCGAGCACCTGCTGCTCGCCCTGCTGGACCGGGAGGGCAGTCGCGCCTCCTTCGCGCTGGCGGCACTCGGCGTCGGCGGGCACCGGGAGGCGGTACGTCAGGCGCTGCGGGACGCGCGGCGCCGTGCCGGTCTGTCGCAGTCCGAGACGGAGGCCCTCGCCGGACTGGGGATCGACGTCACGGAGATCGTCGCCAGGGTGGAGGAGGCCCACGGCGTGGGGGCGATGTCCGCCGACGACCGGAAGGCCGGGCGCCGGTGGTCCGGACACCGGAGCTTCAGCCGGGGCGCCAAGGAGGTCCTGGAGAAGGCGCTGCGGGTCGCCGTCGCCCGCCGCGACCGGCACATCGGGGACGAGCATCTCCTCCTCGCCCTGGCCCTGCGCCCCGGTGTGCCCGCCGAGGTGCTCGCCGACCACGGGGTGACCCACGCCTCGCTGACCAGGGTGCTGGGCGACGGCGCCGGGGAGGCCTGCGCCTGACCGGCGCCTCCCCGGTCGCGCGGCGCCCCTGAGGGGATGGCGGGGCGCCGTGTCGTGTCCGGCCGGGCTCAGGCCTTCGGCGTGCGCAGGATCGCCCCGATGTGGGCCGCTGCCTCCGACAGGCGGCGGCGAGTGTCGCGCAACTGGTCGGCCGTCACCCCGTGGTCCCGGGCCGCGTCGCGAATGTCGTCCCGGAAGCGGTCGAGCAGCCGGTCCAGGTCACGGGCCGGGTCGCCGGTCGACTCCGCGGCGTCCTCGTGCGCCCAGCTCGGGGCGTATCCGGCGGGGAAGTCCTCGGGCGTGACGGAGTACTCGGGCCGGGGGGAGGTGCTCCCGGTGTCGGTGCGGCCGAAGCCCCAGTCCTTGCCGAACTCCTTCCCGAAGTCCTTGCCGAAGTCGCCGACCTCCTTGGCCAGTTCGCTCAGCCCCTCGCGCAGTCCCGTCGGCCAGTCACCCCGCGAGAAGTGGTCCTGCACCTGTTCCTGCACGCGCTGGGCGATGCGCTGGACCTCCTCCTGCGCCTGGGCACGGGCCCGCTCCTGGGCCTCCTTGGCCTGGCGCCGGGCCCGCTGTGCCTCGTCGCGGGCGCGGCGGCTCTCGTCCTTGGCGCGGCGGGCCTGCTCCTTCCACTCCTGCTTGACCCGCCGCATCTCCTCCTTGGCGGCCCGCCAGGCCTCCTTCTCCTCGGCGTCTCCGGCACCGTCGGCGGAGCCGCTGCCCTCGTCGTGCGCTCCGGAGGTGCCCCGACGGGCCGCGGTGGCGGCGGCCCGCATCTCACGCCGCAGATCGCCGGCCGCGCCCCGCACGTCGGCCCGGATCTCGGCGGCCAGCTCGGCGACCGACTCGCGGATCTCCAGCTCCAGATCGGCCAGCTCACCGCTGCGGTCGGCCAGCTCGGCACGCCCGGCGTCGGTGATGGCGTACACCTTGCGGCCGCCCTCGGTGGTGTGGGTGACCAGGCCCTCCGCCTCCAGCTTGGCCAGGCGCGGATACACCGTGCCCGCGGACGGGGCGTACAGGCCCTGGAAGCGTTCTTCGAGGAGCCGGATCACCTCGTACCCGTGGCGCGGGGCCTCGTCCAGGAGCTTGAGGAGGTAGAGGCGGAGGCGGCCGTGGGCGAAGACGGGGGGCATGTCAGAGCACCTTCTTGTCGGTCGTGCCGTCGGAAGGGGCGTCGGTGGCGCCCTGGTCCCGGACGGAAGCGGAATTGTCCCCCGAGTCGCCCTGCGTCCGGCCCGCCGGGTCGGAGTCCTCCGGCTCCCGCTCCCACGGTGTGTCGTCGGCCGCCGGACGGCGGAGCAGGGCGATCGAGCCGGAGACCGTGGTGGCCTTCAGCCGCCCGTTGCCCGCGCCGAGCCGGCCGGTGATGCGCTTGGCCCCCCACTGGCCGCCCACCCGGAGGTCCTCGAAAGCGCTGCTGACCATGCCGCTGGCCGTGTTCGCCTCGACCTGGGCGTCGGCCGGCTGGGGAAGCCGGATGGCGATCTCGCCCGAGACGCTGTTCAGGCTGATGTCGGTGGGGCCACCGGCCGGGTGCAGGTCGACGATCATCGACCCGCTCACCGAGTCGGCCCGCACGGAGGAGCCCGCCTCGACCACCGTCAGGTCGCCGGAGACGGAGTGGAAGCGGAGGTCGCCGGTGAGGGCCTGGGCCTCCACGTTCCCCGAGACGGTGTCCGCCCGGACGGGGCCCGCGAGGCTCACCAGGGTGGTGTCCCCGGAGACGCCCTTGACCTCGGCGGGTCCGTCGAGACCGGAGACCACGGCCGCGGCGCTGACCGCGCCCACCTCCACCCGGGTGCCGGTCGGCACCGCGAGGGAGACCACCGCGCTGCGGCGCCAGCCCTTGCGGTCCAGCCACTTGAGGAAGCCCTTCCAGGGCAGGTCCTCGTAGGCCACCGTGAGCACGCCGTCCCGGTGGGTCACGATGAGGGGTGGTCCCTCGATCTCGGAGACCTCCAAGCGGGCGGAACCTTCGTCCGTGCCCACCACGTTCACCGTTCCGCTGACAATGCGTACGTGGAGCCGGCTCACGGACTCGTCGAAGGTGAGCTTCCTGGGCTCCGCGACGGACCACTCGGACATGGTGCAGACCTCCTCGACCGAACGCGCCATATCGCGTCCCTCGCAATTCACGATATATCGCGGACACGGAAAGTCAAGACACCCGTTCTGGTGATCAACGATCGGCCGGGCGGGCCGACCTGCCCTAACTTGTCACTATGTCGACGGAAGAGTCCATGTCCGCTCCCGCTCCCGGCGCCCTGCTGCTCTGCCGCGCCGAGCCGGACTCCGTCGCCGCCGTCGCACCCCTGCTGGGCGAACCGATGCCGCTGGTCCGGGCCGGTGACGGGTGGAGCGTGCTGGTGCCGGAGGGCGGGCCCTGGCGGGACGGGGGAGAGCCGGTCGACCGCGTCGTCACCGGCTGGGCCGCGGCGCTCGCCGTCGGAGCCCCCTGGCCCGTACTCGCCCTGTGGTGGGACGCCGACCGGGCCGGATACACCCTCGCGTCCGGATTCCGCCGCCCGGTGGGATACGTGTGGCTCGCGAACGGCACGCCGGCCGGCGAGGACGAGGCGATGCGCACCTTCGCCGCCCGGCTGGGCCTGGACCCGGTCCTGGACGCGCAGTCGCTGGACCGGCTGACCCGGACCGATCCGGACGCCGGTCGCGAACCCGGGGCGGCCCGGGCGGGTGCCGGCGCCCGGGCCAGGCTGCGCGGACTGCTCGCGGTGCTCACACGCGCGGGGATCACCCTCCCCGCCGGGCTCGACCCCGGGGAAGGCGCCGACCGCCTCGGCGCGGCCGCCCGCGCCGTGCCCGGAGTGCGTTGGACCGAGGCCGCCGGAC
>NZ_MULI01000031.1 GCF_002939385.1 Streptomyces sp. MH60 | reverse complement strand
GCGCACCGGCGGGCCGCAGGCCGGCCCTCCCGGGGTCGGCCGGCGGCCCGGTGCGGCGGCGGTGGGTCAGTCCGCGGCCTTGAAGCCCCGCAGGCGCAGGCTGTTGCCGACGACGAAGACGGAGGAGAAGGCCATGGCGGCTCCGGCGATCATCGGGTTGAGGAGTCCGGCGGCGGCGAGCGGCAGGGCGGCCACGTTGTAGGCGAAGGCCCAGAACAGGTTGGACTTGATGGTGCCGAGCGTCTTGCGGGCGAGGCGGATGGCGTCGGCGGCGGCGCGCAGGTCGCCCCGGACCAGGGTGAGGTCGCCCGCCTCGATGGCGGCGTCGGTGCCGGTGCCCATGGCGAGTCCCAGGTCGGCCTGGGCCAGCGCGGCGGCGTCGTTGACCCCGTCGCCGACCATCGCCACCGAACGCCCCTCGTTCTGGAGGCGCTTGACGACGGCGACCTTGTCCTCGGGCATGACCTCGGCGATCACATGCTCGGGAGCGATGCCGACCTCCGCGGCCACCGCCTCGGCGACGGCACGGTTGTCGCCGGTGAGGAGGATCGGGGTCAGACCCAGGGCGCGCAGCCGGGTGATGGCTTCGGCGCTGGTGCCCTTGACGGCGTCGGCGACCTCCAGGACCGCCCGCGCCTCGCCGTCCCAGGCGACCGCGATCGCGGTACGTCCCGCCGTCTCCGCTTCGACCTTGGCGCGTGCCAGGTCGACAGGCAGTTCCATGGCCCACTCGGCGAGGAGCTTCTCGCGGCCCACCAGGACGGCGTGCCCCTCGACGACGCCCTGCACGCCGAGACCGGGGACATTGGCGAAGTCCTCCGGGACGGGCAGGGTGCCCGTGCGGTCGGCTGCCCCGGCGGCAACCGCCTGCGCGATCGGGTGCTCCGAGGCGTGTTCCAACGCCCCGGCCAGCCGCAGGGCTTCGGCCTCGTCGGTGCCCTCCGCGGTGCGCACGGCGAGCAGGGTCATGCGGCCGGTGGTGACGGTGCCGGTCTTGTCGAGGACGATGGTGTCGGCCCTGCGGGTGGACTCCAGGACCTCGGGGCCCTTGATGAGGATGCCGAGCTGGGCGCCGCGCCCGGTGCCGACCATCAGCGCGGTCGGGGTGGCCAGCCCCAGGGCGCAGGGGCAGGCGATGATCAGGACGGCGACGGCGGCGGTGAACGCGGCGGCCGGTCCGACGCCGTTGCCGATCCAGAAGCCGAGGGTGGCCAGCGCGAGGGCGATCACGACGGGGACGAAGACCCCCGAGATGCGGTCGGCGAGCCGCTGGGCGGCGGCCTTGCCGTTCTGCGCGTCCTCGACCAGCTTGGCCATCCGCGCCAGTTGGGTGTCGGCGCCGACCCGGGTCGCCTCGACCACCAGCCGGCCGCCCGCGTTCAGGGTGGCGCCGGTGACCGGGTCACCCACGCCGACCTCGACCGGCACGGACTCGCCGGTGAGCATCGAGGCGTCGACCGCGGAGGTGCCCTCGACGACCGTGCCGTCGGTGGCGATCTTCTCGCCCGGCCGGACCAGGAAGCGGTCACCCACCGCCAGTTCCCCGGTGGGGATCGTGCGTTCACTGCCGTCGGGGCCCAGTACGGTGACGTCCTTGGCGCCCAGCTCCAGCAGGGCCTTGAGCGCGGCGCCGGCCTTGCGCTTGGAGCGGGCCTCGAAGTAGCGGCCGGCGAGGATGAAGGCGGTCACCCCGGCCGCGGCCTCCAGGTAGATGTTCCCCGAGCCGTCACCGCGGGCGATGGTCAGCTCGAAGGGATGGGTCATGCCGGGCGTGCCCGCGGTGCCGAGGAACAGCGCCCACAGCGACCACAGGAACGCCGCCGACGTACCGACCGAGATCAGGGTGTCCATGGTGGCCGCGCCGTGCCGGGCGTTGGTGAACGCGGCCTTGTGGAAGGGCCAGGCCGCATACGTCACCACGGGTGCGGCCAGGGTCAGCGACAGCCACTGCCAGTACTCGAACTGCAACGCCGGCACCATCGCCATCGCGATCACCGGGACGGCCAGCACCACCGCCGTCACCAGCCGTTCCCGCAGGGGGCGCAGCTCGTCGGTGGTCTCGGCGCCCTCCGGCCCGGACGCGGCCTCGGTGCGCACCGGCTCGGGTTCGCGGGCGGTGTACCCGGTCGCCTCGACCGTGGCGATCAGCTCCGGGACGGACACGTCACCGGCATAGCTGACCTTCGCCTTCTCCGTCGCGTAGTTGACGGTCGCGGTGACCCCCTCCATCCGGTTGAGCTTCTTCTCGATCCGGGCGGCGCACGAGGCACAGGTCATACCGCCGATGGCGAGTTCCACCTCGGCCGGTGGGCTGGTCGTACTGATGGTCATGGCTGCTCCTGACGCGGGGTCGTCGGCGACGCATACGGGGCCGGGGTATCTGCCGGACGTTTCCATGTATACCCCTGGGGGGTAAGCGAAGCAAGTGTCGTCACGACTTGACTAGGTACCCCCCAGGGGTATTGTGAAGTGCATGGAGAGGTCTCCGTGCGACCCGGAGACCCGCAATCCGAGGAGACGACCGTCATGCACACCGGACTGAGGATCACCGCCTTCGCCGCCGCCCTGGCCGCGACCTTCGGCACCGCCTACGGCGTCGGCACCGGAGTGGACCCGATCGTCGCGGACGGCGCACCCGCGCCCCACGACGAGCACGACGAGCGGGGCGGCCCGGGCGAGCCGACCTCGCGGCCGGAGGAGGGCGGCGGTCACGGGGGACACGAGAGCACCCCGGCCGGCGGCCTGCAGATCTCCGAGGGCGGCTACACCCTCGACCTCGCCACCCCGCGCGTCACCGCCGGTCAACGCACCGAACTGCGCTTCACGGTCCGGGACGCGAACGGCGAGGCGGTCACCGCGTACCAGCGGGAGCACGACAAGGAGCTCCACCTCATCCTGGCCTCACGCGACCTGGCCACCTACCGCCACCTGCACCCCACCCGTGCCGCCGACGGCACCTGGAGCACGCCCGTCGACCTGCCCGCGGCGGGCGGCTACCGCGTCTTCGCCGACTTCACCCCGGCGGCCAAGGGCGCGGAGAACCTCACCCTCGGCGCCGACCTGGCCGCCTCCGGCCGCTACGCACCGGCGCGGATGCCGGCCCCGAACGGCACCGCACGGACCGACGGCTACCAGGTCGAACTCGCCGGTTCCCTGCGGCCCGGCAGGGCGAGCGAGCTGAAGCTGAAGGTGTCCCGCGACGGCGAACCCGTGGGTGACCTCCAGCCCTACCTCGGCGCCTACGGTCACCTCGTCGCCCTGCGCTCCGGAGACCTCGCCTACCTCCACGTCCACCCGAACGGCGAACCCGGCGACGGCACCACCGAGCCCGGCCCGGAGGTCTCCTTCACGGCCACCGCGCCCAGTGGCGGCACCTACCGCCTCTTCCTGGACTTCCGGCACCGGGGCGAGGTCCACACCGCGGCGTTCACCGTGCGCGCCGGGTCGGTGCCGGACGCGACGGAGACCGCCCCGAGCGCCACGCCGGACCACACCGACGGCCACGGGCACTGACCGGCACGTCCTTCAGGGCCCCTCAGGCCGTGACGACGCGGACCCCGGCCTCCTCGAACCCGCGCACCAGCTCCGGGTCGGCCGCGCCGTCCGTCACCAGCGTGTCCACCGACTCGGTCGCGCAGATCCGGGCGAACGCCCGCCGGCCCAGCTTGCTGGAGTCGGCGGCCACGACGACCCGCTCGGCGCGCTCGCACAGCAGCCGGTTGATCGCGGCCTCCGCCTCGTCGTGGGCCGCGGCGCCGTGCGCGACGTCGAAGGCGACGACGCCCAGCACCGCCACGTCGAGGGTCACCTGCCCCAGTACGCCGTCCGCGAGCGGCCCGATCAGCTCGTACGACTGCGCCCGGGCCACGCCGCCGGTCACCACGATCTTGAACTGCGGCCGGACGGCCAGCTCGTTGGCGATGTTGAGCGCGTTGGTGACCACGGTCAGCGCGGGCGTACCGGAGGCCAGGTCGGCGCGCACGGCCAGGGCCCGCGCCACCTCCGTGGTGGTGGTGCCCCCGGTCAGCCCCACCGCCTCGCCCGGCGCCACCAGGGCGGCGACCGCCTGTGCGACGCGCTGCTTCTCCGAGGCGCGGCGGGCGGTCTTGTAGCGCAGCGGCAGTTCGTACGACACTCCGTGCACGACCGCGCCACCGCGGGTGCGCACCAGCATCTGCTGCTCGGCGAGCCGGTCGAAGTCGCGGCGGATCGTCGCGGCCGAGACCTCCAGCTCGGTCGCCGCCTCCTCGACGTCCAACCGGCCGCGCTCGACGAGCAGTTCCAGCAGCGCCTTCCAGCGGGCGTCGCGCGACATCCACGCCTCCGTTCCTCGATCCCCGCCGACCCTAGCGCACCGCACTCGTCCGCAGATTGCTTGATTGTGCTCGAAAGGTCGCTATACCTTGCAGGAACAATCAACGCGTTGTCGGGGAGTGTGGCGACCTCACGACTCGCGCGGCTGCCTCACCGCGGGCCGGGAGGCCATGGTCCGGACGGTGGCGACACTCGTCCAGGTGGTCACCCGGACCGTGCCCGCGCCCGTTCCCCCTCCTTCCGCTACTCCTTGACCGCCCTCAGCACCACGAACTTCCGGTCGCCCGCCACCAGCCGGCTGTTGCCGAACAGGCGCCGCAGCTTCACGTGGTAGCCCAGGTGCCGGTTGCCGACCACCCACAGTTCGCCGCCGGGGCGCAGCACCCGCCGCGCCCCGGTGAACATCCGCCACGCCGTGGCGTCGGTCGTCGCCTGGTGGGAGTGGAACGGCGGGTTGTTGAGCACCAGGTCGACACTGCCGTCCGGCACCCCGGCCAGCCCGTCGCCGACCCGGAACTCCGCCTGGCCCGCGATCTCGTTCGCCCGGTACGTCTCCCGGGCCGAGGCGACGGCCTGGAACGACTCGTCGGTGAACAGCAGCTCCGCGTTGGGATCGGCCAGCGCCACCGCCGTACCGACCACACCGTTGCCGCAGCCCAGGTCCACCACCCGTCGGAAGTCCCCGGGCTCCGGCAGGTGCTGGAGGAAGAAGCGGGTGCCGATGTCGAGGCGGTCGGCGCAGAAGACCCCGGCGTGGTTGACGACGGGCCGGCCGGCAAGCGGTCCGACGTCGTCGGGGAGCCGGTAGCCGAGCGGCCAGGGGTTGATGGGCCGCTTCAGCGCGGGATCGGGCTCCGCGAAGATCAGCCGGGCCTTCTTCACGGCCAGCGAGGTCCGGGTCGGGCCGACGATCCGCTCGAACAGCCGGAGCGTCGAGGTGTGGATCTCCTTCACCATCCCGGTGCCGACCACGACCGTGCCCCCGTGCAGCGACGGAGCCAGCCGCAGCAGCTGGTCCTCCAGCAGAGCCAGGCTCTTCGGCACCCGCACCAGGAGCACGTCGACGCGGTCCGGCGGCGGGTCCTGCGTGGTGAGCAGGCGCACCGAGCCCGGTTCGGCACCGCTGCGCTCCAGGTTGCGCCGCGTCGCCTCCCGCGTGAGGTGGGAGTCGGTGATCTGTACCGGCCGGTGCGCCGCCAGCGCCGTCACCAGCGCCCCCCAGCGGTCGCCGACGACCACGACCGTGCCGTCCAGGGGGATCTCCCGCTCCGCGAGGTGCCCCAGCAGGTACTCGTCGGAGGCGTCCCAGGCGCGGAGCCGGTCGCGCGGGTCCTCGGGGAAGCGGGACAGCACGTGCTCGCCCCAGGGCGTGGTCAGGCGGTCGTCGCGCTCGTCGCGGTCGCTGCTGTCGTTCGTGCTGCGGTCGTTCATCGTTGCTCCAGGCTAGCCGAGCCGCAGCTCAGCGCCCCTCGCGCCCGGGAGGCGGGGCGCGGAGGCAGGATGGGGGCATGGACGCCGAGCTGTTCCCCAGGACCCGGGCCGAGACCGCGCCCGGCGCCGTCCACCTGCCGGACTGGCTGGCCCCGGGACGGCAGCGCGAGCTGCTGGCCGCCTGCCGCGAGTGGGCCCGCCCCCCGGCCGGACTCCGCACGGTGCGCACCCCCGGCGGCGGCACCATGACCGCCCGGCAGGTCTGCCTAGGCCGGCACTGGTACCCGTACGGCTACGCCCCCACCGCCGTCGATGGCGACGGCGCCCCGGTCAAGCCCTTCCCGGCCTGGCTCGACGCCCTCGCCCGCCGCGCGGTGACCGACGCGCTCGGCGCCGCGGCGGTGGCGCGGGAGCCCTACGACATCGCGCTGATCAACTTCTACGACGGCGACGCCCGCATGGGCATGCACCGCGACGCGGACGAGCGCTCCGACGCCCCCGTGGTCTCCCTGAGTCTCGGCGACACCTGCGTCTTCCGCTTCGGCAACCCCGGGACCCGCACCCGCCCCTACTCCGACACCGAGCTGCGCAGCGGCGACCTGTTCGTCTTCGGCGGTCCCTCCCGGCTCGCGTACCACGGGGTGCCGAGCGTGCACCCGGGCACCGCGCCGCCCGAGTTGGGACTCGCCGGGCGGCTGAACATCACGCTCCGGGTCAGTGGGCTCTAGACACCCGGTGCGGACGGATCATGGGAGACTCCCCCTCATGAGCGGCAAGGCGGACCCCCGGGCGGCGGGGGAAGGGACCACCTCGAGGACGCGGCTGGACCGGGGGCGCGCCGCGCTCGGACCCGCGTTGGAGCTCGTGCACACCGGACGCGCCCCCACCAGGGCCGTCCTCACCGCGGAACTGGGCGTGACCCGGGCCACGGCCGGGGCGGTCGCCGCCGAGCTGGAGGCGCTCGGCCTGATCCGGGTGGACGCCAGGCCCGGCGCGGCGGCCGGTTCCCAGGGCCGCCCCTCGCACCGTCTCTCGGTCGCCGAGGACGGGCCCGTCGCCCTCGCCACCCAGATCCACACGGACGGTTTCCGCGCGGCCCTGGTCGGCCTCGGCGGCCGGATCGTCGCCACCGCGCCCGGCTGCGAGGTCGTCGACGCCGACCCGGCGAAGGTGCTGGGCTCCGTCGTCGAGGCGGGCGCGGAACTCCTGCGGGAGACCGGGCGGCGCTGCGTCGGCGCCGGACTCGCCGTGCCGTCCGCCGTCGCGGAACCGGAGGGCCTCGCCCTGAACCCGCTGCACCTGGCCTGGCCCGCCGGCGCGCCCGTGCGCGAGATCTTCGCGCGGCAGGTGCGGGCCGCCGGCATCGACGGACCGGCCTTCGCCGCCAACGACGTCAACCTCGCCGCCCTCGCCGAGCACCGCCACGGCGCCGGCCGCGGCGCCCGCGACCTGCTGTGCGTGGCCACCGGCCACCGCGGCGTCGGCGGTGCGCTGGTCCTCGACGGCCGTCTGCACACCGGCAGTTCCGGACTCGCCATGGAGGTCGGCCACCTCGCCGTCAACCCGGAGGGCCGCCCCTGCCACTGCGGCAGCCGCGGCTGCCTGGACGTGGAGACCGACCCGCTGGCCTTCCTCACGGCGGCCGGCCGCGAGCCGGGCCCCGAGGTGTCCCTGCTCCAGCAGTCCTACGACCTGATCCGCGAGTACTACGCCGACCCGGCCGTCCGCACCGCCACCGAGACCCTCATCGACCGCCTGGGCCTGGGCCTCGCCGGTCTGGTGAACATCCTCAACCCGGACCGCATCATCCTCGGCGGACTGCACCGGGCACTCCTCGACGCCGACCCCGAGCGGCTGCGCGCGGTCGTCGCCGGGCGCAGCCTGTGGGGCCAGAGCGGCGGGGTGCCGATCCTGCCCTGCGGTCTCGACCACAACAGCCTGGTCGGCGCCGCCGAGTTGGCCTGGCAGCCGGTCCTGGACGACCCGCTGGGCGTACCGGCGTAGGCGACCTAATCCGGCCGCGCCTCAGGGCGCGGGCCGGTCGCCGCCGCTCGGGGCGTGGCTGAGGTCGACGACGCAGAAGATGTTGCCGTCCGGGTCGGCCAGCACGACGAAGTCGGGGTCGGGCGGGTACAGGTCCCACTCGACGGTCCGCGCACCGAGACCGACCAGCCGCCGCACCTCCGCCTGCTGCTCCTCGGCCGAGTCCGTGAACAGGTCGAGGTGGAGCCGGGGCCGCGGCTCGGGCGGCGAGTCACTGCGCAGCAGACCGAGGGCCCGCCCGGAGCCGTCCGCGTACTCCAGCGTGCTCCAGGTCTCGCTCTTCCACTCCTCCACGGCGACCAGAGGCAGCGCCGCCGTCCAGAACGCCACCGCGCGGGGGAGGTCCGTGACACCGATGACGGGAATTCCGAGTCTCAGCATGATCCCGACCCTACGTACTGCGCCAGGCCGTTGCCCAGCGACCAGTCGGCGGAGGTGTTCTCGGTCAGGGTGACGAAGACGTTGCGGGGGTCGGTCCCCGCGTACTCCTCGGCGAGTCGGGCGATCCGGTGGTACAGCGCCTGCTTCCGCCCGGTCGTCCGCCCCGCCCGCAGGGTGATCGCCACGAAGACGATGCCCTCGTCCCGGCGCACGCCGAGGTAGTCGTCGTAGCGCAGGGTGCCGCGGGCGGCGTCGTGGGCGGTCAGGACCTGGAAGCGGTCGTCGGACGGAATGCCGAGCGTCTCGACCAGGGCGTCGTGGACGGCCCGCCCGAGCGCGTCGAGCCGGTCGTCGTCGGTGCCGCCGCCGTAGGCGTCGATGCGCACGAAGGGCATGAGGGATCTCCTGTCGAGTGAGCAGGTACGGGTCCGCGGAAGGGGGAGCAGTCAGCGCCGGTCGGCGGCGAACGCCCGCGCGGGGTTCTCGGTGAGGACGCGCCGCACCAGGTCGTCCCCCACCGCGAGGGCCGGCCGGGGAGCCACACGGCGCAGCAGGTACGGCATGCCCGGACCGCCGTCGACCGGCCGGGCGGACGCGGTCGTGGTGTCGCCGCCGAGCAGCAGCCGGTCGCCGAACCCCGCCTCGGCGAGGTCCCGCACCGCGTCCGGCATCCGCCAGTCGGTGGCGTGGTTGCCCCGCGACGGCTCGTCGAAGGCCGGCCGGCACCCCGATCCGGCGGCCTGCCGGTGGGTCACGGAGTCGGGGGAGCGATTGAGGTGACCGAGGATCACCCGCTGCGGCGGGACACCCAACTCACCGCACGGCAGCTCCAGTACGTCCAGGGCACCGGTGCCCAGCTCCAGGTGCACGGCGATCGGCGTCCCCGTCGCGTGGTGCGCCCCGGCCGCCGCCGACATGGTCCACCGCGCGTGCGCGTCGAGCGCGTGGAAACCGCCCGCCACCTTGGTCGTGGGCGTCGCACCCGCCCAGCTCACCGCCCGGCACGTCTCCGAGGACCGTGCGGACGGCTCCGCTCACCACTGGCGCCCCCTCGGCAGCAGGGCCCGCCCCGGCTCGGACAGGTGCAGCACTTGGAAGGCATCGCCCTCCGCCCCGTCGGGCGCGTCGCCCGCGTGGAGCGAGAAGTGCACCAGCTCCCAGCGCCCGGTGTCCACGACCGCCGCCGCGAGCAGCACCCCGTCCCCGGCCGCCAGCCGACCGGTCTCCCGCACCGCGCCCGCCGCCGCCTGCGACAGCGGCAGTGCCTCCGGCACCGGCCGCCGCCGCAGGACCGCCACCCGCGCGGGGGTGCCGGCGTCGCCGCCCTCCTCGTACGCCAGGCCCGTCCACTGCCGGACCGCGGGCCGGCCGAAGTCGTCGGTGGGCCGCTGGAAGGCGCCCTCCCAGAGGAAGGAGTTCATGCCCTCCACGGTGTGCCACAGGTAGAACGGCGCGTACTGGTTGACCGGCGAGCCGTCCTTCCCGCGCTCGCGGATCAGATACGCCTTGAGTCCGAGCCCGGGCCAGTCGTCCAGCAGGTGCCCGGTGCGGGCCACGCGCTCCCTGATGGCGTCCATCGGATGGTCGGCGGGCAGGGTGAAGGAGTACTGCATGGCATGCATCGGATGTCCCCTCAGTCCTTGTGGGTCGCGAGCAGCGAGAGCAGGCCCCGGACGCCCGCGTCGAAGGCGGCCGGCGAGCCGGAGGCGCGGGCCAGCACGTAGCCGCCCTGCACCGTCGCGACGACCGCCGCCGCGATCTCCTCGCCGTCCAGCGTGGGCGCGAACTCGCCCTGCTCCCGGCCCTCCTCCACCAGCTGGGCGATCTGTTCGCGCAGCCAGTCGAGGGTCTCGTCCACCGGGGCGCGCAGGGCGTCGTCGGCGATCACGTCCGGGTCCATCGTCAGCCGCCCGACCGGGCATCCGCGCAGCACGTCGCGCTCGCGCCGCAGATACGCCTCGATGCGCTCGTACGGCGTCCCCGGACCGGTGAGCACGGCCTCGGCGGTGGCCCGCATCTCCTGGGCCGTGCGCCGGATCGCGGCGAGCGCGAGGTCGGGCTTGCCCTTGAAGTGGTGGTACATGCTGCCCTGTCCGGCGCCGGCCCGTTCGAGGATCGCCTTGGGGCTGGTGCCCACGTACCCACGCTCCCACAGCAGCTCGCGGGTGGACTCGATCAGTCGTTCCGAGGTGCTCATGCACTCACTGTACATACTAGTAGTTACAGAGGGCGAGCGGTGTCCGGGAGACCGGGGAAGCAGACGCGGACCGCCGGAGTACTCCCGGCGGCGTACGCACACTGCCGCTGGCCGTACGACGACCCGGACCCCCTTCCGGAGCGAGGCTCGGAAGCGACACAAGGGACATCGCGACCGAGGAGTTGGACGACATGGAGACCCTGGCACAGTTCGGCGACGGCGGGCCCGGCCCGTGGATCCTGCTCTTCCCGCTGATCTGGGCGCTCGTCATCGGCGGCGGCATCACCCTGCTGCGCCGCACGGTGTGGCGCGGCCCCCGCGGCCCCGTACGGCCGGGCGCCGTCGCGGACGACTCGCCCATCACCGTGCTCGGTCACCGCTTCGCCTCCGGCGAGATCGACGAGGACGAGTACTGGCGCCGGCTGTCCGTGCTGGACGAGCAGTTCGGCCGGACCGGCAGGGGCGGTGCGGCATGAGCACGACGACCGTCACCCGGGCCGCCGCCCGGGTCGTGGACGCCGTGAAGGTGTACGGCGGTGGCGACACCGCCGTACGCGCCCTCGACGGCGTTAGCGTCGACTTCCCGGTCGGCCGCTTCACCGCCATCATGGGGCCCTCCGGCTCCGGCAAGTCCACCCTCATGCACTGCGCCGCGGGCCTCGACACGCTCACCTCGGGCACCGCCCGCATCGGCGACACCGACCTGAGCACCCTCGACGACCGCCGGCTCACCCTGCTGCGCCGCGACCGCGTCGGCTTCGTGTTCCAGGCGTTCAACCTGGTGCCGACGCTGACCGTCGCCGAGAACATCACCCTCCCCCTCGACCTGGCCGGCCGCCGGGGCGACACCGCGTGGGTCGACGCGCTGATCGACGTCGTCGGACTGCGCCACCGCCTCCACCACCGGCCCGCCGAACTTTCCGGCGGGCAGCAGCAGCGCGTCGCCGTGGCCCGCGCCTTCGCCGGACAGCCGGACGTGGTCTTCGCCGACGAGCCCACCGGCAACCTCGACTCCCGCTCCGGCGGCGAGGTGCTGGGCCTGCTCGGCCGCACCGTCCGCCAGACCGGCCGCACCGTCGTCATGGTCACCCACGACCCCGTGGCCGCCGCCCACGCGGACGAGGTCGTGTTCCTCGCCGACGGGCGTCTCGTCGACCGCATGGACGCGCCGACCGCCGACAAGGTCCTGGACCGGATGAAAGCCTTCGAGGTGCCCTCATGAACGCCTCCGTCCGGCTGAGCGTCTCCTCGCTCCGGGCCCACAAGCGCCGCTTCGCCGGGACGTTCCTCGCCGTGGTCCTCGGCGTCGCCTTCCTGACCGGCACCCTGGTCATGGGCGACACGCTCCGCGCGAGCTTCGACACCATGTTCGGCAACGCCGCCGGCGGCACCGACGCCGTGGTGCGCAGCGCCGACGCCATCACCACACCGGGAGAGAGCCAGGGCGTGCGGCAGCCGGTCGGCACCGACCTGGTGCGGACCGTCGAGCGGGTGCCCGGCGTCGCGGCCGCCGCCCCCAGCATCCAGGGCGCGGGCCAGCTCGTCGGCGCGAACGGCGACCCGATCGGCGGTCAGGGGCCGCCCACCCTGGCGGGCAACTGGATCACCGACCCGGAGCTGAACCCGTACCGCCTCGCCGAGGGCCGCGCCCCGCAGAAGTCCGGCGAGGTCGTCGTCAACCGCGGCGCCGCCGAGAAGGGCGGCCTGGCGATCGGCGACACCACCACGCTGCGCACGCCCGACCCCGTCGAGGTCACCGTCGTGGGTCTCGCCACCTTCGGCGGCGAGGACGGCATGGCCCAGGTGACCTTCACCGGCATGACCCGGGCCGACGCCGAGAAGTACCTCACCGCGCGGCCGGGCGAGGCGGCGAGCATCCAGGTGCGCGCCGGGCCGGGCGTCGGCCGGCGGGAACTCGTCGACCGGCTGACACCCGTACTGCCCGAGGGGGTCGAGGCCATCACCGGCCAGGAGTCGGCCGCGGAGAACACCGACATGATCTCCAGTCAGTTCCTGACCCTGTTCACGACCTTCCTGCTCGTCTTCTCCGGCATCGCCCTGCTGGTCGCGACCTTCTCGATCCACAACACCTTCGCCATCGTGGTCGCCCAGCGCACCCGCGAGAACGCCCTGCTGCGCGCCCTCGGCGCCTCCCGCCGCCAGGTCACCGCCGCCACCCTCGTCGAGGCGGCCGTCGTGGCCGTGACCGCGTCCGCCGCCGGGCTCGCGGGCGGCATCGGCATCGCGGCCGGACTCCAGGCCCTGTTCCCGGCGATCGGCTTCCCGTTCCCCGAAGGCGCCCTGGTGATCAGCGCGCTGTCGCTGCTGCTCCCGCTCGCCGTCGGCGTCGTGGTCTGCCTCGGCTCCGCCCTGCTGCCCGCCGCCCGGGCCGGCCGCACCGCACCCCTGGCCGCGCTGCGCGAGACGGCCGTCGACACCTCCGGCGCCTCCCGCGCGCGGGCGGTTACCGGCACGGGGCTGCTCGTGCTCGCCCTCGCGGTGACGCTCGTCGGGGTCCTGCTCTCCCCGTCGGTGTGGCTGGCCGGAGCGGGCGCGGTGCTGGCCCTGGCCTCCTTCGTCGTACTCGGCCCGGTCGCCTCCGCCACCGCCGTACGCGTCCTCGGGGCCCCGCTGGACCGGCTCCGCGGCGTCACCGGCGTCCTCGCCCGGCGCAACGCCCTGCGCAGCCCCAAGCGGACGGCGGCCACCGCGGGGGCGCTGATGATCGGCGTGGCGGTCGTGTCGCTGTTCACGGTGTTCGGCGCCTCGCTCAAGGCGACCATGGACCAGACCGTCTCCCGGTCCTTCGCGGGCGACGTCGCCGTCAGCGCGCCGTCCTTCGGCGCGGGCGGCAGCGGCCTCAGCCCGCGCCTGGCCGGCGCGGTCCAGGAACTGCCCGAGGTGGACACCGCCGTCGGTCTCGGCCGGGGAGTGGCGGACGTGGACGGCCAGGGACGGGCGCTGACCGTCACCGACCCGGTCGCCCTGAACCGCACCTTCGACCTGGGCACCGTCCACGGCTCACTGGACGACCTCGGCACCGACGGCATCGCGGTCACCGAGAGCGAGGCCGAGAAGCGGGGACTGACCACCGGTGACACCACGCGCCTCACCTTCACCGACGGGCGCGGCGGGACCTTCACCGTCCGCGCGGTCTACGGACAGTCCGAACTCGCCGGCGACTACGTCATCACCCGCGCCGCCTGGGCCCCGCACCGCACCCAGGACTCCGACACCCTGGTCGCCGTCGCCTTCAAGGACGGCGTGGGCGCGGACGCGGGCAAGGCGGCGGTCGAGCAGGTCGCCGACCGGTACGGCAACCCCGAGGTGCAGACCCGGGACGAGTACGCGCGGTCCTCGGCGGGAGGCATCGACATGATGCTCACCCTCGTCTACGCGCTGCTCGCCCTCGCGGTGCTCATCGCGCTGCTCGGCATCGCCAACACCCTCACCCTGGCGGTCCACGAGCGCACCCGCGAACTCGGCCTGCTGCGGGCCGTCGGGCAGACCCGGGCCCAGCTGCGGGCCATGGTCCGCTGGGAGTCCGTCCTGGTCGCCGCCTTCGGCACGGTCGGCGGGCTCGGTCTCGGCGCCTTCCTCGGCTGGGTCCTGGTGGCCGCCTCCGACGGCGCCTCGGACAGCGCCTTCGCCTTCGCCGTGCCGCCCGCGCAGCTCGCGGTGGTGGCCCTGGTCGGCCTCGCGGCCGGAGCCCTGGCGGGCCTGCGCCCGGCCCGCCGCGCCTGCCGTACCGGCGGCCGGGCCGCGGAAGCGGCGGGAAGCGGCCGACGTGACGTCAGATTCCGTACCCGCACCGGCGGTTGTCGGCCGCCCGAAGGCGCGGCCCGGAGGTCCGGACGCCGGCCGGCACCGTGCCGCACGGCTCGCGGCAGCGGGCGGTCACCGCCCGGTCAGCCGACAACGGCCGACCGGGCGGGAGCGGGTTGGTGTCCGCCGAGGTCGACCGCGTGCTCGACCTCGGTGAACGCGGCGGCCGGCACCTCCTCGACCAGACGGCGCGGCGGGCGCGCCGCCACCGGCGGTGCGGTGACCGGCACGGAGCTGACGGCCGTCGGCAGCGTGAACCAGACGACCTTGCCCGACTCGCCGTCCGGCCGGGCGCCCCAGCTCCCGCTCATCGCGGCCACCATGGCGAGCCCGCGCCCGCACGTCGCGAGGGGCTCGGCGTCGTCCACGACGGGCAGCCGCGGATCGTGGTCGCGCACCGAGACCGTGAGCCGGTCCAGGAGCAGTTCCATCTCCACGGTGCACGTCTTGTCGGGCCTGGCATGCAGGTGGACATTGGTCAACAACTCCGTCACGCCGAGCACCGCCCGGTCGATCAGGAGATCCATATGCCAGTAGCGCAATTGCGCAGATACGATTCTGCGGACCTGGCCGATCCGCGACGGCAGGGCTTGGAGCTCCACCGTGCAGTGTCTGCTTGGGTGAGTGATCACGGCTGCGACTCCCCGACATAGAGGTCCGGAAGAACACGGAGTTCGGATCCAGCGAGGCGCACATGGCGCACGCCGCCCGCTGTCATGGCCGGCGGGCTGGTTCGCAGCGTTATCGCCGGTAAACCCAGAGTGACGTGTGACCAGCGTGACGCAAGGGGTGAGGCACCGCAACTTACGGACATCTCTCAGGCGCGTCGTCCGGCCGCCCTGCGCACCGCCTCGATGAAGCGGCGGGCCGCGGGCGGGCCCGGTTCGCCGGGGGCCGGGTCACGCTCGCCGAGGGTCAGCAGGTACCGCTTGCCGTCGAGGTCGGCCAGCGCCCGGTCCTGCGGCGCGAACCACGGGCGGGAGGCGCGTACCGCCTGCACCGGCGCGCTGTCTATCTCACTGCCGTAGCTGGTCAGCAGCTCCACCCGGCCGCCGCTGATCCGGACCGTCCCGGCCCGGGTGAGCGAACGCAGCCGCTTGCCGATCCGCACCCCCGTGGCCCTGAACTCCGGCTCCGCCATGGCCGTTGCCCCCTCGTGCGCGTCGGTTCCCGCCGCTGGCAGTCTGCCCGCACCGCGCTCCGAGCACCAGTGCGCGCCGGCCGTTTCCGGAGGCGACCGGAGCACTCGCGCGAATGCGCCCCCCACGCCGCCTCCATCGCGTCGGCCCCGGCACCCCAGGGGTGCCTTTGAGGCGCCCAAAGGGGTGTTTATGCAGGTGAGAAGCGTGTGGAAGGTGTTTATGATCCAGGTGTCGGCCGCGCTGTCCGCCGTCGGCGCGCAGCGTAAGGAGCCCCGAAGTGAGCACTGACCGGCAGACCGCCACCGGCGCCACCCTCGACGTCGACCACAGCGACACCGCCTACCGAGCCTGGCTGAAAGAAGCCGTCCGCAAGGTCCAGGCCGACGCCAATCGCTCGGCCGACACCCACCTGCTCCTGTTCCCGCTCCCGGAGCACTGGGGCATCGACCTGTACCTGAAGGACGAGTCGACCCACCCGACGGGCAGCCTCAAACACCGCCTCGCCCGCTCCCTGTTCCTCTACGGCCTGTGCAACGGCTGGATCCGGCCGAACCGCCCGGTGATCGAGGCGTCCAGCGGCTCGACGGCCGTCTCCGAGGCGTACTTCGCGAGTCTGATCGGCGTGCCCTTCATCGCCGTCATGCCCCGCACGACGAGCACCGAGAAGATCCGCCTGATCGAGTTCCACGGCGGACGGTGCCACTTCGTGGACGACTCCCGGCGGATGTACGAGGAGTCGGCCCGCCTCGCGGCGGAGACCGGCGGCCACTACATGGACCAGTTCACCTACGCCGAGCGCGCCACCGACTGGCGCGGCAACAACAACATCGCCGAGTCGATCTTCCGCCAACTGCGGCTGGAACGGTACCCCGAGCCGTCCTGGATCGTCGCCACGGCCGGTACCGGCGGCACCTCGGCGACCCTCGCCCGCTACGTCCACTACATGCAGTACGACACCCGCGTCTGCGTCGCCGACCCGGACAACTCCTGCTTCTTCGAGGGCTGGACCACCGGCGATCCGGACGTGGCCTGCGACCGGGGCTCCCGGATCGAGGGCATCGGCCGCCCCCGGATGGAACCGAGCTTCGTGCCCGGCGCCATCGACCGCATGATGAAGGTGCCGGACGCGGCGAGCGTGGCGGCCGTACGGTCCCTGGAGCGGGTGATCGGCCGCAAGGCGGGCGGCTCCACCGGCACCGGGCTGTGGAGCGCGTTGAAGATCGTCGCGGAGATGGTGGCCGCGGGGGAGCGGGGCAGCGTCGTGACACTGCTGTGCGATCCGGGGGACCGGTACCTCGACAAGTACTACTCGGACGCCTGGCTCGCCGAACAGGGCCTCGACATCGAGCCGTACACGGCGGCGATCGAGTCCCTGCTGCGCACCGGCAGCCTGCTCGACTGAGCCGGTCGCCGGTCGCCGGTCGCCGGTCGCCGGTCGCCGGTCGCCGGTCGCCTGTCGCCGTCGCCGGTCGCCGGGCTACGGGCGCCGCAGCCGCCGGTCCAGCGACGTCACGGCGCCCCGGAAGGCCCGCCCCAGCCCCGGACGCGCCCGGTCCAGCACGAAGCGGAACGGCGCCGTACCGTCCGCCGCCAACGTCCACCGCACCCGCGTCCCGGTACCGGCAGGCGTCAGCCGCCACTCCTCCAGCATGGCGCGGGCGCCCGGCGCGTTGGTGACGTCGACGCGGTAGGCGTACACCTCGGGCCGCTCGGCCGCCAGCACCGTCTCCACGAAACGCGTACCGCCCCTGAGCCGGATCTCGCGCCCCGCGCCCTCACCGATGGGCCGCGCGAACGTCACCGCCGAGAACCACGCGGTCCAGCCGGGCACGTCCTCGGCCAGGGCGCGGAAGACGGCGTCCGGAGCGGCGGCGATCTCCCGCGCGAAGACCAGGCGTACCGGCGCCGTCTCGACGAAGTCGAGACCCACCGGACGCAGACGGCGAACCATGGACACAACCCCCTTGTACGAAGCCGCGCCTGGCGGACGATCGGCCGGGTGGCGCCACGATAGACCCGGGCGCGCCGGGTGTCAGCGGGGCGGGCGCCCGGAGGCGGGCTCCCGCCCGGCGCCTCGCACGGCAGGGGCTCCCGCGCACGCCGGCGCCGGCGTCAGTCCGCCGCGGGCTCCGGCTCGCCCACCACGACCAGCCCGAGGAGCTCACCGACCTCCGCGCGGGCCTGCGCCGACAGGCCCGAGTCGGTCACGAGCGTGTCCACCTGCTCCAACGCGGCGAACGAACTCAGTCCCACGACACCCCACTTGGTGTGGTCCGCGACCACCACGACACGCCGTGCCGACTGCACCAGGCGCCGGTTCGTCTCGGCCTCCGCGAGGTTCGGCGTGGACAGGCCGGCCTCGGCCGATATCCCGTGCACGCCCAGGAACAGCAGGTCGAAGTGGAGCGTCGCGATCGCCTGGTCGGCGACCGGGCCCACCAGCGAGTCGGAGGGCGTGCGCACACCGCCGGTGAGCACCACCGTCGCCCCGCCCTGCCGCGCCCCCGAGGTGCGCTGCGCCACGTGGAACACGTCGGCCACCCGCACCGAGTTGGTGACCACCGTCAGATCCGGCACGTCCACCAGCCGGTGCGCCAGCGCGTACGTCGTCGTACCGCCCGACAGGGCGATCGCGGCGCCGGGCGCGACCAGCTCCGCGGCGGCCCGCGCGATGTCCTCCTTGGCCGTCGGCTCCAGACCCGACTTGGCCTCGAACCCCGGTTCGTGGGTGCTCGCCTCCGCCACCGGGACCGCTCCGCCGTGCACCTTCTCCAGCACACCCTGCCGGGACAGCGCGTCGAGGTCGCGGCGGACCGTCATGTCCGACACGCCGAGCTTGCGGGTCAGCTCGTTGACCCGGACACCGCCCCGGCGGCGCACCTCGTCGAGGATCAGGGCGCGCCGCTGCTCCGCGAGGAGGTTCGGATTCTCACTCACGTACGCTTCGGTCCTTTCGCCGCAAAACCGTCCGACACGCCGCCGCACTCGCTCTGATGAGGACTTCTCCCCGCACCCGTGCGCGGACGTCCCATCCTCGCACGCCCCGCCACGGCCCGCGTCACCGCCCGCCCGGCGTCACCGGTCACACGGATCGGGGAGATTCCGTGCCCAGGGGTGTACGACGCCCGCGGACGGGAGATCCTGTGCCCGCACGGACACGGCCGACGGCGCGTCACGGGGGAGTGCGGACAGTGAAGAAGGCGCAGGAACGGGCCGGGACGGGCGGGACCGACGCGAGAAGCGGCACCGCCCTGGAACTCCTGGTCCACGGAGTGGGCGGGACGACACCCGCCGAGATGCTGGACGACCCGCGGACCGTGCGGATCACCGGCGACCACGTCGCGGCCGTCTTCCGGCGCACCGAGGACGCCGACGCCGAGTCCCGCCCCGAGGACTACCGGGGCCGGCCGGTGCCCGAGGCCTACGTCTGGTGCAACCTCACCTCCGGCAACGGCACCCGCGCCCTGTGGCTGCTGCTCCTGCCCTTCATGGTGGTCAACATCGCCCACTGGATGCGGCCCGCCGCCCACGGCCGGATCCGCACGGTCCGCCTCTACGGGCTGCTGCTGCGGCTCGCGGCCCTCACCCTGACGGTGCTCCTCGTCGCCGCCGCCTGCGAGGTCGCCCTCGACCTCGTGGCCTGGCAGTGCGCGGGCACGCGCGCGTGCGCCGAGCGGCACAGCTGGCTGGGCTTCCTGTCGCCGGTGATGTCCGACGGCGGCTGGTGGAGCACGCCGGGCCGCAGGCTCGCCCTCGCGGCCGCGGTGCCCGCCGCACTCACCGGGCTGCTCTGGTACCTGTCGCTGCGTACCTGGCGGGCGTACGAGTCCCAGCAGCCGTTGGACCGCGAGGCCGACCCCGAGGAGGACCCCCGCCACGCCGCGCTCGGCCGCCCCGGGTTCTGGTACGGACGCCGCCTGGTGGCCCGGCTGCGCGGCGCGCACACCGCCGCCGGGCTGCTCACCGTCGCCGTGGGAGCAGCCGTTCCGGCGGCCCGGTTCGACCGCCGGCCGGGCGGGCCCGCGCTGCTCGACACGCTCGGATGGGTGCTGCTGGGGGCCCTGGCCGCGGGGGCCGTCGCCGTGGTCGCGGTGGTGTGCCGCCGGGGCCGCAGCGAGTGCCGCCTCGACCGTCGGCTCGACGAGCACCTCGTACGCCGTCTGCCGCTCGCCGCCCTCCTCCTGCTCCTCCTCGCCCTGCTGTACGGCGGCTGGGCCCGCCCGGCATGGACGTCGGAGGGCCGGCTGGCCGGTGACACGGCCTTCGGCGGCATCGCCCTGGTGCAGGGGCTGCTGGTCATCGCGCTGGCCGTGGTCGCCCACCTGCTCCACCGCAGCCGCCCCGACGCCCGCGCCGCGATCCGGGGCCTGGGCGGTCCCGCCGTCGCCATGCTGGCCTGCGCGCTGGGCGGGGTCATGTCCGGCGGCGTCTCCCAGCGTGTCTCCGACTGGCTGGACGGCACCGGCACCTTCCTCGACGGACCGCCCGTCCTGCTGACCTGGCAGGCGTCCGTCATCCCGCCGCTGCTGGTCGTCGTGCTGCTGATGTGCGCGGTGCTCGCCTGGCACACCCTGCGCCTGGCCCGCGCGGAACGGGACGCAGTGGAACGCGACCACCCGGGGGAGACCGGAGACCCGGGGCGCACCCGGCGCATCGCCCTCACCCGCGCCACGGCCACGCTCACCGACCGGGCGCCCCTCCTCGTCGCCATCACCTCCGCCGCCACCCTGCTCCTGGGCGCCGGAGCCCTGGCGGGCGCCCTGACGACCGAGAAGGTGCCGGGGGAGGCCGCGCGGGGGACGTACGCCGTCGTCCAGGGGGCCGCGCAGACCGCGCAGGAGCTGGGCTCCTGGCTGATCGGCCTCGGCTTCATACTGTTCGTCACCTGGGGCAGGCGCGCCTACAAGGACGCCTCCGCGCGGCGCACCATCGGCATACTGTGGGACGTCGGCACCTTCTGGCCGCGCGCCGCGCACCCCTTCGCGCCGCCGTGCTACGCCGAGCGCGCGGTGCCCGACCTGACCTGGCGGATGGCGACCTGGACCCGCGCCACCGGCGGCCGGCTGGTCATCTCCGGGCACTCGCAGGGCAGCGTCCTCGCCGCCGCCGCGTCCTGGCAACTCGAACCGTCCGCCCGCAAGCGGGTCGCCCTGCTCACCTACGGCTCCCCGCTGGAGCGGCTGTACGGCCGCTGGTTCCCGGCCCACTTCGGTCCCGAAGCGCTCGCCTCGCTGCACGAGGAGGTCGACTGCTGGCGCAACCTCTACCGGCGCACCGATCCCATCGGCGGCCCGATGCGACTGCCCGGCGACGCCGGCCCCGCGGTGGACCGCGCGCCCCTCAAGGACCCGCTGACGTACGGCCGGACCGAACTCCACCCGCTGCCGGCACCGGTCCTCGGCCACTCCGACTACCAGGCGGACCCGGCCTTCGCCGAGGAACGCGGACGGCTGCTGGGCCGGCTGCGACCGGAGGTACCGGCACCGCGCCACACGGGCGGCGCGGCGGCGTCCGTCCCGGCGGCGGACGACGCGACGGAGGAATGCTGAGGCCCGGACTCCGGCTCCGCTACGGCAGTTCGGGCAGGTCCTCGGGGTACAGCAGGGTCAGGTCGTCCGTGCTGGGGTCGGGCAGCTGGGCGACCCGGCTCGCGTGCCGCTCCACCATCGCCTCGAAGGTCTGGCGGGCGGTGCGGCCGTTGCCGAAGGCCGGGCCCTTCGGAATCTCCGTGAAGTACTTCGTCAGCGCCTCGGCCGTGCCCGGCGCCAGCCGGTACTCGTGCTCGTCCGCCTGCTGCTCCACGATCCGCAGCAGCTCCCCCGGGCCGTAGTCGCCGAAGGTGATGGTCCGTGAGAACCGAGACGCCACACCGGGGTTGACGGACAGGAAACGCTCCATCTCCGCCGTGTACCCCGCGACGATCACGACGACGGCCTCCCGCTGGTCCTCCATCAGCTTGACCAGTGTGTCGATGGCCTCCTTGCCGAAGTCCCGGCCCGCGTCCTCGGGGGAGAGCGCGTACGCCTCGTCGATGAACAGCACGCCGCCGTGCGCCCGCTGGAACGCCTCCTGGGTGCGGATCGCCGTGGAGCCGATGTGCTCGCCGACCAGGTCCACCCGGGACACCTCGACCAGGTGGCCCTTGTCCAGCACGCCGAGCGAGGCGAGGATCTCGCCGTACAGCCGGGCGACCGTCGTCTTGCCGGTGCCCGGGGAGCCGGTGAAGACCAGGTGCCGCTTGACCGACGCCGCCTTCAGACCCGCCCGCTGCCGGCGCCGGCCCACCTCGATCATGTCGGTGAGCGCGCGCACCTCGCGCTTGACGCTGTCCAGGCCGACCAAGGCGTCCAGTTCGCCCAGTACGGCCTTCGAGGTCCGCGCCGGCTCCTGGGGGGCGGTGCCCGCGATCAGCGGCTCCTGCTCCGTGGTGCGCTGCCCGGGGATCGAGCCCAGCAGCCCGGGGGACTGGGCCGTCGTCTGCACCACCGGCTCGGGCGCGGCGGGTGACGTCAGAGAGGTGCTCTCGTCACTGGTGCAGTCCTCGACGAGCGGCCCGGAGTCGTACGCCGTGTCGGGGCCGCCGTCCGCGAACTCGTACCCGCCGCGCGCGCACCGCTCCGTGCGGCACTTCTTCAGCGTCGTACGACAGCCGTCGATCACATGGAAGCCGTAACCGGCGCTGCCGGTGACCCGGCAGTTCAGGAAGCTGCCGCGGCCCCCGGCCGACACGTAGACACCCGCCTCGGAGGGGGAGTCGACGGTGCAGCGCTCGATGGTGGGGTCGGCGCCCTTGGTGACGATCACACCGGTGCGATTGCCGTCCAGGGTGCAGTTGTTCAGGGTGCCGCCGCTGCCGTGGTCGCGGAACCACGCGCCGGTGGCGGCGTCCCGGATGCGGCAGTCGTCGAGCTGCGCGGTGGCGCCGTCGCTCACCGACACCGCGGTGTTGCGCACCTGGGAGAGGTCGCTGTCGACGACGTCCACGCGCGAGCCGCGGTCCAGGACGAACAGCGCGTCCGGCACGTCGTGCACCCGGCAGGAGTCGAGCACCGCGGTGGCGCCGTCGCTGACCCAGACCGCCGGGTAGTCGCCGGTGCTGTCGAAGATCTCGCACTGGTTGGCGTCCACGCGCGTGCCCGGGTCCCACACCGACAGGCCGTTGCGCCCGAACTGCCGCACGCTGGTGCGGGTCAGGGTGAGCACCGAGCGGGACCTGAGGTCGACCGCGTTCTCCGGGATGTCGTGGATACGGCAGTCGGCCAGGGTGAGCACGGCGTCCGTGTCCAGCGTGATGCCGTCGCCGGTGGTGCGGTGCACGTCGCAGTCGGTCAGGTGGGCCGTGGCCCGGCCGGTCACCTGCACGCCGCTGCCGCGGACCTCGTAGACCTCGCAGCCCACGGCCTCGAGGGCGGAGCCCTCGCCGGTCGCCGTCAGTCCGGAACCCGCCGCGTGGTGGACCCGGCAGCGCTCCAGCCGGGGGTGGGCGCCGGAGCGTACCGCGACGCCCGCCTGACCGGCCGCGACGACCTCGCACTCCTCGAACACGCCGCCCCCGCCGTCCAGGACGGCGATGCCGACACCGGCCGGGTTGTCGACGGTGCAGCGCCGCACCGTGGGACGCGCGCTGCCGCGCACCTCTATCCCGGAGGCGGAACGCGCGACGACCCGGAGGCCCAGCAGCTCCGGCGTGCCGTCCTCCACCAGCACCGCGGGCGCCGCCGCGTCCTGGCCCTCGACGTGCAGGTCCTGGATCACCGCCGAGGCGCGCACGGTCAGCGGGACACCGTCGGCGGGCGCGATCCGGACCGAACCCTGGACACCCTCGGGCCCGCGCAGGGTCACCGCCCGCTGGAGGACGAGGTTCTCCCGGTAGGTCCCGGGGGCGACGGTGAGGACGTCACCGTCGGCCGCGGCCTCCAGGGCGGCGGCGAGCGATGCGTACTCACCCGTGCGGCGCCGCCACCGCGAGGTGCCGGTGTGCGTCACCTGGACCGTGCCCTGTGCCATGGCGTTGCTGTGCCCCCACCTCGTCGTACGCGGGTCGTCGCCGATTCGGTTCGGCCGGTCCACCGTAGCGTGCGCGCAGGTGGTGAGTTGACCGGAGCCCGAAGCCCGTCAACTGCCCGCTCCGGTCCTGCCCCAGTCCGGTCCCGCCCGCTCCCACTCCTGCTCCAGGCGTGCGTACCGGCGGCGGACCAGGCGCCAGACCACGATCCGCCGGGCGGCCTCCACCAGGGCCGCCGTCGCCACCGCGGTGCCGATCCCGGCGAGCACGGCGTGCGTGGCCGCGGTCGCGGAGTCCAGCGGGCGGGCCACCTCACGGCCCCGCGCGTCCGTCCACATCGCGAACCGGTCGCCGCTGTCCGGGCGGTCGATGCCCACCAGGACGGGCCCCTCGTGCCGCGAGCCGTCCGGCCCGGACCAGGCGGCGAGGACGCGGCTGCGCAGCTCTTCGCCGGAGGAGGCACCCTCGGGGTCGACGGTCAGGGGCGAACGCTCCAGGGCCCGGACCACGGTGGCCGTCACCCGGTGCCGCGCCTCGTGCTGTTCGCGCACCGACCGCTGCAGGGCGCTCTGCGCCGCACTGCCCACGAGCACGCCGATCAGGGGCGCCACGAACACGATCAGCAGCAGCGCCGTCAGGGCCACCCATGCCTCGGCCAGGTCGCTCGTGCGGCACAGCGGATTGCCACGCCAACGCCACAGACCTCTGATCGCCCGCACGCACGCACCCCCTTCCCGCTCCGCTCCACCCCCCGTCGAGCCGTTCACAGGGATCCCGGGCGGACCGGACCGCGGGGGCGCCGTCCCCGCTCGGCCCGTCACGGCCGGTTCTCATGAACCTCTCACCAAGCCCAACGCGCGGACCCCGCACCGGGTTCCCGTTACCGGGCCGTTTGTCCGGAACCGGCGCGCGGTCCGGGCGGGCGGCCGCACCTCACTCGATGATCCGCACCGGGTCACCCACCCGGACCGTGCCGCGGCCGAGGGGGACCAGGTTCTGCCCGAACACCAGTTGGCCGTCGACGCGTCGGTGCCGGCCGAGGCTGTGCAGGGGCTCGACGCCGCGGTCCGCGGTGCCCTGGTCGGTGGTCGTCACGACACACCGCCCGCACGGCTTGGCGACCCGCAGGACGACCTCGCCGACGGCAACGCGCGACCAGCGGTCCTCGGCCCAGGGCTCGGTGCCGGAGACGACCAGGTTCGGCCGGAAGCGGTTCATGGGCAGCGGGCCCTCGTCCGCGTGCTCGCCGCGCGCGATCAGGGAGTTGAGGGCGTCGAGCGAGGCGGTGGTGGTCAGCAGCAGCGGGAAGCCGTCCGCGAAGGAGACGGTCTCGCCCGGCAGCGCGTACTCCGGGTCCACGGGGCGGCGGCCGGCGGGGTCGTCCAGGTGCACCAGCCGGACGTCGGCTCCGAGCAGCGCGCTGCACCAGGCGTGCGCGGCCTCGTCCTCGGCGGGCAGTGCCTCGACCTTGTCCCGGAAGATCCGCACCGTCACGGTGCCCGGCGCGCGCGGGACGGGCACCGTGAGCGGTGGCATGCCGGGCGCGGACAGCCGTACGCCGCCGCCGGGCAGAAGCTCGGCGGCGGCCAGGGCGAGGCGCGGCTGCCCGCGTTGCGTGACGACCTTTCCCCCGTCGTCGATCAGCATCCAGCGTCGGTCTCCGGCCGGCCCCCAGGGCTCCACCACGGCTTCCTGGAGCGACAGGCTCCGGAACGCCTTGACCGGATGAACGTGGATCGACCGCAGTCGCGCGTACCCCATGGGGTCATCGTGCCAGGTGGCACCGACAACCCCCAGGACGGCTCAGTAGCCGCGGTACTGCTGCTGGTTGTACGGATCCTGGTACGGCGCGGGGGCCGGCCGGGGAGCCGCGGGGCGCATCGCCTCGTACCCCGCGGGGCCGGGCGCGGCCGGGCGGGGCTGCTGCGGCTGCTGGGGGCCCGGGTATCCGCGTGGCGCGGACGCCTGGTGCGGGATGTACGCGGCGGGGGCCTGCTGCAGCGGGGCGGGCTGCGGGGCCTGCTGCGCATATCCGTAGGAGGGCTGCGAGGGGCCCGCCGGCAGGGCGGGCAGAGCGGACGGCAGCGCGGGCAGGTGGTTGCTGCTCGGCATGTCGTACGCGGCGGGGACCCGGATCGGGGCGATCTGCGGTGTGCCCCGTTCGGCCACGAGCGAGTCGTAGATCGGGGTGTCCGGGAAGGAGGCGGAGTAGTAGCCGCCGCCATAAGTGGAGCGGGGGGAGGTCATGGCCATAAGTTAAGCCCACGATGTGCTGGTTGGGGAGACCGATAAGAGGGTTGTTTTCCGTGTCCGCAGTGACCGGGCATCCCCAATGCGAGCGAACTTGGCAAAATAGGGCGTCAGGTCACGCGATTTTGCGGTAAAGGCCGAGTTCCGGGCGGGTTACCGGCGGTTGACCGAACCTTCCGCCCGGCCTCTTCTTCAGGGGCGGGCGGCCCGGAGAATAGGTTGTGCGTCAGGAACTCGACGATGCGCCGGGACATCACCCGGCCCGGTGACACGTGATGGGGGCGGACATGTCAATGTCGAAAGGATCGAACACCCCGGTGCCGACGACGGCGCTGCGGGTCGAACTGGGCTGGCGGTCCGGACCCGGCGTGCCCGACGCGGACGCCTCCGCCCTCCTGCTGGTGGGCGGCAAGGTCCGTTCCGACGCGGACTTCGTCTTCTACAACCAGTCGGCCCACGCCTCCGGATCGGTCCGTCACGAGGGAAAGCGGGACGCCGGCGGCCGGGTGACCGACAGCCTGCTCGTCGACCTCGCGCGCGTGGAGCCCGCGATCGAGACCGTGATCCTCGCCGCCTCCTCGGACGGCGGATCCTTCGGCCAGGTCCCCGGCCTGTACATCGAGGTGCGCGACACCGCGCGGAACACCGTCGTGGCCCGCTTCGACAATCCCGGCGCGACCGTCGAGACGGCCTTCGTGCTCGGCGAGTTCTACCGCCGCCAGGGCGCCTGGAAGTTCCGCGCCGTCGGGCAGGGTTACGACAGCGGTCTCGAGGGCCTGGCCACGGACTACGGCATCTCGGTGGACGAACCGCAGCAAGCCCCTCCGGCGCCCGCCCCTTCGGCGCCGGTCCCGCCCGCGCCCGCCCCTCCGGCGCCGATGGCCCCGCCGGCCCCGCCCGCGTTCCCTGCCGCGCCGCCCCCGCCGGCACCCTCCGCGCCCCCCGCCCAACCGGTCCGGCTGACCAAGGTCACGCTCACCAAGGCAGCGCCCTCCGTCTCGCTGACCAAGCAGGGCGGCACCTCCGGCGCCATGCGCGTCAACCTCAACTGGCAGGTGCGCAAACAGTTCTCGGGCTGGGCCCGCAAGCTCGGCCGCCCGGTCGCCATGCACGACGACCTCGACCTCGACCTGTGCTGCCTGTACGAACTGAGCGACGGCAGCAAGGGCGTCGTCCAGGCACTCGGCAACGCCTTCGGGGCGCTGCACCAGCCGCCGTTCATCCACCTCGACGGCGACGACCGCACCGGCGCCGTGTCGACCGGCGAGAACCTCACCGTCAGCCTCGACCACCAGCGGTACTTCCGGCGCATCCTCGTCTTCGTGACCATCTACGAGGGCGCCCGCTCCTTCGCCGACCTGCACGCCACGGTCACCCTCCAGCCGCAGTACGGTGCCCCGGTCGACTTCTCGCTCGACGAGTGCACCGTGCCCTCGACGGTGTGCGCCCTCGCGCTGATCACCAACACCGGAAGCGACCTCGTCGTCCAGCGCGAGGCCCGCTACCTGGTGCCCGAGCGCGGCGTGAGCCCGCAGCGGACGGTCGACCACGCCTACGGCTGGGGCATGAACTGGACCCCCGGCCGGAAGTAGGCCGCCCCGGGTGTGCTCAGCCTGCTCGGCCCTCCTCGGGCACGGTGTCCGGACGGGCGTAGGTGCGGCCCTTCCAGGCCGCGCCCCGCCCCCGGTAGTGCTGCACCGCCGAGTCGACCGTCATCAGGAGATAGAGGAACGCGGTGAACGGCAGCAACGGCGCGAGCCACAGGGGCTGCCGGTAGTAGCGCAGCATCGGCAGATACGTCCCCGCCATCACCAGCCAGGCGGCGGCGCCCAGCACGGCCGTGGCGCCCCGACCCGTCGCCAGGCCGACGAGGAACGACAGCGGCGGCACCAGATAGACCAGCGCCAGACCGAGCACCGTTCCGGCCAGCACCAGCGGGTTGTGCCGCAACTGCGCGTACGCGCTGCGCGAGACCATCCGCCACAGGTCGTGCAGCCGCGGATACGGGCGCACGCTGTCCACCCGCTCGGCCAGGCCCAGCCAGACCCGGCCGCCGGTGCCCTTCACCGCGCGGGCGAGGGCCACGTCGTCGATGACGGCGTGCCGGATGGCGTCGGGGATCCGCGCCCGCTCGGCGGCGTCGGCACGCAGCAGCACACAACCGCCCGCCGCGGCCGCCGTCCGCGTCACCCTTCTCCGCCTGCCCCCGGCGCGGCCACCGCCGATCCACCGGAACGGGTACAGCTGGGCGAAGAAGTAGACGAAGGCCGGCACCACGAGCCGCTCCCAGACGCTCTCCACCCGCAGCCGGGCCATCTGGGAGACGACGTCGAAACCGCCGGTGCCGGCCGCCGACACCAATCCGCGCAGACTGTCCGGGGCATGCGCGATGTCGGCGTCCGTCAGCAGCAGGTACTCGGGCTCACGCGCGCGTGCCAGGCCGATGCCGTGCCGCACCGCCCACAGCTTGCCCGTCCAGCCGGCGGGCGGCTCCCCGGGCGAGGCCACGGTCAGCGGCAGCCCCTCGTGCCGCCGGGCCAGCTCGCACGCCAGCTCACCCGTGCCGTCCGTGCTGCCGTCGTCGATCAGGAAGACCTCGGCCCGCCCCGGATAGTCCTGGGCGAGCAGGGACGGCAGGCTCGCGGGCAGCACCGCCGCCTCGTCGCGCGCGGGGACGACGACGCACACCGAGGGCCAGACCTCGGGCTCCTCCCGGGCCGGAAGTCTGACGTCGGTACGCCAGAAGAAGCCCCGGGCGAGCAGCAGCCACAGCCAGGCGGCGAGGGAGAGGGCTGCCACGACGGTCACGACGGAAGTCCACACATCGGCGCTCACGTGCGCAGTCTGCCCCACGGCACCGGCCGGTGGCGGCGCATCGTCTATGGTGGCCGGGTGAAGATCGCGCTCATGGACTCCGGAATCGGTCTGCTGGCGGCGACCGCCGCGGTACGGCGGCTGCGACCGGACGCCGATCTCATCCTCTCCCTGGACCCCGACGGGATGCCCTGGGGCCCGCGCACCCCGGAGGACCTGACCGGGCGTGCCCTCGCGGTGGCCGAGGCCGCCGCCGCGCACCGTCCGGACGCCCTGATCGTCGGCTGCAACACCGCCACGGTGCACGCGCTGCCCGCGCTGCGTGCCCGGCTCGAGCCCGGGGTGCCCGTCGTCGGCACCGTGCCGGCGATCAAGCCCGCGGCGGCCGGCGGCGGCCCCGTGGCCATCTGGGCGACGCCGGCCACCACCGGCAGCCCCTACCAGCGCGGCCTGATCGAGGAGTTCGCCGGCGGGGCGACGGTCACCGAGGTGCCGTGCCCGGGACTCGCCGACGCCGTCGAGCACGCGGACGAGACGGCGATCACCGAGGCCGTCGGCGCCGCCGCCGCCCTCACACCCGGCGACGTGACGACCATCGTCCTGGGCTGCACCCATTACGAACTGGTCGCCGAACGCATCCGCGCCGCCGTACAGCGCCCCCACGCCCCGCGCCTGGTCCTGCACGGCTCCGCCGGGGCGGTGGCCGCCCAGGCGCTGCGCCGGATCGGTGCCCGCCCCGACCCCGGCGCCCCGGCGGAGGGCACCCTGACCGTGCTGCTGAGCGGGCGCGAGGGCACCCTGCCCGCGCCCGCGCTGGCCTACGACGAAGGCAGACTCCTGCGCGCGGTCACGCCGGCCGGCTGACGCTCCGCTCCGCCCGGTCGGCTCAGTCACCCTGCGCGACGAGGTACCCGCGCAGCGAAACATGAGTAACCTCATCTCCATGAGGCATCGCCACGGCGAGACCGTCCCACAGTCGAATGTCTGGACCGGCCGTGCGACCAACCGGGTCCAGTGGTTCCTGGCGCTCATCGGCGCCGCCTGCCTGGCGCTCGGCATCGCCCTGGCCGTCGAATCGGCCTGGGAGTCCGGCGTCGCCCCGCTCGCCATGGCCGTCGTCGGCTGCATCGCGGCGGGGCTGCTGGTCCTGTTCGGCACACTCGCGTTCGTGCACGTCGCGCTGAGAGTCGACGAGGACTGTCTCGAGGTGCGCTGCGGCCACATCGGCGTTCCCCGCCGCCGCATCCCCCTCTCCCATGTCGCCGGTGCCGAGTTCGCGCCGCACGTCACCCCGCGCCACTGGGGCGGCTGGGGCTACCGCTGGCGGCCGGAGATGGGCACCGCCGTCGTCGTGCGGCGCGGTGAGGGCCTGATCCTGCGGCTGTGGGACGGACACACCTTCACGATCACCGTGGACGACGCGGAGGCGGCCGTTCAGGTCATCAAGGACCGACTGCGCCCGAAGACACCGGGCCCGGCCCACTGAACGCTCCGATCGACCCGCTGAGCAGGGTCTGCGGACCGTCCGTCCCGCCGAGGGGGGGGAGAGCAGACCGGGAGTGCCCAGCCGCCCGGGAGGCCGTTGGCGAGCAGGTCGGGCCGACGGACCGTCCTGTCCGCGGCCAGGTCACCCGCCGTACACTCCGGGGGGTGACAGCCACCGCAACCTCCGTCGGCGAGTCGGACCGGACAGAGCCGCAGACCACGCCCGCCTCCCGGGCCGTCGCGCGGCTCGTGCGCCTCGTCCCGGCCGCCGCCGCGGCGCTCTCCGGAGTGCTCCTTTACATCAGCTTCCCGCCGCGCACCCTGTGGTGGCTCGCGCTGCCCGCCTTCGCCGTCTTCGGCTGGGTGCTGCGCGGCCGCGGCTGGAAGGCGGGCCTCGGCCTCGGCTACCTCTTCGGCCTCGGCTTCCTGCTCCCCCTGCTGGTGTGGACCGGCGTGGAGGTCGGCCCCGGCCCCTGGCTCGCCCTGGCCGCGATCGAGGCGCTCTTCGTGGCGGCCGTCGGCGCGGGCGTCGCCGCGGTGTCGAAGCTGCCGGGATGGCCGGTGTGGGCGGCGGCGCTGTGGGTCGCGGGTGAGGCGGCACGCGCGCGCGTGCCCTTCGAGGGTTTCCCCTGGGGGAAGATCGCGTTCGGTCAGGCGGACGGCGTGTTCCTGCCGCTCGCGGCGGTCGGCGGCACACCGGTACTTAGCTTCGCGGTCGTCCTGTGCGGCTTCGGTCTCTGCGAGGCCGTACGCCTGGCCGTCCGGGCCCGCCGCGGCGACAAGGTGCGACGCGGTGCCGCGGCGGTGGCGCTGCTCGGCGTGGCCGTGCCCGTCGTGGGCGCCGTGGCCGCCCGACCGCTGGTCAGCGACACGGCGGAGGACGGCACCGCGACCGTCGCCGTGATCCAGGGCAACGTGCCGCGCGCGGGTCTCGGCTTCAACGCCCAGCGCCGCGCCGTACTCGACTACCACGCGCGCGAGACACAGCGTCTGGCCGCGGAGGTGAAGGCGGGCAAGGTGGCACGCCCGGACTTCGTGCTCTGGCCGGAGAACTCCTCGGACATCGACCCCTTCGCCAACGCCGACGCCCGCCGGATCATCGACCGGGCCGCCCAGGCGATCGGCGCGCCCATCTCGGTCGGCGGCGTCGTGGAACGCGACGGGAAACTGCTCAACGAGCAGATCCTGTGGGACCCGGACAAGGGCCCCGTCGACACCTACGACAAGCGGCAGATCCAGCCCTTCGGCGAGTACCTGCCGCTGCGCTCGCTCATCGGGGCGATCAACGACACCTGGACCACCATGGTCAGCCGGGACTTCAGCCGGGGCACCGAGCCCGGCGTGTTCACCATGGCCGGCACCAAGGTGGGCCTGGTCACCTGCTACGAGGCGGCCTTCGACTGGGCCGTGCGCTCCGAGGTCACCGACGGCGCCCAGCTGATCTCCGTGCCCAGCAACAACGCGACCTTCGACCGCAGCGAGATGACCTACCAGCAGCTCGCCATGTCCCGGATCCGGGCGGTCGAGCACAGCCGGACCGTCACCGTCCCGGTGACCAGCGGCGTCAGTGCGATCATCATGCCGGACGGCAGGATCACCCAGAAGACCGGCATGTTCGTGGCGGACTCCCTGGTGCAGGAGGTGCCCCTGCGCTCCTCCGAGACGCCCGCCACCCGGCTCGGCATCGCACCCGAGATCGCCCTGGTGCTGGTCGCCGCCGGTGGGCTCGGCTGGGCCGTCGGCGCCGGTGTGCGCGGTCGACGCGCCCGCGACGTGTAGCCGTACGCCCGCCGCACGCCCCACGAGATCGTCGGGAGCGGTCGGGCCGCCCCGTTAGGGTCGGACGCATGGCTACTCCCGATTTCATCCGCGACCTGCGCGCCTCGGCCGGACACCAGCTCCTGTGGCTCCCCGGAGTCACCGCCGTCGTCTTCGACGACGAGGGCAGAGTGCTGCTCGGCCGACGGTCCGACAACGGGCGCTGGTCGTTGATCGGAGGCATCCCGGAGCCGGGGGAGCAGCCCGCCGCCTGCGCCGTGCGCGAGGTCGAGGAGGAGACCGCCGTCCAGTGCGTCGTCGAGCGACTGGTCCTCGTGCAGGCGCTGAAGCCGGTCACCTACGACAACGGTGACGTCTGCCAGTTCATGGACATCACCTTCCGCTGCCGGGCCGTGGGCGGCGAGGCCCGGGTCAACGACGACGAGTCGCTCGAGGTGGGCTGGTTCGCGGTGGACGCGCTGCCCGACATCAAGGAGTTCGGGCAGACCAGGGTCAAGCAGGCCCTGTCCGACGCCCCCACATGGTTCGAACCCACTGGTTCCCTCTGAAGTATGGGGCGTGCCCACATGGGGGACGGGGTGCACGCTGCCTAGGGTCGGGACATGACCTCGCCCAGCGTCCTCCAGGCCCCCCACGCCTCCTCGCTCGACCTCCACGGCCGCACCGCCCTCGTCACCGGTGCCGCCGGCGGCATCGGCCGTGCCTGCGCACGGCGGCTGGCCGCCGCCGGGGCCGAGGTCAGAGCGGTCGACCGGGACGCCGCCGGTCTCGAGGCGCTCGCCGGGAGCTGTGGGGACCTCGCGGGCCGTGTCGAACCGCAGGTCCTGGACCTGACCGACCTGGACGCCGCCGAACGCGCCGCGGCCGGCACCGACGTCCTCGTCAACAACGCCGGGCTGCAACTCGTGCGCCCCCTGGAGGAGTTCCCGCCGGACGTCTTCCACACCGTGCTCACCGTGATGCTGGAGGCACCCTTCCGGCTGATCCGCGGCGCCCTGCCCCACATGTACGGGCAGGGCTGGGGCCGCATCGTCAACATCTCCTCCGTCCACGGCCTGCGTGCCTCGGCCTACAAGGCGGCCTACGTGTCCGCCAAGCACGGCCTGGAGGGCCTGTCCAAGACCGCCGCCCTCGAAGGCGCCGCCCACGGCGTCACCTCCAACTGCGTGAACCCCGCCTACGTCCGCACCCCGCTGGTGGAGGGGCAGATCGCCGACCAGGCCCGGGCCCACGGGGTCCCCGAGGAGCAGGTGCTCTCCGACGTACTGCTGCGGGACAGCGCCGTGCGGCGGCTGATCGAACCCGACGAGGTCGCCGAAGCGGTGGCGTACCTGTGCGGACCGTACGCCTCCAGCCTCACGGGAACCTCACTCGTCCTGGACGGCGGCTGGACCGCGCACTGAGCCGGGGTTTTCCACAGGGCTGCCGGGACGGGCGGGTGATGGGGAATCCTGTGAGCATGTCCCGTGATCACGCGCAGTCCGCCGAGACGCCGTACCTGGAGCTGTTGGCCCGCGGCGCCTCCGCCGACGCCTACGAGCAGCCGGTGCTGCTCGCCCGTGCCGAGGGCGGACCGGCCGAGCGGATCGACGCGCTCGAACGGGCCAAGCACCTCGCGCTGCGGGTGCGCTCGGAGCTGGAGGGCCGGCGCAGGCGCGAGGCCGAGCTGTCCGCGCTGTTCGAGACCGCCCACGACCTCGCCGGGCTGCGCGACCTGGACGCGGTGCTGCGGGCGATCGTGCAGCGGGCCCGCTCCCTGCTCGGCACGGACGTCACCTACCTCAGCCTCAACGACCCGGAGCGCGGCGACACCTACATGCGGGTCACCGAGGGCTCGGTCGCCGCCCGCTTCCAGGCCCTGCGGCTCGGCATGGGGGAGGGGCTCGGCGGCCTCGTCGCCCAGACCGCCCGCCCCTACGTCACCGACGACTACTTCGAGGACGCCCGCTTCCAGCACACCGGCACCATCGACGCGGGCGTGCGCGACGAGGGCCTGGTCGCCATCCTCGGCGTCCCCCTCATGCTCGGCCACCACGTCATCGGGGTGCTCTTCGCCGCCGACCGGCGGGCCCGGGTCTTCGAACGCGAGCAGATCGCCCTGCTCGGTTCCTTCGCCGCCCTCGCCGCCGCCGCCATCGACACCGCGAACCTGCTCGCCGAGACCCGCTCGGCCCTCGCCGGTCTGGAACGGGCCAACGAGATCATCAGGGACCGCAGCGGCGTCATCGAACGCGCCTCCGACGTCCACGACCGGCTCGCCGAGCTCGTCCTGCGCGGCGGAGGGGTGCACGACGTGGCCGCCGCCGTCTCGCAGGTGCTGGACGGCACCGTGGAGTTCACCGAGGCCGCCGCGGCGCCGGAGTACGCGCTGGAGGCATCCCGCGCGGACGGGCACGTGGTGCGGCACAAGGACGACTGGATCGCCGCCGTCGCCGCCGGTGACGAGCTGTTCGGCGCCCTCGTCCTGCGCGGCCACCCCGGCCTCGACCCGGTCGACCAGCTCACCCTCGAACGCGCCGCGATGGTCACCTCCCTGCTGCTGCTCGCCCGCCGCTCCGCCGCCGAGGCCGAACAGCGGGTGCGCGGCGAGCTGCTGGACGATCTGCTCGACGCCCGCGACCGCGATCCCCGCCTGCTGAACGACCGGGCCCGACGGCTGCACGCCGACCTCTCCGTCGCCCACGTCGTCCTCGTCGCCCGCCTCGACGCCACCTCGGCCGACGCCGACCAGGAGGCGGACGCGCGCCGACGCCTGTGGGCCGCGGCCTCCCACCTCGCGGCGACCCGGCACGGCCTGGCCGCCGCCCGGGACGGCGGCACCGTGCTGCTGCTGCCCCTGGCGGACGGGGACGGGGCCACCGATCTGGCCCGCCGCACCGCCCGGCACCTGGGCCGCGCGGTGCACGAGGCCGTCACCGTCGGCGCGTCCGCCCCCGTGCCGGATCTCGCCGCCCGCCCCGACGCCGTGGTCGCCGCCTACACCGAGGCCGGACGCTGCCTGGACGCCCTGCGCCTGCTGGGCCGGGGCGGGGACGGCGCGGCGGCCGAGGACTTCGGGTTCGTGGGCCTACTGCTGGCCGGGGAGCAGAACGTGCCCGGGTTCGTCGACCGCACCATCGGCCAGGTCGTCGCCTACGACGAGCGGCGCGGCACGGAACTCGTACGCACCCTCGACGCGTACTTCGCCTGCGGGATGAGCCCCGCCCGCACGAAGGAGGCCCTGCACGTGCATGTGAACACCGTCGCCCAGCGCCTGGAGCGCGTCGGCCGGCTCCTGGGCGAGGACTGGCAGAGCCCCGACCGCGCGCTGGAGATACAACTGGCCCTCAGACTCCACCGGTTGGCGGCCCCGAAACGGCACTGACCCCCGCACGCACGGGCGTACGGGGGCAGGTGACGGGACGGCTCAGACGGTGCGCGCCCGCTGCGCAGCGGAGTCGGACACCGGCCCGGGCACGTCTCCGTCGCCGGACACGGGGTCGACGTCCGCGAGGTCCCGGTGCCGGGTCTCCCGGGCGACGCCCACGGCGAACAGCGTCAGTACGGCCGCCGCGATGACATAGAGCGAGATCGGCGTCGAGCTGTCGTACTCGGACAGCAGCGCGGTGGCGATCAGCGGCGCCGGCGCACCCGCCGCCACGGAGGCGAACTGGGCGCCGATCGACGCCCCCGAATAGCGCATCCGGGTCGCGAACATCTCGGAGAAGAAGGCCGCCTGGGGCGCGTACATGGCGCCGTGCAGCACCAGCCCCACGGTCACCGCGAGCAGCAGACCGCCGAAGCGACCGGAGTCGATCAGCATGAAGAACGGGAACATCCACAGCCCGACACCGGCCGCGCCCAGCAGGTACACGGGGCGTCGGCCGATCCGGTCCGACAGCGCGCCCCAGGCCGGGATGACCGCGAAGTGCACGGCCGAGGCGATCAGCACCGCGTTGAGCGCGGTCTGCTTGGAGACGTCGGCAGCGGACGTGGCGTAGACGAGGATGAAGGCCGTGATGACGTAGTAACTGATGTTCTCCGCCATCCGCGCGCCCATGGCGATCAGCACGTCGCGCCAGTGGTACCGCATCACGGCGACCAGCGGAAGCGGCTCGGCCTTCGCCTTCCGCGTCTCCGCCTGCGCCAACGCCTGCTTGAAGACCGGCGATTCGTCGACAGAGAGACGAATCCACAGACCGACCATGACCAGGACCCCGGAGAGCAGGAACGGTATCCGCCAGCCCCAGCTGTTGAACGCGGCGTCCGACAGCACGGCCGTCAGCAGCGACAGCACACCGGTGGCGAGCAGTTGCCCCGCCGGCGCCCCGGTCTGCGGCCACGACGCCCAGAACCCGCGCCGCCGCGCGTCCCCGTGCTCGGACACCAGCAGCACGGCCCCGCCCCACTCGCCGCCGAGGGCGAAGCCCTGGACGAGCCGCAGCACGGTCAGCAGCACGGGAGCGGCCGTGCCGACGGTCGCGTGGGTGGGCAGCAGTCCGATCGCGAAGGTCGCCCCGCCCATCATCAACAGGCTCAGCACCAGCAGCTTCTTGCGCCCGAGCCGGTCACCGTAGTGCCCGAACACCAGGGCCCCGACCGGCCGCGCGGCGAACCCGACGGCGTAGGTCAGGAAGGACAGCAGCGTCCCGACCAGCGGGTCGGAGTCCGGGAAGAACAACTCGTTGAACACGAGCGCGGCGGCGGAGCCGTAGAGGAAGAAGTCGTACCACTCGATGGTGGTGCCGATGAGGCTGGCGGCGACGATGCGCTTGAGGTTGTTCGGAGCTGGTGGAGCGGTTGCGGGCGACGACATCGGCACCACTTCCTGGGGATGTATGGGGGCGGTTGGGTATCGCCATACCGTAGGAATCCGCAGGTCAGGCGCACATGTGGCGGGGCAACATAGTTCGAGGGTTGGCTATGCGTGTGGCCACCATGCCGACTCATGGATAGGAAGTCGTAAGTCCTCGTACTCGCACGGATCGAAGTCCTGCGCCTACCCTGCGGGAAGCCGGTTCGTACGCCTTCCGCCGCTTGGCCGACCACGTGGACGCGCCGCTGTCCCGAGCCTCGGCCAGCGGACCCAGGTGGTCGATGTCCAGACCCGAGGCCGACGCCACGCACACCTGGTCGTAGTGCGACTACCGGCCGCCCGTCAGCCGTCAGGGGACTCCACCGTCACCGGCACGGTGCAGTCGGCATACCGGTATCCGCGTGCCGCATCGCACGTGCCGTATTGCACGCGTGGTCGTTGGCCGGTTCTCCCGGGTTGTGAGTGGCCGGATAGTATGCGCTTCAATCACCCGGGTCGCTGTGAGGCGTGGTGGGGTGGCGGCGGGGAGGGGGCGGCGTGGCCGGTGGGCAGGTGGCGTTCGGTGCCTTGCTGCGGGAGTTGCGGCTGGCTGCGTCGCTGACGATCGAGGGTCTGGCCGAGACGTCCGGTGTGAGTGTGCGGGGGATCGGGGATCTGGAGCGGGGCCGGCGGGCGGCGCCGCAGCGGCGGACGGTGGCGGCTCTGGCGGACGGTCTGGGTCTGGGCGAGGCGGATCGCGAACGGCTGCTGACCACCGCGCGGACCGGGCGGGTCCCGGGCTACTCCCCCACGGGGGTGCGGTCCTTCCCCCGGGGCATCGACGACTTCATCGGCCGTGAACACGAGATCAAGCAGCTCACCGACCTGGCGCGACCGGCCGGTGCCGGGGAATCGTGGGGGCCGGCCGGGCCGACGGTGGTGGTGATCTCGGGACCGCCCGGTGCCGGGAAGACCACGCTCGCGCTGCAGGCGGCGCAGGCCGTGGCCGGCGCGTTCCCCGGCGGCCAGCTGGTGGTGGACCTGCGGGGCATGGCCGACGATCCGCCCGGCCCGGCGGCACTCATGCTCGGTGTGCTCAAGGCACTGCAGGTGGCCGACCGCGACCTCGCCAGAGTCGGTCCGGAAGGGCATCCGGAGCTGTACCGGCACCTGCTGGCCGACCAGCGCTGTCTGCTGGTCCTGGACAACGCCCGCGACGAGGCGCAGGTGCGTCCGCTGCTGCCCAGCGCCGGCACCGGTCTGGTCCTGGTGACCAGCCGGCGCATGCTGACCGGCCTGGACAGCGTCCGCCGTCTGCCCCTTGCCGAACTCGGCCCCGAGGAGGCGACGGCCCTGCTGGCCGGCCTGGTGGGCTCCGACCGGGCCGGGGCCGAACCCGCCGCCCTGGCCGAGGTCGCCGAACGCTGCGGCCACCTGCCCCTGGCCCTGCGCGTGGCGGGCAACTGGCTGGCCACCCGCACCGGCCGGAGTGTGCGGCACCTCGCCGACCGCCTCGCCCACGAGGACCGCAGACTGCAGGTGCTCTCCGCCGGTGACGTGCACGTCTCCGCCGCCTTCGCCCTGTCCTACCAGCAGCTCACCCCCGCGGCCGCCCGCCTCTTCCGGCGTCTGGCCCTGGTGCCCGGCGCCGACACCTCACCGGCCGCCGCCGCCCGGCTGACCGGCCAGGACGTCTACGACACCGAGGACACCCTGGAAGAACTGGTCGAGACCGGACTCCTGGGCACCACAGGCACCCGCTACCGCCTCCACGACCTGCTGCGCCTGTACGCCCGCACCTGCCTGGACGCGGAGGAGGGTACGGGCGACACGGACGCCGCCCGCGTGAGCCTGCACGGCTGGCTGCTGGAGACCGCGATCGTGGCCGGCCGCTGGTACGAACCCGACTACGGCGCCCTGCCCGACGGCTGGGACGGGGACGTCGACCTCTCCGGTCCGGATCCGGCGCGTGCCTGGCTGCAGGCCGAGGGCGACAACTGGCTCGCCGCCTACCGCACCGCCGCCGCCACCGGCGAGCACACCACCGTCGTCGAGGTCGCCGAGGCCCTGCACTGGTTCTCCGACCAGTGGATCTTCTGGGGCCACTGGACCGAGATCTTCGACACCGCCGCCCGAAGCGCCCAGGCCCTCGGCGACCCGCTCCTCGAAGCCACCCAGCTCAACTACCACGCCTGGGCCCTGTACCTGATCGAGGGCCGCCACCACGACAGTATCGACCGGGCGGCACAGGCCCTCACAGCCGCCGAACGCGCCGGAGACCTCAACCAGCAAGCCTGGTCGCGGATTTACCAGTCCTCCGCGTACCGGGCACTTGAGGACTTCGACCGGGCCATGGAGAGGACTTTGCAGGCGGCCGACCTGTTCGAGGCGGGAGGAGACCTCAACGGTTCCCTACAGACCCGGTTCACCGTCTGCTCAGTCCTGGTGAAGACCGACCGGCCCAGCGAGGGCCTGGCGTTCCTCGCGGAGACGTTTGCATTCATGGACGAGGCCGGTGACCGCATCACCCCCCACATCGCCCACTTCGCCAGCGTCCAGATGCACTCGGTCTCCAGCGACGCCCACCGCTCGCTGGGCAACTGGGATGCCGCGGTCGATCACCTGCATACCGCACTCGACCTGAGCCAGGACAACCCCGGGATGTCCAGCCGGCTCCTCAACAAGCTGGGCCACGCCCTGACGGACGCGGGCCGCACCCAACCCGCCCGGGAAGCCTTCCACTCCTGCATCGCCCTCGGCCCGGACGCCGACCCCTCAAAGGTCGCCGACGCCCATGAACAACTCGCCCTCCTCGACGCAGCATCCGAGCCACCCCCGTCACCCTCGGGATCATCCTCACCGTAGCCCCGACGGTACGGCCGGTCCTTCCCCCACAGCGCCCGCACCCCTCTGACCGTGCCTCCGCGTGCAGCATCTGCCCGGGCGGGAACGGCTGGTACGTCAGTCAATACAGGGGCGGGAACCGGCCGCCGTGCCACCGACGGCGTGCCGGGGTCAGTCCTGTGGAGAAGGCGCCGGCAGGCGCAGCCGGGCGGGCGGTGGATGCGGCAGGGCGCGGGCACCGGAGTCGCGCAGGCCGTCGAGGGCCAGTTCCAGGTAGCGCCGCCACAGTTGCGGGTCGGTGTCCAGCAGAGGGGCCGCCGTCTGGTGGATTCCGCCGAGCAGCAGCGTGATGTCGGTGCCCGTGACGTCCGGGCGGACGGCGCCCTGCTCCTTCGCCCGGGCGGTGAGGTCGTCCACGACGTCGCCGAGGCGGCCGATGGCGTCCCGTACCTCCGCCTGCTGCAGCGAGGGCCGTCCGATCACATCGCAGAACGCCTGGTCGGCGGCGAGCGCCTCGACCCCCGCGGTCATGAACTCACGCAGCGCCGCGCCCGCGTCCTCAGCCCGCGACAGGTGTGCCGCCAGGTCGGTGAGCCGGTCGAGCAGTTGCAGCATGATAGCCGCGAGCAGATCGTCCTTGGACGCGAAGTGCCGGAAGACGGTGCCCTTGGCGAGGCCGGCCCGCTGGGCGATCTCGCTCATCGACACATCGACTCCGCACTCGGCGAAAGCCTCGGCCGCCGCCGTGAGCAGCAAGCGCCGGTTGCGGACCATGTCGGCCCTGGGGCCGGAAGCGGGCGTCGTGTCAGCCATGTCACCTCTTTTCGCCCTGAACCTACACCGAAGATGACCGCGGGGTCATCTCTGGGTGTTATGCTCGGGAAACATGACCGCCCGGTCACTTTAGGTCGGAGCGGATTGCCTCATCGGCCTCGGGCCCGATCGCCCGACGGCGACAACTCTCGGAGGAGACATGAGCACCACGCTTGACAACAAGGTCGCCCTGGTCACGGGGGCATCCTCGGGCATAGGCCGGGCGACGGCACTCGCCCTGTCCAAGGCGGGCGCCCGGGTGGCCGTCGGCGCCCGCAGGGCCGACCGGCTGGACTCCCTGGTCCAGGAGGGCTTCGGCGAGATGCTCGCCCTGGAGCTGGATGTCACCGATCCCCGCTCCGTACAGGACGCCGTCGCGGCGACCGTCGGACACTTCGGCGCACTCGACATTGTGGTGAACAACGCGGGCCTCATGCTCAGCGGAGCCATCCTGGGCGCGGACACCACCGAGTGGACGCGGATGGTCGACACCAACCTGCTGGGGTCGATGTACACGGTGCACGCTGCGCTGCCCCATCTACTCGCGGCCAAGGGGGCCGTGGTGCAGGTCTCTTCCACCTCGGGACGCATCTCATCGGCGGCGAGCGGTGCCTACGCGGCCACCAAGTTCGGCATCACCGCCTTCACGGAGGCGCTGCGGCAGGAGGTCACCGAGCAGGGCGTACGAGTTGTCGTCATCGAGCCGGGATTC
Organism: Streptomyces sp. MH60; assembly: GCF_002939385.1. Classification (GTDB taxonomy): domain Bacteria; phylum Actinomycetota; class Actinomycetes; order Streptomycetales; family Streptomycetaceae; genus Streptomyces. Next base: position 34,071 of record NZ_MULI01000031.1, on the reverse strand, counting down.
GTCTCGACCGAGCTGACCAGCCACATCACCGATCCGGTCATGCAGGCCGCGGCGAAGAACATGGCCGAGTCCATGCGGACCCTCGACCCGGACGACATCGCCGCGGCGGTCCTCTACGCGGTCACCCAGCCCGAGCATGTCGCCGTCAATGAGATCCTCATCCGTCCCACCGATCAGACCCGCTGACGGCCGGCGAACCGGACCCGTCGGCGCCACCGGGGGCCCCGCGTCGCGTCCGGTGACCCGAGGCCGTGCGCTCAGGCCACGTGCCCACCACCACGGCTGTGCACACGATCGTCACCTCCCGGGACCACACCGTCGCCGAGCGGTCGACGCCAAGGCCGCTGTCGGCAAGATCCTCACGATCGCCGACGGCGGCTACCCGGCCATGCTCGGCAACGCCCGGGACGACCCTTGGCGCTCCTGTACTCCCCTGGGAATACCGCCTCGCACGGTGCCCTTGGTGACGCGTTGGGCTGACCTCGTCACAATGCGCCGGTCTCAGCCGCGACCGGCGCGTCGAGCACGGTCGCGGGCCTCACCGGCAACGATGCGCCGCTTGTCCCGCCACAGCTGCTTGCGTTCCTCCGTCGTGAGGTTGTCCGCGAGGCGGTTCACCTCGCCCCAGGCCGCTGACCGGGCCGCGCGGGCAGAGGCCCAGTCACCTCGCTCGATGGCCGCGCACAGGTCTTGCATCAGCGCCAGCAGAGGCTTGCGGGCCTCCTTCTGCCGTCTGCTGAACGGTACCGGTTTCACGGTGGCTCGCCGCTGTTCCCAGTCGGGCCCGCCGGTCAGCAGGTGCACGCGGGGGCGCGATCGGTGAGTCATGACCCATTCTCCTTCCTCTCGCACCACTGGCAGGCGGGCTCCCGCTCGGTAACGAGATCAGGTAGCCGTACCTGGCTGTCAGACGACCGGCTTTCTCCGGCCTAGCCCTTGGGGAGCCAGTCCGTGAAGATCTCCGGCAGGCGGTTCAGGTCCTCGGCCGTGACGGTGACGAGCCGCAGGCCGTGGAGGCGAGCCAGTTCCCGCTTGCGGGCGACCTTCGCCGCGTACGTCTCCCGCGTCATGAGGCCCAGGGCCTCGACGAACGTGCCGTCCGCCAGGCGCCAGTCCGCCCGCAGGCCGGTCGTGTTGAGCTCCGGGTGCCGCGGGTAGGCGGGCTCCGGTTCGTGCGCCACGCCCCGGTGGTGGAGGAAGTCGTCCACGTGCCGCTCGAACAGGGAGCGGCACAGGTGTCCGTCCGTGGCCTTGGTCGCCGTACCCATCGAGGTGCGGACCCCGTCCGTGAGGAGCCCCGCGTGCGCCAGCCACTCCGTCCAGGTGCGGGCCGGGCGGAGCGGGCGCGCGCTCAGCACCGCGGAGCCGGGGCGCGGCAGCAGGAAACGGCAGAGCAACACCTCGTCGACCAGGGCGTGGTCCTCGAAGGGAACGCCGACACGGTCCAGCTGGGTGAGGGACGGCGGCCCGGAGAACTCGGCCTCCGCCAGCCTGCGCAGCGCGTACACGATCGCCTCCGTCCACGCCCCGTCCACTCCGGTGTCCCGCAGCACTCCGCCTCGCGCCAGGGCACAGCAGCCGTGGCAGTAGAACAACCCCGGACGGGCCGACTGGGCGGAGCGCCCGCAGAGCCGGCACGGCCCGCGCTCTGCCAGGTTCACGGGCGCGCCGAAGAGCGCCTCCAGCGCTCGCCGGTAGTACGAGTTCTCCGCCGCGTCGTCGATGAGCGGCGGCAGCAGGCTGCCGGCCCGCGCAGCGAGCGCCTCCCCGTCGTCGGGCCTCGTGTTGAGCCACCGGCGGTGGAGCTCCGGGATCAGCTGCTGCGCGGCGGCCGTCACCCGGCTGTAGCTGTTGACGGGGCTGATCTCGGCCGGCGCGACCGCGGCACGGCGGTTGTGCCGTTCCACCTCCTCGTGCGGTGTGCCCCAGGTCACGAGCAGGGGATGCACGCCGTGCCGGAGCAGCAGCACCGTCAGCGGTTCGGCGAGCGACGCGGCGTACACGGTGAGTGTGCCCGAGTCCGGGTCGAACCAGCCGGCCTCGGGCAGTCGGCTCCGGGGCACGCCCGGCTTGGAGAGCCGGATCGACCACTTGTCCCCGCCCGCGACGACCACGGCGTCCGGGAAGCCGTCGAGGGACGCCAGGTCCTCGGGAGCGTCCACGTCCACCCCGTGCGCGCGCAGTGCGTCGAGCGCCTCGGCGCGCACCCGCTCGTCCACCAGGGTGAGCGGGCCGTCCGGCTCGTGGTACTGCCCCACCTCCACGCCGGATCCGTCCAGGACGAGGATCCGGGTGTGGTGGAAGACGGACCGGGTGACGGCGCGCAGGTCACGGAAGTCGTGCGGCGAGGTCCGGTATGCCTCCCAGGCGTCCAGGAGCGGCCGTGCCTCGACGTCCCGGCGCCGACGCGCGCGCTCGCGCTCGGTCTCCCGGCCCCAGACCCCGCCGGCGGCGCGGTGGCGCAGACCGGTGCGCAGCCGGACGGCGAGGCGTTCGGCGAGCGCCCGGCGCAGGTCCGGCTCGACACCGGACGGGGCCGGCTCCCTCTCCACGCACCGGTCGGCCTCCCGCCGGTGAGTGGCCAGGTAGTCGTCCACCAGGGCCCGCACGGTCTGTCGCTCGGGCAGTAGGACCCGGACCGAACCGACCGCGTACCCGAACGCCTTCTGCTCGGCCCACGACACCGGCTCGTCGCGGCTGGGTTCCCAGTCCACGTCGTCGCCGTCCGCGCCGTCCGCGTCCTCGTCGTCGTAGAAGCGGCTGGTGTTCTCGAGGTCGTAGAGCTCTATCCATCCGTGACAGCCGACGGGCACCCCCGTCTCCTCGGTCAGCTCGCGGATGCTCTCGCTCGTGACGTGCAGGGCGCTGCTGTAGAGGTAGCCCATGTGCCGGTCGAGGACGGACCCGCCGTGGCAGGGCGGGGCGGTGACCGACACGGCACGCGTGTCGTAGTCGTTGTCGGGCCGGGGGACCAGACCCACGCGTACGGGTATGACGGCACGGCCCTTCGCCTTGGGCGCCGTCGGCCTGATGTCCACCTTCCGAAGCCGCTCCAGAATGAACGAGCGCAGGGCGGGGACGGAGTCGTCGAAGACCGCGAACCCCGGGGAGTAGTCCTTACCCGGATCACCAGGGATCATGAGGAGCCCCACGTCAGGGGCGTACTGGATGGTGTCACGGCTCGACATGCGCGAATTGTGCCAAAGGCATATGCGGTTCCGTGACTCGGGGCAGGCGGCCCACGGATGGACGGCGGGCCCGAGCCTGGCCGCCTAGTGGGTTCGGCGCGCTCGCTGCCACGAAGGCGTGTGCTCCGGGAAATGAGTCATGTCCCTCCGTCCGGTGACACCCCGCCGCTGTGACAGGCGGTCGATGCTCACCGCGCACGGCACCGCGACGCTGGACGGTTCAGGTGGACGCTCCGATAGGATGCGGGGACAAGGACATGGCGGAGCGGTACTTCCCGGCGAAGGCGGACATAGTGCCTGACATCGCGCCGTTGCGGGGGCGTCGCGGCGAGTTGGCGGAACTGGAAGCGCTGGTGAGCCGTGCCCGCGGGGGCCGCAGTGGGGCGCTGGTCGTCTCCGGTGAGGCGGGTGTCGGCAAGACGGCGCTCCTGGACCACCTCACGGCACGGGCCGCGGCACGCGTCCGCACCGAGTGCATCGTGGCCTCCCAGTCCGAGATGGAACTCGCCTACGCCGGCCTTCAGCAGCTCTGCGGGCACATGATGGGCGCGGCCGCCCGGCTGCCGACTCCGCAGCAGGAGGCGATCGAGGTGGCTTTCGGGCTGCGCAGCGCGGCCGCGCCGAGCCCGTTCCTCGTGGGGCTGGCCCTGCTGGGGCTGCTCACCGAGGCCGCCGAGGAGCAGGCACTGCTGTGCGTCGTCGACGACGCACAGTGGCTCGACCAGGCGTCCGCGCGCGCCCTCGCCTTCGCCGCCCGGCGTCTGGACGCCGAGGGCATCGCCCTGGTGCTCGCCATGCGGCAGCCCGACCCGGTGTTCGCGGGCCTGCCTCACCTGGTCGTCGAAGGGCTCGGTCACGAGGACGCGTGCGAACTGCTGCGTCTGGCCGTGCCCGGTGGTCTCGACCTGCGGGTACGCGACCAGTTGATCGCGGAGGCCCGCGGCAATCCCCTCGCCCTGCGTGAACTGCCCCGGGCCCTGAGCCCGGCCCAGATCGCCGGCGGTTTCACCCTGACCGGTTCCCTGCCGCTGGAAAGCCGCATCGAGCAGAGCCTGGTCGTCCAGCTCGCCCCGCTGCCCGCACCGGCGCGCCTCCTGCTGCTGCTGGCGGCCGCCGAGCCCACCGGTGACCCGGGGCTGCTGTGGCGTGCCAGCGCGGTACTGGGACTGGGGCCGGAAGCCTTCGACGCGGCCAAGGACGCCGATGCGTTCGTCGTCGGCACCCGGGTCGGCTTCCGCCATCCGCTGGTGCGCTCGGCCGTGTACCGGGTGGCGTCACCGGCGGACCGGCGTCGCGTCCACGCCGCTCTGGCGGACGTCACCGGCGCCGAGCACGACCCGGACCGCAGGGCCTGGCACCGGGCCAGCGCGACCCTGCAACCGGACGAGGAGGTCGCCGCCGATCTGGAGAAGTCCGCCGTGCGTGCGCGAACCCGCGGCGGCGCGGCGGCCGCCGGCGCGTTTCTGGAGCGGGCGGCGGAGCTCACGCCCTCGCCGTTCCGCCGCGGGCAGAGGCTGATCGCGGCCGCCGAGGCCAAGCACGACGCGGGCGCGTCGGACGCGGCCCTGCGCCTGCTCGAGTCCGCCCGCGCCCTGCCCCTCACCGCGCTCCAGGAGGCGCTCGTGGTGCGGCTGCGCGCGCGGGCAGGATACGCGCTGCGGCGTGACCGCAGCGGGGCGCAGCACCTGCTCGACGCGGCACGGGGACTCGAAGGGCTCGACCCGGTCCTGGCCCGCGACACCTACATCGAAGCGCTCGCGGCGGCGACCTACGGCGGCAGGCTCGGCGACGCCGAGCAGGTGGCCGCCGTCGCGCACGCGATTCTCGGCGCCACGCCCGCCGCCGACGAGACCGACCGGGCACGGGACCTGATCCTGCGCGGACAGGCGCTGCTCGCCACCGAGGGGCAGGCGGCGGCGCTCCCCATCCTGCGACGGGCGCAGCGTGCGTTCCTCGAGCAGGCGCCGGACTTCCTGGAACTGCACTGGATGTGGTTCGCCTCCCGCGCCGCCCAGGACCTGTGGGACCCCGCCGGGCTGCGTGCGCTCGCCGACCGGCAGGTCGAACTCGCTCGTGCCGAAGGCGTCGTCACCGTACTGCCGATCGCCCTGAGCCTGCTGATACTCGTGCAGACCATCGACGGCGACCTGGACGCTGCGGAAGCCTCCTGCGACGAGATCGACGCCATCAAGGAGGTCACCGGCAACCCGCTGCCGCCGTACGGACGGCTCCTCCTCACCGCGTACCGGGGGCAGGCCGACGAGGCGGAGCGCCTGGCCGAGCGGGTCCGGGCCGACGGTCGCGCCCGCGGCGAGGGGCAGGCGCTGAGCGCGGCCAACTTCTCCGAGGCGGTCCTCTACAACGGCCTGGGCCGCTTCGCCGAGGCGGTGGCCCGCGGCCGGCACGAGCTGCCGTACACCCACGAACTGAACCTCGCGATGCGCACGCTGGTCGAACTGGTGGAAGCGGCCACGCACACCGGTGAGCGCGTGCTCGCCGAGCAGGCACTCGAGCAGTTGGCCGGCGTCACGCGGCCGGTGGGCACCAGTTACGCGCTGGCCGTGCTGGAGATGGCCGAGGCGCAACTGCGGGCGGGGGACGAGGCCGAGAAGCTCTTCCTGGACGCGATCAAGCGCTTCGAGCACGAGCGGATCCCGATCTGGGTGGGGCGTTGCCGCCTGCTGTACGGCGAGGCACTCAACCGACAGGGGCGGTCCGCCGAAGCGCGTGAACAGCTGCGCACGGCGCACCGGGTGCTGACAGCCTGCGGAGTGAATGGATTCGCCCAGCGCGCCGCGGACGAACTGCGCGCGAGCGGTGAGACCTTGCGGGTCCACGCACGGGGGTCGGCGGCGCGGCTCACCGAACAGGAGCTGAACGTGGCGCGCCTGGCCCGCGAGGGACTGACGAACCGGGAGATCGGCGCCCGCCTGTTCATCAGCGCGCACACCGTCGAGTACCACCTGCGCAAGGTCTTCGTGAAGCTCGGCATCAAGCGGCGCACGGAGCTGAAGCCCGCCCTCGCCGGACTCACCGCGACCGCGTCGAGCGTCTGAACGCCTGCGCCCGTGAGCCGGACTCCCCTCCCGCTTCCGCACGCGGGCGACGGCACCGGGGTCAGGAACCGACTTGGTGCGCACGGAGGAACGCCAGGACGGAAGCGTCGAACCGTGCGGGCTGTTCGAGGTGCGCGAGGTGCCCGGCCTCCTCAAGGACCGTCAACTCGGCCGTGTCCAGGCGTTCGTGCAGCAGGGCGGCCCATCGTGGTCCGCAGATGAAGTCGTGACGGCCCGCCAGGACCAGGGCCGGTGGGGTGAGGACGGGCAGTTCGTCCCGGACGTCGAAGGGAGATTCCTCCCCCAGGGAGGGTGCCGCGTACATGCGCAGCGTCCGACGAGCGGGCGCGAACTCCGCCTGTCTGCCCCAGTAGTCGAAGAGATAGGCCGGCATCAGTGTGCGCAGGACGGCGGTGGCGCCGTCGTCGTCCAGCAGGCCGAGACGGGACGTGAGGGCCGCGGCGTAACCCGCGACCTCCGGACGGTCCTCGACGTGATCCTTCACGAACCGTTCCATGGCGGTGACTGCGGCCGACCAGAACTCCTCGTCCGCGACCGGTGAGGTGTCGTAGAGAACGAGGGCAGTGAGCCGTGCGGGATGGTCGAGGGCGTACCGCTGGGCCACGAAACCACCGTGGGAGTGACCGAGCAGGGCGAACCGTGGCACGTCCAGGTGTTGGACCACGGCGTCCAGGAAGCGCGCGTACGTGGCCACGGTGTAGTCGCGCGGATCCGGGAGCCGACCGGAGTCGCCGGTGCCGACCGGTTCGATGTAGACCATGGTCAAGGAGTCCTCGAGACCGGGCATGCGCAGGTATTCCCAGCCGATGCCCGGCCCGCCCGAGTGAGCGAGACACACGGGGCCCGAGCCGGCGACGTGGTAGCGCAGTGCGACGCGGGCGGGACCGTGCGGAACGGTGATCGTGTGCGTGCCGGGGGACAGGGGCGAGGAGGGATCTTCGGGTGTGCGCGGGAGAATCCCCGGCCGATGCGTGTGCTTCACGTCGTCCCATGATCCGTGCGGGGCAGCAACATCACAAGAGAGAACACAACGAGTGATGACACTGTTATGCATCCCCTCCTGGTCGGGCGGCTGGCTCGCCGTCCCCTCGCGAGCGAGAGATATGATGGTGTGACACGATCTGCCGCACGCCCGGGCGCCGCCCCGGTGGCGTCTCGCGAGGCGGTGGCCGCGGCGTCGTGGGCATGACGCGGGACACCTATGGCTGGAGCACACCATGGATGCGAAGGACGAGGCCGAGCGCGGCCTGACGGTCATACAGGACTACCTGTACTGGGACTCCCACCGCCGGGCCGCTCACCGCCGCGCGGCGGAGTTCGCCGCACACGTGCCCGGACTGAGCGAAGGACAGAAGACCGACCTGGAGTGGTGGTACGTCGAGGAGCAGATCGGCGTCTCACGCGCCATCGCCCGGCACCTCACCGATCAGATCACGCTGGTGGAAGCGCGTCACACCAGACGCTACGCCCGGCTGCGTCGGACGTACCGCGTGGCGCTGGCCGTGCTCGCGGCGACCGTGATCGTTCTGCTCGTCCTCCTGGTCCTGGTGGCGGCGGGCTGAGCGGCTCGGCCCCGCCGTACCCGACCGGTTCACTCGGAGCGTGAGCTGCTGTCCGTGCTCGATGCGCGGGAGCGGGTCATGGTCGTCGGCGCGGTGCGCAGACTGCCGCTCCTCCTCGAAGCGTCGGCATTGAGGCGACCGCTGAGACCGGCGGAGGAGACGCCCACGCCCCTATGGATCACGACGTTGTCTTTGGAGCGTGTGAAGGTGCGATACACTCTTCACAGTGTTCACGGCGTTGGGTTGGACACCCCACACACGGCGCCGAGAACGCTCCCCTGCCACCTAGAGCCTGGCGGGGGCACTGTGCCCCGGACGCCACCGATCCCCCGCGAGTCGGCGTCCGGGGCCGCTCTCGTGGGCCGGAGGGGACTGCCCGGGATCATCCGGCGCGGTAGAGGCCTCGACCGCTGCGCCGGACACGCGAAGTGCCGACGAGGCGGTCGAGCGTGCTGCGAACGGCGTTGATGCTCCCGCTGTCGGTGGCCCGGCCCAATGCCACCGCCACGTCCCGGGCGCGCACGTCGGTGTCGCCGACCTGCGCGAAGTACTCCATGATCTGTTCGGTCAGCCTGCCGTACGTGCGCTCCGTGCCGGCTCTCGGCCGGGCCGCGGCCCGCACCGGACCTGTGACACGGCGCCGCGCGGCGTCGCCGGCGGTCTCCGGCGCGGCCCCGGAGGCCGTTCCCGCCGCGGGGGATGCCATCACGACTTCCAGAGCCCCCAGTGCCCGCTGAACGGTGTCGAGATGAGCGACGACCGCAGCAAGCTCCCTCTCCAGCGCCCGCCTCTGCAGTTCCAGGCGGCTGAGATCGGCCTGGAGGCTCTCAGCCGTGACTTCGATGTCGCGTGTCGAGCGAGATGCCGGAACCATGTCTTCCTTCAAGGAGTGCTGGAACGTCGTCGTCGTCGTCGTCGGACGGCTCCCACTGTCACCGTGATGAAGATGTGGTGGCGATACGGTGGAAGCCCACCTGCAATTGTTGCCACTGACACGTGGAAAGCGCAACGGGTGAGCGCACCCTGCGCACCGAGTCCCCGGCCGGTGGTACCTTCCGGCACCTTCCGGCAGTCTCCTCAGACGTGCTGAACCGTTCCGTGTCCGTCGGCGGGCGGGTGGGGGCGGTTCCACCCGCGCAGCTTGTCAGGGTTCAGGACGGCCCAGACGTGTGTGACGCGCTGGTCGGTGACGTCGAAGCTGATGACGGCGGCGACCCGGTCGTGGTGGCGCACGACGATCGCGGTGCGACCGTTGGCCGCCTGGAGGTGGAGGACGGTGCGGGGGCGGGGGGCGAGGAGTGTGAGGAGGGCCCGGGCGACGTGCTGGTCGCCGTGCACCGGCCTGGTCAGCGCACGGATCTTGCCTCCGCCGTCGAAGAACGCGATGGCGTGCCGAGACAGCAGGGACACCAGATGCCTCGCGTCGTTGAGTACGCAGGCCTGCCGGACGGCGCGGACGATCCCGTCGTGCTGGTGCGACGGGGTGGGATGCGCGCGGTCGGCACGCAGGCTGCGGCGGGCGCTCTCAGCCAGCTCGGCGCACTCGTGCGGGGTCCGTCCGACGATGTCGGCGACCGTCCGAGGGGGCATGGCGAAGACGTCGTTGAGCACGAAAACCGCCCGTTCGGACGGGGAGAGAGTGTCCAGGGCGTTGAGGAGGACGTCGCTGATCTCCTCCGACAGGGCCTGGTCGGGCTCGATGCCGGGGCCGGCGTCCACCTCCCCAGGGCCCGGCAGTTGGCGTGCGGGTGCGGACAGGCGCGCCAGACAGATGGCGCCCGTGCTCTTGGTCAGCCAGACACACGGATCGCTGATGCCCGTCCGCTCGTCGTCGGTCAGGCCGTACCACCGGCGGTAGGCCTCGGTGACGGCTTCTTCGGCCGTCGGCCCGGCGCCCAGCATCCAGCGAGCGACGTCGATCAGATGCTGTCGCTCGTCCAGCAGCTCCGCGAGCGGTGTCGTGTCACCGGTCCCACCCATGAGGTGTCCTCCCTCTACCGGCACCGCATCGCCACCACCGCGGTCGGCTGGCCGTGCCCTCGGCAGTGCAGACCGCACAAGCGCGGATCATGTGACAACTGGAGGCCGCGACGGAGACGGAGAGGGGAGCGGAGACGAAGGGAGGATACAACCGTGTGACACTGTGAGGTGTCGCCGACCGCACGCGACCTCGTCCACCGACGAAAGGGTCCACCATGCCCGCGATCCTGATCCACGGCGTTCCCGACACCCACCATGTGTGGGACGGTGTGCGCCGTCATCTGACCAGGTCCGACACCGAAGCGTGGGACCTGCCCGGCTTCGGCGCCGAGCGCCCCGCCGGCTTCGGTTCCACCAAGGAGGAGTACGTGGACTGGCTCGTCCGGCGACTGGAGCGGGTCGGTGAACCGGTGGACCTGGTCGGGCACGACTGGGGTTGCATTCTCACCCTCCGCGTCGCCTCCCTGCGCCCTGACCTCGTCCGCACCTGGGCCGGAGGCAACGGGCCGGTCGACGCCGGGTACGTCTGGCATCCGCTGGCCAGGATCTGGCAGGACCGGGTCCAGGGCGACCGCTACATGGCCGAACTGCGCGCGGAGCCCTTCGCGGAGGAGGTGGCGGCAGGCTTCGACGTACCCCTCCACCTGGCCAGGGAGATGGCGAGCCGCGTGGACGAGCCGATGAAGGACGCGGTGCTCAGGCTGTACAGGTCGGCGCTCACCATGGGAGCGGAGTGGCAACCGGAACTGTCCGCGGTGTCCGCGCCGTGCGTCGTCTTCTGGGGAGCGCGGGACCCCGCCTGCCAGATCGAGTTCGGGCGCCGGCTGGGTGACTCCCTGCACTCCAGTGAGGTGGTCGAGATGGACTGCAACCACTGGACGGTGCTCCAACGCCCGGCGGAGGTCGCGGAGATCCTGGAGAAGCACTGGAGCGCGCACGCCGCCGCCTGAGGGGCGGACGGGAACGCCGGCACCGGGCCCGGTGCTGTCACACGGGGCGGTGCCGGCCGGTCTTGAAGGGTGAAACCAAGAGAAACAGAGGACACCGTGCGTGAGATCCTGATCGTGGGCGGCGGTTACGCGGGCTTCTACACCGCGTGGGGCCTGGAGAAGAAGCTGCGGCGGGACGAGGCGCGGGTCACCGTCGTCGACCCGCGCCCCTACATGACGTACCAGCCGTTCCTGCCCGAGGTGGTCGCCGGTTCGGTGGAGGCCCGTCATGCCGCGGTCTCGCTCCGACGGCACCTGCACCGCACCCGCCTGATCGCGGGCTCGGTCACCGAGATCCGCAACAGCGCGCACACGGCGACGGTCCGGCCGCCGTCCGGGCCGGAGTTCGACCTTCACTACGACATGCTGGTGATGACCGCGGGAGCCGTCACCCGCACCTTCCCGATCCCGGGCCTGAGCGACCAGGCGTTCGGGCTCAAGCACGTCGAGGAGGCCGTGGCGATCCGCGACCGGCTGCTCACCTCCTTCGACCGCGCGGCGACCCTGCCCCACGGGCCCGAACGCCGTCGGCTGCTCACCGCCACCGTCGTCGGTGGCGGGTTCTCCGGGGTCGAGGGTTTCGGTGAACTGCTGAGCCTGGCATCCGCGTTGCTCAAGCACTATCCCGAGATCGGGGCGGAGGAACTCGCCTTCCACCTGGTCGAGGCACGGGGGCGCATCCTGCCCGAGGTCACCGACCGGCCGGGGGAGTGGGTGGTGCGCTCGCTGGAGAAGCGTGGTGCGCGGGTGCACCTGAACACCCAGCTGGTCTCCGCGAAGGACGGCCGCGTGGTGCTGTCGGACGGAACGGAGTACGACTCGGAGCTGCTCGTGTGGACGGCCGGCAACGCCGCCAATCCCATCGTGCACAACCACACCGACCTCCCCGTCGACGCACGGGGTCTGCTGCTGGTGCGCGCGGATCTCCGCGTCGGGACGGAGAGCGAGTTCGTGGCGGACGTGTGGGCGGCCGGTGACGACGCCTCCGTGCCCGATCTCGCCGCCGGCCGGCCGGACGCCCGCACGGTGCCCAACGCCCAGCACGCCGTCCGTCAGGGCAAGCGGCTGGCGAAGAACATCCTGGCGTCACTGCGCGGCCGGCCCACCAAGGACTATGTGCACCACAGTCTCGGCGTGGTGGCCACCCTCGGGCTGGGCCGCGGCATCTTCCAGTACCGGCGTCTGGTCATCAAGGGATTCCCGGCCTGGCTGATGCACCGCGGCTACCACGTACTGGCCGTACCGAGCTGGGAGCGCAAGGCACGGGTGTTCGCCGTCTGGGTGACCGCCGCCTTCTTCGGCCGCGACGTCATCTCCCTCGCCTCGGTCCAGCACCCGAGGGAGGCCTTCGTCTCCAGCGGTGACCCACGGCGAAGCGAGAAGTCCTCCGACGCGGACGCCGTCGCCCGATGAACCCCCGGTAGACCCCGAGGACACGGCAGGGCGGCTCAGCGCTTGGCCGCGCGGTACAGACCGCGGCCCACCCGGCGGACACGGGACTGACCGACCAGACGGTCGAGCGTGCTCCGGACGGCGTTGATGCTGCCGCTGTCGGTGTCGCGGCCAAGAGCGGACGCCACATCCCTGGCCCGGACGTCGGTGTTTCCGGCGTCCGCGAAGTAGGCCAGGATCTGTTCGGTCAGCTTGCCGTACGACTTCGAGCCGTCGGCGTCACCCGTGCTGGAGCCGTCCTCCGCACGGTCCCCGTCATCGGCACCCTCCTCCGCCTGGTCCGCGGACGGCACGGCCGCGGGCACGGGTGCCGTCGTGGCCGGCGCCTTGGCGACCACGTCCGCCGGACGGGCTGCCGCGGACGAGGGAACGGACTCGGGCATGAGGGCCTGCAGGGCGCTGAGGGCCCGTTCCACGGAGCCGAGATGAGCGGTGACCGCGGCCAGTTCCCGCTCCAGTGCCTGCTTCTGGATCTCCAGCCGGGCCAGGTCCTCCTGGAGGCCCTCGGCGGTGATCTCGATGTTGCGAGCCTTGGGGGTCACGGAGACCATGCGTTCCTCTCGTTCTCACCCCTTGTTCCGGCGGGGCCGCCCGATGCGGGCTCCGTCACTCGGCCCGGCACCGGGGGCAGGATACCCGCACCGCCGGGAAACGGCCCACGTCGGGCGGCGAGCGCGGCGGGCCGGCGGCGCGGCGACCACGGTGTCCGTCGCGACGCGCCACCGGACCCGCCGGTCCGCTCCGTCAGGCCCGGCCCCGCTGCGAGCGGCCGGGCCCGGCGCCGCTCTCCTGCCCCTCGGGAGCCTCGCCGTCGGTGGGCCCGGTCACCGGGCGCCGCAGTCGCCGTAGGCTCTCGGAGACCGCGTCGATACGTGCGTCCACCGAGTCGATCGCCTCTCGGAGCAGGCTCAACCGCCCCTCGAGCAGGGCGGCCTCCGCCGCCAGCGACGCGGTGGCGGCGGCGGGATCGGTCTGCCGGTCAGTGCTTTGGGACATCCCTCGTCCTTCCTCAGCTCGTGCCGTCGGCTCGTGAACCGTCGACATCGCATTGACCGGACAGTCCCGGGCGCTGTGACAGCCCTGGGCGAGGCCCGCGCGTCACTGCGGTGTGCAGTCCGGGTCAGGGGAGGCTGCATCAGGGGAAGGTGCCCTTCTCGTGCACCCCGTCGGAGGCACAGGTCGCGTCGAAGTGGCTCGACGGCCCCCGCTTGACGTAGGCGTACAGAGTGCCGTCGTGGTACGGCCACCCCGTCGCCTGGGCGGAGGGGATGGTGATCCCACGAAGGACGTAGTCCTTGTCGCCGATGGCGCGCAACATGTGGACATGCTGATTCCTCGCGGAAAACGGGTGTGCGAGAGGCCGCCACGGGTAGGTGGACCGCATGGCCGGCCCGGCCGCCACAACACACTGTATTGATGCGGACGCAACGTCGGACAGTGAGAACGTCGTGAAGGTGTGTCTCGTTGCGGGGGAAGGAGATTTCCGCGCAGGCCAGGGACATGGATGCGGCCGTCGAGGTGCCGCGGGTAACCTGGCGATGCGCGCGATGCGGGAACCGCGTGCGGGAGGACGAGCCGTCACAAGGACGGGTCGTTCAGGAGGAGGAGACGGTATGGAGCCAGTGGTTGACACCATGCCGATCGGGGAGCTGCTCGACGAGCGGCGGCACCTGCTGGACGTCGCGCACTGGATGCTGGGCAGTGGCATCGTCGCCGAGCACGTCACCGACGAGGCGTACCGGGAGTGGTACGCGCTCTCCGAGCACCAGCGCGACCGCATAGGCGCGCCGCGGGCCTGGCTGACCCGGGTCGTGGGCAGCATCTCCCTGGGACGGCTCGCCCTCTCCGATCGTGACGGGGGCCCACAGGGTCCCGTGGGCGTGAGGAGCCGTGAAGCGTCCGGCCCGGCTCCGGAGGACGATCTCGACGCGCTGTGGGCCGGGGCGTTGGACGCGCTCACACCCGCCGAGCGAGCGGCTCTCGTACTCAACGACGCCTTCGGCAGCGCGGCCTCAGACCCCGTGAGCACTGCGGGACCGGCAGGCCGGGACCGGCCGGGACCGGACACCCGACCGTCGGACAGAGCCCGGCACAGCCTCCGGGCCAGGGCCGCACGCCCCACGCCACCACGCGTCGAGGACGAACTGGTCGACGCCGTACGGCAGGCGTGCGCCGACGAGGACGCGGACCGGCTGGCCGCCCTGCTGGACCCCGACGCCGTCGCGTTCTACGACGGCGGAGGCAAGGTCCGCACACTGACACGGCCCGTCGTCGGCGGCCCACGGGTCGCCCGGAGTCTCCTGACCCTGCTGGCCCGGCACCCGCGCACCACTCTGCACACCCGTCCCGTCAACGGGCGCACGGGTCTCGTCGCACGCTACGACGGCCAGGTCGCCGCAGTGGTCTGCCTCGACCTGGCCGGCTCACGCGTCGTACAGGTGTGGGTCGTCCTCAATCCGGACAAGTTGCGCTCCTGGAACCGCCCCCGCGCCTGACCCGCCTCGGCCCGCGCCCGACACACCACGTCAGTGGCCCGCTCAGACGCAAAGGGCCGCCGCGCTCTGGTGACGGGTGCGGGACTGCAGGAAAGCGGTGATCTTGGCCGGGTTGAAGACCCACATCACCTGGTGGATGCCGCGGGACGTGGCCGCGACCGTCATGAAGGTGGCGGGCCGGCCGTCCCGGTGGATCAGGATGCCGCCGCGTCCGTTGGCCTCGACCGGTTCCGCCTCGACCGTGGGCCAGAACCGCGGATGCGCGGTGGACAGGTTCGCCACGCGGGCACGGCCCAGAACGGGCACCCGAGCCGCTCCCCTGATGCCGTTGCCGTCGGACAAACTGACCGCGTTCGGGGTGAGCAGCGCCTCCAGTCCGGCGACGTCGCCCTGCCGGGCGGCGGCGACGAACGTCTGGAGCAGCGTCCGGTGCTCGGCCGCGTCGACGCTGTCCCGCTGGTCCTCGGTGAGGTGTTTGCGGGCCCGGCTCACGATCTTGCGGACGTTGACGGGGCTGAGACCCAGGATGCGCGCGATGTCGGGGTAGGCGTAGTCGAAGGCCTCCCGCAGGACGTAGGCGGCGCGTTCGGTCGGGGGGAGCTTCTGCAGCACCAGGAGCAGGGCGAGTTCCAGTGCCTCCGCCCGCTCGGCACCGACCTCCGGGTCGTTGCTGGTGTCGACGGGCTCCGGCAGCCACGGACCGATGTAGGTCTCGCGGCGGACGCGGGCGGACTGGGCCACGTTGATGGCCAGCCGGGTGGTGGTGCTCGACAGGAACGCGGCGGGGCTGATCACCACGGTGCGGTCGGTCCGCTGCCAACGCAGCCACACTTCCTGGACGACGTCCTCGGCCTCCACCGCACTGCCCAGCACGCGGTAGGCGATGCCGAAGAGGCGGGGCCGGAGTTCGACGAAGACGGAAACGGCCTCGCTCAGGTCGCCTTCCACGGGGGTCGCCTCTGGATGCATGATCCCGGGTCTCCGTTTCTCTGTTGCCGGTGTCTGCGGAGGCGGCCGGACGACGCTTCGTCCGACCGCCGGAGCGCTGGCCCGGCGTACTGAGGGATCGGCAGGGCGCGGTGCTCACCTTCGCCCCGAACGACCGGCGGCGCCGACGTTTCGTTACACCTTTGTGCGGGCTTTTTTCCGCTGATCTTGAGGACCGGCGCACGGCCGTTCCCGGAGCCGGTCCCGTCGCTGCGCACCCGCGGCACGGCGCATGTCACATTCGCACCGACAGCCCGGTCTTCCATGGAAAGCGACCGTGTGCACCCCGAATTCCCCCCGCATTACCCCCGGTCGACGAGCCACCCCCCGAACCGGTATCCGTTTCTCGCACAGGAGACAATTCATGGACTGGCGTGCAAGGGGCCTCTGCCTGACCGAGGACCCCGATCTCTTCTTCCCGATCGGCGGTTTCAACAGTGGGCCGGCGGCGATACAGACGGACGAGGCGAAGGCAGTCTGCCGCCATTGCCCCGTCACCCGGCAGTGTCTGGCGTGGGCCGTCGACGCCGGGCCGGTCGAGGGGATCTGGGGAGGCACCACGGAAGGGGAGCGCCGCGCCCTGCGACGGCGCGCGGTGCGCGCTTCGCGCGCGACGGAGAGCGCCGCCTGAGCGGCCGGACGACGCGCGGGCGTCGGCCGGACACCGATGCGGGTGGGCGGGGATGGTCGACAGCCGGGACCACCACCGCCCACCCGCATCGGCGTCCCGTCAGGCCGCCGCGTCCTGCTCTGTCCGTATGGCCGAGATGTCCAGGGTCAGCGTCACCTTGTCGCTGATGAGCACACCCCCCGTGTCGAGCGGTGTGTTCCAGGCCAGCCCCCAGTCCGAACGCCGCAGGGTGGCGGAGCCCGCGAAGCCGACTCGATGGTTGCCGAAGGCGTCGTCACCGGCCCCGCCGAAGACGACGTCGATGTCCAGGGGCAGTTCGATGTCCTTGATGCGCAGGCTGCCCGTGAGGCGGTACTCGTCGCCGCCGAGCGGGGTGATGCCGGTGGAGTGGAAGGTCATCAGGGGAAACGTCGCGGAGTCGAAGAAGTCGGGCCCCGCCAGGTGGGCGTCGCGGTCCGCCGCGCCCGTGTCCATGCTGTCGGTCTGGACACTCACGTACGCCTTGGATCGGGACGGGGCGGAGCCGTCGAGTACCAGGAGGCCTTCGAAGCGGTCGAACCGGCCGCGCACATTGGTGATCATGGCGTGCCGGACGGAGAAGCCGATCGTGCTGTGGACCGGGTCGATGGTGTAGGCACCGGTCACGGCCGGGTGCACACCGAGGGCCGGGGAAGTGGCGTGGTCGCGCTGGATCATGATGGTGAGTTGGCTTTCTGTGACGAGAGGGGCCTGCCGCGCCGCGGTGCGGACGACAGGCCCCCTGTGATGGGTGCGGACCCCTCGCACGGGACCCGCCACCCGACGACTCAGTGCTGCTGCGCGAGCCAGTCGGCGAACCGCGTCTCGGCGATGTGCGCGTCCGGACCGGGGAGCAGCGTGGTCTCCTGCAGCTCCGCGCCGAAGTACGGGGCGTGCACGTCGGTCACGACCTGGCGCGGGTCCTTCTTGGCGGCCAGTCCCTTGCGGATCAGCTCGTCGAGCTGGAACTCCTCGGGGCCGGCGACCTCCACCACCCCGCCCACGGGGGTGCCGACCGCGGTACGGCCGACGGCGGCGGCCACGTCGTCCGAGAAGATGGGCCGGATCTTGGCCGGGGCCAGCCGGACGGTGTCACCGTCGGTCGCCGCCTCGGCGATGCCCTTCATGAACTCGAAGAACTGCGTGGCGTGCACGATCGAGTACGGGATGCCCGAGTCCTTGATCAGACCCTCCTGCGCCTGCTTGGCGCGGAAGTAGCCGCTGTCCTGGAGCCGCTCCGTGCCGACCACGGAGAGCGCCACGTGGTGGGTCACACCGGCGTTCGCCTCCGCCTTGAGGAGGTTGGTGGTGGAGGTGCGGAAGAACTCCATGACGGCGTCGTCCGCGAAGGAGGGCGAGTTGGAGACGTCGATCACGACGGAGGCGCCGGTCAGGACCTCGGCCAGGCCCTCGCCCGTGAGCGTGTTGACCCCGGTGTTGGGAGCGGCCGGCACCGCCTCGTGGCCGTGCTCGTTGAGCTTGGCGACCAGCTTGGAACCGATCAGTCCGGTACCGCCGATGACTACGACCTTCATGGGAATGTCCTTTCGGGATGTGCGTTGTCGCCTGCACCAGACAAGACCGAATGCCCACTTGCTCTGTGACAAGGTGAACTGCCTCTTCGGTGTTCTGGCGTTTCTGGCGCTTCTGAAGTTCAGGCGTTATGGCTTTTCCGGTGGTCGGAAGCCTGTTACTCGACGAGCTTTCCCTCGGTGGACACGTCCGCCATGAGGGAAGCGATCTCATCCGGGACGTCGGAAATGTGCTCGTGGGTGATTCCGGTCGTCGGAGACCAGACCAGGTTGACGCGGAAGGCGGGGTCCATGTCGGGGAAGTCGCTGCGGTTGTGACAACCACGGGTCTCCCGGCGTTCCAGTGCCGCTTCGAGGGTGGCGCGGGCCGCCAGGGCGGCCGACTTGAGGTCGAAGGCGTGGGCGAGGTCCTGGAAACCGGCGATGTCGGGATGGACGCCGACGTTCTGCATGCGTTTCTCGATGGCGTCCAGCTCCGCCAGACCGGTGCGCAGACCCTGTTCGTCCCGGACGACACCGGCGTGCTCGGTCATGGTGTTGCGGACCGCGCGCTGGAGCGCCCGGACGTTCTCGGGCCCGTCCGCGGCGAGCAGCTCGTCGACCTCGGCGCGCGCCTCGGCCACCGCGGTCGCGGACCGGGGCTGCGCGGTGAGGGATTCCGAGTAGGCCGCCGCGGCCTGGCCGGTGATACGGCCGTAGACGAGGAGTTCGATCAGGCTGTTGCCGCCGAGGCGGTTGGCGCCGTGCAGACCGCTGGCCGCCTCGCCGATGGCGTACAGACCGCGGACGTCGGTGCTGTGGTCCTCGGGACGGACCCAGACGCCGCCCATCGAGTAGTGGGCCGTCGGAGCCACCTCGATTGGTTCACGGGTGATGTCGAGCATCTGCAGGTCGAGGAGCGTCTGGTAGACCCGGGGCAGCCGGTTCATGATCGTCTGGCGGGGCAGATGGGAGACGTCGAGCCAGACCCCGCCGTTCGCGGTGCCCCGGCCTTCCTTGATCTCGGTGTACGAGGCGAGGGCGACGCGGTCGCGCGTGGACAGTTCCATGCGCTCGGGGTCGTAGCGGTTCATGTACCGCTCGCCGAGGGCGTTGCGCAGGATGCCGCCCTCACCGCGGGCGGCCTCGCTGACCAGGGTGCCCGCGGCGTTCTCCGGTTCGATGATGCCGGACGGGTGGAACTGCACCAGCTCGGGGTCGCGCAGGCGGGCCCCGGCTTCGACGGCCAGGCGGAAGGAGTCGCCGGTGTTCTCGTCCCGGCGCGACGAGGTGCGGCGCCAGATGCGCGTGTGCCCGCCGGCCGCGAGGATCACGGCATCCGCGTGGACCAGGTGGCGGGTGCCGTTGGTCAGGTCGAAGCCGTAGGCCCCGAAGACGGCACCGTCGTGGACCAGCAGACGCGTGATGTAGACGCTGTCGAGTACCGGGATGTCCAACTGGACCGCGCGCCGGATCAGGGTGCGCTGGATCTCCAGGCCGGTGTAGTCGCCCGCGAAGGCGGTACGGCGGAATGTGTGGGCGCCGAAGAAGCGCTGCGAGATGCGGCCGTCCCCCTCGCGGGCGAAGGCCATGCCGTACCGCTCCAGGTCGTCGATGCCCAGGGCCGCGCCCTGGGTGACGATCTCCGCCGTACGGGGGTCGCCGAGCAGATAGCTCTCCTTGAGAGTGTCCGCGGCGTGCTGCTGCCAGGAGTCCTCGGGGTCCATCGTGGCCAGGGCCGCGTTGATGCCGCCGGCCGCCAGGGACGTGTGGGTGTCCTCCTTGGGACGTTTGCCGACGGCGATGACGTCGACGCCGGCCTCGGCCAGTTCGATCGCCGCCCGCAGGCCGGACCCGCCGGTACCGATCACCAGCACCGTGGTGGAAAGACGTTGTTCGGTGAGAGGCACGCTTGCTCCCGTCGCTCTGGGTGGTCACTGACTAGGACCACGTCGGGCGGCGGTCTGTGACATCGGCGGCGCACGCGTGTCACAACGTGCCGGGGTCCCCGGTCATCTGGACGAACCCGGCGACCGTGCGACAAGGCGCCGGGAGATGTCCGACGGCCGAAGTGGAGAAGACGGATGACGTACGTCATCGCACAGCCCTGCGTCGACATCAAGGACCGGGCGTGTGTCACCGAATGCCCCGTGGACTGCATCTACGAGGGCGCGCGCACGCTCTACATCAACCCGGCGGAGTGCGTCGACTGCCATGCGTGCGAACCCGTCTGCCCCGTGGAGGCGATCTTCCACGAGGACGATCTGCCGCGGCACTGGGCGCACTACCTGGCCGTCAACGCGGAGTACTTCGACGAGGCGGCCTCACCGCCGCGGGCACGGTGTGACGCGGTCGGCGATCATCCGGTGGTCGAGGCACTGCCCCCGCAGAGCGGGCCGCACAAGAAGGAGATCTCCTTCTTCACCGTCCGCAAGGAGGAAGCGGCCGACGCGGATCTGTGGTTCCCCTCCTGACCGGCCGTCGCCACCGAACGTGCCCGGTCAGGGGGCGAGTGTGATGGTGGTGGGCGTTCCTCTCCACGCCATGCGCGCGTAGGGGCACAACGCGTCGGCCTTCCCGATCAGCTCGTCGGCCGTCGCGGGATCGACACCGGGCCACCGCACCACCAGATCGACGCGCAGCAGGTAGCCGCCGTCCTCCGGGGCCCGGCCGAAGGCGACGGTCGCCGCGACGGAGATCGCCGCGGGGTCCAGCGCCTCCTGCCGGGCCAGCAGGCTGAGCGCGCCGTGGAAGCAGGCGGCGAAACCGGCCGCGAAGAGCTGTTCGGGGTTGGTTCCCCGGCCGTCACCGCCCAGCTCGGCCGGCACCCGCAGGTCGAGGTCCAAGGCCCCGTCGGCCGAGCGTGCGTGGCCGGAGGCCCGCCCGTGCGAGGCCGCACCACCGTGGACGGTCACCGTGGTGGTGTAGATGGGCGAGAACTCCTCCCCGTCGAAATCCTTCTCGGTCGACAGGGTGGGCAGCTTGATCCGCTCGGTCACGGCATGGCTCCGGTGTCGTCGTGGTACGCGCTCCCGGCAGGCGTCGGGACTACTGGATGACCGACGAGCGACCGTTGTTGTGACGCCTGCCCCGTCGGCGGCCGAGGACCCCCGACCGCAGGTCAGTCGCGCAGGGAGGCCACGTAGGGCGCCAGTTTGGCCGGGTTCATCACCCACATGAGCCGGTCGATGCCGTCCGCCGAGATGTCGGCGGTCAGCAGGGCGACGGCCTCCTCGCCGGAGAGGACCAGGACGGCCGGCCGCCCGTTCGCCTCGACCCACCGGACCTGCGACTGCGGCCAGAAGCGCGGAGCGAAGGCCACGAGGTAGTGCGAGACGTGGGGCAGCCCGATGACCGGGATCCTCGACGCGCCGCGCATCCCGTTGCCGTCCGTGTAGCTGACGACGTCGGCGGTGAGCACGTCCTCCAGGACCGACAGGTCGCCCGTCCGCGCCGCGGAGAGGAAGACCTCCAGCAGCCGCCGATGGGCTGTCGGGGTAACGGCCTCCTTGCGTTCGGCGGCCAGGTGCTTGCGGCCCCGGCTCACCAGCTGGCGGGTGTTGGCCTCGCTGGTCTCCAGGATCTCGGCGATCCGTCCGTAGGGGTAGTCGAACGCCTCCCGGAGCACGTAGGCGGCGCGCTCCACGGGGTTCAGCTTCTCCAGGAGCAGCAGGACCGCCATCTCCAGGGCCTCCGCCCGCTCCGCGCCCAGGTGCGGATCCTGCGTGGTGTCGACGGGCTCGGGAAGCCAGGGGCCGACGTAGGACTCCCGGCGCACCCGCGCGGACTGGGCCACGTTGATCGCCAGCCTGGTGGCGACCGTGGTCAGGAAGGCAGTCGGTTCGTGCACCTTCGAACGGTCGGTGCTCTGCCACCGCAGCCAGGCCTCCTGCACGACGTCCTCGGCCTCCGCCGCACTGCCCAGGACCCGGTACGCGATACCGAAGAGCTGCGGGCGCGCCGAGAGGAAGTCCTTCGTCGCCTGGTCAAGGGTGCCGGGTGGGGCGCCAGCGTGCATGGAACATCCCTTCTGGCCTCGTGCACCCCATGCTACAAGCGGGCACGGACGGGCGCGTCGGCGGAGGGGCGGGCGCACGCCTGCACCCGGATCCCACGGGTGGCACACCGTGGCAACGGGTCTCCCTCGGCCCCGCACCGTCGTCGGCAGACCCTTGTGTCCGGCCGTCTCGCCCGCCCGGGGCCGTGCCCTGTCACGGATCGATCGCGCACCCGGTCAGGACAGCGAACCGCCAGGGACCAGAAGGGGCACACCGTGTCGGACAGGACGCCGGCTCTCGATGCCGTGCACGGCATGCTGACGCTGTTGTTCGCCGCAGTGGCCCTGCACGTGCTGTGGCACGGTGTCCGGTCACCGGGTGCGGTCCGCCGTGACCGTCTGGATCTCCTCCTGCACTTCACCATGGCGGCGGCCATGGCGTCGATGCCCTGGAGTCTCGGCCCGCCCCTGCCCGGCCGGGCCGCGACGGTGTTCTTCACCGCCGCCACGCTGTGGTTCCTGCTGACCGCCCGTACGGCGGCGGTGTTCGCCGACCGGCTGACGCCCGCCGTCGGGATGGCGGCGATGGCCTGGATGTCGCGGACCCCGCCCGGCGCCGCCGCCTCCGAAACGGTGGCCGCCGCGAGCGTCCCGGCCGCGCACCACACCGCGGCCCATGGCCATGCCGCGGGCGCCTCGACGACGGCGACCCTGGTCACCGTCGGACTGACGGTGTATCTCCTCGGTTGCGCCCTGCGGTCGTTGACGCGCCCCATGCCCGCACTACGGACCGCCACGGGCCCCGCGCACCGCGCCGCCGCGACGGACCCGTACGGGTACGTGCGCGACGGCGCGATGTCGCTGGGGACGGCCGTGATGCTGCTGCTGCCCCACTGACCGTTGTCACCCGACTTCGAACCCGAGCCCGACCACGGCCTTGCCGCGCATCAGGAAGTCCGACAGGTAGCCGTCGTGGGGCACTCCCGGAGCCATCCAGTACGTCGGGTGGTCACCGGCGTACACGTTGGCGATGGAGGGTTCCGCCACCAGCGCGTCGAGCAGCGCACGATCGCGGGAGAGGACGGAGAGCACGAGTGTCCCGCGCAGCGGGGCGATTCCGTCCGAGCGGCTCCAGGGCGCCACCCACACACAGGGGAAGGGGAGTTCGGTCCGCACCTGCGGGGCACCGGCGTCGGCGACCTGATGGACGGCCGGCCGCAGGACGGCACTTCCGTCCCCGAGGTCGTCGACGACGCCGTCACCGCCGAGCCAGGCGCGGGTCCCCGCCGCCACCGACCTCAGGTAGGAGTCGAGGGCCAGGGCCCGGTCCAGCGGGTACACCGGGAGAACCGCCCGGGCGTCCTGCGGCGGCAGACCGGGCAGTGGGGACAGGCGCGCCGCGAGGGCCTCGGCGAGCGGTGCCGGGTCGCCCTCGACGAGGACGGCGGTGGTGTTGACGCACGCGGTGCCGGCCTCGTCGGCGACGGAGGCGACGATGGTGTCCAGGTGCTCCCGCCAGTCCGTGTCCGCCGTGATGAGGATCTTCGTCCGGCCGGGCCCCTGGGGCAGCACGCGGGCGTCATGGGCGTAGCGGGCGACGACCTCGTCACCGCCGTACACCACCGCGCGGTCGGCGCCGCGGATCAGCGTCTGCGCGGTCCGGTGGTCCGTGGGCAGCAGCGCCAGCCGGTCCCGGCCGACGCCCGCCCGGTGCAGCGCGCCGACCAGGCGGTGCGGGGTGAACGGCTCGCGCCGCGACGGCCGTACGGCCACGCGGTAGCCGAGGGCCAGCGCCTCCAGCCACAGCCGGTGGACCCCCGGATGATTGCCGGAGGCGTTGACCGCGAACACCTCGCCCCGGCGGGCCCACACGGCGTGCCCGGACCCGGGGGAGGGATCCCGGCGGTCCCGGACCGTTCCGCGCGGCCTGCCCTGCTCGGCGGAGGCACGGGCGCGGGCGACGAACCCCGCCGTGCCGCGGGTCGCGTCGCGCACCACGGTCAGCGGGGTACCGGAGGTGCGGCTGACCAGGTACTCGTACTCGCGCACGCCCAGCCCGCCGACGGTGCCGGTGGCGAACTCCTCGGCGGCCGCCTCCAGCAGCGCGTCCAGGCCGGCCGCCGGGACCGGCCCGGCCTTGCGCAGCGCGGCCAGCGTCCGGTCGACGTACACCGGCGGCACCAGGCTCAGCCGCGCCACCTCGGCACCGGACACATCCGTCACGGTGTCCGGCACACGGGTGCGGTACGGGCCGCGGGGGCCCAGGGCGTCCAGGTACACCGGCGCGGCGACATCGGCGGCGGCCATCAGTACACGCCCTCGATCACGGCCTCGCCCCGCACCGTGGGCACCGGCGCCACGTCCGCCACGGCGTCGCCCGCCTGACCGCCCGCGGGCCGGACGCGCACGGCCGTGTCGCGCTCGGCGTTGTGGGGGATGAGCATCGACTTGCTGACGTGGCTGACGATCACCTGGCCCCGCTCGCCGAACCCGACGCGCTCCCCGGTGGCGGGGTCGACGACCGACAGGAACACGTACGGCGACACCGGGTCGAAGACGCAGGGCTGCGAGGCGTCCAGACCGGGGCGTTCGAGCAGCGCGGTGAGCATCATGGTGTTGCCGTACATGCCGATCAGCGGCACCTCGGGGAAGACCTCCGTGGCCAGCAGGTGACGGGTGTCGGGGTCCATGTGGGTGCCGCCCCAGACGATGGCCCGAACCGAACCGTTGATCCGCTCCAGGAGGTCGTCCTCGCGGGCGAAGCGCTCCAGCAGGGGCGTGGTGGCGGCCAGTACCCCGATGTCCTGGGTCAGCAGGATCCGCCGGCACTGTTCGACGAGGTGGTCGGTGTAGGACTCGACCTCGTCGCCGCGGCCCGTGGCGATCAGCTTCCGCACCCACCGGGGGTCCATGTCGATGCTCAGTCCCGGGCCGCCGAGCGAGGCCGCCGCCCGTTGCAGCACGTCCCCCACCAGATGCGGACCGGTCGGCGCCACGGTCAGCCACTGGGCACCGACGGGCAGGCCGTGCTCCCGCAGACGCCTGTCGACCTGTGCGGTGCTGTGCCGCATCCAGTCGTCGAGCTGGACGACCCGCTTGGGCGCCCCGGTCGTCCCGCCGCTGTCGAAGACGTTGAGCAGTCGGGCGTCGCCGCCGTAGCCCCGAGGAATCAGGTCCGCCACCGGGACCTGGCGCAGTTCGTCGCTCAGGTCGGGGAAGAGCGCCAGGTCGTCCACGCCCTTGACGTCCCGCCGCGGATCGAAGGCGAGCCGTTCGGCCCGGTCCAGCCAGTAGCGGGAGCCGGTCTCCGGGTCGAAGTGCCAGCGCACGGCGGCGCGCACGAACTCGTCCGGATCGACGCCGTCGGACGGTCCGGCGTCCAGGACGGCGGGGGAGTCGTACGTCATGATCGGTCCTTCCTCGGCACGGGCCCGTGCGGCGCGTGCGGCGGGCGGGAATGCCGACGAGAGGCGCGCGGGGTGCGCGGGCGCCCGGTCATCGGCTGAACAGTTCGAAGGCGACGGCGGGAGTGCCGGCGAATCGTGCGCGGTGGACGCCGGTGCTCTCGCCCAGGAAGCGGCGCGCGTACGTCTCGGGGTCCTCCTCGGTCAGGGATTCGAGATAGGTCCGGTGCCGCAGCAGGGACTGGACGCCCTGTTCGAAGCCCGCCTCGGCGGACACGGCGTGGGACGGCGTCGGTGAGTTGGCGACGGCCACCCAGCGGACACCGTTCCAGGGCGGCAGCCCCTGTCCGGCCAGTTCCGGGAAGATCCAGCGGTTGCCCGCGTCCGCCGCCGCGTCCAGCACGGCGCGCCCCACCGCCACGTGGTCCGGGGTGTTCCAGGCCCCGGCGGCCCACGTGTCCCGGTGGTTCAGCGTGATCACCAGCTCCGGCCGGTGACGCCGTACAGCGGCGGCGATGTCGCGGCGCAGGGAGACGCCGTACTCGATCACACCGTCCCGGTGGTCCAGGAACTCCACCGCACGGACACCGACCGCCGCGGCGGCGGCCCGCTGCTCCGCCTCCCGCAGGGCGCCGGCCCGCCCGGGATCCAGGGTGTCGATGCCGGCCTCCCCGCGGGTGGCGAGCACGTACGTGACCTGCCTGCCGTCGGCCACCCAGGAGGCCACGGCGGCCGAGCACCCGTACTCGAGGTCGTCGGGGTGGGCCACCACGGCCAGGGCCCGCCGCCAGTCGTCCGGCATCGGGCGCAGCGGTGCGGGAGCGCTGTCGGTCACGCCTGGTCTCCCGCCGGTCGCGCGTGCGGGGGAAGCAGGCTCTCCAGCGGGACCGAGGGGTCGGCGAGGGCGGCGTCGTCCGTCTCCGCGCGCGACTCGACCAGGGCGCGGATCGTCCCGATGACGTCCCACAGGTTGACGCTCATCCCCGCCAGCACCCGGTCGCCGGACATCCAGAACGCGAGGAACCGCCGCTCCTCGCGCGACCCGCGGAAGACGACGCGGTCGTAACCGCCCGGTTCGGTGTACCCGGTGTACTCCATGCCGAGGTCGTACTGGTCGGTGTAGAAGTACGGCAGCCGGTCGTACACCGCGTCGTGGCCGAGCATGCTCAGCGCGGCGGTACGGGGCTGGTGCAGCGCGTTGGCCCAGTGCTCCACGCGCAGGTGCCGGCCGAACCGGGGGTGGTAGGCGTTGGCGACGTCGCCGGCGGCGTGGACACCGGCGGCGGAGGTCCGCAGATGGGCGTCCGTCACGATGCCGTTGCGCACGTCGAGGCCCGCCTCCTCGGCCAGGCGGACGTTGGGCGTGATGCCCACCCCCACGACCACGGCGTCGGCGGGCAGGTGGGTTCCGTCGGCGAGCCGGACCCCGTCGACGCGGCCCCCGGTTCCGGTGACGGCCTCGATCTCCGCACGAGGCCGCAGGTTCACACCGTGCTCCCGGTGCAGACCGGCGAAGACCTCGGCCGCCTCCCGGCCCAGGACCTTCAGCAGAGGCAGCTCACCGTGCTCCAGCACGGTCACCTCCGCGCCGGCCGCCCGGGCCGCCGCCGCCGTCTCCAGCCCGATCCAGCCACCGCCGACCACCACGATCCGGGCGCCTTCGGTGAACGCCTCCTTGAGGCGCTCGCTGTCGCCCACGCGCCGCAGGTACAGCACGCCCTCCAGGTCCGCGCCCGGCACCGACAGGCGGCGCGGCGAGGAACCGGTGGCCAGCAGCAGACCGGCGTAGGGCAGGCGCCGGCCGTCGTCCAGCGTCACCGCCCGGCCACGCGCGTCGACGGACGTCACGCTCGTGCCCAGGAGCAGATCGACGTCGTGCTCCCGGTACCAGCTCTCGGGGTGCACGTGGAGGGACTCGCGGTCCTCCTTGCCCAGCAGGTACCCCTTGGACAGCGGCGGCCGGATGTACGGTCGTTCCCGCTCGTCCCCGATCACGAGAAGCGGCCCGTCGTGGCCGTGCTCGCGCAGCTCCTCCGCGGCCTTGCCGGCGGCCAGGCCGCCCCCGACGATCACGAACGTCTTCGCACGCGGCATGAGATCCCCGTCCCAGTCTGTGAGGCGCACACGGACCGAGTGGTCCGGTCACTCTTCAGACCGGGCGACGACACGCGTTGTGACACCGTGGCACGGGCCCACCCGGCCCTGTGCTCCGGGAGTTCGCCGCCCGCCCCGCCCGCCGGTTCACCGGCGGACCGGCCGCGTCACGGCCAGAACACGCGGATCACCGTGCCCCGGCAGCGGGACGAAGCCGTGCCGTGCCAGGTCGTCAACGATCCGAGCGCGCGAGGCGGGCCACATCCAGAACGACTCCGTGTGCTCCCGCAGCACACGCCGTCCACTGCGCACCCAGTAGTCGACACGTGTGCGGATGCGGTATCCCGCCGCGGACATCGTCATGCGTCCGCCGTACACGTGCGCGCCCACCCGCTGCTCCGGCAGGCGGCGCACGATGTCGCGAGGGGGCAGCAGCGCGGGCGGCGGCTCCAGGAAGAGCGTGCCCCCGGGGGCCAGGGCCGCATGGACCGCGGGCCACAGCGCGTCCCGCGCGGCCGGGGGGAGACAGGCGACCGTGTTGTGGCACACGGCCACGTCCGCGGCCGCGTACAGCGCCGCCTCGTCCAGGGCGTACGGGTGCACGGTCACGCGCTCGCGCTGACGCGCGGGCAGGGTGGCGAGGCGGGTGAGCAGGGAGGTGCGCATGGCTCGCGCGGGCTCCACCGCGTGCACGTCGACCGCGGACTCGGCCAGGCTCATCAGCGTGACCCGGCCGGTCCCGGCACCGATGTCCAGCACACCGCGACGGGCCCGCGCGACGTGTCGGCCGTAGAGGTCGCGGACGCGTGCCGCGTCCCGGTCGGCCTGAAGGATGTCGTAGAACTCGGCGGTCACGGCGTAGGAGTCCGGGTCCGGCCGGGACACCGGTGCTTCGGTGATGACGGGGTGCATGTCCAGCTAGACAACGTGTGAACCGGGCCTGTGACAGCGGGTGCCCCGCGAGGGGCCCGGCCCGAGCGGGTCCGAGGTGATGCCCGTCACGGGGGCGGGCTGTCACAAGTGCGTGGCACACGCAGTCAGTCCTCCGGGTTCCGGCTCGCGGAACCCGGAGGGAAAGCAGAACACGCCGTCATGACCGTGAGAACCCCGCAGGTATGGCTGCCCGCCCAGTTCGCCGATCTCGCCGACCTGCCACCAGGACTGGAGTACGCCCGCTGGGACGGCCGTTCGGCCTTCCCGTCGGACCCGGCGGAGGTGGAGTTCTACGCCCCGCCGCTGACCAAGGACATCGGTGTCATCGGCAGGCCCCTGCCCCGCATGACACGTCTGCGTGCGGTGCAGGCCCTCAGTTCCGGCACGGACGAACTGCGCGCGGAGCTGGACCGGCTCGCCCGCCCCGTGACCCTGTGCAACGCGGGCAAGGCCCCCGCTCCGAGCACGGCCGAACTGGCCCTGACCCTGATCCTCGCCTCGCTGCGGGGCATACCGGAGTCGGTCCGCGCCCAGGACGGCGGGACGTGGAGACCGGAGGTCTTCCCGTCCCTGTACGGGCTGTCCGTGCTCATCGTCGGCTACGGCGCCGTCGGCTCCGCGCTGGAGGAGCTCCTGGTGCCCTTCGGATGCGCGGTGACCCGCGTCGCCGGCGCGGACCGGGGCGCACCCCGGGGCCCCGTCCGCTCCGCCGCACACCTGCCCCGGCTCGTGGCCGACGCCGATGTCGTCGTGCTGTCCACCCCGCTGACCCCGCAGACCCGTCAGCTCTTCGACGCGGGCATGCTGGCCCGCATGAAGGACGGCGCCCTGCTCGTCAACGTGGCACGCGGGGCCGTGGTCGACACCGATGCCCTGCTCAAGGAGGCCCACGAGGGCCGGTTGCGGGCCGCGCTCGACGTGACCGACCCCGAGCCGCTCCCGCCGGGACATCCGCTGCGGGAGACACCCGGCGTGCTGATCACGCCGCACGTCGGCGCGTTCACGTCTTCCCTGTGGCCCCGTCTCGAACAGCTCGTCCGACGCCAGTTGAGCCGTTTCGCCGCGGGTGAGGAGCTGGAGAACGTCGTGTCCCGCTGACGCCCGGACCCGGGCGCGGGCCACGCCGGGGCCGTCCCGCCGCTGTCGTGCCCGGGTGACACCGCGCATGTCACACCCGCGCCGTCTCGCCGGTCATGGTGACGACAGCAACACACGAATCATGCCGAACAGCACGGTGCCGGATGAGTCGGATTCATCGCGCCATACGTGTGCCGGACGGTCTTCCCGGTCGGGCGATCCGCGAGGGCCCCCACACCCCCGCCACGGGCGCACGGCGGCCGGAAGCCCTCGCGCCGCGCCACTGCCGCGGATCCGCGGCCAAGCCCGCCACCGCGGCGCCGGTGAGCCGCGGGTGACGCAGAAACGAAGGGTGAAGAGATGGGCCACGACAGCCGGCCGGTGGAGCCGGAGCAGGAGCGCACGGGGGAGAGGCTCGCCCGATGGGCGGACAGCCGGCTGGGCCGACGCCGTGGCGCGCGCTCCGTCCGGCGCCTGGTCTTCCCCGATCACTGGTCGTTCATGCTCGGTGAGATCGCGCTCTACAGTTTCGTGATCCTGCTGATCACCGGTGTCTATCTGAGCTTCTACTTCCACCCCTCCTCCGACCTCGTGGTCTACCAGGGCGACTACACCCCCTTGCGCGGGCAGTTGGTGTCGGAGGCCTTCGACTCGACCCTGCACATCTCCTTCGACGTCCGCGGCGGCCTGCTCGTCCGCCAGGCACACCACTGGGCTGCCCTGGTCTTCGTCGCCGCCGTCCTCGCCCACCTGCTGCGGATCTTCTTCACCGGCGCGTTCCGCAAGCCGCGGGAGCTGAACTGGGTGCTGGGATTCGGACTGCTCGTCCTGGCGATGTTCGCGGGTCTGACCGGCTACGACCTGCCGGGCGACCTGCTGTCCGGCACCGGCCTCCAGGTCGTGAACGGCACGATCCTGTCGATCCCCGTCGTCGGGACCTACCTGTCGTTCTTCCTCTTCGGCGGTGAGTTCCCCGGCGACGACCTGATCGCCCGCTTCAACGCCCTGCACGTCCTGGTCATCCCCGCACTCATGGTCGTCCTCATCGTCGGCTACGTGGTCCTGGCCCTGCGCCACCGGCCCGCGCAGTACCCCGGACCCGGCCGCACCCGCGACAACGTCGTCGGTCTCCCGGCCAAGGTGTACGCCGTGAAGGCCGCCGGCTACTTCTTCCTCGTGACCGGCGTGATCTTCTTCATGGCCGCCGTCGCCGAGATCAACCCCGTCTGGGACTACGGCCCCTTCCGCCCCGACCAGGTCTCCGCCGGATCCCAGCCCGACTGGTACATGGGCGTCGCCGACGGACTGCTGCGCGTCATGCCCGGCTGGGAGATCGACTTCTGGGGCCACACCCTGGCCCTGGACAACCTCCTGCCGCTGCTGACCGGGGTGCTGCTCTTCCTGGCCATGGGGGCCTATCCGTTCCTGGAGGCCTGGGTCACGGACGACGACAGCGAGCATCACCTGCTGGACCGTCCCCGCAACCGCCCGGTGCGCACCGCCCTCGGCGTGGCCTGGCTCAGTGTCTACTCGGTGGCCCTGATCGGTGCCGCCAACGACATCATCGCCACCCGCCTGCACGTGTCCGTCAACGACGTGACCTGGGCCGTGCGGGTCGGCCTCCTCGTCGTCCCGGTCCTGGCCTTCCTCGTCACCAAGCGCGTGGCACTGGGACTCCAGCGACGGGACCGCGACCTGGTGCTGCACGGCCGCGAGACCGGCGTCATCAAGCGCCTGCCGCACGGCGAGTACGTCGAGGTGCACGAACCCCTCGACCCGGCGCGACTGCACACACTGACCGCGTACGAGCAGTACCGGCCCCTGGACGCCGCGTCCGCGCGCGAGGGGGACGGTGCCGTGCCCCGTCGCACACAGCGCCTGCGCAGCGGGCTCAGCGGCTTCCTCTACGGCCCCGGCACGCAGGTCCCCAAGCCCACGGCGACCGAGCACGAGTCGATCACCGGTCGACACGGGTCCTGAACCCCCGAGGTGACGCACCCCGGCAGAGGTCATCTTCACACCATGTCACGCATGGGGCGGGTCTCCGGTCTCAAAGGTGAAAAGGCGACACAACGTACGGCCGGCGGGACCGGCCCGCCCCCGCGGCGGTCGGCACCGCGCACCCACGCCCCGTCGGCCCGAGCGCCCGCCCTCTCCCGCGAGCAGCCCCATGGGTGCCGCGAACACCGATCACGATCCCGCCCGAAAGGCATGCGACATGAACCGCACCTCCCGCATAAGCCGAACCCACACGACGATGACCGTCCTGGCCGGCGCCGGTGTCGCCGCCGGCCTGCTCGCCACCACGATCGCCCCGGCCTCCGCCGACAAGGGCGGCCCCGCCGACCGCGGCGACAAGCCCACCGTCGTCCTGGTCCACGGTGCGTTCGCCGACTCCACGAGCTGGAACGGCGTCATCGACAGGCTCCGGCACGACGGCTACCCGGTCGTCGCCGTCGCCAACCCGCTGCGCTCCCTGAGCGGCGACTCCGCCTACCTCAAGGACGTCCTGGCCGGAATCGAGGGCCCCGTCGTGCTCGCCGGTCACTCGTACGGCGGGTCGGTCATCAGCAACGCCGCCACCGGCAACAAGAACGTCAAGGCGCTGGTCTACCTTGCCGCCTTCCTCCCCGAGAAGGGCGAGAGCGCGGTCGACCTGTCCGGACGGTTCCCCGGCAGCACCCTCGGCGAGGCGCTGCGCCCCGTGCCGGTGACGAACGCCGACGGTTCCCCGGGCACCGACCTCTACATCCAGAACGACAAGTTCCGCCATCAGTTCGCGGCCGACGTGCCCCGCAACAAGACCGACCTCATGACCGTCACCCAACGTCCGGTCACCCAGGAGGCCTTGGGCGAGGGAGCGGCCGAACCGGCCTGGAAGACCATCCCCTCCTGGGTTCTGGTCGCCACCCAGGACCTCAACATCCCGCCCGCCGCCCAGGAGTTCATGGCCCGGCGGGCCGGTGCCCGCACCACGGAGGTGCGATCGTCCCACGCGGTGAGCGTCTCGCACCCCGGAAAGGTCACCGGCGTCATCGAGGACGCCGCCCGCTCGGTGCGCTGAGAGCGCACCCGGTGATCGAAGGGCCGGCGGTGCACCGCCGGCCCTTCCCCGACCCCGCACCGTGTGCGTGTCGCGCACCCGGTTCCCGGCCGCCCAAGGACGGACTCATGCGCCGCGAACCGCGGATCATCCCGATAGGCCCCGGCCAACTCGCCCGCACCGTGGCGATGCACCGCCGCTGCTCGCCGCGGACCCTGTGGAGCCGCTACCACCGGGCGATGGCCGACCCCCGCACGTATGTGCCCACTCTGCTGTCCCGCCCCGGATCGGTACACCTGGCCGCCCTGGGCGCCACCGGCCGCATCGTCGCCGTGGGCCATCTGATGCCGGTTCACACGGCCGTCGAGGCGGCGCTGCTGGTCGAGGACTCCTGGCAGGGCCGTGGACTCGGCACCCGCCTGCTCCACCACCTGGGCGAGCACGCGCGGGCCGGCGGCTGGACGACGCTCTACGGTCTCTTCCTGGCCGGCGACGAGCGGATCGACGCCATGCTGCGCCACGCGCCCCCTCCTGTGCAGCGCAGGGAAGAGGGCGGCACCGTCACCGCCTGGGTCCGGGTCCACGACCTGGTGGCCCACCCGACCGTCCCCCGACGGTGACGCGCGCGGGCGCCGTCAAGCTCCGCCTCCGCGGCATCCGCCGCCGACGGAAAAGCCGGTGCGGGCGTCGCCCGCACCGGCTTTCCTCGCTCACGCAGCGGCGTCGGGGTACAGGTCGTCCTCGAACGCCGCCGACTCCAGGAGCGCCTTGACCGCCGTCAGGTAGCGGGCCGCGTCCGCCCCGTCCACCAGCCGGTGGTCGTACGACAGCGACAGGTGCACCAGGTCCCGGACGCCGATGACCTCCTCGTCACCGACGCGCACGACCCCCGGCCTCCTGACCGTGGCGCCCACGCCGAGGATCGCGGCCTGGTTCGGCGGCACGATGACGGTGTCGAACAGCGCGCCGCGCGAACCGGTGTTGGAGATCGTGAAGGTCGCGCCCGACACGTCGTCGGGGGTCAGGTGACCACCGCGGGCCCGGTCGGCGAGGTCGTGGACGGCCCGGGCGAGCCCGGCGACGGTGAGGTCACCGGCCGCCTTGACGACCGGGGTCATCAGACCGGCCTCCGTGTCGACCGCGATCCCGATGTTCTCGGTGTCGAAGTAGGTGATGGTCCCCTCGTCCTCGTTGATCCGGGCGTTGACCACCGGATGCGCCTTCAGCGCCTGGGCGGCCGCCTTGACGAAGAAGGGCATGGGGGAGAGCTTGAGTCCCTCGCGGGCCAGGAACCCGTCCTTCGCCCGGTTCCGCAGGCGCATCAGCCGGGTGACGTCGGCCTCGACCGTCGAGGTGAGCTGCGCCTGCTCCAGCAGCGCCTTCTTCAGGTTGTTGCCGATGGCCCGGCGGATACGGGTCATCGCAACCGTGCGGCCGCGGAGCGAGGACGCGTCGTCCGCCGGGGCGGCGGGAGCCGCGGGTGCGGAGTGCACCGGCGCGGGCGCGGGGACCCGCGGGGCCGCGGGCGCGGGCGTCGGCGCGGGGGAAGCCGGAAGGGAGGACGCGGCAGGGGGCACGAAGGGCTCAGACGACGCCGGAGCGGGTGCCGGTGCTGAAGTGGGCGCCGGAGCCG